>CACIRX010000032.1 GCA_902589175.1 uncultured Pelagibacteraceae bacterium | reverse complement strand
ACTGAGTAATGCCATTCTTGTTTGTGAAAATTAAATTAATACCACTGAGAGATATTTCATCGTTACCATCATGACCAGCAATTAAGCAAACATTTTTATCTTCTTTTTCAAAAACGTCCTTATAAATATTAAAAACTTCTTTAGAATAAACACCAACTATTTGATTTCTGACATTTGCTGGATTTAACAATGGACCCAGCATATTAAATATGGTGCGAAACCCAAGTAATTGCCTCACTTTAGCAACGTGTTTCATGGCAGGATGGTGATTTGGGGCAAACATAAAACATATTCCTGTATTTCCGAGACAATCTTCTAATTTAGAAGTTTCCATATCGACATTTATATTTAATGCTTTTAAAACATCAGCTGAACCGCATTTTGATGTTAGTGCTCGATTTCCATGTTTAGCTATTGGTATACCTGAGGCCGCCAAAACAAAAGCTGTTGCGGTTGAAATATTTAAGCTGTTTTTTCCATCACCTCCAGTACCGCATGTATCCATTGTATTTAATGGTGCATTGATTACGAGCATTTTTTTTCTCATTACTTCTAAAGCAGCAATTACATGATGTGATTTAACACCTGATTTTTGAAGCAATGAAATAAATGAGCTTATTTGTATCTCACTTATTTCACCATTCATGATTTGCATAAAGGCTTTTTTAGTGGAATTTAAGTCTAATCTATCTTCGTAAGCTAATTGAATTAATTCTTTGAAATCAACAGTCATAAATTTAAAAAATTCTTCATTATTTTTTTGCCAAATGGAACAGAGGCTATACTTTCTGGATGAAATTGGACTCCATAGCAAGGGTAATTTTCATGCTCAATTCCCATTATTACGTTTTTTTTATTGTCAATAGTCTCAGAAATTACTCTAAAATTTTTAGGTAGTGTTCCATTTTTAATTACTAAACTATGATATCTGGTTGCTTCAAATGATGATGGTAGTCCTGTGAATATTTTTGAACCAAGGTTTGAAATTTTTGAAGTTTTACCGTGCATAATTTTACTTGCTTTAATTATCTTTGCACCGAATGCCTGTCCGATCGATTGATGCCCCAAACATACACCAAGTATGGGCATTTTATCATAAAATTTTTTAACAAGGTCTAAACAAATGCCTGCTTCATTAGGAGTGCAAGGACCAGGTGATATTATTATTTTTTTGGGATTAAGTTTTACTATTTTTTTTAAAGATATTTTATCATTTCTATATACTTGAACGTTATGTCCTAGTTCTTCAACATAGTGTACTAAATTATAAGTAAAGCTATCATAATTATCTATTAGCAATATCATAAGTTGTTTCCAAGTACGATTTCAGCGGCATTCAATACCGCTTTAGCTTTATTTACAGTCTCCATATACTCAAGTTCCGGATCACTATCATAAACTACACCGCCTCCAGCTTGAACATATAATTTATTCTTAGTAATTATCCCTGTTCTTAAAACGATGCAAGTATCCATATCTCCATCAGGAGAGATGTAACCAATTCCACCTGCATAAATACCTCGGACATCACTCTCTAATTCATCTATAATTTGCATTGCCCTTATTTTTGGTGCACCTGATACCGTTCCAGCTGGAAATCCTGCCATTAGCGCTTCAATTGTACTGATATTTTTTTTAAGTTTTCCAGTTACATTAGAAACCAAGTGCATTACATGAGAATATTTTTCAATTATGAATTTAGCGGTTACGTTTACAGTAGATTTTTTTGCAACTTTACCGACATCATTTCGACCAAGATCTAACAACATTAAGTGTTCTGATATCTCTTTTTCGTCTGAGAGTAGGTCCAACTCGTACTTTTGGTCTTGTTTTATGTTTTTGCCTCGTGGCCTAGTACCTGCGATGGGCCGCAAAGTTATTAAATCAGATCTAAGCCTGACTAAAATCTCTGGACTTGAACCAACTATTTGAAAATTTGGTAAATTGAAATAGTACATAAAAGGTGAGGGGTTAGTCAATCTCAGTACTTTGTAGAGAGAGCTACCTTTACTTTTAAAACTAGTTTCAAATCTTTGACTTGGAACGACTTGAAATATATCGCCTGCCTTAATATATTTTTTTGCTTTTTTGATATTATTTATAAATTTTGACT
>CACIRX010000031.1 GCA_902589175.1 uncultured Pelagibacteraceae bacterium | reverse complement strand
GTTGAGACAAGAGTAATGTCTGCATTTCCCATACAATCTATTTGTGAAACCTATATTAGAAGAAAAGCAATTAGGCACATGGAAAAAAAAAGGATTGTGATATGTGCTGCTGGCACTGGAAATCCCTATTTTTCTACAGATACAGCATCTGCTCTCAGAGCGGCTGAGTTAGAATGTGAAGTTATTTACAAGGCAACTCAGGTAGATGGAATTTATGATAAGGATCCAAAAAAATATAAAAATGCCAGAAAAGTCAAAATAATTTCATATAATGATTATTTAGCAATGAACCTTAAAGTTTTAGATAGTGCCGCAGTAAGCATTGCTAGAGATAATAATATACCTATTAAAATATTTTCAATTTTAGGAAAAAATTGCTTTAAAAATGTATATAATAACAAACAACAGTATTCAGAAATAGGCAATGTTTGATCAAATTGAAAATGATATAATTAGTAGAATGGATTCCTCCATACAATCTTATAGATCTGATATGCAGGGCATTAGAGCCGGTAGAGCATCACCAAGCATGCTTGACTCAATAAAGATAGATGCATATGGACAAAAAATGAACATTAATCAAATAGGAAATATTACTACTCCTGACCCTAGAACCATAAATATAGACGTTTGGGATAATACTAATGTGCCGTTCGTCGAAAAAGCGTTACGAGAGTCTGATTTGGGTATTAATCCAATGACAGAAGGAAATCTTATTCGCCTTCCACTACCGCAGCTTACCGAGGAAAGAAGAAGCGAGTTTTTAAAAATGGCAGGTAAAATTTCTGAGAACTCAAAAGTTGCCATTAGGAATATTAGGAGAGATGGAATTGAGCGGATAAAAAAGATAGAGAAAGATAAAGAAATTGGCCAAGATGACTCAAAGAAATATCAAAGCATTATTGAAGAGATCACTTCCAAACGAATAAGTGAAATTGATAGTATTTTAAAATCTAAAGAAGAAGATTTAAAAAAAATATAAAATTATAAGTGAAACAATCTCTTTTTTTAAATAAGAAAATAAATCACATTGCTATTATAATGGATGGGAATGGAAGGTGGGCAAAAAAAAATAATTTATCAAAAAAAAAAGGACATGAATATGGTATTAAAAATTGTATCACGCTCTGCGAGGGTCTGAAAAATCTTAAATATAAAATAAAAGAAATATCATTTTACGTCTTTTCAACTGAGAATTGGAACAGAGACCCAGCAGAAATAAAAAATTTATTTGAATTAATTGAGATATTTTATTCAGATTTTAGAATAAAAGCAGATCAAAATAATCTTCAAATTAGACATTGTGGAAGTAGAAAAAGATTGTCAAAAAAGTTTTTAAAAATTATTGACGAAGTCACTAGTAGAACAAAAAAAAATAAAGGAATAATCGTAAATTTATTATTTAATTATGGATCACGACAAGAGATTAATGACGCAATAATAAAAATTAGACAACTTAAAAATCCATCATATAATTTGAAAAATTACCTATATATACCTCAGTCATATGATCCAGATTTGATAATCAGAACAGGGGGAGAAATCAGATTAAGTAATTTTATGTTATGGCAAAGTGCTTACGCAGAATTATATTTTACAAAAGTTCTATGGCCAGATTTCAAAATAAGAAATCTAAATAACGCTATCGACGATTTTTTTAAAAGACAAAGAAAGATGGGTAGATAGTTGAAAAACTTATTTAACAAAGAATTGCTATTACGTATAGCGTCAATTCTTGTATTTATGCCAATGGTAATATTACCTCTTTTATATAGTTATTATGTTTCTTTATTAATTTATTTATTGTTCTTATCAATTATACTTATTGAAATTAATAGTATGAAAGATAGGGTTATTAGATCTCAAATTATTAATATTTTCTTTATTGTTACAATCGTTTCTTTCTTTTTATTTTTACTATTATTAATTACAGAACAATTTTCAATAATATTAATTCTAAATATTATTATAACTATTTGGCTATTTGATACATTTTCATACCTTGGCGGAAAGATTTTTGGTGGTAAAAAATTAATGCCTAAAATAAGTTCTGGAAAAACTGTAAGTGGACTCATAACTGGAGTATCGGGAACATTATTGATAAGTGTATTTATATTATTTTTTTTAGGCAACACTTATGGATATTCAATATTTTTTATTACTTCTGTAGTAATTTTATCTTTTATTGGCGACATGAGCGTTTCTCTAATCAAGCGATATGCAACTGTAAAAGATTCT
>CACIRX010000030.1 GCA_902589175.1 uncultured Pelagibacteraceae bacterium | reverse complement strand
AGCTCTTATAGATGAAACAAAGCACGTAACTTCGTTGGTACTTTCAAAGATTCTTATTATGCTACATCCAATCATGCCATTTTTTACTGAACATTTATGGGAGAAGGCATCGTTTTTGTTAAAAAAAGAATCACAAAGAATAAGTCAGTCTAATTGGCCAGAAAAAATCAATATTATTGGATTAGATAGCGACGGAGTTAATTTGCTAATTAAGCTAATATCTGCTGTAAGGTCTACGAGAGCAGAATTAAATGTTCCTGCTAAATCAAAAGTTAAAATTAACTATTCAAATATTAGCTCAAAGCTAGATGAAATAATTGAAAGTAATAAGGAGTTTGTTATTTCTCTTGCTCGAGCAGAATCATTTGAAAAAGATAATTATTCAAATGATGAGGGTATGGTGCAAGTGATTTTCAATGAAGGTTTGATATATTTATCACTTAAGGGTATTATTAATTTTACTGAGGAAAAAAAGAGGTTACAAAAAAATCTTGAAAAAATTGAATTAGAAATTAAAAAAATTCAAACTAAGTTAAATAATAATAACTTTATTGATAATGCTCCTGAGGAGGTAATTAAAGAGCAAAAAGATAGAGAAGAAGAATATCAATTATCTAAAGAAAAAATAAAAAGAACAATCCAAAGCTTTAAATAAAATTATGAAATTTAACAAGAGTAAGCTACCTAGTCGCCATGTATCAATCGGGCCTGAAAGGGCCCCCCATCGTTCATATTACTATGCAATGGGTATGAATGAGGAAGATATAAATAGACCCTTTGTTGGCGTAGTCTCAACGTGGAATGAAGCTGCGCCGTGCAACATTGCATTGATGCGACAAGCTCAGTCTGTAAAAAAGGGCGTTACTGAAGCTGAGGGAACGCCAAGAGAATTTTGCACAATAACAGTTACTGATGGTATTGCGATGGGACACCAAGGAATGAAGTCTTCATTAGTTTCGCGTGAAGTAATTGCAGACTCTACTGAGCTTACTGTTAGAGGGCACTGTTACGATGCAATTGTTGGACTTGCTGGTTGTGATAAATCTTTGCCAGGCTTAATGATGGCCATGTGTAGATTAAATGTGCCTAGTGTTTTTATGTACGGAGGCAGTATATTGCCAGGAAAATATAAAGGAAAAGATGTAACAGTGGTTGACGTGTTTGAGGCCGTTGGAAAATATTCATCCGGAAACGCTACTGAAGAAGAACTTCATGAACTTGAATGTGTTGCTTGTCCCAGCGCAGGTGCTTGCGGAGGACAATTCACTGCAAATACAATGGCCTGTGTTTCTGAGGCAATTGGATTAGCCTTACCTTATTCATCAGGTGCCCCCGCTCCATACGAAGAGAGAGATAAGTACGCTTATGAATCTGGAAAACAGGTAATGAATTTAATAGAAAAAAATATTAGACCTCGTGATATAGTTACAAGGAGATCATTAGAAAATGCTGCAACTATCGTCGCAGCAACCGGAGGCTCAACAAATGCCGGGCTCCATTTACCTGCTATTGCTCATGAATGTGGTATCAAGTTTAATTTGGATGATGTTGTTGAAATTTTTAAACGCACTCCATACTTAGCTGATTTAAAACCAGGCGGGCAATACGTAGCTAAAGATGTATATGAAGCCGGCGGTGTTCCAATAATAATCAAAACTCTATTTGAAGGTGGATACATACATGGTGATTGTCTAACTGTTACAGGCAAAACAATTGCTGAAAATTTAGAGTTTGTGAAATTCAATAATAAACAAAATGTAATTCGACCATACAATAACCCACTAACACCTACAGGAGGTGTTGTTGGACTAAAAGGGAATTTAGCGCCTGAAGGTGCAATTGTGAAAGTTGCCGGTATGGAGAATTTAAAATTTCAAGGGACTGCAAAATGCTTTGACTGCGAAGAAGATGCTTTTGAATGTGTAAAAAACGAAAATTACAAGGAGGGAGATGTATTTGTGATCCGATATGAAGGACCTAAAGGAGGTCCAGGAATGCGTGAAATGCTTGCAACCACTGCGGCAATATATGGTCAAGGAATGGGGGATAAAGTAGCTTTAATTACTGATGGTAGATTTAGTGGTGCCACAAGAGGTTTTTGCGTAGGTCATGTTTCTCCAGAAGCTGCAGTATGTGGACCAATAGCTCTTATTGAAAATGGAGATGAAATAGTCTTAGACGCAGAAAAAGGAGAAATATCTCTTAATGTTGACACAGAAATATTAGAAAAAAGGCGAAAATCCTGGAAGGAAAGACAGACAGATTTTAATTCGGGCACCTTATGGAAGTACAGTCAAACAGTGGGTTCGGCTGTCGAGGGAGCGGTCACTCACCCTGGAGGTGAGAAAGAAACCCACGTTTATGGAGATATATAGAAAAACTCTCATTGGTTATAAAAATCTTCTA
>CACIRX010000029.1 GCA_902589175.1 uncultured Pelagibacteraceae bacterium | reverse complement strand
GAACTAAATGATGCAAAAATTGAAGGTTCAGAAAACAGCGGAAATGCTGCTGATTTGAAAGATTTTCAATTAGATTAATCAAAAATTTGTAATTAATTTTTTCAATTAATTAGATACAATTTTAATCATGGTAAATAGAAAATATGTATCTGTCTTACTCATATTTGTTGTTATAACTTTCATTAGTATTGTTTATGCAAAGCTAGGAGTAGCTGAAGACTTAGTATCAGAAGAAACTAATACTAGTGAAGTGAATATTGAAGATGAAATTCCGGGTGAAATACAAGAAGTAGAATCTGATACTATTGAAAAAAGAGATGAAAATATAATTAAAGATCTTGAATTAAATATAGACAATCTTACTAAAGAATTATTAAAAAAAGACAAACAAATAACTTTACTTGAAAATAAATTAAGTACATTTACATCCTATGGTATTGAAGAAAGTATATTTAATACCAAGAACTTTCTTTTCATTACAGTTATACTTCTTATAATAATAATTATAGTAATTGCAGTTGTTTTATCAAAAGCTTTATCTTGGAGGCGAAATGTAATTGACAAGGTGGTTGCTGATGGAAAAATACTACAATTTCCGCATGAAACAAATCAGATTATAAAGAATTCACAAGATCAGATTTCAGAGAATATACAAAGTTTAGCTAACTTTATTGCTGAACAAATTCAAGATACAACAGAAAAAACAAATCAATCTTTTGAAAAAATTAATAATATTAATGAGCAATTAGATATTTTTAGTAAAAAAATTGGCGAAACAGAAAAAGATCTTGTGAGATATAAAGAAGGCTATGATTTTTCAATTAAAAAAAACTATATCAGTCTTTTAATTAAATTAAGCAACATATGTAAATCTGCAAGTGAATCAAACAATACTCTTATAGCTGTTGATGAACTGATAGACGATTATCTTGAGTCTGAAGATATCAAAAAGTATGAACTACAAATAAATAAAAGTATTCAAGGACAAAGAGAAACAAGAACTGTAACGGAAGATACGACGGATAATGAAAAGGCAGGCTTGGTTATTGAAAATATAGAACCTGGTTATTTAAAAACTTCATCAGACGGCGAAAAAATATTAAAACCTGCCTTGGTCAAGATTTTTAAATTTGTAAATAAGGAGAATAATTAATGAGTAAAATTGTGGGCATTGATTTAGGTACGACCAATTCGGCAATTGCCTGCTTAGATGAAGTAGGTAAGCCAAAAATTGTATCTAATCAAGACGGTGCAACCATAACACCTTCAGTAATTTACTTTGATAATGAAAATGTGGTGGTTGGAGAAGAGGCAAAAAAAGCTACTCAATATGATCCAACAAAGTGTGTGCGGTTTGTAAAAAGAGAAATGCAAAAAGATGACCCAAAGATACAAATAAATGGTAAATCATTCTCGCCAGAAGAGTGTTCTGCTCTTATATTAAAAAAGATCTGTAAAGATTTTGAGCATCTTGAGGGCGAAATACAGGAAGCAGTAATAACTGTGCCAGCCAATTTTAATGATGCGGCCAGGAACAGAACTATGGCGGCCGCCCAAATTGCTGGTCTCAATGTTCAAAACATAATAAATGAGCCTACCGCAGCAGCTTTGTTCTATGCGAGTAAGTCAAAATTAAGTGGTAAGTTAGTAGTTTATGATTTAGGCGGTGGAACTTTTGATGTTACTGCGTGTGAGATAACTGATAACGATGTACGAGTCCTTAGTTCTTTTGGTGTTCAGGAACTAGGAGGTCATGATTTTGATGAAAAACTTATTGAATTTTTTGAAAAGAAACTTCAAGAAGAGTACAACCTCTCTTTATTTGAAGATAATAAACAAATTGATAAAATCAAATATGAGTATGAAATAGAACAAACAAAAAAAACACTCTCAAAAAGAGATAAAACTATTTTTACTGTTAGTACTAAAGAAGGCCCCAAGAATTTGTCTATAACTAAGAGTGAGTTCGAGGATTTAATATCATTATATGTCTCGCAAACGGAATTGCAGCTTGATTCTTTGTGTGCCGAGTTAAGCCTTAAGCCATCAGACTTTAGCAATGTATTATTAGTAGGAGGTTCTACACGAATTCCCGCATTTTATGAGAGCGTTAAGAAATATTTTGGTAAAGAACCTCTATCTGAGGTCAATGTTGATGAAGCCATAGCTTTAGGAGCTGCAATTTATGCTGGGATGAAAACAGAAACTAGTAATTTGAATGCAGTGCAACAAAAAGCAGTTGATGCTGTAAAATTGCAAGAAGTAACCAACCATTATTTTGGAACAATTGTTGTTGCAATGGACAGTGCGCGAAATGCTTTCAAAGAAGAAGTTAAGATAATGATTAAAAAAAATACCGAAATACCGTGTGAAATAACTGATACTGTTTATACTATGTACGAAAACCAAACAGAAGTGGAATGTACAGTAACTCAAGATGGTTTTGGTTCCGATAATCCAAAAATGGTAAAAAAAGTTAAAGAATTAATGCTTGGCCCTTTACCAGCCAACAGACCAGAAGGTCAACCTATTGAAGTTACGTATATATACGATTCAAATCAAAAGATGTCCTGCAAATTTAAAGATGTCAATTCAAATAAAGAAGTAGAAACTGAAATATCTG
>CACIRX010000028.1 GCA_902589175.1 uncultured Pelagibacteraceae bacterium | reverse complement strand
AGAACCCGTTTCAATCTGAGTCCAAGAAATTTTTGAGTTTTTTCCTTTACATAAACCTCGTTTCGTTACGAAATTATATATACCTCCTTTTCCATTTTCATCTCCAGGATACCAATTTTGAACTGTAGAATATTTTATTTCGGCATCATCAAGCGCAACTAATTCAACATTAGCTGCATGCAATTGATTTTCGTCTCTCATTGGAGCCGTACAACCTTCAAGATAACTTACGTAACTTCCTTCATCTGCAATTATAAGTGTCCTCTCAAACTGTCCTGTTTCAGAAGCATTAATTCTAAAGTATGTAGATAATTCCATTGGGCATTTAACTCCTTTTGGAATGTATACAAACGAACCATCACTAAATACAGCTGAATTCAAAGTCGCATAGAAATGATCAGTTACGGGGATAACAGACCCAATGTATTTTTTTACAAGCTCAGGATGTTTTTGTATAGCTTCTGAAATAGGGCAAAAAATGACACCTATTTCATTTAACTTCTCTTTAAACGTTGTAGCAACTGACACACTGTCAAAAACTGCATCTACTGCAACACCAGCTAAAACCTTCTGTTCCTTTAGAGGTATTCCTAGTTTCTCGTATGTTTCCAATAATTTAGGATCAACTTCATCAAGAGATTTTGGCTTTTCTTTAAAATCTTTCGGAGAAGAGTAATAGTATAAATCTTGAAAATCAATTTCATCGATTTCTGCCTTAGCCCATTTCGGTACAGACATGTTTTCTAATCTTTTAAATGCAGATAGCCTCCAATCCAACATCCAATCTGGTTCATTTTTTTTCTTAGAAATCAGTCTTATAACTTCTTCATTTAACCCTTTTGGAATTTTTTCACTTTCAATTTCCGTTACGAATCCGTATTTGTACTTTTCTTGTGTAAAATTATCTTTGCTTACTTTGTTCATATTATTTTACCAATGTTTGTTCTTCGACTAAATCACTCAGATGCACAGTGCTTAAATAATTACCAATGACACCTTCTAAATTTTCCCAAAAATTATGAGTTAAGCACTTTTTGTTAGTTCCAGAACAAAAAGCATTTGGGTTATTACCACAACCAGTGGTTTTTATTTTCTCATCTATTGCATTAAAGATATCTAAAATTTTTATTTTATCTTTCTCTTTATTTAAAATATATCCTCCACCTGGTCCTTTTTGACTTTTAACCAATTCAGCCTTTTTTAGATCGTTAAAGATCTGTTCCAAATAAGACAATGATATATTTTGTCTAACTGAAACATGTGACAAACTGCATGGTTTTTGTGATCCAAATTTAGCAAGATCGACCATAGCCAATACAGCATATCTACCACGTGAAGTTATTTTCATTTATTATCCTCAATTAATTTTTCAAGCTTTTCAATTCTATTTCTTAAATCAGAATTATCTTTTTCCAATTTTTCAACTACAGTAGCCCTGCTGTCATCTCCCTTACTGAGACCATATGCTCGGAATTTCTTTACTCCTGAAGAATTCGGAACAATTGTATATCTAGCTGGATTTCCAATTACACTTTTGTTCGACTCAACATCTTTTGTAACTACTGAATTAGAGCCAACTTTTGAATTAGCACCAATAGTAATTGGACCAAGAATTTGTGCACCGGAACCAATTATTACCTTATCTTCTAAAGTTGGGTGTCTTTTCTTATCCTTCTGACTAGCGCTGTCCTCACTTGGTGAAACGCCCCCAAGGGTTACACCGTGGTAGATTGTAACATCATTGCCGATTTCAGCTGTTTCACCAATAACAACACCCATACCGTGGTCTATAAAAAAACGTTCACCAATCTTTGCCGCAGGATGAATTTCAATTCCAGTCAATATCCTGCCAATGTAAGATATTAACCTTGCAAGAATAGTAAGTCTTATTGACCATAAAAAATTTGACAATCTATATATTCCAATTGAATGTAGGCCTGGTGAAGTGACAAAAGTCTCAATTCTACCTTTTGCCGCAGGGTCTCTATCAATATAAGAGTCAATTAAATCAATGATTTTACTCATTTTAAAAAAAAACCTTGAATTTCAAATGTTAAATTTAGTATACCGTCTCAGAGGTTAAATATAATAACCTACTAATTTAGTCAACTATCTAATACTCAAATATGAATAATCAAGTAAAAGAAATAGTTTTTACAGGCCCAGACGGAAAATTAGTTGGAAAGTACAAAAAAGGTCAGTCTTTAAACCCTCCAATTGCACTACTTATACATCCTCATCCTCTTTATGGTGGAACAATGAATAACCCGATATTAATGGAATTATTTTCTATTTTTGACTCTCTTGGATTTTCAATTTTTCGTTTTAATTTAAGAGGCGTTGGTAAAAGTGAGGGAAAATTTGATAATGGATTGGGCGAGCTTGCTGATGCCGCCGCAGGACTAGATTGGATACAAAGGCAAAATCCAAATACAAACCAATGTTGGGTTGCAGGATTCTCTTTTGGAGCATTACTTTGCATGCAGTTATTAATGAGAAGACCAGAGATAACAAGGTTTATAAGTATCTCACCTCAACCAAATTTATATGATTTTAATTTTTTAGCTCCTTGTCCTGCTTCAGGCTTAATAGTTCAAGGTAAAAAAGATGACCTAGTGCCACCCGAAGAGACTTCAAGACTTGCAGAAAAACTTAAATCTCAAAAAAATATAACTGTCGATTATGAAGAGATAACTGGAGCTAATCATTTCTATGATAATGAAACTGACAAGCTTGAAAAGACAATACGAAGTTACATTGAAAGAGAGCTTAATTCAAAGTATAGATAACTAAGTAATTTTCCCGCCAGTTATCGGACTATAAGCACCTGTTGTTCCTGGAAATGATATAGGCAAATTCTTTACTCTT
>CACIRX010000027.1 GCA_902589175.1 uncultured Pelagibacteraceae bacterium | reverse complement strand
TATAGATCTTCTTGAATCATCATTCCCTGGAATTGGATAATTTATTTTATCAGGATCACAATTTGTATCAACAATACCTATAATTGGTATATTTAATAAATTGGCCTCAGAAACAGCAATATGCTCTAGCTTCGTATCTACAACAAATATCAAATCAGGTGATTTATTCATTTCACTAATTCCACTAAGTGATTTTACAAGTTTATCATGCTTATTAGATATCTTTAGTACTTCCTTTTTTGTAAATTCATTATCAGGATTAGATTTAAGAATTTCTAATTCCTTCATTTTCTTTATTGACTTTGTAATAGTTGACCAATTGGTCAACATTCCACCAAGCCATCTATGATTCACATAATACTGATTTGTATCATTTGCAAGTTCAGCAATTTTTTTAGCTGCCTGTTTTTTTGTAGCAACAAAAAGTATCTTTCCACCTCTTGAAATAGTACTATCAATTACCTTTAAGGCATCTGAGAGCATTTGCAGTGTGTAATTCAAATTAATAATATGTATATTTTCTTTTGTACTATGAATGTACTTAGCCATCTTTGGATTCCATCTTTGAGTTTTATGTCCAAAGTGGACTCCAGCTTCAACTAGTTCTTTTAAATTTATATTTGGTATTCCCATTTTTATTTCTCCGGTTATTCATCCACAGCAATTTGACCTTAAAAAGGACCGGACAGCGTTAGCTATCGCCGTGTGATATTTTGTCATTAAATATATTAAAAGATAAAACTTTTCAACAGCTTATTCAACAAGGTCGATTTTCTTTACGCCGTTAAAACTTTTCATCTTTGTGATCATTTCAGATGTAATATTGAATTGACCTGGTATTTTAAGTAATTGATTATTATATATAATTTCAATTTTATTATCGCCCTTTGCCCACTTTAGTTTAGCTAATTCGTTTTTTGAGAAATTTCCATCAGCATAAATCTTTAATGTATGACGTTTAATGTTTTCCTTTGTCTTTACTCTGCGGTTTTCATTGTTATTAAGATTTTCTACTTCCTTAAAGCTAAAAACTTTTTTTAATTCACCTCTAAGCGTTCCGTTTTGAGTGGTAAAATCTACACCTAAAACAAATGACTCACCTTCGATAAGAAATTCTCTATATTTCCTGAGATTACTTTCAAAAATAATTAATTCATAGATAGAAGAAAGATCTGAAAAATTTAGAAAAGCATAAGCACTACCTTTAGCTGATCTTTTTTCTTTTTTAGAAAGAAGTGTTCCGCCAATCAAGATATCCTTTTTATTGTGAAGGTCTGAATTTTCTTTTATTTCATTGTACTCTTTTAGCAATAAAGTTTTATAATTATTCTTATGCATTTCTAAAGGATGTCCTGATAGATAAAAACCTAACATTTCATATTCTTTCATTAATTTATAACTCTGTTTCCATTCTTCATCATTATTTAAATTAAAATTTGACAAGGCAGTTTCACTAAACATATCTTCTTGAGAGTCGTAGGTCTTGGCATTTAATGACTTATGATGTTTTACAATATCTGATGCCTGATTGAAAATAGCTGCTCTATTAATTTTAAACTCATCAAATGCTCCAGCACATGACAATGCTTCAATCGTTTTTTTATTAATAACTGAATTACTGCATCTATTTATAAAGTCATTCAAATCTCTAAAACTTCCATTCATATTTCTTTCATTATATAAATCCTTCATCGACTCAATTCCAACATTTTTAATTGCTCCCAAAGCATATAGGATTGTATTATTGTTTCTTAAAAAATTTGGTCCAGAATAATTTATACTTGGAGGTGATAATTTTATTTTGAGCCGCGTTAGCTCCTGTTGGAAAATTGATATTTTATCAGTATTATTCATGTCTAATGTCATTGATGCTGCAAAAAATTCTATTGGATAGTGTGTTTTCAAATAAGCAGTTTGAAAGGCAATCATTGCATATGCCGCAGCATGACTCTTATTAAAACCATAATCAGCAAACTTTGATAATAAATCAAAAATAGAATGTGCCTCGTTTGCTTTAATATCCTTTTTTAAACAACCATCTATAAATCTTTGTTTTTGAGCATTCATTTCTTTTTGAATTTTTTTTCCCATAGCTCTTCTAAGAAGATCTGCTTCGCCATCTGAATATCCTGACAATTCTCTAGCAACTCCCATAACCTGCTCTTGGTATATTATAACCCCATAAGTTTCCTCTAACAATTTTTCTAACAGAGGGTGAATATAATCTGGTTTTTCCCTACCATGTTTTCTCTCTATATAGCTTGGAATATTTGCCATCGGACCAGGTCGATATAGTGCAACAATTGCTATGATGTCTTCAAACTTATCTGGCTTGAGCTGCTTAAGAGTGTCTTTCATTCCAGCACTTTCTAATTGAAAAATCCCCGTTGTTTCGCCAGTACTTAATAAATCATAAGTCTTTTGGTCATTAATATTTATATCATCAATATTAAATGAAGGATTATTTGTCTTTACTAATCGTACGCAATTATCAATAAGTGTTAGAGTTTTTAATCCTAAAAAATCAAATTTAACTAAGCCCGCATTCTCTACCCATTTCATATCAAATTGAGTTAGGAGAATATCTGAGTCAGGATCGCTATATATTGGCACATCTTTAAATACTTCTTCTTTTGAAATTACAACTCCAGCTGCATGAATTGATGCATGCCTTTTAAGGCCTTCTAATTTAAGAGAGATGTCCAATAAATTTGCTACCTTATCATCTTTATTTGCCTCTTCATAAAGTCTTGGCTCTTCATCAATATATTGCTGCAGAGTCATGGGTCTTGAAGGATCAAAAGGCATTAGTTTGCATAGATAGTCAACTTGGCCATAGGGTATGCCAAGGACTCTTCCTACATCTCTAATAACAGCGCGTGCTTGCAATTTTCCAAAGGTAATTATTTGGGCAACATGATTATTACCGTATTTTGAGTGAACGTAATCTAAAACACGGTCTCTTCCATCACGACAAAAATCAATATCAAAATCGGGTAGAGACACTCTCTCAGGGTTTAAAAATCTCTCAAATATTAGACCAAATTTTATTGGATCCAGGTTTGTAATTTTTAAACACCATGCTACTAAGGATCCTGCTCCCGATCCTCTTCCAGGGCCAACCGGTATATCGTTATCTTTTGCCCAT
>CACIRX010000026.1 GCA_902589175.1 uncultured Pelagibacteraceae bacterium | reverse complement strand
CTTAATTGAAATAAGAAAAGAAGTACAACTACCAATACTAAGAAAAGATTTTATAGTTGACGATTACCAAATATATGAAAGTAAATTAATTGGTGCAGATTGTATCTTGATCATATTATCAATGTTAAGTCAAGATGATGCAGATAGGTTCGCTGAATTAGCAAGTGAACTAAAGATGGATAGCATTATTGAAGTACACGACTATGACGAACTGCAAAGAGCGAAATCTATGAATTCAAATATGATAGGTATAAATAATCGAAACCTAAATAATTTTATAACTAATTTAGATACAACAATAAATTTGTCTCAACACTTAGATAATTGTGACAAACTCGTAATCTCTGAAAGTGGCTTTCATAGTAAAAGTGACATTTCAAAAATTTATGCGACCACAGGTATAAACAACTATTTAATTGGTGAATTTTTAATGAAGTCAGATAATTTGCCCACCCATATTGCAGAATTATTAAATTAAAAAATTACTTAATCTCAATAAATTATTGAAAATAATGAATTTTTTTTCGTTGAAACTATAAGAGAACATTGATAGAACATTAGTTAAGGATCGAATCAATGTTAACAAAAAAACAAAAAGAATTATTAAATTATATTCAAAAGTTCCAAAGTAAAAATGGTGTCACTCCTTCATATGAAGAGATGAAGTCTGCACTTAATTTGAAATCAAAGTCAGGTATCCACAGATTAATTTTAGCTCTCGAAGAAAGAGGATTTGTAAAAAGACTAGCTCATAAAGCAAGAGCACTTGAAATAATAAAAGATGGTATATCAAATATTAAGATTTCTGAAAAAAATAAAAATAACCTGGTGGTTGGTAATTTTATAAATAATGCGAACGATGATAATCATAAATTAAGTACTCTTCCACTCTTGGGAAAAATTGCTGCTGGTACTCCAATTGAAGCAATTCAACAAAATGATACATCTGTTGATGTTCCAAAAGAAATGATGCCAATAGGTGAGAGTTATGCGTTAACAGTTGAGGGTGATTCAATGATAAATGAAGGTATTCACAATGGAGATACTGTTCTAATTAAAAAAACTAATATAGCAGATAATGGTGAAATTGTTGTTGCCTTGATTGATGACAATGAAGCAACTTTAAAAAGAATTAGAAAAAAAGGTCAAAGTATAGCACTTGAAAGTGCTAACCCTATTTATGAAACACGAATCCTATCTGCTCATCGAGTCAAAATTCAGGGCAAATTAATAGGTCTTCTTAGAAAATATTAATTATATTTTTCTTTAATTATTTGATAAATAGTTTAATTAATACGTGAATGCCTAGTAATAAAAGTACTTCTAAAATAAAAACAGCAAAGCTAACAATTAACGAAAATACTTACGAACTACCAATATACAAGTCTACAGAGGGTGAGTCTGTTATTGATATTTCTAAACTTCACTCACAAGCAAAATTATTCACTTATGATCCAGGATTTACTTCAACAGCATCGTGTGAATCAAAGATTACATTCATTGATGGTGATAAAGGTATTTTAAGATATCGCGGTTATGATATAGAAGAATTAGCAAATAAGAGTGACTTTATAGAAGTTGTAAATTTATTAATTTATGGTGATTTGCCTAATAAGGAACAATTAAAAAAATATAAAAAACTTATTACTCGTCACACACTTTTGCATGAGCAAATTATAAACTTTTTTCAAGGCTTCAGACGTGATGCTCACCCAATGGCAATGATGGTCGGGGTTATGGGGGCATTGTCCTCATTTTATCAAGATACCTTGGATATCAATGACGCCCATCAAAGACAAGAGGCAACTAGAAGAATAATTGCCAAATCATCAACAATCGGCGCTATGGCATATAAATATTCAATTGGCCAAGCTTTTGTATCTCCAAAAAACAACTTATCTTTTTCAGAAAATTTTTTACATATGTGTTTTAGTAATACGGCAGAAGAATACAGAATTTCTCCTATTATATCTAAAGCTATGGATACAATATTTATTTTGCACGCAGATCATGAACAAAATGCTTCAACATCTACAGTGCGTCTTGCTGGCTCGTCTGGCGCTAATCCATTTGCTTGTATTGCTGCAGGAGTCTCATCTTTATGGGGACCTGCTCATGGAGGAGCCAATCAAGCAGCTTTAGAAATGCTTGAAGAAATTGGATCAACAAAAAACATTAGAAAATATCTTAACAAAGCAAAATCAAAAAAAGATCCATTTAAATTAATGGGATTTGGACACAGAGTTTATAAAAACTATGATCCAAGAGCAAAGATTTTAAAAAAAATATGTAAAAAAGTTTTAGCTCATGTAGGTATAAAAAATGATCCAATACTTAAACTCGCTATGGAGCTAGAAAAAATTGCTTTAAATGAAAAGTATTTCATAGAAAAGAAATTATACCCTAATGTTGATTTCTATTCTGGAATAATTCTTAGAGCAATAGGATTTCCCCCGGAAATGTTTACAGTTATTTTTGCTATAGCTCGAACTGCTGGATGGACAGCACAATGGACAGAAATGATAGAAGATCCTATTCAGAAAATTGGAAGACCAAGGCAGTATTATACTGGCAATAAATCCCTTAAATATGGTGCAAAAAGATCTAGAAAAAACACTAGATAACTTTACTGAGCTGCATCATAAATTTTCAAATCATATTTTCTAGCATATTGTAAAACTTTTCTCTTTTCATGTATCAATGTGTGTTTTGGATATATTGCAATTCCATTTAAATTGGCCTTTTTAATTAGTCTAAGCGTGTTTAAGCCGATTACAGGTAAATCTACTAATTTACTTTGACTCTTCTTAGGTATCTTTACAAGTATTCCAGCCTTGAATTTTAATTGATTAAGGTTTTTTCTCACATCAAATACTCTGTTTAGTAAATTATCGGTTCCTTCAGCAGCCTCAATTGCAATTATATATCCTCTCACACAAACAACTGCTTGAGCATTATCAAACTTAGATATTTCATTTAAGAGTTTTTTAGATTTATCAACGTCAATTGCATCGTTATTAGAATTTAATTCATCTAATTCTTTTGCATTAAAAAAAAATGATTTTGAGACTTCTCTTGGAGGAATAATTTTAAAGCCATTTTGTGTAAAAATTTCTAAAACACTTGATAGAATTTTACCATCACCTTTTTGATACGA
>CACIRX010000025.1 GCA_902589175.1 uncultured Pelagibacteraceae bacterium | reverse complement strand
TGATCTAAAAGGCACATTCCTGGTCCAATATCATGTGCTGTTAACTTGCCTCTATTATTCAATATAGAAATATTAGATATGCCTCCAATATTAATAAAAGAACAAGGCTTTTTAAGTTTAAGTTTATTGATTAAAAGCTTATGAAATATTGGTACTAATGGTGCTCCCTCTCCACCATTTAAAAGATCCTTTTGCCTAAAATCGGTTACAATAATACTGTTAGTTTTTTCGGCAATATACGAACTATTACATAATTGAATTGATGATTTATTTTTAGATGAATGGTAAATAGTTTGACCATGTAAGGCGATAAGATCAACTTTTTTGATATTTCTAGATTTTTTAAATTTTCTAATGGCATTTACATAATCTTCACTAACTAAATTTTCGCAATCGCTTATATTTGATATACTATTTTTATTTTTCGTAAAGTTGTTCACAAGATTTTGAAGAGACTTATTAGTTGAGTCCCTAAACTTAAATAAAGATGAGCAATTATGAGTAAATCTGCTTTTTCCATCAGAACTTACATATGAAATATCAATTCCATCCAGCGAAGTGCCGCTCATAATGCCAATTGCGTGAAGTTTATTATTGCTCATATATTTTGTATAATTAGTCTAAATAATTTATACATTACTGAATATAAAAAATGACACTTATTGAAGAACTCAAATACCGCGGTTTCTTACATCAATGCACTGATGAGGAGTCTCTAAATAAAAAATTAAAATCTGAAGAAGTTACATTTTACATAGGTTTCGATTGTACGGCTAAATCATTACATATTGGCAGCTTAATACAGATAATGATAATGCGCCTATTTCAAAAATATGGTCATACTCCAATAATCTTAATTGGTACAGGAACTACCCGCATTGGTGACCCTTCAGGAAAAGATGAAACCAGAAAAATACTTACTGAAAATGAAATAAAGAATAATGCAAATAATCTTAAAACTGTTTTTGACAAATATTTATCATTTAAGAATGAAAAGAATAAAGCCTTAATAATGGATAATGCGGATTGGTTAGATAAACTTGGCTATGTAGATTTTTTAAGAGATTTTGGTAAACATTTTACAATTAATAAAATGCTTACATTTGATAGTGTAAAAATACGTCTTGAAAGAGAGCAGTCACTTAGCTTTGTAGAGTTTAATTATATGATTTTTCAAGCCTATGACTTCTATGAGCTTAATAATCGAAATTCGTGCACTTTACAAATTGGAGGTTCTGACCAATGGGGAAATATTGTAAATGGAGTGGAGCTTATAAGAAGAGTAAATGGCAAGGAGGTTTTTGGACTCACAACTCCACTTCTCACTAATTCTAATGGCGATAAAATGGGCAAGACAGCTGATGGAGCAATATGGCTTAATGATGACCTTCTATCAGCCTACGATTATTGGCAGTTTTGGAGAAATGTAGATGACAGAGACGTAATTCGTTTCATGAAACTTTTCACAGATTTAAGCAAAGAACAAATCGACATCCATGAACAGAACTCATCGAAAAATATAAATGATTTAAAAATAATACTTGCAAATGAGGTAACTGCTATGCTTCATGGGATTAAAAGCTCAAGAAAAGCTGAGCAGGCAGCAAAACAAATATTTGAAAATAAAAGCTTGTCTGAAGATATGCCTACTCTCAATTTAAGCAATGAGGATGTACAAAATGGTGCTCTATTATCAGATCTTATCGTTCAAATGAAATATGCTAACTCAAAATCTGAAAGTAGGAAATTGATACGTGGGAAAGGTGTAAAATTAAATGGAAAAATAGTAGAAAATGAGCTTCAGTTGTTAGACTATAATCAAATTACACAGTTTGAGAATGTAATAAGTGTTGGCAAGAAAAAACACTTTAAAGTGATTATTGGATAGTCGAACCACTTTCAATAGCTTCTATTGCTCTTTCTATTATTCTCGGCTTTATTATAGTTAATGGATTAGACTCTACTTCGGGATCATTAGAAGATCCCGTCATTAAAAAATCTATTGAAAACATTCCTTCTCCTTCGTTTCCTACGATTATTGGTCCCAAAATAGGTAATTTTTGAATAATAGCGTTTACAAGATGCATCGGACTTATTTCTCCCTTCATATCAATAATCTTTTCTTTTCTATCAATATTTCCATCCATAATAAGACCCAAACTATCGCTAACAGCAAAAGCTTCAATTTCATTAAATTTATTTTCTGTTTCTACATAATTAATTTCTCCATACCCAAAGCGAATTCCCTCTTCACCTTCAGCAATGCTAACTAGGCCTGAGATTGAAGGGAGAGATAACAATTTGAGAGAAGCTGGTGTATTTATCAACACAAAGTCATTTAGGTTTATTTTTACATCAGCTTCTTGAGTATTTAAATTTCTTATTGATGTCATTTTAAATTCTCCATCACTTAACAGTTTTTTTGCTGCGTGATTATCGTTTACAAAATAAGTGATATCGCTTGAGTCAATAATATTTACATCAATGTTATCGTTTTTTTCCCTTGAATAATTTAGTTCGTGCCCCATAAAAGACGCACGGCTATTTACAGATAAAGTTGAACCTTGTTTCTCAATTCCTGCCTTAAAATCATTTACTCTTACCGCTCCAGCAAAAATTACTTCATCAGTATTTATCGAATAATTTTCCCTCTTTAAATAATAAACTCTTTCTTTTTTCTTCGTTTCAACTTTATTTGCAGATAGATCAATGATATCACCGCTAATATTTAAATTTAAGATACGCTCTGATAAATCTCCTGAGAGGTTTAACTTAACATTTGAATTATTATTAATTGCAAAATCTTCTAAAAAAATATGATTAGTTTTAGTTATTTTTACTTTTCCATTAAAATCAATTTCACTATCGAGCGAGTCAAATGTTATTAAACTATCATTGAGTGTATTTGTATCGCCTTCAAATTGAATTTTCAAACTTGTCTCATTATTTTTGTTTAAATTAATTTGTCTTATAAAGGCCGTTGTATCTGATAAATTTATTAGTCCCTTAAATAAGGGGTTTGGAGTTTCTAAATTTTCAATTTCAATATAATAATTTACAGGACCTGATATAAAATTAGGATTTTCATTATCATCAAAAATAAAGTTTGTGTTTAATTCTCCAGAAGAAGCAACATATAAATTTTTAAGAGATTCGATTATATTATTTGAAGTCGGATCAATATTAAAATTTAACGTTATATCATTATTCTCATTTAAATTTTGTTGAAGAAAACTGCTTACACGATCAGTTCTAGTCTCACGTGATAGTATAGTATTTTGCAAATAGTTTATTGCAGCATCTTTATGAATACTCGTTACCAAATTAATATTTGCATTGTTTAGGTCGTAATTTAACTTAAAAAAACTACCTTTTTTGAGAATTAATTGATCATTTTTAAAATGATTTATATCGATAACATATTTCTCTTTATCATTATAAAAATCTAAATCGTATTTTGTTACATCGCCGAAGTTTTGATAAAATTTATCATTGGACATTAATGTATTTAATTCATAGATCCCA
>CACIRX010000024.1 GCA_902589175.1 uncultured Pelagibacteraceae bacterium | reverse complement strand
CATAAACATGTCCTCCAAGTGTAACTTGATTCGCAAATATCACATTGTTTTCAATAACACAATCATGTGCAATGTGAACACCAGTCATAAACAATGAATTGTTTCCAATTATTGTTTCCATATTATCGCCTTCAGTTCCAAGATTAGCAGTGCAGTGTTCTCTAAATGTGTTGCTGTGACCGATTGTCAATTTGCTTTTCTCTCCACGATATTTTAAATCTTGAGGTATTGAACCAATTGAACAAAAAGGAAAGAACTTATTGTTTTCAGAAATATCTGTATAACCGTCAATATAAACTGACGGGTAAATTATATTATTGTTGGCAATTTTAACATTATCACCAATAACTGAATAAGCTCCTATTGTAACATTTTCCCCTAAAATAGCGTCTTTAGAAACTATCGCTGTATTATGTATATTATTCATTATTACGATCCATTATCATTGCACTCCATTTGGAATTACACACCAATTCTTCTTTATCGTTAAACGAACTTCCTTCGAATCTCCAAACTCTACCCTTCGATCGAATTGCAACAACATTTGCTTTTATTTTTTGATTAGGGAATACCGGTTTACGGAACTTCGAGCTCTCTATGTTCATTAAGTAAACAATTTTATCAAAAGTTTCTTCTCTTATACTATATGCAATTAATGCTGCAGCTGTCTGAGCCATCATCTCAACAAGTATTACACCTGGTACGACTGGATGACCTGGAAAATGACCAGTAAAAAAACTGTCTTCATCTCTAAAAGTGTAAATACCTGTAGCTTTGTTTAATTTTTGTATATTATTGAGTTCTTCTATATACAAAAATGGTTCCCTATGAGGTATTAACTCTTTAATTTCAGAGAGAATTATTTTATTTTTTTCCATATAGTTTTTTATAATTTTTTATAAATTTGTATTTATTTATTGCAGGGTTTCCCATAACCGTCTCACCGTCATCAATGCTTTGAAATACACCACTTTTTGCAGCTATGTGAACATTGTTTCCAATCTTTATATGTCCAGCGATACCTACTTGACCACCAGTCAGAACGTAGCTACCAATTTTGGCGCTTCCGGCTATACCCGTCATAGCTGCAAATGCAGAGTTATTACCAATCTCTACATTATGCGCCACATGACAAAGATTATCTAAATAAGTATCTTCACCTATTATAGTATCACTAAAACTCCCTCTATCTATTGTACAACCTGCACCTATTGAAACATTCGAATGCAACAGTACTCTTCCAATGTGATATATATTTATATTCTTCTTGCTAAGAAAGAATCCAAATCCTCTTTGACCTATTGAAGCATTGTTTCCTATATAAATATTTTCACCTAAAATCGAATTTGAGATAACAGAATTTGAACCAATTATAGATCCATCACCAATAATGCAGTTTATTTTTACAACAGCCCCATGGTTTATTTTTACATTTTTTCCAATTATTACGCCCTTTTCTATTGTCACATTATTTCCGATTTCACAATTTTTTCCAAAAACTGGGTCGTCAAAATTTAATTTTTCTTTTTCAGTATAATCTCTATAGAAAATATTTGATATTTTTGCTACAGACTCTTGGACATTGCGCACAATAAATTTTTTTTGGCTAGGATTTAATTTATTAGCTTTTTTTTCAGTACATATGACTCCACAGTTAAGTGGCGAATTGTTTCCTATTTCTTCATTATCATATAAAAAAGTTAATACATTATTAGAAACATTGCTCATGCTTACGAAAGTATCAAAATAGTCATCTTTAGAAACATTGATCGCTTTACAATCAATTGAAGACTTTATTAAATTGCTACTAATAGGGCCTAATTTTTTAAAAAAACTAGGAACCATTATTTTTATTCAGCAGATACTTTAATACTAGGAAGCTTTTTATTTAGAACTTGCAGGGCCTCTTCCGTAATATCCATGTTTTCAGCATTCAATAAAACAGAATTTTTTTCTAGAAGAACAGTAATTCCATTATCATTAGCAATTTCTTCTAGAATTGGTTTTAATGCATTTAACACTTCATTTCTTGATTCAGATACAATTCTATCAATAGACATTAATTTTTCTTGTCTTGTGACATTGTAATTTTGTACTTTATTCTCATACTCTTTTCTTTTTTCTTCAAATGCGGCCGGTGCCATTATTTGCTGAGATTCAATTAATTCATTTTGCTCATCTATTAGACTTTGGTCTGTATCTTTTATCTCTTCTTCAATTTGCTTAGCAATATCCTCTATTTGCTTAGCTGCATCTACTGCTGCATCAGACTCTGATAAAATATAATTTAAATCAACTACTCCAATATTAGTATCTGGATACTGTGCATATATCGGGCTTATGAATAATTGACTTAATAATGTGAAAACAAGAAAGTATTTGTATTTAATATTAAATTTCATAGCTAAAAATTGTATCCTATATCAAAATATAAATTATCTGTAGTATCAGTTGTTTCATTTTCCAAAATTGTAGCATAAATAATATTTATAGGACCTATTGCAGAATCCCAATTAAAATTTACTCCTAATGATGAACGCATTTCATGTTTATCATTTATATTGGAGTATGCTGGATTTTCCAAGCCCCACACACTTCCAATATCAACGAATAGCGTACTAGTAATATCAAATGCGTCTAAATTAAAATCAATATTTGTTTCAATAGATGTCAAATAGTAATACTGTCCGCCGGTGTAAGAATTTCCCGTTCTTGGACCTACTTTACCAGATTTAAAACCTCGCAGTCTTTTACCTCCTAATTTAAAGTTAGAGGCTAATGGTGCATATTCACTATTAAAACCATTTAGATTACCTGCTTCAAATTTAAACGCACCAATCAATTCATCGCTAATTCTTCTATAAACATTATAGTTAAACCTATTTTTAATGTAATAAGTTGTTCCACCTAGGCCAGCAATATCTTGATCAATGTTAAAAAGGAAACCTTGGGAAGGTTTGTACCGACTATTTCTTTTATCATACTTGAGTGAATATCCTACAGTTGAAACAGTATCGGTTCCTGCTAATAATTTCTCGTAATTTGTTGCGTTAGAGTCTGTTTTTAGCTTCGTGGTAAAAAGAGAATACCTAGCATCAAAAAATATACTTGAAGATAGTGGAAAACGAGCTTTAGCCCCAAAGCCAAAATCTTCAGTTTCATAATTAGCAGATGATGGATCTGAAAAATTACTATATAAACTTCCAGTTAATGAAAGTTGCTTATTGTTAAAATATGGTTCAGTAAAAGAAATATCATATGTATTTCTTGTATTTGAAAAACTTGAAGTCAAATTTACCTTTTGACCTTTTCCTAAAAAATTGGACTCTTTTAAACCTATATTAACACTTGTAGAATTTGCACTTGAATATCCTGCACCTAGTGAGGCTTCACCGGTATTTTTTTCTTCAACCGATATTTCTAAATTTAATTTGTCTGGATATTCGGTTCTAATTTCTTTTACATCTACCTCTGAAAAGAAGTTTAATGATCGTATTGAATCCTTTGAATAATTTATGGCAAATTTATTGTACGCATCACCCTCTGATAGAGAGAATTCTCTTCTAATTACTTTATCCACAGTTCTGGTATTTCCCTTAATATCTATATTACTGATATAGACACGAGGACCTTCGTTAATTATCAAATCAACATCAACTGTATTTTGTTCACTATTAATTTTAATATTTGGATTAATTTCAATAAATGTATAACCACTTAACTCGGCGAGGTTTTTAATTTGATTAACAGATTCCTTTATCTTACTCGCGTTATAAATATCACCATTTTTAAAAGGCAAACTATCAAAAATAAATTTTGAATTCATTTTTTCAAGTTTATTTACTACTTCTATATTGCCAAATTCATGTTTAGCCCCTTCCTTAAGTGATAGAATAATTTCAAAATTATTCTTATTTAATGACAATTGCGCAATTG
>CACIRX010000023.1 GCA_902589175.1 uncultured Pelagibacteraceae bacterium | reverse complement strand
AGCGTACTGTGCAATTAATTAATGATTTAGAGCCTGAAATTGAAAAGCTATCGCAAGATATGCTGCTTAAAAGAATTTCAGAGATTAAATCTGAAATATCAAATGGAAAAAAAATTGATGACTATTTAGTAGAGTCTTTTGCAATGGTGCGTGAGGCTTCCAAAAGAACACTTGGTCAAAGACATTTTGATGTTCAATTGATTGGTGGCATGGTTTTACACAATGGTGGAATTTCAGAGATGAAGACTGGTGAAGGAAAAACACTTGTTTCTACATTGGCTGCGTTTCTAAATTCTCTATCTGGAAAAGGTGTTCATATAGTTACAGTAAATGATTATCTTGCAAGGCGAGATGCAGAATGGATGGGTTCTATATTTAATTATTTAGGTCTATCTGTTGGATGTCTAACTAACGATACAGAGGGACGTGAAAAAAGAAAAGAACAATATGCCTGTGACATTACTTACGGAACCAATAATGAATTTGGCTTTGATTATTTAAGAGATAATTTACGTGTATTAAAACAGAATATTGTTCAACGAGATCATAACTTTTGTATTGTTGATGAGGTTGATAGTATATTGATAGATGAATCTAGAACACCGCTTGTAATTTCAGGCGCTATAGAAGATAAAACAACTCTTTATAATTCAATTAATAAAATAATCCCTTTTCTAAATGATGATGATTTTGAAATAGATGAAAAAACAAAAACAGCAAATTTAACAGATGCAGGAAATGATAAAGCTGAAAAAATATTAAAAGAAAGAAATATTATATCTGAAGGGACTTTATATGACATTTCTAATGTCGCGGTGGTACACCATATAAATCAAGCATTAAGAGCAAACAAACTATTTGAAAAAGATAGGGACTATATTGTTAAATCAGGAAGTGTAGTAATTGTTGATGAATTTACAGGCAGGACGATGGAAGGTAGAAGATATGGGGATGGGCTACATCAAGCAATAGAAGCAAAAGAAAATGTTAAAGTTCAAAATGAAAGCCAAACATTAGCTTCAATAACCTATCAAAATTATTTTAGACTATATAATAAAATATCTGGTATGACGGGAACTGCGCTCACTGAAGCAGAGGAATTTGGTGACATTTATAATTTGTCTGTTTTCGAAATACCTACAAATATTCCAGTTTCACGAATTGATAATGAAGATGAAATCTATAGGACAGCCGAGGAAAAATATGATGCTATTATTGAGCAAATTAAAATATGTAATGAAAAAAGCCAGCCCGTCTTAGTTGGGACAACAAGTATTGATAAATCTGAGAAAATTTCAAAAAAACTCAGAAATAATAAAATTAAACATGAGGTACTAAACGCTAAACATCACGAGCAAGAGGCAAAGATTATTGCTAATGCCGGTGAACCAGGTGCTGTTACAATTGCAACAAATATGGCAGGAAGAGGAACTGATATTCAACTTGGCGGTAATTTCGAATTTAATTCAAGCACAAAGAATGGCCAGGAAAATTTAGAAGGACTTAAAGACACAATTAATCAAAAAAAAGATGAAGTTATTAAAGCTGGAGGTCTCTTTGTAATTGGAAGTGAAAGACATGAAAGTAGAAGAATAGACAATCAGTTAAGAGGAAGGTCTGGTCGTCAAGGTGATCCTGGGGAAACAAAGTTCTTTATAAGTTTAGAAGATGATTTAATGAGAATTTTTGGATCAGAAAAAATAGATAGTGTTTTAAAAAGCCTTGGCTTGAAAGAAGGTGAGTCAATTAAGCATGCATGGATTTCAAAAGCACTTGAGAGAGCGCAAAAAAAAGTAGAAGGAAGAAATTTTGACATAAGAAAAACTCTGTTAAAGTTTGATGACGTCTTAAATGATCAACGTAAAACGATATTTGAACAAAGACTTGAGTTAATGAATGCAGATAATATTTCAGAAATTGCAAATGAAATGCAATACGACGTTGCTGATGAAATTGTTGAACGTTACTGCCCAGAAAAATCTTATGCTGATCAATGGAACTTACAAGATCTTCAAGATGAGATAAAGCAATACTTTTCAAAAAAAATTGATGTAAATTTAGAAAACTCAGAAGGTGATATTAATCAGCAATATATTAAGGATAAAGTTTACACACTAATAAATGAAAATACCGAAAACAGAAAAGGTAATCATTTAGAAGAAGAGGTTAATTCTGCAGAACGAATGGTTATGCTTAAAATTTTGGATGATAAATGGAAAGATCATATTAATAACCTTGAACAACTTAGGTCAACTATTGGTTTAAGAGGGTACGGTCAAAGAGATCCCCTAAATGAATATAAAAATGAAGCGTTTGGATTATTTGAGGAACTAATAAATAATTTAAAAATTGATGTTTCTAAAATCTTTTCAAGAATGAGATTAAGAGAAAAACAAAACCAAACTTTAAATGAAAATAGTGTGTCTGAAAAAATTAACCAATCAGCTATAAAGACAAAAAAGATATCAAGAAATGCCCCTTGCCCTTGCGGTTCAGGTAAAAAGTATAAACATTGCTGTGGTAAAATTAATTAAATAAATAAGTTAGTATGCCGGTAAACAACATGGCAAGTATAGCTCCTAAAACAATTCGTCCTAAAAAACTATTATAAAATCTTTTTTTATTGCCAGATTTCCCAAACTTTTCATCAAGAACAGTATTAGCTGCTGTGGTCTTTTCACTAAATAATCCCGACCTTCCTATTTGAAGATATCTTTCTTGTCTTGCATGTTTTAAATCATTTCCATGTTGATTTGAGAGCAAATTTAAATATTTCTCAATTTCATCTCCAACAGACTCTATCGCCCGATGAGGATTTCTATGTGCGCCACCTGTAGGCTCTCTAACAATTTCATCAATTACATCAATTTTTAACATATCTTCTGCTGTAAGCTTTAGGGCTGATGCCGCCTCAACAGTTTTTGTATTATCTTTCCATAAAATTGATGAACAGCCCTCTGGAGAAATTACTGAATATATAGAATTTTCCAACATAAGGACTGTATTTCCTGTACCAATAGCGACTGCACCGCCTGATCCTCCTTCACCAATTATTATTGCTATAATAGGAACACCTAATGATAAACAACACTCAGTTGTTTTTGCTATTGCTTCAGACTGTCCTCGCTGTTCAGCTCCTACTCCAGGGTAAGCGCCAGGAGTGTCTACGAAGGAAATTACTGGAATGTCAAAATCCTCTGCAAGTTTCATTAATCTTTGAGCTTTTCTGTATCCCTCAGGCCTAGGCATTCCAAAATTATGTTCAATTCTTGATGTTGTATCGTGTCCCTTTTCATGACCAAGGACTAATACTGTTTTACCTCTAAATTTTCCAAACCCCCCAAGAATGGCTTTATCTTCTGAAAAAAAACGATCACCTGATAATGGGAAAAAATCCTCAATTAGATTTTGAATATATTCTCTAGTTTTTGGTCGTTGAGGATGTCTTGCAACAAGTGTCCTTTGCCAAGGTGATATTGAAGAATATATCTTTCTATAAGTTTCATTTATTTGTTCTTCAACTTGCGTAATTTCTTCAATAAGATTATCTGATGGAGCATTATCATTTAAGCTTTTGAGCTCATGAACCTTATTGTCAAGTTGTTCGATGGGCTTTTCAAACTCAAGATAGGTGTTCATTTAATAATAAATTATTTACTTAGAGTTTCTATTAATTTTGTTTGTTCGATAATTTGCTCGGCTTGCCTTATTGAAGCGGCGTCTATTAATTTTCCATTTAGTGTAGCAGCGCCTGCGCCTGACTCCTGTGCTTTTTTCATCGCTTCAAGAATATCTCTGGCTTTTTGTACTTCTTTTTCCGGTAGTGTGAATACCTCATTTGCAAGATCTACCTGACTAGGATGAATTGCCCATTTTCCCTCGCATCCAAGAATTGCTGTTCTTCTTGCGTGAGACTTAAAACCATCTGGATCTGAAAAATCCCCAAAAGGACCGTCAATAATCCTAACACCATGAGCCCTTCCAATAGTTGTCATTTTTGATATTGGATAGTGCCACATATCATTCCAGTGAGTTTTTCTCTCTCCATCAATTTCATCAGTTAATATTGAATAGTCTTGATTAGATCCGCCGATATTTGTTGTTCGCATTCTAACTGATGCCGCATAATCAGCATAACCAAAATGGAGAGATTCAATTCTTTTACTCCCAGTTAAGATCTTATCTAGGTTTGTTATTCCCATTGATGTTTCAACTATAAGTTCAAAGCCTATTTTCTTTTGTCTTTGAGTTTTATCTTCTATTTGCGTCACTAACATATCAATCGCATAAACATCCTCTGGAACACCAACTTTTGGTATCATGATTAAATCTAATCGCTCACCACCATTTTCCATTAAGTCAACAACATCTCTGTAACAATAATGAGTATCCAATCCATTAATTCTTACTGAAATAGTTTTTTTCCCAAAATCATGATTGTTTAGTGCTTTGATTACATTTTCTTTTGCTTGTTCCTTATCTTGCGGTGCCACAGCATCCTCAAGATCTAAACAGATTATATCTGCATTGCTTGCTGAAGCTTTCTCAAACAAATCTGGCTTTGACCCTGGAACAAATAACTGAGATCTATTTATTCTTATAGTGTTAGAGGGTACGGGCGTGAAACTCATTTTGTTGGTTTATCATCATAAAATCCTCTTTTCAAGGACAACTTGAATTACAATTATTCTTTGAATACCTTGGATAATGGGTGATTATCTTCCACCGTACTTTTTAATCTATCGCTAAGAACATGAGTATAAATTTGTGTTGTAGATATATCTGAATGCCCAAGTAGCATTTGTAGTGATCTCAAATCCATTCCATTAGCAAGTAAATGTGATGCAA
>CACIRX010000022.1 GCA_902589175.1 uncultured Pelagibacteraceae bacterium | reverse complement strand
GCGATAAAAAAGAATTAGCCGCTGATAGATTATTCGATAACTTAGAAGAATATTCTATTGAGGTATGAGTAAAAGTAATTTTTTTTTCAGGAACCTCTACACCCAGGTGTTTTGCGTATAAAAAAAGCAGATGCCTTTGTGGAAATGAGTCCACTTCACTTTCATTAAGATTTTCAATTTTAAAAATAACTTTTTTTGAAATTTTTGTCTCTTTACTTAAATCATCTACTGAACAGCCCCTTGCCACTCTCTGGTTCTTAAGTTCTAATAGGAAATTTTGGTACATATACTTTGAATTTATTAAACCTTAATCTAAAAAAAATAAACACATCAATTACCCAAAATGATTATTTCTTAGAGAATAGTAGTTAAGCTCAAGCATAGGCGCTATATCTGGTCGAGCTGAAATACAGCATGCAGTGCATTTACAGCCTCTTCAGTTTTATCTTTATTTATTAAGACGCTTATCTTTATTTCAGATGTAGAGATTACTTCGATATTGATTTTATTTTTGGATAAACATTCAAACATTTTTGCAGCTATACCTGGCTGATTTCTCATTCCTGATCCAATAATAGAAACTTTTGAAAGGTTTTTTTCGTTTAAAACTTTTGAAATCCTGAGTTTTTTTTGCAAATTTTCTAATATTTTTATTGCTTTATCAAGATCTATCATTGGAATTGTAAAAGTAAGATTCGTCATTTTTCTTTCAACAAAATTGTTCTGAACTATCATATCAACATTAACAGAATTCTCTGCAAGCCTATTAAAAATCTCTGCAGCAACTCCCGGTTTATCTTCCACTTCAATAAGAGTTATTTTTGCCTCATCTTTAGAATAAGCAACTCCTGTTACCGCCCTATCATTCTCATTATTCACATCATTTGAAATTAAAGTTCCCTTATCAGATGGACTGAATGTTGATCGAACATATACATCTACATCATTACTCATGGCAGATTCAACTGAAGCTGTTTGCAAAACTTTAGCCCCTTGTGAAGCCATTTCGATCATCTCTTCATAAGAAATTTTGTCTAGTCTTCTAACATTTTCTGTCATTCTAGGATCGGAGGTATAAACTCCGTCAACATCAGTATAAATATCACACCTTTCGGCTTTTATTGCTGAAGCAATGAATACAGCAGTGTTATCTGAACCTCCGCGACCAATAGTCGTAATTCTGCCCTCATTTGAAATACCTTGAAAACCGGCTACGACAGCAATCTTCTTGTTTTCAAAATCATTAATGATTTTATCCGGTATCACTTTGTCAATAAATGCGTTTCTATGCGAGCCTCTTGTAATTATTGGAACTTGCCAACCAAGCCAAGATCGAGATGGTAGACCAATTTTTTTTAGAGCCAGTGACATTAATCCTGCTGTTACCTGCTCTCCTGATGAAACAACAACATCGTATTCACTATCATCATTATATTTTATCTTTTCGACATGCCCTATTAGCTGATTAGTAGCTCCAGACATAGCGGAAACAACTACAACTATATTATTGCCTTTATCATATTCTGATTTGACAATATTAGCTGCGGACTCAATTAATTCAGTTGTAGCTACTGATGTTCCGCCAAATTTTAAAACTATAGTGGACATTTGACTTTTCGTTATTAAATTGTGTTACGTAATATTATTAACAAAAACAAGGATTACTTGAATACGATACTTTAATCAAGTATTAGTTAAATGATTGATTTATGGACATTTCTTCGATTGATAAAACTGAAATTGATAAGTTTAAAAACCTTGCCAAGGAGTGGTGGAAGCATGATGGCAAGTTTAAAACACTGCATAAATTCAATCCCATAAGACTGGAATATATAATCAATACAATTAAAGATCATTATGCAATAGAACAAAAAAATGAATTGCCTTTAAAGGGATTATCGGTTTTGGATATTGGTTGCGGTGGGGGACTAATGAGTGAACCATTAGCGAGGTTAGGTGCAGAAGTAACTGGCATTGATGCTTTAGAGAAAAATTGCATCACTGCAAAAATTCATGCTGAAGAAAATGATTTAGATATTAATTATCTTAATACAACTGCTGAAAATCTTAACAAAAATAAAAAGTATAACGTTATTTTGAATTTGGAAGTTATAGAACATGTAAACAATCCAAAAAATTTTATTAAAGAATGTAGTGGTCTGGTTTCTAATAATGGCATTATGTTTATAGCAACAATTAATAGATCTATCTTTTCGCTTATTTTTGCAAAATTTATGGCTGAATATGTACTAGGATTTCTTCCAAAAGGCACACATGATTGGAATAAATTTTTAACTCCTGAGGACATTTACTCTTTTTTTATTCAAAATAACTTTGATGTGATTAGTAATACAGGTGTAAACTATAATCCATTAAAAGACGAATGGTTTATGTCTAAAAGAATGGATGCAAATTTTATTGTTTCTGGAAAAAAAAATTAATTATCTTCTTTTATCCATGGAATAGAAGTTACCTCAATACCCTCATCATTTAAATCAGCAACTTCTTCTTTAGTTGCGTTACCGTATACTGGCTTTTTATTAGATTTACTGTAGTGAATTTTTTTTGCTTCGTATGCAAACTGGTCTCCGACAAACTCAAAATTTTGTTTAACAAATTTATTTACTTCCTTCACTTTATTTCGGAAGTCTCTGAGTGCTTTTTCGTTTGGAGTAACGTTAATTTTTTTTACGGATACATTTGGACTTGAAAGTTCTTTAGTAATATTTGAGGACCCACACGAAACACATTGAACTAACTTTTTTTTGATTTGTGTTTCACATGACTTGGATGACCCAAACCAACCTTCAAATGAATGAGAGCAATCACTGCATTGTAAATTAAAAACGATCATAATAACTTTATATTGTAATTATATTGTTTATTTCAATATTTGTGTCCTGAAACTTGGTATATTAGCTCTAATTTTAGCAAGCTTTTTAAAGTCCAAACTAGCCATTATAATGCCTTTTCCTGCCTTTTTTTCAGCCAATATGTCACCCCATGGAGATACAATTAGACTATGTCCATAAGTATGGCGCTTTAATGAATTTTTTCCGTATTGCGCAGGAGCTAAAACATAAGAACCATTTTCAATAGCTCGTGTTTTTACAAGATTATGCCAATGAGCTTTACCTGTAGTGGTTGTGAATGCTGAGGGAATAGTAATTAACTTTGCCCCCATCATCACTTGTTTTCTATAAAGTTCAGGGAATCTTAAATCATAACAAATTGATAAACCAATTTTTCCCCAAGGAGTATTAGTAACCATAACTTTTTTACCTGGTTTAAAAATTTTGGATTCTTTATAGCTTTCTTTTTTGGATATTCTCACATCAAACATGTGAATTTTATCGTACTTGCATTGAATATTGCCTTTGCTATTTATCAAATAAGAGCGATTATACAATTTGTTCTTATTGTCTTTGATAACAATAGAGCCAAGTAATATCCATACTGATTTTTTCTTTGCAATTTTTGTAAATTCAATAAGAAATGGATCGTTCTTCTCCAGAAATACTGACCTTTTTAATTTTTGTCGATCTAATGAGATAATATTTGTAACTTCCGGTGTTGAAATAAAAGACGCGCCTTTATCAATAGCTTTATTTGAAAGATCAATTGTTTCTTTTAGGTTTTTATAGATATCTGAACTTGATGTAAGCTGAAGACAGGCGGCTATTAAATTATTTTTCATTCAAAATTTTATCAAGCGTGCCCGACATCTCAAGCTTATTTAATTCTTCAAATCCACCAATATGCAGCTCTTTAAAAAAAATTTGTGGAACAGTTCTTTTTCCACTAGCTCTCTCTAGCATAATATCTCTTTGGGAGGGATCGTCTTGAATATTAATTTCCTGATATTTAATTTGTTTTTTATCAAGGAGTTTTTTTGCTAAGTCGCAATATCCACAATTATAAGATGAATAAATAATTATTTGGTCACTCATAAATTTAGATCCTATTATCAAAGTAACTTATGATTTCAGAAATATTTTCAATAACTTTATCATCTTCCATATAAGTTTCACCTAATCGAACAACGATCATATCCTTAGATGGAATAATTAATATATATTGTCCGCCAAAACCTGCGGCATAGTAAGTATCCTTTGGAAGTCCACGTGTAAATGCTGGATGAGGCATCCAAAACTGATTGCTATACATCTGGTAAGAATTTTTAGCTGGAGTTCTTGTATCATCAATCCATTCTTTTGATACAATTCTCTCTCCATCCCATAATCCATCTCTTAAATATAAATATCCAAATCTTGCATAATCCCTTGCGTTTGCAAAAATTGAGCTACCACCAATGAAAGTTCCAGAATTATCAAATTCGAAGATCGAGTTTTTTATACCTATTTTTTCAATAAGATTACTTTTTATGAAATCGAAATAGTCAATTCCTTGAGCTTCAAGCCTTGTTTTTATTATTTGACTTAGAATATTAGTTTCTCCAGTCGAGTAGTTGTATTTCATACCTGGAAGAGGAGTTTTTAGTTTCATAGATGATGCAAACCCAGCTTGATCAAATCTTCCCTGCCCAAATAACATATCCAATGTATCTGATCTTCCACTTAATTCATATTCCTCAACATAATCCAGCCCTGACTGCATATTAAGCATATGTCCTATGGAAATATTTTTTCTATTGTCATCCCAGCTTGATAAGAGATTTGTTTCGTCTTTTGATTGTATGAGACCCCTATCAATCATCATTCCAGTCAATAGACCAATATAGCTCTTTGCCATTGAATAGGAAACAAGCTTGGTATCTTGTGTAATAGGAGAATTGTACCTTTCAAATACAATACTTCCATCTTGAATAATTAAAATTGCATTCGTACGTCCCAATTCATCATAAGAGTCATCAGAAAAAGTATAATTAATAATTGTACTAAACTCTTCGTCATCAATTTCTATTAAATTTTCTGGCCATGTATTTGTTGGCCAATCGACTGTTTCATTATGTGGTAATTGATTAACTATAGCTAATGATGGATTGACCCAAATTAAAATAAAGGATAAACACGTTATAAATTTTATAATTTTATGCATAAAGTATCTCGATTTATTTATAACATATTAGTAATATTTACATCATTTTTTTTTATAAATACAAGTATTGCAAAGTCTGATGAAACCCTCATTGGATTGAATGCTTCAGCAAAGCACTATTGTGTTTGTTTCTTTATTTCAGAGATGAAAAGTGATTATTGTGATGAAGCATATGATCGTGTTATTGCTTCTTCAGTTTCAGACGATGAATTGTTTAGTCAAATTAAACTATTAGGTTACAATAAAGATGAGGGAAAAAAAGAAATTTCAATTGAATATGGAGATTATAAAATAGTCTCTGTTTTCACTGAGGAAACAGGTTGTTATTTTAAAAAATAATTAACAACTTTAGTATTTGCAGGCAATAATTTTGCTTTCTTCAATTCCTTTGCAGACACCCATCTTAAAAGCTCCCCTTCTTTACTTATAATTTTTCCTGTCCATTCAGTTACTTCGAATACATACATCATTAATAAAAATGAACGATACCGGTGCTTAAAAAATTCATAGTTTGATAATTTGTTTATATCTATTTTTATATTTAATTCTTCCTTTAGCTCCCTAAATAATGCAACTGCAAAATTTTCGTTATTTTTCAATTTTCCACCTGGAAACTCCCAAGAATTGACAAAAGAATCCTTTTGTTTTCTGCTCATCAAGAGAATTTCACCATTTTTATTTTTTATAATTGCGGAAGAGCAAAATACTACCTTCATGTCCTGTATGCTGCATTGATATCAACATATTTGTGAGAAAAGTCACATGTTTGTGTTTCATAAGAATAATTGCCTTGTCCAAGGTCAAGTTTTAGATCAATTTCTTTGCTTGCCATATATTTTTTTAATTTTTGTAAATTTAATTTTTTATACTCCGCTCCATTAGCAACAACTGTTTGCTTTCCTATATAAATCTTAAGTTTTTTTGGATCTATTTTTTCATATGTTTTACCAATCGCCATTACAATTCTCCCCCAATTTGGATCATTTCCGTAAAAAGCTGTTTTTACAAGTGGGGAGTTTGCGACTGCCTTAGCAATTCTTTTTGCCTGCGGTGAATTTTTGGCACTTTCAACTTTTATGTTTATCAATTTTGTTGCACCTTCACCATCTCGTACAATTTGTTCCGCTAAATATTTAACGACAGGAAGTAAAGAGTTTTTTATTTTTGATATTCTCTTATCTTTTATTGATGAAATCTTATTTTTAAATGAAACACTATTAGTGCTAGTCATAATTACAGTATCATTTGTAGATTCATCTCCATCAACAGTTATTTGATTGAATGACTTATCTACAAGATCTTTTAATAATTTCTGTAAAATATTTTGAGGTATTAAACAATCTATAAAAATAAATCCCAACATTGTTGCCATGTTTGGCTCTATCATTCCAGACCCTTTCGCAATCCCTGTGATTGTGATTGTTTTATTTTCAATCGTTGTTTTTACAGAAATTGCTTTTGGAAAAGTATCGGTTGTCATAATTGATTGAGCTGCTTGTAACCAATTATTATTTTTTGATTTATCTTTTTTTAATGTATTTACTATTTTATTTTCAGGAAATTTTTCTCCAATAACACCTGTAGATGCAAAAAATACCTTCTTAACTGAGACATTGAATTTATTAGAAACAAAGTTACTTATTTTCGTTAACGCATTAATACCTGCCTGGCCTGTAAAAGTGTTTGCATTTCCTGAATTAACAATCAATGCTTCTATTTCTTTATTTTTTAAATTTTTTTCGTTCCAGTCCAGTGTGCATGATCTTAATGAGGACTTTGTAAAAACTTCAGCAACTGAAGTTTTATTTTTGAAAAGAAATAAAGCTAAATCCAGTCGTTTCTTATTGTATAAGCCTGCAGAATATACATACAAATCAATGCCTTTAATCTGTTTTATTTTT
>CACIRX010000021.1 GCA_902589175.1 uncultured Pelagibacteraceae bacterium | reverse complement strand
GTCTTGGGAACAACAAGTAAAAGCTGGAAGCAAAGGCGAAGGTTGGGATGGTGTGAGAAATTATCAAGCCTCCAACAATATGAAAAAAATGGAAAAAGGAGACCTTTGTTTTTTTTATCACTCTGTTAAAGAAAGAGATATCGTTGGCATCGTTAAGGTCGTGAAGAAATATCATCCTGATCCTACAGATAAATCACAGCGCTTTGGAATGGTATCTGTAGCGGCGGTAAAAGCCCTTAAAAATAAAGTAAACCTGTCCCAAATAAAAGAGCATCCAAAACTCAATCACTTAGCCTTAGTCAAACAGTCGCGTCTCTCAGTAATGCCGATCGATAAAAAGTCATGGACAATTATTTGCAATCTCGGTGGTATCAAATAAGATAATTTCCTTATGAGTGAAATTGAAAAGTTTGAAGTAAGCAGTGAATGGTCTGCAGAAGCTCAGGTTAATTCCGCAAAATATAATGAGTGGTATGAACATTCGCTCAATAGAAATGAAGAATTTTGGAATGAGCATGGTAAAAGAATTGATTGGATTAAACCGTATACAAAAGTAAAAGACGTTTCTTACAATAAAGATAATTTCTCAATTAAGTGGTACTACGACGGTACACTCAACGCATCAAGCAACTGTATTGATAGACATTTAAAAGATAAAGCAGATCAGACCGCAATCATTTGGGAAGGCGATGATCCAGCAGACTCGAAACACATATCTTATAAAGAATTACACAGTGAGGTATCAAAACTTGCCAATGGCATGAAATCTCTTGGTGTTAAAAAAGGCGATCGAGTAACTATTTATATGCCAATGATTCCTGAAGCAGCTTATGCAATGCTTGCTTGTACAAGAATTGGTGCAATTCACTCGGTTGTTTTTGGAGGCTTTTCTCCAGAATCATTAGCTGGAAGAATAAGTGATTGTAAATCAGATATTGTGATCACTGCGGATGAAGGCGTAAGAGGAGGCAAAGCGATTCCATTGAAGAAAAATACTGATGAAGCAATTTCGATCTCGGGTGGAGTTCGTCATTGTATTGTTGTTAAAAGAACAGGTGGAGATATTGGTTGGGTTGACGACAGAGATGTGTGGTATCACGAACTAACTGAAAAAGAATCTGATGATTGTCCACCAGAGGAAATGTCAGCAGAAGATCCTCTCTTTATATTATATACATCTGGATCAACTGGAAAACCAAAAGGGGTCATGCATACCACTGGAGGTTATATGGTTTATGCTTCGATGACACATCAATATGTCTTTGATTATAAAGAGGGTGACGTTTATTGGTGCACCGCAGATGTAGGTTGGGTTACAGGACATAGTTACATTGTATATGGCCCGTTAGCGAATGGCGCAGTCACTGTGATGTTTGAAGGTGTCCCAAACTATCCAAGTGCCTCAAGATTTTGGGAAGTAGTCGATAAACACAAAATTAATATTTTTTACACCGCACCAACTGCAATAAGGGCATTAATGCGAGAAGGCGAAGATCCTGTTAAAAAAACAAGCAGGTCCTCTCTAAAATTACTTGGGACAGTTGGCGAGCCAATCAATCCAGAAGCGTGGATGTGGTATTATAATGTCGTTGGCGATAAAAAATGTCCAATTGTTGATACATGGTGGCAAACTGAAACTGGAGGTATTTTAATAACACCTCTTCCTGGAGCAATTGCACAGAAACCAGGATCAGCAACAAAACCTTTCTTTGGGGTCAAACCTGAAATTTTAGATGCTGAAGGAAAAATACTTGAAGGTGCTTGTGAAGGTTCGCTTTGTTTATCGGATTCTTGGCCCGGGCAAATGAGAACAGTTTACGGAGATCATAAAAGATTTATTGAAACGTATTTTTCACAATTTGATGGAAAGTATTTTACTGGTGATGGCTGTAGAAGGGATGAAGACGGTTATTACTGGATTACTGGAAGAGTAGATGATGTTATAAATGTATCTGGTCACAGAATGGGAACAGCAGAAGTTGAATCTGCTCTCGTTGCACATCCTAAAGTTAGTGAAGCAGCGGTTGTTGGTTACCCCCATGACATAAAAGGTCAAGGCATCTATGCATACGTTACGCTCAATGCAGGTGAAGAAACGTCAGACGAGTTATATAAAGAACTTGTTGCATGGGTTCGAAAAGAAATTGGCCCGATCGCATCACCAGATTTAATACAATGGGCACCAGGACTTCCAAAAACTAGATCAGGAAAAATTATGAGAAGAATTTTAAGAAAGATTGCAGAAAATGATTACAGCAACTTAGGAGATACGTCCACATTAGCAGAACCAGCTGTTGTTAATGATCTAGTTGAAAATCGTATGAATAAATAAAATATTATGCATCAATGATAAGGACATTAACGTCAACTAAATCAAAAATAGTCATTACAAAAAACACTAAATTTAAAACTGCATCTAATTCTTCCATGTTAAGAACAAATCCACTTTCCGTTGATCATGATGTCCTCGGGTGAGATAGCATAAGCTGTGGAGTAATGGGCGGTCGTTCCTTGCCAAATATCTGCAACTTTAATTATGACTCTTTTATCTTCTTCAAAAGAAGTCCACCATTTATCTTTACATTCATCATTTTCTTCATTTGTTTTATTATCATCAAGGAATATTAAAATAAAATCTGTAAGGGAGTATTGATGTTTTTTAACATTTATATTTGAGTGCTTTATCCATATATCATCGGGATCCTCAACATATACCTGACCTGTGTTTTCATTTTTATAACAAACATCAGCCATGAGTTTTACTCCCAGTTGCTCAAACGGGCCGTGCGATGGATGTTCTCCATGAAAGATTACAGTCTTAGCTCTTACCGAATTGCTGATTTTATGAAATTCTTCGTGTGATTGTCCATCAAATCCAGGATAGTAACTGATATAAAGATCACAAAAATATGGAAAGTCATTTTTATCTTGGGCAATTAATATTGTAGTATTAAAAAATAAAAGTAAAGCAAAGAGAAGTAGAAAACTAACGGGATTTTTATTTATCATTTAATCAGTTGCACCATAATGAAATAATAAAAACAATATTTAGTAGCTCTATAATTTCGGACATATTATAAATTTCAAACAGACTCGTTTTCGGTAACTTTAAATCGGCAATTTCGATACTCATTAACCAATATTTTTTGAAGGTCACTCATATCCCATAGGTTTGCAGTATGTTCAAAATATATAGATGGTTCTAATTCTTCTTCAGTATGCTCAGAGAGTTCTAAGTGGAAGTAGTAGGGTCCAAATTCATCAAGTCGATTAATCCAATCTTGAGTTTTCCATTCATCATCAAAGGATAAAACATAGACAATATTGCCATGATGCATTTCAGAGTAGCTTATATAAACTTCGTTTTTATATTCTTCCGAATTATCTTCATAGTCCGTCTCTGTAATTTCTACATTAAATCTTCTTCCGTTTTCAGCAATTGGAAGGCCAAAACTTGTAATGTAAATATTTGCTTTTATCGTATCACAATCGTCACGCTTCAATGTTAAAGCCATTAAATCTGCTTGTGAAATAGATCCAAACTTATCTATGTATATGTATTCATTTTTATCATCATTCCATACTTCCCACCCTTTAGATTTTGTTTCAGCAATTGCTGTAAAACTCAACATGAGCAAGAAGAAAATAAGAACAATAAAGAAACTGAAAACTATTTTTGGATGATTAGATTTGTTTTTTTGATTCATTATGATTCCTTTCAGTTAAAGAAATTCTAAGTGATATACCCGCCTTTATTTTGTTGAGAATATGGTTTCTTTATGTTCATTAAATTAATTATAGAAAAGGTGGTTGGATAAATCATATCTCTTGTGTAAGCTTACTAACCGTGAGTGATAAAAATCTTATTAAAAGTTTAATTGAAGAACACAAAATGACTCCACATCCTGAGGGTGGTCATTATGTTGAAATTTTCAGAAATAATAATGTTACTCATATATATTTCTTACTTGAAGCACACGAAAACTCACACTGGCACAGAATAACAAAAACTGAAACTTTACATTTTTATTCAGGCAGTCCTTTAAACGTATACACATCAAAAGACGGTGAGGAATACCAAGTTAATGAGATAGGATCTAATAATAATTTTATGTACACTGTAGAAAAAGGAACTTGGTTTGCCTTGAAATCTACTGGAGCGTATAGCTTAATTGGATGTACGGTCGCACCCGCTTTTGAATTTGAAGATTTAGAATTGGCCCCAAAGAATTGGAAGCCATCAAAATTTGATCAAGTACTATAAGATATTCTAAAAATCTGAGGTAATTCCCTTTTTTTCCCAATCTCCAAAACGGGTTGGCTCTGGACCATCTGCACCGCCTATTTCTTTTTTCTTTTTAGGCAGTTTGGAGTCAGTTTTCTTCTCTTCTTTGTCTTCGACAGCTTCTGTTTTTTTATCGCTCATATATATAATGTAATCTCTATTTATCGCTAATCAAAGTATGAAAATAGTGGGAAACAACAAACCTTTCTGTTATACAAAGAAATAATGCTTCACAATAATGTCGGTTAAAATATCACCTTCTATACTAGCATCAGACTTTTCATCATTAGGAGATGAAGTTGTTAATATCACTCAAGCCGGGGCTGACTACATACATGTAGATGTGATGGATGGACACTTTGTTCCCAATCTCACAATAGGTCCAGATGTTGTTAAATCAATAAGAGATAAATCTTCATTGCCATTTGATGTTCATTTGATGATCGATCCTGTACAACCTTATATTGAAAAATTTGTTGAAGCTGGAGCAGACATTGTTTCAGTTCATCCAGAAGCAAATGATGATACGGAAGCATGTTTAAATAAAATTAAATCTTTAAATGTAAAAGCGGGTCTTGCAATCAACCCTGATACTGAATGGGAAGTAGTAAAACCCTTTATGAATAAACTTGATCTCATTTTAGTAATGAGCGTTCACCCAGGTTTTGGTGGTCAGAAATTCATTCCAGCAGCACTTGATAAATTATCAAACCTTAGGGAAGAAATTAATAAGTCTGGTAGAAAAATTCATTTAGAAGTTGATGGGGGAATTAATTTTGAAAACGTTCAATCGGTAATCGATGCTGGGGCTGATATGATTGTTGCGGGTACCACGACTTTTCAAGGTGGCCCAAGTGAGTATGCAAATAATATTGAAAAACTAAGAGGCCATTAAATTGGATATAAAAATTAAAACCGCACTGATTTCTGTTTCAGATAAATCAGGTTTAGATAAAGTTGTTCAATTGCTCAAAGAGCATAATATTAAAATAGTTTCAACGGGTGGTACAGCAAAATCAATTGCAGCCATGGGCATTGATGTAACGGATATATCTTCTCTAACCAATTTCCCTGAAATGATGGATGGACGTGTGAAAACATTACATCCAAATGTGCACGGTGGTCTGCTTTCAAAAAGAGATAATAAGAACCATGTTCAGTCTCAAGAGGAACATGGCATAGAGGACATTGACTTAATAATTGTAAATCTTTACCCCTTCGAAGAAACTATAAAATCAGAGAAAAATGAGGAAATTTGTATAGAAAATATTGATATTGGTGGTCCTGCAATGTTGCGGTCTGCCTCTAAAAATTATCAATTTGTAACCGTAGTTACGGATACAAATGATTATGATGAGCTCATTAAGGAAATCAATGAAAACAAAGGCTCTACAACGTTGAGGTTTAGAAAAAAACTTGCTGCAAAAACATTTTCGACTACTGCTTACTACGATTCTTTAATCAGCAATTGGTTTTATAGAAATACAGAGGAACCAATTATTAAGTTTTCAACTTCGGCAGAATTATCTTCTACACTTCGCTACGGTGAAAACCCTCATCAGTCAGCTAGTCTCTACAAATCTTCAATGCAACAATCAGGAATACCACATGCAAAATTACTTCAAGGAAAAGAATTAAGTTATAATAATATTAATGATGCTGACGCTGCATTGCAGTTAATTAAAGAATTTGACAAAGAAACTCCTAGTGTTGCCATTATCAAACACGCAAACCCTTGTGGCGTTGCTAGCGGGGACTCACTTTGCGAAGCATATATGAAGGCACTATCCTGTGATACAACTAGCGCATTTGGAGGTATCATTATACTTAATCAAACAATTGATAAAGAAACAGCCTCTGAAATTATAAAAATATTTACTGAAGTTATAATAGCGCCCGATATAAGTAATGAAGCTAAAGAAATTTTTAAAGAAAAAAACAATTTACGTGTTTTAATTTTATCCTCGCTGCACGAAAAGAATTCTTCACAAAACTATAAAAGTATTGAGGGAGGAATTTTAGTTCAGTCAAATGATGAGGAGGTTACTACTAAATCTGATCTAAAAGTAGTTACGGAAAAAAAACCAAGTGATGATGAAATTAAAGATATGTTATTTGCATTTAAAGTTTGCAAACATGTAAAGTCGAATGCAATTATTTATGTCAAAAATAAGAAAACAATTGGTATTGGTGCAGGACAAATGAGCAGAGTTGATAGCGCTAAGATTGCCTCACAAAAAAATAGTGAAATGGAAAAATCTAATGAAAACTCTCTCGAAAATTCAGTTGTTGCATCAGACGCATTCTTTCCATTTGCAGATGGCCTCCTCGTTGCAATTTCATCTGGAGCTAAGGCAGTAATTCAGCCTGGCGGATCAGTAAAAGATGACGAAGTCATTAATGCTGCGAATGAAGCTGGAATATCAATGGTTTTCACAGGCAAAAGACATTTTAGACATTGACTCTTCTCAGCAACCCTGAAAACAATGGGAAAAATAAGAAAATCAAAAGTACGAAGTTCCACTCAATTACATTCTCATAATTTGCATTATCAAATGGTAAAATAAATAAATAGCTTCCTAGGCAGATAAGATACATCCACAGGAGTGTGTATAAAAAAAATTTAGATCTTATTTTATTACTGGAAAGTGAAAATGTTAACCATGCTTGACAAATAGGAGTGACTATAAAAAATAAAAAAATTCCGATTTCTCGCATAAATCTATAAATTTTCCCTTCAAAGCCAAGAGCTAAAAGATAAATAATTAAAAAAATACAAGAAGTGATACTAAGAAATAGGAGTAATTTACTTCGATAGATATTTAGATTTACTTGGTACCAAAAAATTATCATCAAAATGACAGATGGTATAATCAGTATTTTATAAAGATAAAAGGAAATTCCGTATCTGCCAACTTTACTTATAGAAGTACATCCATCTAAAAGAGGAAAGCACCATTCAACATATCCACTAAATGTAGAAAAGAAATAAGCAATAATTACCGTAAGTACAGGAACAAAAAAAATGAGTCGTGTTAAGATGTTATTCAATTATGTAATTATATTTGTCTTTGTTTTTTAATGATACCATAAATGAGAATAGAAATTGATAATCCAATCATTATCCATTTTATAGATGTAGATGTAC
>CACIRX010000020.1 GCA_902589175.1 uncultured Pelagibacteraceae bacterium | reverse complement strand
GGCTTAAGAAAATAAAAGTTTCCTTCTAAAATATTTCCGTCTATATCAATTTGTTCAAATTGACCTGACATCGAATTTATATTATTCCAATTCTTTTCTATATCAGCTATGATTTCATTCGGCGAGGAATTATTTGTAATAAAGAAAACAAAAAAAAATCCAAGTAGAAATTTTTTCATTAGGAATTAAATTTTTCAAAATTAATTTCTCTTTTACCTACATGATTTGCTGCACTTATATATCCACTTTCTTCAAGTTGATCCATTATTCTTGCAGCACGATTGTAGCCAATTTGTAATTTTCTTTGTAGTAAGCTAGTAGATGCTTTACCTTCCTTTTTGATTATATCAAGTGAGTCTTTAATTAAGCTGTCATGTTCGCCATCTGACATTATTCCAAGATCATTTTCACTTTCTTCTTCTTTTAATATTTCATCGTCGTATTCTGGATTACCTTGTTTTTGTAGAGACCTAACAATATTCTCTATTTCTTGGTCTGATATGAATGGTCCATGAATTCTAGTTGTCATTCCTCCAGCTGTCATCATTAACATATCACCTTTACCTAACAGTCTTTCAGCGCCTTCATCACCTAAAATAGTTCGACTATCAAATTTAGAACTTACCTGAAAACTAATCCGACTTGGAAAATTAGCTTTAATAGTACCTGTTATGACATCAACGCTTGGCCTTTGCGTAGCCATTATCAAATGAATACCCGCCGCTCTCGCCATTTGAGATAATCTTTGGATTGCATGCTCTATTTCCTTTCCTGCAACCATCATCAAATCAGCCATTTCGTCGACAACAACAACAATAAAAGGCATTTTTTTATTTTCAATTTCAATTTGCTTTGTTGAAGGTTGTCCAGTCTCAGGGTTTATGCCAGATGGTATCGATCTTATTATTTTTTCAGACTTGCTTATAGCTTCGAGTATTCTATGATTATAATTTTCTATATTTCTCACCCCTAGCAAAGACATTTTTTTGTACCTTGACTCCATTTCCCTAACAACCCATTTAAGAGCTACAATTGCTTTTTTTGGGTCCGTTACTACAGGTGTGATTAAATGAGGTACGCCTTCATACACTGATAATTCAAGCATTTTCGGGTCTATTAAAATGAATTTACAGTCTTCTGGAGAATGTTTGTAAAGTATAGATGTAATCATTACATTTATACCGACTGACTTTCCAGAGCCCGTTGTTCCAGCAATTAAAAGATGAGGCATATTTTCCAAGTTAGCAAATTTAGCATTGCCACTTATATCTTTGCCGAGTGCTAAAATTAAATTTTGTTCATTATTTACAAACTGTTCATGTTTAAACAATTCGCTTAAATATACAGGGTTCTTTATTGTATTAGGAATTTCAATTCCAATAACATTTTTACCTGGTATGATGGCAACTCGTGCTGACATCGCGCTCATATTCCGAGCGATATCATCTGACAATGAAATTATTTTCGATGCCTTAATTCCTGGGGCAGGCTGTAATTCATACATTGTAACGATTGGCCCTGGTGAGACCTTTATAATCTCACCGTCAATTTTAAAATCTATTAACACATTTTTTAACTTTTCAGCATTTAATGTAAGCTCTTCTTGATTAATTGAATTATCCTTGCTTTGTTCAGGTTGCGATAAAAAATTTATATCTGGGGCTCTATATGAATTTTCTTCAAAGATGATTTCATCCTGCTGACTTATAGTTTTTGGTTCTCCAGCTTTGCTATCATAACTTGATACAGGTTTATCTTTCAAAGTATCGAAATCGATTTTAGGTTCAAGATTTTTATAATTTACGTCTCTTGTAATCTTAGCTTTTTGGATTGAGATATTTACTGGGTTGAATTTTCTTAAGTTTAATAATTTACTAATTAATACAACACTTACTTGAATCAATTTCCATAAAGTATGAAAAAATTTGTTCCATTCATGTATTTTTAAACCCATCGTAAAATAAAATGAAATTAAAAAAATAATAAATATGATAGATGTAAATAGGTATTCAATATAGCTGCTGGATATTATAATGTTTTCATTAAAAAAAATTAATGATTGAGTTGCAATGAAACCATTTGAAATTGGCAAACTCAATGCCTCAAAGAAAAGAGCAAGCAGATAAACTGTAATAGGTAAAAGCAAAATATTTAAACCAAAAAGTTCCAAACTTTTTACAAAAAATAGTTTATACGCCCAACTGATTAAAATAATACAAATTAAAATACTATTATATCCAAAGAATTGTATTAAGACATCTGAGACGGTTGCCCCAATATAACCACCGATATTTTTCACTTCATAATTATTTACATTCAAAATACTCGGATCAAAACTTGAGTAGCTGATTACTGAAATTAAAATAAAGAAGCTAAGCAATACTGTTGTGATACCGCTTATTTCAAGTATTCTGTTAATTAAAAAGAGTTTAATAGAGTCAGGTAAAAGCTTCATTATTTAGCCAATAAAATAAAAATATTTAGATTCTATTAGTATTTGATTCATCTTGTTATTATATAGCTTCTTATAAGATTAACTGACTAAATTATTAACAATATAAATGAGATATGATTTTACTATATTTGGGTCTGGTATTTCCGCAAAAATAACATCATGTCTTTTAGCAAGAGATGGTTTTAAAGTATGTTTAGTCACGGATAAAAAACAAGGTCTTGAAAAGCCACCTACGAATTTAGTTACTTTTTTATCAGTGGGTTCACTCAATTATCTTTCTTCCCAGTTACCTGATATAGCATTCTTTAGTAAGTATCCTGAAATAAGGGCGATCAAGTGCCAGTTAAACGATTTAAATAAAAATAGGCATCAGTCTATTAAGTTTAATAATGAAAGTAATGAAATTTTAGGAAAGATTGTAAAAAATACAGAATTAGAACAGTACTTAGATAATAAAATTATTAAACTAAATAATATAAATATTATTAATTCTAATCCTCCTGCACACGTGGAGAATATTACAGACGGCGTTAAATTAACTTTAAAAAGTGGAGAAGTTCTATTATCTGACCTGTTTCTCTTGTCATCTTCACAAATAGACATTTCTAAACAATTAGAGATTAGCTTTATAGAACAGGACTTAAAACAGCAGGCATTATCAATTAGTATAAAAGCAAATTTACTACACAAAAATTGTGCGTTTCAAAAATTTACATCTGACGGACCTCTGGCATTATTGCCCTATTCAGACAAAGAAGCCTCAATAGTATGGTCTTTAAATAGTAATTCAGAAATACTAATAAAAAATAATGAAGAGTTAATCAATAGTATCAATGATCACTTGCAAAAAGAGATTACTTCGACAAAGATAATAAGTATTGAAAAACACAATCTTAAATTTGTTTACGCCAAAAGGCTTCGCAGTAAAAATATAGTCTTACTTGGAAATATTGCACATAACATTCACCCAATTGCAGGACAAGGTCTTAATCTTAGCATAAAGGATATAGCTTTATTTTTGAAACTTATGACAAAATATAGATCAATTGGCTACAGAGTTAATAATAATGTTGTATTAGAAGAATATGAGATAAATCGAAAACTCGATAATGCAGCATATTCGTTTGGCACATTTTTATTAAATGATATTCTTTCTAGTAATAACCAATTAATCAATTTTACTGCTCGTAAGGGAATTAGATTGGCAGACAAAATACGTCCTTTGAAAAGGATATTCACAGACAGTGCAACTGGTAACAAATTTTTTAGATCACTTTAATGCAACTGGTCACTTTTCTCACCAGACAAGTCAAAGATATAAGATTGATAGAGCGCTTCAAGTGCATGACCTCTGGTAATTAAAGTTTTAGCTTCAAGAAGTAATTGTTTTTCTTCAGGGGTAAAGGGAACTAAAATGCCGGAATAATTTATTAATTGTTCTGTTGGAGTTTGTTTAATTATTTCCCAGTCAGCTAGAATTTTTCTGTGCTCTAGATAACGCTTGACCAAAGCAAGCAGCTTAGACCTGTCAATATCTTCAATATTTTGGGATTCAGTATCACTCTTATAATTATCGTAGTTTGCAAGAATTTGCCTGTAAGGGGTAGTGACATTCAATTCTTCTTCTACTTCAAATCTAACTACGCCAGACAAAGTAATCAAATATCTGTTGTCTTCTGCTTCATTAAATGAGGAGATACGACCAACGCATCCAACTTTTTTTAGAGTCTTATTACCAGATTCCTGATTTGGTTTTGCAGGTTGGATCATTCCCAAAAGTCTACCAGGACTTGCTAGGGCATCATCAATCATTTGTACGTATCGAGGTTCAAAAATATTAAGAGGTAACTGGGTTCCTGGAAAAAGAACAGCTCCTGTCAGAGGAAATATAGGGATTTTTCTGGATAGATCCTGAATGCTTATGTTTTTCATTTAATAATTGATCATACAATATTTATAATGTTATTTAAATAATTCGCTTATCTTGAAAAACAAGGTATTTTCTAATAGAAGTTTTAATATTGTGCAAGCGTAACCCAATGTTATAGCGAAATATTGCCAACGTTAAACCATCATTATAAACTGCCAAAAATATGAAACAGAAATAGTAGAAAGATTTATTATGATTAATTTATTTGTACTATTCTTCAATAAGTAATTAAAAATATTTAAATGATAAACGACATATTGGGCAGATCTTCGTCAATTTTTCACTCAGATTTTGAAACTCATAAAGAAGAACTCATAAGCAAACTTAGTTCAGCATCAGTCGTGGTAGTTGGTGGAGCTGGCACAATTGGTTCATCGGTTGTAAAGGTTCTTATTTCACTAGGGGTAATGAAGATTCAAGTTATCGATATTTCTGAAAATAACCTAGTTGAACTTATCAGAGACATTCGAAGCAGTTCTACAAATTATGTATCAGAAATTGAAACGTATGTATTAGATTGCGGCTCACAAGAGTTTGAAAAGTTTCTGATGGCTCAGCCAAAGGTAGATTATTTAATGAATTTTTCAGCCCTCAAACACGTTCGCAGTGAAAGAGATGTCTATACTATGAAAAGGCTCGTTGATGTTAATATTATTAATTCAATAAATTTACTTAGGCTTGCTGAAATTAAAAAGTGTAAAAAATACTTTTGTGTATCAACTGATAAAGCTGCCAATCCAGTAAACGTAATGGGTGCTAGTAAATTACTTATGGAAAAATTTATGTTCTCGAGAGTGTCGGATGTAGAAATATCAACCGCTCGATTTGCAAATGTTGCCTTTTCTGATGGAAGTCTTCTTTTTGGATTTGAACACAGGCTAAAAAAAAATCAACCACTTGCTATCCCAACTGATATTCGAAGATTTTTTGTGTCACCGGAGGAAGCGGGTCAATTGTGTGTGGTATCATGTTTAATTGCAAAAAATAAACAAATTCTTTTTCCTAAAACTAATGATTTGTTTACAGATGTAAGTCTTTTTGAAATGGCAGAAAAATATTTAAAGTTTAAAGGCTTTAAACCTCAAATCTTTGATGATGAGTTTTTAGCAAGAAATGCTGTTGAGGAATGTTCAAAAAAAAGAAATTGGCCATGTTATTGTTTTGCAAGTGAAACCACTGGAGAAAAGCCATTTGAAGAATTTTACACTGAAAATGAGTCTGTATGCTTAAAAAGCTTCAAAGATATCGGAGTAGTTGATTTTAAACCAGACCTTGAAAGTGATGACTATGACACATTTAGTAAGTTATACGAAACATTTAAGGAAAAAGGCGAGTGGAAAAAAATTGATTTGGTTACCTTAATGCAAAAATTTTTGCCAAATTTTCTACATGAAGAGAAGAACATATACCTAGACCAAAAAATGTAAATTCTTCAAAATAGCCCTAAATTTCGCAGGCGCTATTGTTGCAAATGTCCTCATAACAGTTTAAAACCTTAAAAATTGCGAGTGTAGCTCAGTGGTAGAGCGAAACGTTGCCAACGTTTAGGTCGAGGGTTCGACTCCCTTCACTCGCTCCATAATTAAAATTGACATGCTTTTTTATCCTCTTTGTATAAACTAAAAAAATGAGAGCATCCAAGTTAGGCCGGTATTCGTGGACAATGTTTGACTGGGCTAATCAACCTTTTTATACATTGATCATGACATTTGTATTCTCTGTCTACTTTACAGATGTTTTTATCATTGGTGCAGATGGTGCTCAAAAATTAACACTCACACAAACTATTTCAGGTCTAGCAATTGCTCTTTTAAGCCCAATTCTTGGATCAATCACAGATATAAAAGGTAATCGAAAATTATTAATGGGTATAACATCAATACTTTTCGTTATTGGCATGGCATTGCTTTGGTATTCACCCCCAGGCGCGCCAGACGGTATTTGGCTTGTGATGTTTGGATTAATACTCGCGTCTGCAATGGTCGGATTTTCAGAGGTTTTTAATAACTCAGTTCTAGCAACAATTGAAACTCCAGAGAATTCTGGTTGGTTAAGCGGCATGGGTTACGGGGTAGGCTATATCGCCGGTCTTATTGCACTGATTTTATTTTTAATAATATTCGTCTGGCCAGGTGGTGAAACAGAGAACTTATATGGTTTGAATACTAATGAGTACGAACATATAAGGATTGTTGGGCCTTTATGCGCAATATGGTATGCGGTATTCATTATTCCTTTGTTTTTATTTACACCCGATCTCAAAAAAAATGACATTTCAGTTATCAGTTCAATTAAGATTGGGCTTACCAACTTTGTCAATACTTTTAAAGAAGCAAGAAAGTATAAAAATATTTTCACATTCTTGATTACTAGAATGTTTTATCAAGATGCCCTGAACGCACTTTTTGTTGTAGGCGGTGTATACGCGAGTCTTGTTGTTGGAATGTCTCTTACTCAGGTTTTGATACTAGGTATTATTTTAAATGTCCTATCAGGACCTAGCTCAATTTATGGCGGCTATTTGAATGACCTTATTGGTTCAAAAAATGTTATAAACCTATCCTTGTGGGGATTATTAGTTTCAGGGGTTTTAGGGTTATCCATCGATAAAGATACAATATTTTATTTTTTTTCAGTAAATGAATACTCTGCTGGTGTTGAAGAGTTTACATTTGGTGTGTTTAATTCTGTAAGTCAGGTTACATACATTTGTGTAGTTATAGGTATTTCAATCTTTTATGGCCCTGCGCAAACTGCCTCTCGAGCATTGATGGTCAAGCTATCTCCTCAAGAAAAAATGACAGAATTTTTTGGGCTATACGCATTTGCTGGTAAGTCAACGGCCTGGCTGGTTCCAGGACTTATGTCAATCATTCTTGCATTCACAGGTAGTCTTCAGTATGCAATGGTTTCTATTGTCTTTTTCAATTTAATCGGAATCATTGGAATGTATTTTGTTTCAGAACAATGATTGTTAATTATTTAAATTTGATATCGAAAAAAAAATCTCAAATCACAATATTCATTTTACTAAATATATGTGGCCTCATATTTTTTTTATTACCTCATAATATTTTTTGGAACATGCTGGATTTAAGGTTTTCTTACACAGGAGAAATCGTAAATCAAAGCTTTATCTCGATCGGGGAAGAAGGCAGACAATTGTATTTTTT
>CACIRX010000019.1 GCA_902589175.1 uncultured Pelagibacteraceae bacterium | reverse complement strand
TTTAATCTTATTTAATTTTTCAGCATGTTGCTTTCTTTCATCACCGGAAAGACTGGCTAACTCTTTCATTTCAAGAGAAATAATACCTTTCTTACCAAGAAATTTTATCCTAAATTCATTTATGCTTTCGGTATTTGTAAATTTATCTGAAGCTTTTTTAATTTCAGTTTCTAACTCTGTTAAATCTTTCATCGTATAACAACAATATCAGATTTAGTTTTTTCTGTAATAATAATATGCTTGAGAATATGATGCCAATTGAATTATTTTGCTGAGGACTGAACCTGTTTTGCTAAATGCTCAAAAGATGCAGGTTCATTCATAGCAAGATCTGCTAAAATTTTACGATCTAATTCGATGTTTAATTTTTTAAGACCATTAATGAAAACTGAATAAGAAATTCCATGTAATCTTGCTCCAGCGTTTATTCTTTGAGTCCAAAGTGATCGAAACTCTCTTTTTTTAACTCTTCGATCACGATAAGCATACTGCATTGATTTTTCTACAGCTTGTTTTGCGACTTTAAAAGTATTCTTTCTTCTGCCTCTATATCCTTTGGCTTGCTTAATTACTTTTTTATGTCTTGCGTGTGTAGTTACTCCTCTTTTAACTCTTGCCATTATATTTTCCTATTTATTAAGCGTAGGGTAAAAACTTTTTAACTATTCGGGCATCTTGATCAGATAAAATTGTAGAACCCCTTTGGTTTCTTATCTGATTATTTGTTCTTTTAATCATACCGTGCCTTTTTCCACTTTGATATGATTTAACTTTACCAGAAGCTGTAAGCCTAAATCTCTTGTTAGCGCCTTTTTTTGTTTTTAATTTACTCATATTGGATGAACGGTTTATAGACCCTAGGTAAGAAAAAATCAAAAGTTTTTTATTAATGATAAGAATTAACTACAGCTACTAATTTGCAGAGAAAATCATAGTAAATTGGCGACCTTCAAGTTTTGGCTCTTGCTCGATTTTACTTGTAGTACCCATTGTTTCTCGGATTCTTTCCATCAAATTTTCGGCAATATCATGATGTTCAAACTCTCTGCCTTTAAATCGAATGGTAAATTTTACTTTGTCGCCTGCAGCGATAAATTTTTGAGCGGCCTTTACCTTGAAATCGTAATCGTGAACATCAATTCCCGGCCTCATCTTGATTTCTTTAATTGTAATTTCTTTTTGTTTTTTCTTAGATGTGCTAGCTTTTTTTTGGGCCTCATATTTAAATTTTCCAAAATCAAGAATTTTGCACACAGGGGGGTCAACTTGTGGTGATACCTCAACTAAATCAAGACCTACATTTGAAGCTTTTTGCATCGCCTCATTAGTGTTAACAACTCCTAAGTTGTTACCTTTTTCATCAATTAATCTTACAGTGGAAGAAGTTATAAATTCGTTTATGCGAAACTTTGGACCTTTAGTAGATAGCTGGGCTCTATTATTTTTTCTTTGAAGTGCTATTTTAATCTCCTTTTTTTATTGATGAGACGGCATCATACATTTTTTTTGAAAAAAATCATTTAATTTTTCAAATTTAATTTTTTCTTGCTTATCATTACCAAACTCCCTCAATGTTACAGTTTTATCTTCCATTTCATTCTTACCTAGGATTAATTGATAAGGTATTTTTTTTAGAGAATTTTCTCTGATTTTATAGCTTATCTTCTCATTTCTTAAGTCCTTTTCAACTCTAATACCGTTATTTTTAAGAGATAAATATACTCTCTCTGCGTATTCGTTTATTTCAGATGTAATTGGCGCAACCACAGCTTGTGTTGGCGCTAACCAAAGTGGCAAATTGCCAGCATAATGTTCTATCAAAATTCCTGTAAACCTCTCTAAAGATCCAAACAATGCTCGATGTAACATTACTGGATTATACTTTTGACCATCCTCTGCAACATAATGGCCATCAAGTCTCTCGGGCAAATTAAGATCAACTTGCAATGTTCCACATTGCCACTCTCTACCAATGGCGTCCTTTAATATAAATTCTAATTTTGGACCATAAAATGCTCCTTCACCTGGATTTAGAGTATATTCTAACCCTGTGGCTTCCATTGCCTCACGAAGAGCAGCTTCAGATTTATCCCATACATCATCATTCCCGACTCTTTTTTCAGGACGGTCAGAAAATTTAATTGATACATGTTCAAATCCGAAATCTTTATAAATACTTAAAACTAAATCGCATACCTTTTTGCTTTCTTCAGTAATTTGGTCTTCAGTACAAAATATATGTGCATCATCTTGAGTAAATGCCCTAACTCTCATTAAGCCATGGAGGGCACCCGATGGCTCATATCTGTGAACTTTTCCAAACTCTGCAACCCTTAACGGTAAATCTCTATAACTCTTCAATCCTTGCTTATATACTTGTACGCAGCCAGGACAGTTCATTGGTTTTAGGGCATAAACACGTTCTTCTCTTGCTTCTGTGGTAAACATATTGTCACCGAATTTTTCAAGGTGCCCGGATCTTTCCCATAATGACTTATCCATAATATCTGGAGTATTAATTTCTTCATACCCGGCCTCTTCTTGTCGCCGACGCATGTAATCTATAAGTGTCCTAAATAATGTCCAACCTTTCGCGTGCCAGAAAACTGAACCTGGAGCCTCTTCTTGAAAATGAAATAAATCCAGTTCTTTGCCAAGTTTTCTATGATCTCTTTTTTCAGCCTCCTTCAACAAATTCAGATAATTTTCAAGATCTTCTTGTGTTTCCCACGCTGTACCATAAATTCTTTGAAGCATTGGGTTATTTGAGTCTCCTCGCCAGTAAGCTCCTGCTACTTTTGTTAATTTAAATGCTTTACCAATTTTACCTGTTGACTCTAAATGTGGTCCCTTGCAAAGATCAAACCATTCACCGTGATAATATACTTTAAGTTCCTCACTTTCAGGCAAATCTCTAATGATCTCTACTTTATAGTTTTCACCTTTATCGGAAAATAGCTTAATCGCATCTTCCCTGCTCATCACTTTAAATGAAGTCTTTTCGTCACGATTTACAATTTCTTTCATTTTTTTTTCTATCGTTCCGAGATCTTTTTCAGTAAACGGCTCTTTTCGGTCAAAATCATAATAAAAACCATTTTCAATTACAGGACCAATGGTAACCTGTGTATCAGGAAATAACTCCTGAACAGCCATAGCCAAAACATGGGCTGTATCATGCCTTAAAATGTCAATAAATGGTTCGTTGTTGCTCATAGAATTTAAGTATTATATCATGTATCTATAAATGAGAATCTATTTTATCGAAGACTTCTTCTACACTTATATTTCTTATATTCTTGGAAGAAATTGATAAAAAACTGCCTGTTTCAATGCTTACCTTCTCTGGTGTAGTATGGCCGCCAAATAATGCTAAACCTCTGCAACCTAGGTGAGCAGCTAAGTGAGCAGGTCCTGTATCATTTGAAATTATATATCTCGCACCTATAAGCAATTTTGCTAATTGAAAAAAATTTGTTGGCTGATTGTTATGTAAACACAACTTTACATTATATTTTCTTGCTGCTTTTATTTCTCCTGGTCCTGGAGCAATAACAATATCCATATCAGATAACTTTAATTTAAACCTTGAAATAAACTCCTCATAATATGGCCAGATTTTTTGATGGTGTTTGGGAGAGCAAAAAGGAAATAAGACTATATAGTTTTTTTTGATTTCAGAAGAAATTTGAAAGTCATTGTCAACCATCCAAGAGACTTGCGGTTTTTCTGAAAACTTGGCATCTATTTTTGATCTTGATAGTTGTATTTTAAATCGCTCTAAGATACTTTTTTTATCAAAATCTTCTTTTGTTTCGTTCAATCTTAATATTGTTCTCGAAGAAATCCACTCAGATGATGATAGATACTTTCGATAAAATTCAGTTCGATTAGAATTTTGTAAATCAAAAACCCTTTCAAATTTATATTGAGTGAATAATTGCTTCAGCCGATACAAATAGATGAAATTCCATCGAGACTTTCTCTTATCTAAAATTACTTCATCAACAAATGGGCACTTACTAAAATAATTATTAAACGCCGGTGTCGTTAAAATATATATTTTATATTTTGAGTAATGCTCTCGGATATCTCTTAAACATCCATTTATTTGAATAATATCTCCAAAAGAACCGTGTTTAATGACCAAAATATTTTTTACCATTTAATTTATAACTTCTTCGTAAAAATTTATTGTTTCCTCACACATTTTAATTTTTGAATATTTTTCTCTAACATGTGAAATGCATGCTTCTGAAGTCTTATCTGAAGTATGTTTTTCATTAGAAATTGCATCAATTATTTTTTCACATAGATCCTCAGAGTTATTGTTTTCAAATAAGTAGCCAGTTTCTCCATCTTTCACAGTCTCAACTGACCCTCCATGATTTGAAGCTATTACAAATTTACCCATTGCTTGGGCCTCGACAGAAATTCTGCCAAAAGCTTCTGGATCTGTTGACGCAGATATTACTAAATCAGCCAGACTATAAAAATTATTCATATCATTTCTAGACCCTACAAAATGAAGAGATTTTGAGAGGTTGTGTTCATTTGCATAATTTTTTAATGAATTCTTTAGTTTATAATTTTCATCAGGACCAATAAAAATTATCTCGAATTTGTGATTTGTTTTTTTAAGAATACTAGAAATCGCTTGAAGAAGAAGTTTATGTCCCTTCCACCCCGTTATTCTTCCAGCAAGAAGAATTTTGATTGCATCATTATCAATATTAAATTCTTTTATAATTAATTCTACCTGCTGAGCTATAACATTATTTGGATTAAAAAAATCCAGATCTATGCCTCTAGCAATAGTTCTAATATTATAATTTTTAGTTCGGTAACAATTATTTATATGATCATTAATAAATTCTGAAATTGCTATTGTTCCATTTGTTTTTAACATAATAGAGTTATAGTATTTTTTTAGTGGATTACTAAAATTGTATGTACCATGAAATGTTGTAATAAATTTTGCTCCAGTTACAGCGCATGCAAAGTATGAACTCCATGCAGGTGCTCTACTTCTAGCATGAACAATTGTAATATTTAGTTTTTTAATAAGTTTTATAATTTTAATTATATTAAAAAAGATTTTGATTGGGTTTTTAGAGTTAACGGGGGCATAAAAAACTTTTTCATCATAGTCTTTTACTTCTGATGATTTAGGTCCTGAATGAGTTAGAATATAAGAATTATAGTCCTTCTCTGATAAAAAATTTGCAACGTCTACACATCCTTGAGAAGCACCACTTACATCAAGATTAGGTATTACTTGTAATACGCAAATTTTTGATTGCATATAGTATTTCTAATAGTTAAATGATTAATAGTAAATCATTATGCAAAATAAAATTAATTACATTAATTCTTCTTTTGATGAACAAATCGCTTATTCAAAAGATGATCTAAAATCTCAAACAACAATTTTCTTCTTTGGAGGTTACAGCTCAAGCATGGATGGAACTAAGGCAACTGCTTTAAGTAAATGGTGCATTGAAAATAAGTTGAATTTTTTGAGATTTGACTACTCTGGTCATGGTGTGTCTAAGGGTAGATTTGAAGACGGCGGAATTAGTAAGTGGTCAATAGAAGCAAGTGAAATATTTGAAAAATTTAAATCAAGTAAAAATATTATTATTGGTTCAAGTATGGGTGGATGGATTTCATTGATCGTATCTAAACAAAAATCAAATTATGTGCATGGTCTTGTAGGCATAGCATCAGCACCGGATTTTGTTGTAGGTGAATGGAATAGGCTAAGTATTGAACAAAAAAAACAAATTAGGTCTGAAGGTAAAATTATTATTAATTGGGATAAGTACGCTGAAGATTACACCATAACTTATAAATTTCTCGAAGATGGAAAAAAAAATATGCTCTTAACAAAGCCAATAAATATTTCTTGTCCTGTAAGGCTTCTTCATGGAAAGAAAGATCAGGTAGTAAGTTTTACAACCTCTGAGAAAATTATTGAATTATTGGATAGTAAAAATAAAAAACTGACAATTATTGAAGATGGAGATCATAGTCTTTCAAGAGAAACTGATCTTAAAACTTTGTACAAAAATATCGAAGAATTATTGTAATGAATTCAACTCTTAATAATTATTCACTTTTGGTATTTCTTGGTGCTGTTTGGGGAGCATCCTTTGTGGCCATAAAGTTTTGTAACTTTATGTTTAATCCAATTGAAATAGGTTTTTTTAGAACATTTATCGGGGCGATTTTTCTTCTAATAGCAGTTATGTATAGAGCAGGTAAACTTCAACTTTTTCGAGAAAATACTTCTACTTACGCAATCATTGGATTATTTAACGCTGCAATTCCTTTTACTTTAATTCCTTATGGATTATTAACCTTGCCAAGCAACATAGGTGTAATCATAATGTCTGCTAATCCTTTTCTTGCCTTGATATTGGCACATTATTTTACAGACGATGAAAAATTAAACCTTAGAAAAATGATTGGAACTATAATTGGTTTTTCTGGAGTTGTATTCGCTGTGGGAGTACAGGTTTTTGTTACAGATATATCAAGTTTTATCGGTGCTCTTGCAATTTATTTGGCGGGTTGTTCATATGTAGTATCAAATTTAATTATTCGAAAAGTTTCAAGCTTACCTTCCGATATGGTTACTATGAATACGCTTGCGTGGGGAAGTATATGGCTTATTCCATTAATGCTATTATTTGCTGAACCAATGAATTATGAAATGAATCTTACTGCGATTTCTGCATTGTTCTATTTGGGTATAATTCCTACTGGTTTGGCATTTAGTTTGAGACAAATATTAATTAGAACTGCAGGAACAACTTTCATGATGCAGGTAGCATATTTAATTCCTGTATTTGGAATATTTTATGGATGGGCATTAATGAATGAACCATTGAAATTTTCATTATTAATTGGAGTTGTACTTGTAGTAATTGGAATCGCAATTAGTAGATTGCAAGTAGAGTCGAATACGGGAATTTAGTTATTTGAATTAATGATTTGATTATAACCTTCTTTGTATGAGGGATATTCAAGAATAATACTAAGTTCTTCTTTGATAAGCCTGTTACTCACTTTTTTATTTTCAGAGAAAAAACTTTCTATTTTTTCTTTTTTACTTAACGTTTCATAAAGTACTTCATTGTATGAGGTAATTGAAATTTTTTTTGATATATAGGCAATCACATCGTCAAGAGTAGATGGGCAGTCGTCAGCAATATTGTATATAGAAATAGGATTTGGTTTGTTCATTGAAGCTAAAATAATATTTGCTAAATCATTGATGTATATTCTTGAAAAAAAATGTCCCTTTTTTATTATTCTTGTGAAATTTCGAGATTGAATTCGCCCAAGAATATTTCTTTCTGGTCCATATATGCCAGCAATTCTAAAAATATGTAAGGGTAGATTATATTTTTTAGATAACTGTTTCCACTGATCCTCCGCAAGCTGACGGCTAATTCCTCTTTTAGACTTAGTAAGTAATCTCGAGGTTTCACTCACAAATTGACCGTCATGATCGCCATAAACACTTGTAGCAGATAAGTAGCCAATCCATTCAAGATTAACTAATTCATGCAAATTAAAATTTATGTTTTTTAAAAAAATATCACCACTTTGATCTGGCGGCACAGATATAACTAAGTGAGTTATTTCATTTTTATATTTTTTGAGAATATTTGAGGTCTTCAAAGGGTCAACGATTTGAATGTTTTTTTGATTAATTTGTAAACTATTTATACTGCGAGACGTAGCAATAATTTCTTTATCACTTACCTTGTTGGAAAGATGTTTGGCTGTATATCCATAACCGAATATAAAAATCATAAGTTTAATTTAACCACTCTTCTTGGACATTTTTATTTTTTTCAAGAGCAAAATATTTTTTTTTATAAATTTCAACATGATTTCTATCAATCAATTGCTTTAATGACCAAACAGCCATCGCTCTTACAGTAGAAGACTCATCTTCTAAAAGTGCCTCAATATCTTTCTTGTATTTTTTTTCTTTACTATTCCCCACTGCGATCAATACATTTCTTAAAAATCTATCTCTGCCGATCCTTTTAATGCTCGATTTAGCAAACTTTTTTCTGAAATCTTCATCTGTTAAACTTAAAAAATCACCTAAATCAGGCTTGATAAGATCATCTCTTGGATAAAAACTAATTTCTTTAGATTTTTTTGCAAATTTATTCCATGGGCAAACCGCTAAACAATCATCACAACCATAAATTCTATTTCCAATTAGTTTTCTCAAATTTTTATCTATAATACCTTTATGTTCTATTGTGAGATATGAAATACATTTAGTAGCATCTAATTTATAAGGCTCAACAATTGCATTAGTTGGGCATATATCAATACAGCTTGAACATGAACCACAATGATCAATTTCTGGGCTAGTATTATTAATTTTTTTATCAACAAAAATTGAAGAAAGGAATAACCATGACCCAAAGTCTTTTGAAACAAGATTTGTATGTTTGCCTTGCCAACCAATGCCGCCTTTCATAGAAATAGGCTTTTCCATAACAGGGGCTGTATCCACAAAGTATTTAAAACTGCAATTAAGCAAATTTGATATTTCAAATGAAAGACTTTTCAATTTTTTTTTAATTATTTTATGATAATCAGAATTTCTTGAATAAACAGAAATTATACCCTTATTTTTTTCAGACAATAACTCGAGTGAATTACATTCAAAATGATAGTTGATCCCAAGAACAATTATTGACTGAGCATCATCCCACAAAACGTTTGGATTTGACCTATGATTTGATCTTTTCTCCATCCAAACCATTTCGCCGTGATGATTTTTTTCCAAGAACTCTTTTAGTTCTTTTTTAAAATTCAATTTCGGGTTTATATCTACAATACCAAAAGTATCAAAACCATGCTGCTCTATTAATTTTTTAAGTTTATTACTTTTATCTAGTTGACTTTCTTCAACTGATCTTTGAATCCTAATGGCTGAGGAAGAATGTTTACTATCTCTTTTGGACATACGTGTATAAATTTTTGTATTTCAGTTTCCCAGTTGTCTAATATGCTTTTCGCATGAAGACTTCCCGTATTTTGATAATGTGAAAGAATAATTTGGTTAAGTTCATTTGTCCAATAA
>CACIRX010000018.1:5000-9971 GCA_902589175.1 uncultured Pelagibacteraceae bacterium | reverse complement strand
TAAATGATAAAGATAAATATGTATCTCTTTCAAAAGAATATGCTGATTTAAAACCTTTAAATGATCAAGTTAATTTATATTTAGCTCAACAGTCAGAATTAGAAGAATTAAATAGTGTTATCAACGGTAACGATGCTGATTTAATAGAAATAGCCAAATCTGAAATCAATAATGTCAAAGAAAAATTATTAGCGGTTGAAAATGTCTTGAAAGAATTAATGATCCCAAAAGATCCATTAGATAAAAAAAATGTAATTCTAGAAGTCAGAGCTGGTACTGGTGGCGATGAAGCAGCTTTATTTGCTAATGATCTTTTGCGCATGTATCAGCGCTATGCTGAAAATCAGGGCTGGAAAATTGAATATATTTCTATTTCAGACTCTGAAAAAGGAGGCATTAAAGAAGCTGTTGCGAAGATCTCAGGCAGCAGTGTTTATTCAAAACTTAAGTTCGAGTCCGGTGTCCATCGAGTTCAAAGAGTTCCAGAAACTGAATCTCAGGGAAGAGTTCATACGTCTGCAGCGAGTGTAGTTGTATTACCTGAAGCCGAGGATCTAGATATTCAAGTCGACGATAAAGATATTAGAGTTGATGTATTTAGATCTAGTGGTGCAGGAGGACAGCATGTTAATACAACTGATAGTGCAGTTAGAATAACTCATCTTCCATCTGGTATCGTTGTACAACAGCAAGATGAAAAATCCCAACATAAGAATAAAGCCAAAGCTATGCTAGTTTTAAAAACGAGATTATATGATTTCGAGCGAAAAAAACAGGACGATGATATAGCGGATAAAAGAAAATCACAGATAGGTTCAGGTGATAGATCGGAAAGGATCAGGACCTATAATTTTCCTCAGGGAAGAGTGACTGACCATCGTATAAATTTAACACTCTACAAACTAGAGCAAATATTAAATTCTACAGGATTAGAGGAAGTCATCACAAACCTAATACTTGAAGATCAAGGAAGATAATATGCTTCCATTAAATAAACTTTTATATTCTGAAGACTCTTCTATACCTATTTTAGAAAAAAAAATAATTCTGAAGTATGTTCTAAATATTTCGGATGAAGAAATCAATATTAGCTATAATAAGCCAATAGATCACATCATACTGGATCAATATAAGGAACTAATTCAAAGAAGAAAAAAAAGTGAGCCAATTGCATATATAATTAATAAAAAGGAATTCTGGAAAGATTCATTCTTTGTAGATAATTCAGTATTAATTCCAAGACCTGACAGTGAAATTATAATTGAAACCGCTATCAAATACTTTCCTGATACAAACCAAAATCTTAAAATGTTAGATCTAGGCACAGGTTCCGGTTGCCTGATAATATCGCTTCTAAGGGAATTTAAAAATAGTCAGGGTATTGGCATCGATTTCGATAAAAAGGCTTTAAAAGTAGCGAAGTATAATAAAAGTAATTTACTTAATGAAAATAGATTAAAATTTTGCCATGCGGATTTTTCTGAATACAATACAATCAATTATGATCTTATAGTTTGTAATCCACCATATGTTTCAACCTCATCAAAAGTTAATATGCTCAAGGATGTTCAAGACTTCGAGCCTGAAGTCGCTCTTTTTGCAAAAGAGAACGGATTAAGGTGTTTTAAAATGGTTTTAGATAATCTAATTAAATACGAAAATAAAAAACAATTGATCATTTTTGAAATCGGTCACAATCAATTAAAACCAATTCAAAAACTGCTAAAAAATACTGGTTTTCAGCTTATTTCAGTAGAAAAAGACATCTCTGATATACCAAGGTGTATCGTTACAAAAAGAAAATAAATAAAAACTTGATTAATTTTGTACTTAACACTAGTTTACGTTATCTCGAATAATAAATTACCTAGAAATTAGGTTTAAATTTTCAAAGTGAAAAATAGAAGAAGCAGACCTTTTAAAAGGTCAAACAATAGAAACAATGTTAACTTTGCTAATGGTAATAATAATACCAGAGTCAGAGGTAATCTATCTACAGTCCTTGAAAAGTATAAGGTTTTAGCAAAAGATGCAGCAGCATCAGGCGATTATGTAGGTGCTGAAAACTATTTGCAGCACGCTGAACATTACAGCAGACTAATCAATGATCGCCAAGATCGTTCTAATGATAAAAGTGGTACGATGAAAACTAATGGAAATGAAGTTGCTAGCGTCGATGAGACTGTTGAAACTCTAGATCCTGCAAAGGCTATTGAAGAAGCTAATTCATAGAGTTTAATTTAGATACTTCAGCATTAATTCGATTTTTTTCAGCTAAAAAAATTTCCAAATTTTTGTCTTTAAGTTGTTTACCTGAAGGTAATTTCATTTTCATTGGATTGATTCTTTTTCCATTAAAAATTACTTCATAGTGTAAATGAGGGCCTGTAGACAGTCCCGTATTTCCAACATAGCCAATTACTTGTCCTTGCCGGACTTTGATATTTTTTTGAATACCTGAAGCATATTTACTTAGGTGAGAGTAACTAGTTTTATACCCATTGAGATGCTTGATACGAATATATTTTCCAGCTCCACCATTATTGCCAACAAATTCTATATGGCCTGTACCTGCAGCCATAATAGGTGTCCCAGTAGGCGCTGCAAAATCAACTCCTTGATGTTTTTTATTGTATCCCAAAATTGGATGTTTTCTCATTCCAAAACCAGAGGATAGCCTTGCTCCATTAATTGGTGTTTTCATAAGTGCTTTAGTTGCGCTCTTGCCATCACTATTAAAGTATTCAACAAATTCATCCCCTTCTGATTGGAATCTATAAAGCTCATAGGATTCATCATCAAGAATAATCTCTGAAAAATTAATATTTCCAGATTTAACATAATTGTTTTGTGAGTCTGTATACATCTCAAAAAATATTTTGATCTTATTTCCTTTTCTAATATCTCTTTGAAAATCGATGTCAAAACTATACAACTGAACAAACTCCATTATAATTTCATCTGGTGTATCTATTTTTTTAAGGGAATCATAAATACTGTTATGGACTTCAACTTCGTGAAGTTTTAACTTACTGAATAGTTTTTTTTTGTCTTCACCTGCAACAAACTTATTATTAACTTTTTTTACATAGATTTTTTTTTCAATATCAGGATATATAATTATTTCATTAATTATCTTTTTATCTTTAATGGACTTAGTGTAAGTTTCAATTAGTGTTCCTACTTTTAATTTTCTTAAATCTATTTTTTTAGATATAATATTGACAACATTATTAATTTCATCATCCTCAAGATCTGCTTGCTTTAAGGCTCTAGTAAAAGTCTCTCCTTCTTGCAGGTAGTATTTTTGGACGAGTGTAAAATCAATTTCTAATTTTTCCTTAATATGGACTGGGTCTTCATCATTTATAATTTTCTTTGAAACTTTTTTTTCTTTTGCTAAATTTTCTCCAAACGAAATAGACAACAAATATGAAATACCCAGTAAGAAGATAAAGCTCAGTAACAGTATTATCTGATTTCTATTGATGAAGGTCATTTTTGGATATTGGTATAAACATTTTTAGGGTTTTTTCATAAATATTATTTTTGATTGATACGACACTCCCACTTAATTAAATAAGTAATTGAATTCGTTATATAATTATAATTCTAAAAAAATACTAGTTTTCTGCCTTTTATGTCCTTTGCTGCTTGACTTTTTGGCTCTATACAGTAAAAAAACGCTCACCCTTGTTCGGTGATGCTCTGAACTTGCGGCATATGACTATTTATAGTCTTAATATAATCTAGTTGGCATTTTATTTCTTAGTCTTAAGGGTAAGAATCTTATGCTCGCGCGATTATGCTATTGGAAAAGTAAATTGAAAGAGAAACGTGGGCGGTAATTCCGCAGTACAGAATAACCGTACACGTTTATTGGATTGCATAATTTATTTTATGCAACTCCGCCAATAAGTTTGTGTGCGTCATTTTTAAACTTGAGAGTTTGATCATGGCTCAGAATGAACGCTGGCGGCACGCTTAACACATGCAAGTCGAACGAGATCTTCGGATCTAGTGGCAGACGGGTGAGTAACGCGTGGGAACCTGCCCAGTAGTAGAGAATAACTTGGGGAAACTTAAGCTAATACTTTATACGTCCTTCGGGAGAAAGCTTTATGCGCTATTGGATGGGCCCGCGTTAGATTAGTTTGTTGGTGAGGTAACGGCTCACCAAGGCGACGATCTATAGCTGGTCTGAGAGGATGATCAGCCACACTGGGACTGAGACACGGCCCAGACTCCTACGGGAGGCAGCAGTGGGGAATATTGGACAATGGGGGCAACCCTGATCCAGCGATGCCGCGTGAGTGATGAAGGCCCTAGGGTTGTAAAACTCTTTCGTCAGGGAAGATAATGACGGTACCTGAAGAAGAAGATCCGGCTAACTCCGTGCCAGCAGCCGCGGTAATACGGAGGGGTCTAGCGTTATTCGGAATTACTGGGCGTAAAGCGAGCGTAGGCGGATTTGTAAGTTGGAGGTGAAATCCCAGAGCTTAACTCTGGAACTGCCTTCAAAACTACATTTCTTGAGTTTGGTAGAGGAGAGTGGAATTCCTAGTGTAGAGGTGAAATTCGTAGATATTAGGAGGAACACCAGTGGCGAAGGCGACTCTCTGGGCCAATACTGACGCTGAGGTTCGAAAGCATGGGTAGCGAACAGGATTAGATACCCTGGTAGTCCATGCAGTAAACGATGAGTGCTAGATGTTGGGAATTTTAATTTCCAGTATCGCAGTTAACGCGTTAAGCACTCCGCCTGGGAAGTACGGCCGCAAGGCTAAAACTCAAATGAATTGACGGGGACCCGCACAAGCGGTGGATCATGTGGTTTAATTCGAAGATACGCGAAGAACCTTACCGGCTCTTGACATACCAATCGCGGACTTAAGAGATTAAGTCTTTCACTTCGGGTGGATTGGATACAGGTGCTGCATGGCTGTCGTCAGCTCGTGTCGTGAGATGTTG
>CACIRX010000017.1 GCA_902589175.1 uncultured Pelagibacteraceae bacterium | reverse complement strand
AGTTGAAACTGATTACAATAATTTTACTGCTTTAAATACTTCTGAACACCATCCTGCACGACAAATGCATGATACTTTTTACGTAGAAACTGAGACTGATGGAATGCCAAACGTTCTGCGAACCCACACCTCGCCAGTTCAAATAAGAAGTATGTTAAAGCAAAAACCGCCAATTCGATTAATTGCTCCTGGAAAAACGTTTAGATGTGATAATGATCAAACGCATTCTCCAATGTTCCATCAAGTTGAGGGTTTAGTAATAGATCAAGAAAGCAATATGAGCCACCTCAAGGGATGTTTAGAAATATTCCTCAAGACTTTTTTTGAGACTGACAAATTAAATATGAGATTTCGACCTAGTCATTTCCCCTTTACTGAACCATCTGCGGAAGTTGATATTGGATATACTAAGAAAGGAAATCAATTAATTATTGGAGAGGGTGAGGATTGGTTGGAAATTTTAGGATGCGGAATGGTTCATCCAAACGTACTCGAAAATGTAAATATCAATTCAAATGAATATCAAGGTTATGCATTTGGTATGGGTATAGAGAGGCTTGCAATGCTCAAATACGGAATTAGTGATTTAAGAACTTTCTTTGATAGTGATCTTAGATGGAATAAGCATTATGGATTTTCACCTTTGAACATTCCTTCGGTCATAGGAGACTTAAGCTAGATGAAATTTAGTTATTCGTGGTTAACTGAGCATCTTAAGACAAACGCTCATTTCGAAGAAATTGAGAAGAAACTCACTTCTATCGGTCTTGAAGTTGAAAATATTCAAGACACGGGAAAAGCATACCAGGATTTTATTGTTGGGCAGGTGCTTGAAGAAAAAAAACACCCAAACGCGGATAAATTAAAACTATGCAAGGTTGATATTGGCAAGGAGAAGGTTGATGTAGTTTGTGGTGCGCCAAATGTAGAGAAAGGCATGAAGGTGGTTTATGCGCCAGTTGGTTCAACTATTCCGGTTAATCAAATGAAAATTAAAGCCGCCAAGATTAGAGGGGTAGAGTCATATGGAATGATGTGTTCAGAATATGAACTTGGCATCTCAAATGAGCATGACGGAATAATTCGACTTGAGGAAAAAGAATCTATTGGAAGACCTTTTTCAGAGGTTTATGGCCTTAACGATATTGTAATAGAAATTGGTATCACTCCAAATCGACAAGATTGTCTTGGTGTAAAGGGAATAGCTCGAGATCTTGCCTCAGCCGGTATGGGGGAATTGTTAGAAAGAAAAATATCTAGAGAAAAAGGCTCCTTTAAATCACCAATTAAAATTGAAATACAAGATAATAAAATCTGCTCAGCCTTCGCTGGAAGATATTTTAGAAATGTAAAAAATACTGAAAGCCCGGAGTGGCTTAAAAATAAACTTAAGTCAATAGGTTTAAGGCCAATATCTGCACTTGTCGATATAACTAACTTTGTAATGTATGACGAGAACCGGCCACTTCATGTTTACGATGCAGACAAAATAGACGGCAAAATTATAGTACGTACAGCAAATGATGGAGAAAGTTTCCTAGCGCTTGATGAAAAAGATTATCAGCTAAAAAATGGTATGTGCGTAATAGCGGATGAAAAAAAAGTACTAGGCCTAGGGGGAATCATGGGGGGCGAAAGCACAGGCTGTAGTACTGAGACAACGAACGTTTTACTAGAGTCTGCCTTATTTGATGAGATCAACACATCTAAGACGGGAAGAAAGTTGTCAATTCTCAGTGATGCAAGATATCGTTTTGAAAGAGGAATTGATCCAAATTCAACTTTACAAGGGATCGATCTTGCAACTCAATTAATTCTTGAAATTTGCGGCGGTGAGTGCAGTGAGGTTGAGTTGGCTGGAAGTATCAAAGAAATTAAAAATGAGGTATCAACTTCTAGTAGTTATATTTCAAGAAGACTGGGTTTTGAAGTATCTGACAAAGAATTGAGATCAATACTTACTTCTCTAGGAATTGAAACGAGCCAAGCAGGTGATGTTATCAAATGTTCAATACCTTCTTGGAGACAAGATATTCGCGGAGAAGCCGACATAAGTGAAGAAGTTATTCGCATTAAAGGATATGAAAATATTCCGACAAGTAACATCAGATCAAAAAATAAAATTAATCAAAATATCTTAAATTACGCTCAAAAGAAGTTGATGAAAGCAAGACACTTCATTGCTTCAATTGGATATGATGAATTAGTAACATTTTCATTCACGGACTCAAAAAATTGTGAAGTATTTGGCGATATAAATAAATTAAAAATTGTAAACCCTATATCAGAGGAGTTGAACATATTGAGACCTAATCTTCTGCCTAATCTTCTCCAAGCAATTAAAAAAAACAAGAACAGAAACTTTGATTCATTCTCGATCTTTGAGATAGGTAGTCAGTACATTTCAACATCTCCCGAGGATCAATTGAACGTTGCATGTGGAATTAAATCAGGAATTAAGACAGAAAAGTCTTGGAAGAATAAGCAGACAGAATTTGATATATATGATGCAAAACAAGATTTAACTTCCTTAATTGACTATTTAATGCCGGGTAACAAAAAAATATCAATCTCTAGTGAATGTCCTTCGTGGTATCATCCCGGAAGATCTGGCTCAATAAAAATTAATAATTCGGTTATTGCCGGATATTTTGGAGAGCTGCATCCAAGAGTTGCAAGTCAATTTAAGATTAAGAATAGAACAAATATATTTGAGCTATATTTTGATAAATTGCCAAACATAGAAAAGAAAACTACCAACAAGCCTGTACTCGACTTAAGTGATTTTCAGATTGTCACAAGAGACTTTGCCTTTGTTATCGATAAAAATGTAAAAGGTGAAGAAGTTGTTACTTCAGCCTTTAAGGTAGATAAACAATTAATTAGAAATGTTGAAATCTTTGATTTATTTGAAGATGATAGTCTTGGAAAAGATAAAAAGTCTATTGCTATAAAGGTTACCTTACAATCTAATGAAAAAACTCTTGCCGAAAATGATATTTCTGAAATAAGTTCAAAAATTATTGAATCTGTGGAAAAGTCAACTTCCGGAACTGTTAGATCCTAACTTAAAAATATTATGACTTGCACTAAAAACATAAGAAATTTTTCTATTATTGCCCATATTGATCACGGAAAATCTACTTTAGCTGACAGATTGATTCAATTCTGTGGAGGGCTTTCTGAGAGAGAAATGAAAGCACAGGTACTTGATTCAATGGATATTGAAAGAGAACGTGGAATAACAATCAAGGCTCAAACTGTACAATTAAAATACAAAGCAAAAAATGGCGAAACCTACACACTTAATATTATTGATACGCCTGGCCATGTTGACTTCAGCTATGAAGTTAACAGGTCATTATCTGCTTGCGAGGGTTCGCTATTGGTTGTTGATGCAAGTCAGGGCGTTGAAGCTCAAACATTAGCTAATTTATATCAAGCTGTAGAAAATGATCATGTAATTATACCCGTTTTAAATAAAATAGATTTACCAGCAGCAGATCCCGAGAGAGTAAAAAAACAGATAGAAGATATTTTAGGTATTGATACCAGTAATGTAATTGAAATTTCTGCTAAATCAGGTCTTGGCATTGAAGAAGTCTTAGAAAATATTGTTAACGAATTACCGCCTCCAGTAGGTGATGAAAGCAAACAATTAAAAGCAATGTTAGTAGATAGTTGGTATGATGCCTACCTGGGTGTTGTGATATTGGTTCGTGTGATAGATGGAGTTCTAAAAAAGGGTATGGAGGTTCGTTTTCATCAAACTAATACAAAACATTTAATAGAGAGAATTGGTTGTTTCACACCAAAAATGGTAGATAACGAGCTTATCAATGCTGGTGAATTAGGTTTTATAACAGCTGCAATTAAAGAAGTAGCTCAAACTAAGGTTGGGGATACAATACTACTAGCTAACGATAAACAAACAGAGCCTTTACCTGGCTTCAAGCCAAGTCAGCCGGTAGTATTTTGTGGATTATTTCCAACAAATGCTGCTGATTTTAAATTCTTAAAAGATGCATTAGCCAAGTTAAAGCTTAACGACTCTAGTTTTCATTTCGAACAAGAAACCTCAGCGGCTCTTGGAATGGGTTTTAGATGTGGTTTTCTTGGATTATTACATTTAGAAATTATTGTCGAAAGACTTGATAGAGAATTTAATTTAGATCTAATAACCACAGCTCCAAGTGTTATTTATAATTTAGTTTTAAATGATGGAAGCTCACTTGAATTACATAACCCAGCAGATATGCCTGAGGTTATGAAAATTAAAAGTATTTCTGAACCTTGGATTAAAGCAACAATTATTTGTCCTGATGAATATTTAGGTAGCATCATATCTCTCTGTGAAGATAAGAGAGGAATGCAAACAGAATTATCTTATTCTGGATCAAGAGTAATTTTAAATTATAAGTTACCTCTAAATGAAATTGTTTTTGATTTTTATGATCGCTTGAAGTCAATTTCTAGTGGATATGCAAGTTTTGATTATGAAATTGATGAGTATATTGAAAGTGATTTGGTAAGACTTAGTATATTAGTAAATGATGAAGCTGTAGACGCTCTGTCAATTATTGTTCACAGAAGTTTTTCTGAAAAAAAAGGTCGCGCTGTTTGCGAAAAACTAAAAGAATTAATTCCTCGTCATCAATTCCATATTCCAATTCAAGCAGCTATTGGTGGAAAAATTATTGCCCGCGAAACTGTCAGAGGATATCGAAAAAATGTTATTGAGAGAATACATGGTGGCGGAGCTACTGATAGAAAAAGAAAATTACTTGATAAGCAGAAAAAAGGAAAACAGAGACTTAGAACTTACGGTAAGGTCGATATCCCACAAGAAGCCTTTATTGCTGCTTTAAAAGTTGAATAAGGAAAGGTGGCCGAGTGGTTGAAGGCGCACGCTTGGAAAGCGTGTATGCGGGTGACCGTATCGTGGGTTCGAATCCCATCCTTTCCGCCAGTGTTTATATTTTAATTGCCCAGTGCAATTCCCTCACGTCTAGGGTCTGAGCCTCCATAAATTTCTGTATCAATGTATATTCCATTTAGGCCTGAATAGTATTTTCTTATTTTGGTATCGTATCCCATAGTCTTTAAAGAATTCTCAAGAGTTGTAGAGTATGAAGACTCTTCTATTTCAAATTTTCCCCATTTATTAATAGCGTGAGGATGAGAGACTGCCTCTTGAATATCCATATCCCATTCGAGTAATGCGATAATTGAATTGACAACAAAGCTGATAATATTACTGCCACCTGGAGAGCCGATAATAATGATAGGCCTTCCATCTTTTAGAACTATTGTTGGTGCCATAGATGATCTTGGTCTTTTCCCAGGCTCTAATCTATTTGCAATCAGCTTGCCATCAATTTTTTCATTAAATGAAAAATCAGTAAGTTGATTATTAAGTAAAAAACCACTTTCTGTCATCAATCTTGATCCGAATGCATTCTCAATTGACGATGTCATCGAGAGTGCGTTTCCATACTGATCATAAATTGAAATATGCGTTGTAGATTGCAGCTCTAATGAGTTGTCTATTCCGTAATTGTAAACAAAGTCGTTAGACGGTTTACCTGAGGTTACATTTTCAGTTTTCTTTCCAACTTTGATTTTATTTGACCTTTCAATCAGATAATTGTCATTTAATAGACCAGACAAAGGTACACTGACATAATCACTATCTGCCAGGTATCGATTGCGATCAGCAAATGCAAGACGAGTCGCATCTCCAATTATTTGCCATGTTATAGGATTTGAATAGCCCAGAGACTGAAGATCATAAGGCTCTAAAATTTTCAATATTTGCGCCACTGCTACTCCTCCAGACGATGGTGGGCCCATTCCACATATTTTGTATACCTTATAGTTTACACAAACTGGATCTCTTTCTATTACATTATAGTTGCCCAAATCTTCAGCTTCTAGAAAGCCAGGATTTTTGGTGTGATTTTTTACTGTGCTAATAATGTCCTGCGCAATTGATCCTTTATAGAAATCTTCAATGTTATTGTTAGCAATGTTTTGCATTGTGCTTGCATAAGCATAATTCTTCAATACCTGCTTGTGCTTTAAACTATTCCCGTTTGGTAAAAAATATTCTTTCGTTTTATCTATTTTGCTAAGTCTATCTTTATCTCTTTCAATTGATGAGGATAATTTTTTTGAAACTTTAAAACCATTTTTACTCAGGAAAATTGCTTCATCAAAGAGGTTTTCCCAGTTTTGATTACCCCATTTCTTTTGAGCATCAAACATTAATGCAAGAGTACCAGGTGTACCGACTGATAAACCACCAATGACAGCATCAAAAAACTTCATTTTAGTTCCATCACTTTTTAGAAATTGATTTGAAGTTGAGTTTTGTGGTGCAGTCTCACGACCATCTAAAGTAACTATTTTACCCGTTACACCGTCATACCATAATAAGAAACTACCCCCACCAATTCCTGATGACTCAGGCTCGACTAAGCCTAACACAGATTGAGCTGCAACCATTGCATCTGCTGCTGTACCTCCAGATTGTAATATTTTTGCCCCAGCAGCTGAAGCATAGGCGTTTGCCGTAACAATCATCCAGTTTTTACTTGAAACAGATTTTCCATTTTCTTTGAGATTGAGTGACTCTTGAATTTCTAATCTATCAAGCTCTACTGAGATTTCTTCAAATATTTCTGGAGAATTATCCTTAATATTATTGTCAGAATATGAATTTTTTAGTGAGAAAAATATTATTAAAAATACAAGTAAAATTTTTTGCATAAAAACCAGATCATCATACCAGCGCAATAAATGTTTAGGTGTTACAAACCTCCAGTGATGAGACCAACCATTCCAAGTACAAGCCATAAGATTAACATTGTTCTTTCATTAAATGCTCTTGTACTCTCAATTTTCTTCGCCTGCTTGTAAATCACCATAGATAAAAGCATTACCAAGACCAGAAGGTATATAATTGTAAATATCATGTGATTTATAGTATCAATTCGACGTTGGAAGTATATAAATTAAAACATGCAGTTATTTAGACATTCTTATTCAACATTAGTGATTATTGGAGGCTGCATACTCTTGCTTGTCTCATTCGGTATAAGGCATTCTTCTGGACTTTATCTGATCCCAATTTCTGAACATATACAAACTGGTAGAGAAGTATTTGGGTTTGCCATTGCAATACAATTTCTTATGATTGGCATCGGATCACCAATTTTTGGCGCCATAGCAGATAAATATAGTTCATCGGTAGCTGGCCTATTAGGAGTAATTTTCTTTTTAATTGGACTTTACTTAATGTCACTTGTTGAAGGTTCAATACTTCTAATCGTTTCACAAATAATTTTTGGATTTGGATGCGCTGGATGTGGTACTGCTGTAATATTAGGTGCTGTTGGTAAAGCTGTAACAGGTAAATATCAAACATTATCTCTAGGTGTTGTAATGGCTGCAGGTTCACTGGGTCAATTTTTGATTGTTCCTCTTACAGGCTTCTTAATTGAAATGAGCGATTGGCAAAGATCAATTTTATATCTTTGTTTTATTTCACTCATCATGATTTTATTCTCGCTTGTATTAACAAAACATTCGTCCATAAGTGGTAAAGATGATGTAGTTAATAGATCTTTAGCATCTGTCTTGAAAGAAGCTTTTGCAAATAAGAGCTATGTCTTACTGACAATTGGATTCTTTGTTTGTGGTTTTCATATTTCTTTTATAGCAACTCATCTACCAGCATATCTTGATGATTTATCTTTACCAATGTGGATTGGATCATGGTCCCTAGCATTAATTGGTTTATTTAACGTAATAGGTACACTTGTTTTCGGTCACTTGGGAGATTTAAGGTCTAAAAAAAACCTTCTCGTAATCCTATATACTTTGCGTGCCTTACTGTTTTTGATATTTATCTTTTTGCCAAAAACTGAAATTACAGTATTAATTTTTGCTTCATTTTTAGGAATTCTGTGGCTATCTACAGTGCCTCTTACTAGTGGAATTATTTCAGTTATTTTTGGATCAAAGTATATGTCTATGCTGTATGGTTTTACTTTCTTATCTCATCAAGTCGGTTCTTTTGTTGGGTCATGGTTTGGAGGCAGGTTTTATGATTATTATGGTTCTTATGATATTATGTGGTGGGCTTGCGTTATTCTAGGGTTTGCTTCAGCAGTTGTTCATTATCCAATTAATGAAAAAGTAACACAGGCTGCGTGACATAGGTTTTTAAATGTAAAAAATACAAATTATGAAAATTGATAAATACCTAAAAGAAAAATTCATTTTTAAAAAAGAAAAAAGCTTTTTTAAATTTATTTATATGTATTCACAAAAAATACTCAAAGATAAGCCCAAAAAATCTTATTCAGGTGGTGGAATAGATTTACTAGTAAATTATTTTTTTAGAAATAAAGATGCAGGTATTTATATAGATATTGGTTGTTATCATCCTTATGAGGGATCTAATACTTTGTTACTATATAAGCGAGGTTGGTCTGGTATTAATATTGATTTAGATCAAACTTCAATTGAATTATTTGAATTTTATAGAAAAAGAGATTTCAATAAGCAAACAGTTGTCTCCAATAAAAAGGGAAAAATGAAAGTTTACTCACCACATGGACGGTCAGCTGTACAAACTGTTGATAAAAAATCAGCCAAAAGAATGAATAAAAAAGATACCCACACATTTATAATGCAATGTGAAACCTTAAACGACATAATTGAATCATCTCCATATAAAGGAAAAAAAATTGATTTTCTCTCAATAGATATTGAAGGAAATGAATTAAATGCATTAAGTTCGTTTAATTTTAAAAAGTATTCACCAACTATAGTTGTAATAGAATTTAATGATCTTGAATTAAAAGAAATTGAATTTCATTTTCAAAATATTCACAAAATACTTAAATCTGACATTTATAAACTTATGCTAAAAAATGGTTATAAATTAGTTAATTGGTTACATTGTGATTTAGTATTTGTGGCTAAAGAATTTTATGACAAAAGAGAATTGCTTAAATAAAAAATTTTTTTTACTGAAAAATCAATAATTTATTGGTTCATTAAATCTAAAATTGTTTGAAATATAAAATAATATAACTAGTTATTTCGTGTGCCTAAAAGTTCAAAAAAAAGATCATTAGTAAAGGCTCTTACCTGGAGAGTAACTGCCACAGCAGATACATTTTTAATCAGTTACTTAGTAATTTTAAAATCAGATTTTTCAGTTCTTGAAACTGCTGGTTTAATTGCTGCATTGGAAGTTATTACAAAGGTAACTATTTATTATTTTCATGAAAGAATATGGAATTCTTTATCTTGGGGTATGGTATCTTAGTTAAGTATTTTTTATTAAATATTGATTCTTATAGTAAAAACTATTTATCCACTTATCCACATCGTATAAGGAGTTTTTTTAATAAAACTTATTTAAAATATTTTTCCTATTTGCTAATGTTTCTCTATCGGACGAACAAAGAACGAAAGCCCTTCGGGGAGTTTGTCGGCGGGAAGCCGAGTTTCGGGGCGGAATGGAGACCTATAGGGGTTTGTGTTGCGCCCCGTTTTTTTTTGCTCCCTTAAATACTATTGCTCGTTCTTATGATCTTTGATTTCTCATTACTTTACTTTTTCATACCAGTTTTTTTCATAATATCCATTACACCAGGTTTATGCATGACACTTGCTTTAACAATGGGAATTACAATAGGTGTAAAAAATACAATAAAAATGATGGTTGGAGAATTAATTGGAGTTTTAATTGTGGCAGGTACAGCGGTGGTAGGAGGTGGAGCGATCATCTCATCTTTTCCAATTGCATTTGCCGTTTTCAAATATGGAGGAGGTCTTTATTTGATGTTTGTTGGGTATCAGATGATTAACTCAAGAGGATCACTGGCATTAAATTTGGATGGCTCACATTCATTTGAAATAAATTTTTTTAAGTTAGCAATGCAAGGCTTTATAACTGCTGTTGCGAATCCAAAAGGTTGGGCATTTTTTATTGCAATGGTACCTGCATTTATTAATTACGAAGCAAATTTAATTCCACAAATGTCAGCACTCGTAATAATTATTCTTATAATTGAGTTTATTTCACTTATGATTTATGCAACTGGAGGTCAAGCTTTAGGCATTATGTTAAAAAAACAAAATAATATCAGGCTTATTAATGGGTTGGCAGGTTTCTTAATGATGGGTGTTGGTGTCTGGTTAGCTCTTAGCTAATGTTTTGAAAAAAGAATTCCTGGGCCAGCAGTACTATTAATTCCGGCCTCTCTTAACATTTGCCAGCTAATAGCCTGATTTGATGAGATTACTGGTTTATCTAATACTTTCTCTGCTTCATTGATAATCTTAAATGTTTTAAGATTTGTACATGAAATAAATACAGCTTCACAATCCTGTTTACCAACTTCTATTATAGCTTCCAGGCTGTCTTTATCTGAAATCCTTGCAACATTTTTATCATCGGATTCATTAAAAGAAATTTGATTTTGAATTACAAAATTATTATCATGCAAATGATCACGTAAAGATTTTGTTACCGATTCTTGATAAGGTGATACAAAATTTATTTTTCTACAACCTAAGGTACTCATAGCTTTTTTTACAGCTTTTATTGGATCAGTTACAAATGCCGATTTATGTTTTTTATTTATAAGACTTTCAATTTTATCTGAGCCAATAATTGTTGCACCTGATGTACAAGCATATCCGATACTATCATACTGAATATCAGGCAATAACGCAGATGCTGATGGCAATTCTTTTTCCATTAGTCCAAGATTTTCATTACTTACAATATTGTCACAATAAATGCGTGAGTGATTGATTGATATACTTTGATCAAGAATAGTTCTGAATTCTTGCTCGATAGTTTCATCACTCTGAAGAACGATCAGCCCTAATCTCGCTTTGTAATATCTATTGTCATCAAATTCATAATTTCTCATACAAAAGCCTTTTGCGATTTTAAGATAACACTTCGCGTTTCAGATGGATTAATTACTGCATCGATTTCAAGGTGAGCAGCAGCTTCTATGGCTTTTCCTTTATCATAGAGTTTTTCAACGAGACTGTTAAACAGTTCCTCTCTTTTTGAACTATCTTCAATCTTTTCTAACTCTTTTTTAAACCCAAGCTTTACAGCTCCTTCTAGCCCCATTGCTCCAAACTCACCTGTTGGCCAAGCTGCTGTATATACTGGCTCATGAAGGCTACCACCAACCATTGCCTGAGCTCCAAGTCCATAACCTTTTCTCAAAAAAATTGCAGTTAAAGGTACTTTTACTTTCGACCCTATCTTAAAGAGATTTGACATTCTTCTAACAGCCCCTTCTTTCTCACTATCTGGCCCCACCATAAATCCAGGCGTATCAACTAGTGAAATAAGCGGTAAACCATATTCACTACAAATTTCAATAAAAGAAGATGCTTTGTCAGCTCCTTCGGAGTCAATTGCGCCTCCTAAATGTTGACTATCATTTGCCAATAACCCAAAAGGCTTTCCCTCTATTCTAATAAAGCACGTAACAATTCCTTTTCCATATTCAGGTTTTATTTCGGTAAATTCTTCAATATCAGAAATAATTTTTATAATGTCTCTTACTGGATAAGACCATCTTCTATCTTTGGGCATAATATTACACAGTTGAGCCTGATCATGAGCTTCCCAATCTTTAATGTCTCCTTGAAAGTATGAGAGTATTTTTTTAGCAATAATAGTTGCCTCTTTTTCGTCTTCAGCAACATAGTCAATTACTCCGTTATTTTTTTGAATGTCTGATGGTCCTATTTCTTTTGGATCAAACTTTCCAAGTCCACCACCTTCAATCATTGCAGGACCTGCCATTCCTATCCAGGAATTCTTTGTAGCAATCCTGATGTCAGCACTTCCAAAAAGAGCTGCATTCCCAGCAAAGCAAAATCCATTATTTATAGCAATCCTCAAACATCTACCGTATAAACTTGCCCAGAGGGCGAAAGATGGGACATGTAAACCAGCAACAGATGTTGTTACATCTGTATCTCCAGGCCTTCCACCTCCACCTTCAGTATAAATGACTATTGGAAGTTTAAACTCTCTAGCTTTTTCACAGATGCGATCAAGTTTCATATGATGAAAGAAACCTTGAGTACCTGCCAATACTGAATAGTCGTAAACTATACTGACCGCATCAGTTTTTTCCTTATCAACTAGATCAGAATTAATTTTACAAAATCCAGTTATAATACCATCTGCTGCAGTATCAATTTGAAGATCTTCGTATTTTCTTCTGTTTCTTTGAGCTGCTACCGCAAGAGCCCCGTACTCTAAAAAACTTTCATTATCAACTAAGTGATCGAGATTTTCTCGTGCTGTTCTTAATCCAAGTTTATGTCTTTTGTTTTTTGCTTCAGTTCGAGTTTCATCACTTAATTTTTGCAGTCTATCAAGAAATTGAGACAAATTAGGATTATCATTCATATTTGATCAAAGCATTTTTTTTAAAATTGGATCTTTTTGTATGAGATGATGATACACAACAGCCCCTAAATGAATAGTGAAAAGAAGTACCAAAAAATAGGCTGAAATAACATGAACAACATGAAATTGGTCTGCAAGCTCGTAGTTAAAATAGTCAATGTAGACCTTGGAAACAATAAAATTTACTTCCTCGCCAGAAAGTAAAAGTTTTAAGATTCCACTGATTGTAATCAAAAGAAGCGTAACATAAAATAGTCCATGTACTGCTTTTGATGCTATCAATTGTAATTTATTTACA
>CACIRX010000016.1 GCA_902589175.1 uncultured Pelagibacteraceae bacterium | reverse complement strand
GTCAAAATCTACTTTTAAAAATGGGAAGCTGACAGTTAAATACAAAGGATTTCCTAATGCGAAGGGAAGTATTGCGCATTATATTACTCTTACTGACGAAAATGATTTTCCAGTTCAAACTTTTATCCCCGACTTAACTAATGGTGAAAACTCTGCATTTCAATTAATAGTTACTCATCCTACACCACTTGAGTCGGATACCTATTGGCCTGATTGGGTAACAGCTCTTCCAGAATTTGAATTAAATGAAAAAACAATCAGATGCCCTCGGCAGGGTATAAATAAAATTAAAGTGACAGTAATGATAACAAGGTCTGATGATTTCAAAATCTTTGCATCAGATAGTCAATTCATTCGTTATGATCAAAAAGATAGGGGACTGCTTGATAAAGTAGAAGATGCCCCAAAAATACGTAAGCAAATTATTTGTTTTGCAATGGCGATGTCATTTTCAGATAAAGAAGCTCATAAAAATGAAGCAAAAGTGATTCAAAATTGGGCAAAAACAAAAGTAGAATTTGAAACAGATCCGGTAAAAAAGAAAGAATTAAAACAAACTTTAAACAAAGAGATGGAGACAGCCTATAAACTTGGAAAAGAATCAAAGTTAGAAATAGGTATATTGATTAAAAATTTTAATAAAATTGCTGATATAGGAGATAAATGGGAACTTATGGAGCTTCTTACAGATGTAATGGCAGCTGACGGAGAAGCTGATAATGATGAGTTAAAGCTTTTAAGAGATTTACAAATTCAGTTAGGTATTAATCCGGACGAATTTAATGACATGATGAATAATGCAATGAAAAAAATTAAAACTGTAGGAACAAGCGCGACAAGCTCTGAGGATAAGAAATTGTCTATTGAAAATTTACTTGGTATTGATCCTGAATGGTCAATAGAACAAAAAAAAGCACATTTAGCTAAGCAAAATAATATGTTTAACAATTTAGCTAACGTAGCAGACAATGACGAAGAGCGCGAAAATGCTAATAAGATGCTTAATAATATTGCGGACTATAGAAAGAATTTCTTAAGTTAATATTTAGATGTTTGAAAAAATTAAATATTCCGGGGATGATCCATACGTTTATGGACTAACTGATCAAGAGTTTTTGCCAGATACAAGTGAGACAGTTAGAAAAGATTTACTGTCAAACTCCCTTCGAGTTACAGAAGAAATGTTCCCTGAAATATATCAAATGATAAATAAAGTATTATTCAAGCTTGAAATTGAGAGTAATGTTGAGACATTTATCAGCTCTGACCCTAATCCACAAGCGTTATGCATTGCACAGCTTAATAGTGTTGACTTTATAATAATCATTACCTCAAGTTTACTTGAAATTTTATCTCCTTCAGAATTATCGTTTGTAATAGGGCATGAAATTGGCCACTATGTTTTTAAACACTATAAATATCCAAGACCCAATAATAATGAGAGTCAGATTGAAAGATTTAATAAATTGCAACTTAGTCGTGCTGCAGAAATAAGTGCAGACAGGATGGGATTACTAGCCACAATTTCAGAAGATGGTAAAAGTAGAATTGAGGTTGCAGTATCAAGTATGATAAAAATTGTATCTGGTGTATCAGACAAATATTTCAAACTTAATATTTCAAGCTATTTAAAGCAAGGCAGAGACTTAATACAAATATCGGGCAATTCGGAAGCTATACATAGCACTCATCCTGTATTCCCAGATAGAGTACCAGCTCTTATGCAATTTGAAATAAGTGAACCATACTACCAATTTATTAAAAGTGATAAAATAAGTTCTATAAATAAAGAAAAGCTTGACACAAGTATTGATAAAAAAATGAAATCCCATTCAGGAAATGCTCTTGAAGAGCACATAAAAGATTTAGCAAAAGGATTTACAATCTGGGCAACCATACTTTTAATCAATATTGATGGAACTTTTTCTAGTAAGGAAGTTGCTGCAATGAGACATATGTTTGATGATGAAACTGCAAATGAAGTTGAAAAGTTTTATGAAAATGCAGACGCCAATGAGCTAGAAAATTACATCCATGATATGATCAATCAAGAAATTAAAAAGATTGAGGGATTATCAGTAAAAGATAGACAGGATATTTTATATAATATTGAGAGAATTTCTTCTGTTTGTGACGGCGAGCAAAATGAAATAATTAATCAATTAAGCTTTATTGCAAAACTTTTAGATTTAAATAGTAAAGTACAAATTCGTTCTATGGATTTTAAGTAAATAAGATATTTTTAGTCTATTGCAAAATAGTAATCAAAATATTCCTCGTCTCGTTTATAACCAAGTGACTCATAAAGACTTTGAGCTGTAGTATTTGTTATTGCCGTTGATAATTCGATACTTGTTATATTATTTTTTTTTGCATAATCTTTTGCTGCATTCATTAATAAGTGTCCAACACCCTTTCTTCTGTATTCAGATCTGACATATAAGTCGTAGAGTATTATTTTTTTACTCAACTCCAGTGAATCAAAAGTTGTATACAACTGGGTCATGCCCATACATTCTTTTTCATTTTCAACATAAAATATTTGTGCCTCATTATTACTAAGACGTTCCTTAATATAGCTTTTACAGGCTTCTACATTTGACTCTTTTTTATAAAACTGCCGATATAAATCAAAGACCTCACCAATTTTTTCAAAATCATCTGGCTGAGCAATTTTTATTTGTAAATCATCTGACATATACTTTATCTCCAAATCGTTCGGTATATTGATATCACTAAGAAAATAAAAGTAAAAGATGTAACTGTATAGATAAAGCCCATTGGTCCAACAGCATCCATGACTCTTCCACCAATTAAAGGGCCAATAAGCGAGCCAACCTCAAAGACCATCACAAGAATTGCTGTAGCACCTGCAACTTGAGACGCACTGTATCTCTCACCAAGCATTGTGAGTGAAATTGCAAAAAGTCCACTTGCAGCGCCTCCCCATATAAAACAGCTCGCCGCCATTACATAAAAATTATCTAGATAGATAGCGAATAGAATTGGACAAAAGAAAGTAATTAAAACTGCTATATTCAATAGTAGTCTTTTATTAAATTTGTCTAACAATACGCCAATCAAGGGTTGGCACACCACACCGCCAACAAGAGTAATAGTTACATATTGCAATGCAATCTCTTGAGTAAATTGGTTCTTAATCATAAAAATGGGAAAGAAAGATACAAACATTACATCATCTAAACCGCATAAAATAGCTGCTCCAAAAATTGTTGGAGCTGCAATGATTGCTGCCAATACTGGAAGGGATTTTTTATCAGGCAATTTTGGGTCTTCAATCTCAAGCATAATAAGTGGTAAAATAGCTATAAAAGAAAGAGAAGAAATAACAATAAAAGGCAACCAGCCATCAATTCCTGTTAAGGATAATACCATCGGGCCACTTGCAAAACCGATTACAAATACCGTGTTATAAATTGTTACTATTTTACCTCGATTTGTGTCATCGGCCATCGACAGCATCCATGTGTCAAATGCGTTCCAAGCAAGAGCTCCAGCAAAACCAATTATGAATCTGATAACAAACCAAGCTGTCAAACTATCAAAAATTGGGAACGTAAAATAAAGTATTATTGTAAATATTTGAGCAATGATAATTGATTTAGCTAAACCTATCTTGTGAATAATTATCGGTGTTATTCTTACAAATAATATTACAGCAAGAGGTTGCGCTACGACATTGAGGCCAATTTCAGTGTTGCTATATCCTCTTGCTTCTAAAATAAGCGCAAGTAGCGGAATTAATGTACCAAGTTTAATACCAATGATTAAAGCACAGAGAAATAGGACAATATATGTTTTGTAATTTGAACCTAAAAAACTCTGAACTGTAGTATTCATGCAAACCTATCTTCATTAACATAAATACTTTTAAAATATTTAAGAACTAAATTTTTACAAAATTCATTGGTATATATTTTTGGATCAAACAATATTCGCTGCCATAATCCATCGACCATGGAGTGATAAGTTTCACTTACTTCTTTTGGTGTAAATTCTTTTTGACTAGTAATATTATTAATTTCACTTACTAACTTTTCCATTTGTTGAGAGTAAATTTCATCTTGTCTTTGACAAATAGTCAAATAAGAAGGTCTAAACTTCACCTCACTATAAAATGCAATCCATACTGAAATTTTATTTCTATTGGCAATCTTTGAGCTGAAATCATTTTGAACTATACGTATTATTCTATCAATTGGATCTATGTTCTTTTCCTCAAATATCTTTTGCCATGATTTTTTATATTCATCAGATAAATACTGTAGCGAACTTATTAACAAATTATCCTTCGATTTAAATCTAAAGTTTGCGTAACCTTGAGAAACTTTAGCTCTTTTTGCTACATGAGCAATCGTAGTATCAGCTAGACCTCTTTTTGCAATTGTTTCTATCGTAGCGTCAATTAACTTTTGATGATTAACAGAAATCTCAGTTTCACTGGCTTGTTCTGTAGTTTTTTTATTAACTAAAGCCTTCATCATATTGAATAAACAATACACAAAGATGACTATTAAAGATAGTTTTGTATTGAATAATCATTCAATTTTTATTATCATGAATCTTAAATATTCTTTATTTTATGGCAAAAAATACACATGATGTAATCGTTATTGGTGCGGGTCATAATGGTTTGACTGCTGCTAGTTACATGGCGAAAGCAGGATTAGATGTTGTTGTTCTAGAAAAAAACGAGTGGATTGGAGGTGCCGCTGTTAGTCGCGAGCTCTATCCAGGATGGAAATATTCTAACTGTTCATATGTTTGCAGCTTACTAAGACCTGAGATCATGCGTGATCTTGAACTATACAAATACGGTTTACAAATTATTCCTTACGAAGGTAGCGCAACAATGATGAGAAATGGGGACTACTATGCCCACTATCATGATCATGATATGACGATCAATTCTATCAGAAGACATTCCCACAAAGATGCAGAGGCCTATGAAAGGTACAGTCGTGATGTCTTGAGGCAATGCAAAATTATTAAACCGCTCTTAAAAATGACACCGCCTGATTTAACTTCTTTTAAACCAAAAGATTTATTTGGTGCCTTGGAGTTTGCAAAACATTTTGCAGCAAAAGACGAGTTAGGTGGCCTCGGTGAAAAAGAAATTTATGACACTATCCGATTTTATACAATGAGCATCAGAGACTATTTAGATGAATATTTTGAAAGTGATATAACAAAAGCTCACTTAGCTGGAAGTGCAATTATCGGAACTGCTCTTGGTCCTTGCTCACCTGGCTCTGCTTACGTATTACTGCACCATTATATGGGAGAAGTAGATGGTTCAGTTGGAGCGTGGGGATATTCAAGAGGAGGTATGGGCTCTATTACAAAAGCAATGACAGGCTGTCTCAACGCTTATGGCGGAGAAGTAAAACCAGATAATGAAGTCGTTAATGTCATTACAAAAAATGGTCGTGCGATTGGAGTTGCTACTAAAAAAGGTGATGAATATTACGCAAAAAAAATTGTATCTAACTTAGATGTTAAAAGAACATTCTTAAAAATTACTGAAGAAAGTTCTTTACCTGGTGAATTTGTTGAAAGAGTTAAAAACTTTAAAATTAGAGGCTCATCGGGAAAACTTAATATTGCACTAGATGGCCTTCCTGAATTCCCATGTATTCCAGAGGGTGATCCAGGTGGTGGAGGCGATATGCACTTCACAGAAACTATTGAAGAAATGGAAGGAGCTTATGACGATTGGAAACGAGGTGAATGGTCAAGAAATCCTTATGTAGATATGTGTATTCCTTCTAAAAGCGATCCAACAATGGCAGCTCCGGGAAAGCATTATATGTCTGTCTTTATTCAATATGTTCCATTCAATCTTGCAAACGGCGGATGGAATGAAGAAAGAAAGCAAGAATTTGGAAGACATATTGTTGATTGTATTGCTGAGTTTTCTCCTAATTTTAAAGATTTAATTAACCACTACGAAGTTCGTACTCCATTAGAATTAGACAATGAAGTAGGGTTGACAGAAGGAAACATCTTTCAAGGCGAATTAACAATGGATCAACTCATGTTTAATCGACCTGTGCCTGGATATGCACAGTACAGAACGCCACTTAAAAATATGTATATGTGCAGTTCATCAACTCATCCAGGTGGTGGAGTTATGGGTGCACCAGGAGCGAATGCTGCAAGGGAGGTTCTAATTGATATGAATATCCCTCAAACAGGTAATTATTATTAATGTCAGACAATTACGACGTAATAGTTATTGGCGCAGGCCATAACGGTCTTGTTTGCGCTAATATTCTCGCAAAAAAAAACCGTAAAGTTCTGATTTGTGAGGCACGTGAGAATTGCGGGGGACTTGTTGAAGAGAGTATAACTAACTTCGTTCCTCAGATACCGCTGAGCGTATCAAGCTCTCTTGGTGGACTGCCAGTAAAGTATAGAGCAAAGTCTACGATTGCACTGTCAGAGTCTGGTCAACATATTCGCCTAGTTGGAAACCAGCATATTGACCATAAAGTTATTTCTGGTTTCTCTTCGAAGGATGCAGACAGATATGTAGAATTTCATGATAAAATGTCCTCCTTTTCAAAGGCTTTAGGTTCTTTCATGATGGCTTCACCACCAAGGATCATGAACAACACTTTCTCTGATTATTTTAAATTATTCAAACTAGGCATGAATGTTCGAATGCTTGGAAAGAAAAAATTTAATGAGTTTGCAAGAATGATAGGGCTTAATATTGCGGACGAATTGGAAGACAATTTTGAAAATACTCTTTTGCAAGGCCTAATCGCTCATGACGCGGTGCTTGGTTCTAACTTGGGCCCAAGATCACCCGGTTCATTAATTAATCTACTTTATCGCATGGCAACACATGACAACTCAATCTTTGGGGGAATATATGAAATTGATGGTGGCAGTAAAGCTTTTGTAGATACTTTGCTTGACATCAGTAATAAAAATAAAGTTGAAATTAAAACGTCTTCATCGGTTAAAAGATGCATTACTGAAAATGATAAAGCAATAGGAGTTGAACTTCACAGCGGTGAAAAAATTTTTGCAAAAAAAATTATTTCTAATGCAGATCCAAGATCGACTTATTTTTGTCTTTTAGGAACTGAGAATTTAGACACTGATGTGAAAAGAAGAATCAAACATCATCGATCAAAAGGAAAAGTTGCAAAATTATCATTAAGTCTCAATAAAAAACCTGAATTTATTAACTGCGATAAAAATGATTTAGAGAGTAGAATGGTAATTGCTCCTTCAATTGATTATATAGAAGAGGCATTTAATCCAAGTAAGTTTGATAAACTTTCTATGGAACCTATTTTGGAAATGAAACTAAAAAATTCTGACCAGAGTAATCCTGTATTAGATATTCAAGTACAATATGCTTCCTACGGTGCGCAAGAGGGTTGGGACAAAATTAAAGATAACTATGTAGATGCAGTTATAAAATTAATAGGGAAATATGCACCTGATATTCAAAGCTGTATAGAAACTAAAACAATTGTTACTCCTGACGATATAGAGAAAAATTTTTATGTCTCAGGCGGACATTGGCATCATGGAGAAATTCAAATCGATCAACTTTTTATGCTCAGACCCATTCCTGGGGCATCACAATATAGAACCCATCTTGACGGACTATATATGTGTGGTGCAGGTACTCATCCGGGTGGAGGCTTAACTGGAATTCCAGGAAAAAATGCAGCTCAAGCTATCTTGGAGGATGCATAAATATGAATAGAGATTTAAGATTTACAGCACTTAAAAAAACCCCTTTTCACTCTAGAACAAGCTTAGCTTCAAGAACAAATAAATATTATAACTGGAACGGTTTTACCGTACCCACAGAATACTCAACAACTGAGTTGGAATATACTGCTGCTAGAAATGGCACCTCAGTTATGGATCTCACACCTATGTGCAAATATATGATCAATGGCAGCGATGCTAATAAATTTGTTGATTATCTTGTAACAAGAGATTTATCACAGATGGAAGACAATACAGTAGCATACATAATTTGGTGTAATGAAGATGGTAAAGTAATGGACGATGGTACCATATTTAAATTTTCGAATACAAAATTTATGCTTTGCTGTGCAGTCAAGATCTATAATTGGCTACATGACTCAGCTGAAGGTTTTGATGTTTCTTTTGAGGATGCAACAGACACAACGGCTGCATTAGCAATCCAAGGACCTACTTCTTGTTCAACACTAAAAAACTACGGAGCAGATGACCTTGAATTATTAAAACCATTTGGAATGAAACAATATAATATTAACGGATATGATGTTTTGATCTCACGAACAGGCTTCACAGGTGATTTAGGATATGAATTATGGACTGATCCAGCTAATGCAGAAAACATGTGGGATAGTATCATGGAAGCTGGAAAAGAATTAAAGATAAGACCTTTTGGTATGCATGCTCTTGAGATGACAAGGATTGAAGCTGGCTTTATTCAAACCAATACTGATTTTATGGCAGCTGAAGATTCCTTAAGACCAGTGAGAATGCGTTCACCGTATGAAATTGGAATGGGTTGGCTTGTTCATCTCAATAAAGAAAGTTACTTTGTCGGTAAACGCGCTTTAAAGAAAGAAAAAGAGACAGGTAATTCCGAAAGATGTTTAGTTGGACTGGACATAGATGGCGATAAGCCCGCAGTAGGCTCTGTGATTTATAATGAAAAAAAAGAAGATATAGGCATTGTTACGGCAGCAATGTGGTCACCTACTATGAAAAGAAACGTTGCGCTTGCGTCTCTAAAGCGTCCCTATGGAATTAAGATTAAAGAAAATATTTTTGCAGAAATTTATCACCCAGAGGAATTGGAATATAAAAAAATATGGGCAAAGTGTAAGGTTGTAAAAAGACAATTTTTTAGCCCTGAAAGACGTAACAAAGTACCTGCAGACCTTTATGAATAGCCAAAAATAGGCTGTTTTTTTAAAATTCAATTATTGAACAGCTGTTCAATATAGGCTATACTTCAATATGCCCAAATCAACCCCGATTCCCGAAAAAAAAGATCTCCTTAATACTCTCGACGATAGAATTCTATACCCATGGCAGTATCTTGAGTATCGCGGTGAAGACAGCAGGACGTTCATTGATAAGTCAAAAGGAATTTATCTTTACGATCAAACAGGAAGACAGCTTATTGATGGCCCTGGAGGAATGTGGAATGTTAACGTAGGACATGGCGTAAAAGAAATTGCTGATGCTGTTTATAATCAGATTACAAAAATGCCCTACGCCAGTCCATTCACGGAGTCCACTGAGATTGCATATAACTATGCTTCACGACTTGTTAAATATGCGCCCGGTGATCTTAAAAGAGTATTTTTCACGTCTGGAGGATCTTCAGCGGTAGACTCTGCATTAAGATTTGTAATGTTTTATAATAATGTTCGTGGGTTAAGAGATAAGAAACAAATTATCTCACGTCATGATGCATATCACGGTAGTACATTTTTAGGGGCTTCATGCTCAGGTAAAGAAAGAGATAAAAACAACTTTGATTTTGCAGATAACTTAGTCCATCATTTGTCTGCACCAAATCCGTTTAAAAAACCAGATGATTTAAGTGATGAAGAATTCTGTGATTTAAAAGTTAAAGAGTTAGAAAATAAAATTTTAGAACTTGGTCAAGATAAGGTCGCAGTATTTATTGCAGAGCCAATCCTAGCATCAGGTGGGGTAATTGTTCCTCCTAAAGGATATCACAAAAAGACAAGAGAAATTTGTACTAAGTACGACGTTATTTATATTTCTGATGAGATAGTAACTGGATTTGGAAGGTTAGGTCATATATTCGCTTCAGAAAATTATTTCGATTTAGAACCTGATATTATCCTTTTAGCAAAAGGGATTACTTCAGGATACGTACCTTGTGGTGCAGTTGTTATTTCTGAAAAGCTTATGTCTCAACTTGATAATAAAGAAAAAGTTATATTTTCAAATGGATTTACTGACTCGGGTCACCCAGTGAGTATGGCAGCAGCAACAGCAACACTTGATTATATTGAAAAAAATAACCTCCTTGAACATGTACAGGAAGTCGGCCCTTATTTTCAATCCAAATTAAGTGAATTAATTGATCTACCAATTGTTGGCGATGTACGTGGTGAGGGATTAATGGCGGCTGTTGAATGTGTAATCAGTAAAGAAAAAAAAGATCCTCTGAATTTACAATACGAGATCGCTTCTCGTATCAATTCTCATTGTCAAAATCTTGGTTTAATTGTTAGGCCGCTATTTAATACGTGCGTCATGTCTCCTTCTTTGATCATCACTAAGGAACAAATAGATGATCTCGTAAGTATACTTAGAAAAGGAATTGAGTTAGCTACAGACGACATCAAGAAAGAAGGCCTTTGGTCTGCATCTTAAAAAAATGCTTGAGTTTAACCATCTGCTAAAAAACTATCAGGAGGGTAAAACCTTACCCCAAGACTTTTATACAGATTCGAATATTTTTTCCGAAGAGATGAAGCGAATTTATTTCAAACAGTGGTTAATGGTAGATCACATCAGTCGTATTCCTAATCCAGGTGATTATTTTGTTTTTGATGCCGAAAAGGAGTCCATCATAGTTATTAGAGGAAGAGACAATGAAGTAAGAGCATTTTATAATGTTTGCACTCATCGAGGATCAAGAATTTGTTTAGATGAAGAGGGTTCAAAAAAACTTTTAGTATGTCCCTATCATGCTTGGAGTTTTTCAGCAGAAGGTGAGCTTAAAGCTGCACGCTTTATGCCGGAGGATTTTAAAAAAGAAGAGTGGGGTCTTAGAGAGTGTCATCTCAAAATTTATGAAGGATTAGTATTTATTAATTTATCTTTAGACGAACCGATGAATTTTGATGAATTCATTGAGCCCCTAAAAGAAATGATGGAATTTCATCAGACGAGTAAGTCAAAAATTGCGATAAGAAAAAAATATCCAACTCATGCAAATTTTAAATTAGTTCTTGAAAATTTTCAGGAGTGTTATCACTGTCCCACAGCACATCCTGAGCTTTGTGCAGTACAGGACAAAGACTGGGTTGTTGCAATGGGTGCCGGAATAGGTACTGCGCCTCAAAAAGAGACTGACGATTATTTAAATAAAATTAAACCTTGGGTCGAGGAATGTAAAAAAAATGGAACTCCGTCTGAGGTTTATCTTGAAACAGAAGAAGGATTGAAAAAAGGCTTAAACAGATATGTTGACAGAACCCCAATTGGAAACGGAAACTTATCACAAACCAAAGATGGAAAGCCAGCTTCTTCACTAATGGGACAGTTTAAAGATTTTGATGGAGGATTAACCCAAGTAAGCTTTAATCCATTTGGCTGTTGTTATTTCACAAATGATTTTGGCGTGATGTTTATTTTTAAACCCATCTCACTTTTAGAGTCTGAAGTGGAACTCATATGGCTCGTAAACGAGGAAGCTGAGGAGAATAAAGACTTTAAGCCCGAGGAAGTAAGCTATATTTGGGATGTTACTACCGCGCATGATACAACAATAATTGAAAATAACCAGGAAGGCCTTCTATCTCAGTCTTTTAAACCCGGAGTTTTATCTGAAAATGAGTCAGCGGTAACTTACTTTTATAATTGGTATTTTACCAACATGCAGTTACCATAATCTCTGAGCAAGAGAATATGAAGCAACTTTATAATAAAGATATTTACGACGTTAATAAGCCAGTTAAAAGTTATTGGGAAAAAGTCAGTCAAATAGAACAAGACAAATATCCTAAGCTCACAACTGATGAAAGCTGTGATGTTTGTGTAATAGGTGGCGGCTTTACTGGAATAAGTACAGCTTATCACATTGCAAAGAATTATAGCGGTGACGTAAGATTACTAGAGGCAGGTCATTTTGGCTTTGCAAGCAGTGCAAGGAATGCTGGCTTTTGTTGTTTGCCTGCAACAAAACTATCGGTCAACCAACTGATTGCAAAGTTTGGCTTAGATGAAACAAAGAAATTTTTTTCTTCACAAATTGAAGGTGTTGAACTTTTATCCTCACTTATTTCAGAAAATAATATTGAATGTGAAAAAACTGGCACTGGCAATCTAGATGTTGCTCATCACCCTGATAGCAGTGAGGAACTAAAGGAGTGGGGCAACGATCTTAAAAAATATTTTGGTATTAACACCAAGTGGATACCCAAAGAGGAGTTTGATGAAGTTGGACATCAATCAACAGAACAATTTGGAGCTGTTTTTACTGAAGCAGGATTTGCAATGAACCCAATGGCTTTTATGAATGGCTTTGCATCAGCAACTGTAGATGTGGGAGCGAAACTTCATAGTTTTTCTAGAGTGAAAAAATGGGAAAGAAACGGTTCACATAAATTAATTACAGATAGCGGATCGATTACTGCAAATAAGGTTGTTGTTGCAACAAATGGATACACAGATGAATCTCTTCATCCAAGTTTTGCAAATAGAATGATGCCTGTTTTATCAAATATAATTGTTACTAGAGAAATGTCAGAAGATGAGTTTAAACTACAAAACTATAAAACTCTTAATCCAATCTGCAACTCTAGAGAGATCTTGTATTACTATAGAAGAATGCCTTCAAACAGGATGTTATTTGGAACAAGAGGTGACACCTACGGCGATGAAAAGAGCGCAGAGAGAATGCAAGAATTCATGACAAAAAAATTTCGTGGGGTATTTCCAAATTGGAATAACATCGATATTGATCATTATTGGAGAGGCACTGTTGTTATGACACGTGACTTTGTTCCGGCATTCGGTGCATTAGAAGAAGATAAGTCTGTATATTTTTCATACGGCTATCAAGCTAACGGTAATAATACAACTGTCTATTGTGGTAAAAAATTAGCTGAAATGATTTACGAGTCAAATAGTGGGGAGACAAACATTTCAAAAGTCTATCAGGGCCTATCACCTAAAATTCCATTTGGATTTTTAAGACTTTGGTATTTAAGATTATATTTGTGGTATGCTAATCTCACGGATAGAAGCAAAAAAGAAATATAAATTGCATCTATTATTTATATAAATTAAAATTTTCTTATGTTTCAAGCTTGGCGAAATTTATACTCTAAGAGTGATAATGCAAAAGCATATTCATTACTGTCTCCTGCATTATTTTTAATAATTCTCGTAATGCTTATTCCTATGGCATTAATGCTAAGTTTTAGTTCTTTTACACAAGTAAGCATGATGGAGATTGATTTCACTCCAACATTTCAGCGATACATTGACTTTTTTGAAAAAAGTTTGC
>CACIRX010000015.1 GCA_902589175.1 uncultured Pelagibacteraceae bacterium | reverse complement strand
AAACAGGTGTCTCAAAAGATGAAGCTAATGGCTTTAAAGAAAAGTTAGAAGCTGCCGGCGCAACAGTAGAACTTAAATAATTTTTAAATATTTTTTATTCAATAGTTTGCAACCTTCTATTGATAATAGGGCGAGTATACATTAATGGTTAACACACTATCCTTTACTGAACGAAAAAGAGTTCGTAAAAATTTTGGTAAGCTAAAAGAAGTTTCAAAATTCCCTAATTTAATAGAAATACAAAAAAAATCTTACAAAGACTTTTTATTAGAACATGTAAGCCCTCAAGAAAGACCTGATAAAGGTCTGCAAAGAGTTTTTAAAAGTGTATTTCCTTTAGAAGATTTCTCTGGCTCAGCGAGAATTGAATATATTGAGTATGATTTCCAATCTCCTAAATTTGATGTTGATGAATGTAGACAGAGAGATAAAACTTTCGCTGCGCCATTAAATGTTAAATTAAGATTAATTGTATTTGATATTGATGAGGAGACTGAGTCAAGAACTGTAAAGGACATCAAGGAACAAGAAATTTACCTTTGTGACCTACCTCTAATGACACAAAAAGGAACATTTATTACTAATGGAACAGAACGCGTTGTTGTTAGCCAAATGCATCGGAGTCCAGGAGTATTTTTTGATCATGATAACGGAAAAACCCACTCCAGTGGAAAATTATTATTTGGTGCAAGAGTAATTCCATACAGAGGCTCATGGCTTGATATTGAGTTTGATCATAAAGATATAATTCACTGTAGAATCGATAGAAAGAAGAAAATACCAATTACCACATTCTTAATGGCAATGGGTATCAAACGTGATGAGATACTGTCTTTATTTTATAACACTGAGACTTACTCATTAAATTCAAAAGATAGTAAATGGAAAGTTAGCTTTAATCCTAAAAATATAAAAACTGGAAAATTGCAAAAAAGTTTAATTAATGCAGCTAATGGTAAAGTTGCGGTTAAACAAGGCACTAAAATAAATCCTGCTATTGCAAAAAAAACTGTTTAATGATGGGTTAAAGAACTTACTTCTTGAGGATGATGAGCTTATAGGTAAGTTCATTGCTGATGATATTATTAATGAAAAAACAGGAGAGATTTATTTTGAATCATCTGATGAAATTACTCCTGAAATGATAGAAAGAGTTAAAGAGCTCAAGATTTCAAAAATCCCAGTATTAGAAATAGATGGTATTAACATCGGTTCATTCATACGTGATACGCTAAGAATAGACAAAAATTTAAGTCCTGAGGAGGCAGTTGTAGAAATATATAAAGTACTAAGACCAGGGGAGCCTCCAAATCTAGAGACGGCATTTGAGGTATTTAATTCGCTGTTTTTTAAATCTGAAAAATATGATCTCTCAGATGTTGGAAGGGTTAAAATGAATTATAGACTAAATATTGAATGCTCTGATTCAATTACCGTGCTTAGAAGTGAAGATGTAATCGAAGTGATTAAAACTGTTATGGATTTAAGAACAGGAAAAGGTGAAGTTGATGATATTGACCACTTAGGTAACAGAAGAGTTAGGTCGGTAGGTGAATTAGTTGAAAATCAATTCAGAATGGGGCTTATCCGAATGGAAAGATCAATTAAAGAAAGAATGAATTCTTTAGAAGTTGATGCTGCTACCCCACAAGATATTATTAATGCAAAGCCATTGGTTGCATCCCTTAAGGAATTTTTTGGAACTTCACAATTATCTCAATTTATGGATCAAACTAACCCTTTAGCTGAAATTACGCATAAAAGAAGATTATCAGCGCTTGGACCAGGTGGTCTTAGTAGGGAGAGAGCTGGCTTTGAAGTAAGAGATGTTCATCCAACGCATTACGGCAGGATCTGCCCAATAGAAACGCCTGAGGGCCCAAATATTGGTTTAATAAATAGCTTAGCATCTCATGCAAGAGTAAATCAATATGGTTTCATTGAAAGTCCATATAGAAAAGTATTAAAAGGAAGGGTCAGTGATGAGGTCGAATATCTCCCAGCTATGGAGGAAGCAGATTATACTATTGCTCAAGCCAACAGTGAACTAGATGATAAGGGACGCTTTATTACTAAATTGGTTTCTTGCCGACGAAACGGTGATTTCGTTATGACTGTCCCTGAAGACATAGATTATATGGATGTATCGCCTAAGCAGGTAGTTTCTTGTGCAGCATCCCTGATACCATTTCTTGAAAACGATGATGCAAACAGAGCTCTTATGGGATCAAATATGATGAGACAAGCAGTACCTTTAATACAAGCTGAGTCTCCATTAGTGGGAACAGGAGTGGAAAAGGTCGTTGCCGTAGATTCTGGAGTCACTATTGTAGCAAATAGAGACGGTGTAGTTGACAAAATTGATGGAAAAAGAATTGTTGTTAGAGTAACAGAAAAAATTAAAACAACTGAGTCTGGTGTTGATATTTATACTTTACAAAAATTTCAAAGATCAAACCAAAGTACATGTATTAACCAAAGACCTCTTGTAAAAGTTGGTGATAAGGTATCAAGGGGTGATATAATTGCTGATGGTCCATCAACACACTTTGGTGAGCTTGGTTTAGGACGAAATGTGGTTGTGGCCTTTATGCCATGGAGAGGCTATAATTTTGAAGACTCAATTTTAATTTCAGAAAAAATTGTTCAAGAAGATAAATTTACTTCTATTCATATTGAGGAATTTGAAGTTATGTCAAGAGACACGAAGTTAGGATCAGAGGAAATAACGAGAGATATTCCAAATGCTGGTGACGAAATGCTCCGTAATCTTGATGAGGCGGGGATTGTTTATGTTGGAGCTGATGTCAATCCTGGTGACATTCTTGTTGGAAAAGTTACTCCTAAGGGCGAAAGCCCTGTTACTCCAGAGGAGAAATTATTAAGAGCAATATTTGGAGAAAAAGCGACTGATGTTAAAGATACATCTTTAAGACTCCCACCTGGTTCCAGTGGAATTGTTGTAGATGTAAAAGTATTCAATAGGTATGGAATAGAAAAAGATGATAGAGCCTTATCTATTGAAAGAGATGAAATTGAAAAATTGGCTAACGATAGAGAAGCTGAGTTAGGAATTCTCAACAGAAATATAAAAGAGAGACTTGTTTTACTAATTAATGAAAAAAACGTAACTGAAGCACCTAGTGATGTTAATATTCAGAATAAATACGACAAAGCCACTTTGTCGGATATTAAGTTAGACTCTTTATGGAAAATGAAACTTGAAAGTTCAAATGATCAAAATGAAATTGATAATTTAAAAAAACAATATGATATTGCTAGATCCGCAATTCAAGCTCGCTTCGACAATAAAGTAGATAAGGTTCAAAGAGGTGATGAGCTTTTGCCGGGTGTTATGAAAATGGTCAAAGTATTTGTTGCTGTTAAAAGAAAATTGCAACCGGGAGATAAAATGGCTGGAAGGCATGGTAATAAGGGCGTAATAAGTAAAATTGCTCCAGTTGAAGACATGCCATATCTCGAAGATGGTAGAACAGTTGATATTGTATTAAATCCTCTTGGAGTGCCAAGCAGAATGAACGTAGGTCAAATATTAGAAACTCATTTAGGCTGGGCGTGCGCTGGAATTGGAGAGATAATTAATAAATCTCTTGCGCAATACAAGTCGTCAAATGATCACTCAGTCATCGGAAAATCTCTCGAAAAGGTTTATGGTAAAGATCAATATAAAAATGAAATTTCCTCATTAAGTAAAGACGAGCAGAAAGAACTTGCAATAAATATTGCCAATGGTGTTCCAATTAAAACACCAGTATTTGATGGAGCATCAGAGTCTGAAATATCAGAAATGTTGGGCGAAGCTGGTTTTGATAAAAGTGGTCAAACACAGCTGTGGGATGGATTAACCGGTGAAAAATTTGAGAGGAAAGTGACTGTTGGTTATATATATATGCTAAAACTTCACCATCTAGTTGATGATAAAATTCATGCAAGATCTATTGGTCCTTACAGTCTGGTAACGCAGCAACCATTGGGAGGTAAAGCTCAATTCGGTGGACAGAGATTTGGTGAAATGGAAGTTTGGGCACTTGAAGCCTATGGAGCAGCTTATACCCTCCAAGAGATTTTAACTGTTAAATCTGATGATGTCGCTGGTAGAACTAAAGTTTATGAAACTATTATCAGAGGTGAAGACGTATTCCAGTCTGGAACACCTGAGTCATTTAACGTATTGATTAAAGAAATTAGGTCACTAGGTCTTAATATAGAGCTTTCAAATTTGAATTAGGAAAAACTATGAGCCAATCATTAATGAATATATTTAATCCTGCCGCATCAAGAGATGATTTCAACCAGGTAAAAATTTCAATTGCTAGTCCTGAAAGAATATTATCTTGGTCATATGGTGAAATAAAAAAGCCTGAAACAATAAATTATAGAACTTTTAAACCTGAAAGAGATGGCCTTTTCTGTGCAAGAATTTTTGGACCTATCAAAGATTATGAATGTCTCTGCGGTAAGTATAAGAGAATGAAATTTAAGGGTATCATTTGTGAGAAATGTGGTGTTGAGGTAACAAAAAAAGATGTAAGAAGAGAAAGAATGGGGCATATTCAATTAGCTGCCCCCGTTGCTCATATATGGTTCTTAAAATCCTTACCTAGCCGTATAGCCCTAATGATGGATATGAAGCTTAAGGATCTTGAGAAGGTTCTTTATTTTGAAAAATTCATGGTCACTGAACCCGGACTAACACCTTTAATACAAAATCAATTACTTGATGAAGAAGAATTAGAAAAAGCTAAAGAAGAATATGGAGAAGACTCGTTCGCAGCTGGTATTGGAGCTGAGGCGGTTAGAAAAGTTCTTGAAAGAATTGAGCTTGAACCAGAGCTTGAGGCTTTAAGGGTAAAACTCTCTGAAACAAAAGCCGTAGCGTTGTCAGAAAAGTTGGTAAAAAGAATTAAAATTTTTGAGGCCTTTATTTCATCGGGAAATAGACCAGAGTGGATGATCCTAACCTCTGTACCTGTAATTCCACCAGAATTGAGACCGCTTGTTCCACTTGATGGCGGAAGATTTGCATCAAGTGATTTGAATGATCTTTATAGAAGAGTTATCAATAGAAATAACAGGCTATCTAGATTAATTGAACTACGAGCTCCGGATATAATTATAAGAAATGAAAAAAGAATGCTGCAAGAGTCTGTTGACGCACTTTTCGATAATGGAAGAAGAGGAAGAGTTATTACTGGAACAAATAAAAGACCACTTAAATCATTGGCAGAAATGCTTAAGGGTAAACAGGGTCGTTTTAGGCAGAATTTATTAGGTAAAAGAGTCGATTATTCTGGTAGATCGGTGATAGTTGTAGGTCCTGAATTAAAATTGCATCAATGCGGCTTGCCAAAAAAAATGGCGATTGAGTTATTTAAACCATTCATATACGCAAGGTTAGAGTCACTAGGTTTAGCTACTACTCTAAAACAAGCTAAGAAGATGGTTGAAAAAGAACGTCCTGAAGTTTGGGATGTATTAGATCGTGTTATTAGGGAGCACCCGGTAATATTAAATAGAGCGCCAACACTTCATAGACTTGGTGTCCAAGCCTTTGAGCCTGTTTTAATTGAAGGTAAGGCGATTCAACTTCATCCCTTAGTTTGTACTGCGTTCAATGCTGACTTTGATGGTGATCAGATGGCTGTGCATGTGCCTCTAAGTTTAGAAGCTCAGCTTGAGGCAAGAGTTCTTATGATGTCAACAAATAATATACTTAACCCGGCTAACGGTAAGCCTGTGATTGTTCCAAGTCAGGATATTGTATTAGGTATTTATTATCTATCGCAAGAAAAAGAAAATGAGCCAGGCCAAGGAGCTGTTTTTAAAGATATTTATGAAGTACAGCAAGCTCTTGAAAACAATGCAACAACTGTTCACGCAAAAGTTCATGCAAGAATTAATTTTATTGACTCCGAAGGTAAAAATAAACTTAAAAGAATAGAGACAACACCTGGAAGGATGCTGCTCTGGAATTTAGTTCCACTACATAAAGATCTTGAACCTAAACTAGTTAACCGACTTCTAGGTAAAAAAGAAATATCAGGTCTCATTGATACAGTTTATAGATATTGTGGGCAAAAAGACACAGTGATATTTGCTGACCAATTAATGGCGTTAGGCTTTCATTATGCTTACAAGGCAGGGATTTCGTTCGGAAAAGATGACATGATTATTCCAGAGACAAAGGAAAAACTAGTTTCTGAAACAGCGGGTCAAATAGAAAAATATGAGAAACAGTATAATGATGGTCTAATAACGAATAGGGAGAAATACAATAAAGTAATTGATGCATGGGCTAAGTGTACAGATCGTGTTGCTCAAGAAATGATGAATGAAATATCTTCCAAGAAATTTGATGATGAAACTAATAGAGAAATGCCAATAAATTCGATTTATATGATGGCAAACTCTGGTGCTCGTGGTTCTGCGGCTCAAATGAAGCAATTATCTGGCATGAGAGGTCTTATGGCTAAGCCGTCTGGTGATATAATTGAAACTCCTATTATCTCAAATTTCAAGGAAGGCTTGAATGTACTCGAGTACTTCAATTCAACTCATGGTGCCAGAAAAGGCCTTGCAGATACGGCATTGAAAACAGCAAACTCCGGGTATTTAACTAGAAGACTTTGCGATGTTGCTCAGGATTGTACTATATCTGAACCTGACTGTGGCACGGATAATGGTGTATGGATTTCTGATGTTGTTGAGGGGGGAGAGGTAATAATTTCCATAGCAGACAGAATATTAGGAAGGTTTCTTCAGAAGGATGTGAACCATCCAATAACTGGTGAAAACATTGCAAAAAAAGATGAATACGTAGATGAAATTGTTGCCGACAAAATCGAAACTGCAGGAATTCAAAGCGTTTATATACGATCTCCACTAACATGTGACAGTAAAAGGGGTATCTGTGTAAAATGTTATGGCCGTGATTTAGCAAGAGGTTTCCTTGTTAATGAGGGAGAAGCTGTTGGAATGATAGCTGCACAATCAATAGGTGAGCCAGGTACCCAACTCACCATGAGAACCTTTCACATCGGAGGTGCTGCTCAAATTAATGATCAATCATTTATTGAGATCAATACCGATGGAATATTTAAAATTTTAAATAAAAATACTGTTGAAGACAGTAATAGTAATCTGATTGTTATGGGTAGAAACTGTCAATTAGCTATACATGATGAGAATGGAAGGGAACTTGCGAATTACAAAGTTCCTTACGGTACGAAGATATTAGTAGAGGAAGACTCTAAAGTTAATAGTGGTACAAAAATCTGTGAATGGGATCCATTTACAAATCCAGTTATATCTGAAAAATCAGGAATTGCTAATTACGTAGATATGGAAGAGGGTATTTCTCTTATTGAGGAAACAGAGGAAAAAACTGGCTTAACGTATACTAAAGTCAAGGACTGGAAATCAGATCCAAAAGGAAGTGAGTTAAAGCCAAGAATAACACTTAGAGATGACAAAGGCGATGTTATACTTCTGGCAAACGGTAATGAAGCAAGATACTTCTTGCCGCCAGACTCAATTCTTTCTGTTGCGGATGGATCAGAAGTTCATGCTGGAGACGTTCTCGCGAGGACTCCAAAGGCTGCTTCAAAAACAAAAGACATTACTGGAGGTTTGCCAAGAGTTGCAGAGTTATTTGAAGCAAGAAAACCAAAAGACCATGCGATTATTTCCGAGACTTCTGGTATAATTTCTTTTGGGAAAGATATCAGAGGCAAACAAAAAGTAATTATTACTCCTGAAAAAGATGGCGATCCAGTAGAAGTCTTAATACCAAAAGGAAAACATATTGCATACCAAGAAGGTGAAACTATTGAGAAGGGAGACTACTTACTAGATGGGAATCCAGATCCTCACGATATATTAGAAATTTTAGGCATTGAAGCACTAGCTGATTATTTAATTAACGAAGTTCAAGAGGTTTACAGATTGCAAGGAGTTTTAATTAACGACAAGCACATTGAAGTTTTATGTAGGCAAATGTTACAGAAAGTCCATATTACTGAAATTGGCGATAGTTCATTTATTAAAGGTGAAGAAATAGATAGGTTTGAATTCTTGACTACAAACGAACAGCTTAAGGGTGAAGGAAAGAAACCTGCCATAGCAAAACCTGTATTGCTAGGTATCACAAAAGCATCTCTTCAAACAAGGTCTTTCATTTCAGCTGCATCTTTCCAAGAAACAACAAGAATTCTTACTGACGCATCGATAAAAGGTAAAATGGATCGCCTTGAGGGACTTAAAGAGAACGTAATTGTTGGAAGATTAATTCCAGCAGGAACAGGAAGAACCTTCAATCAAATTGAAAATAAGGCAAAATTGTTGGATAAAGAGGCAAAAATAGAAATTGAGGCAATTCAGGCAAAGAAAGAGCAAGAATCAGCCGAAATACAGGAGAATTCCTAATAAAATTTGTTGACCTGCATAAACTATTAAGTATTATGCGGCATTCTTAAATAGTAGGCGGTAGAGAAATCTAAACGCTACTTTTTATTAATTTTTTAAAATAGTTAACCTTTAAGTTGTAAAGACTGGAGATATTTTATGCCGACTATAAGTCAGCTGATTAGAAAACCTAGAACCAAAGTTCAAAAAAGAAATAAGGTTCCAGCATTAAAGGCAAATCCTCAAAAGCGAGGTGTTTGTACTAGAGTTTATACAACTACCCCTAAAAAACCTAACTCAGCATTACGAAAAGTTGCAAGAGTTAGACTTACAAATGGATTTGAAGTAACAAGTTATATTGGTGGTGAGGGCCATAATTTGCAGGAACACTCGGTTATATTAATTCGCGGTGGTCGTGTTAAAGACCTGCCAGGAGTTCGTTATCATACTGTAAGAGGAGTTTTAGATACTCAAGGTGTTGGTGAGAGAAAACAACGTCGTTCATTATATGGAACGAAGAAACCTAAATAAATGTCTAGAAGAAGAAAAGCTCAAATTAGAGAAGTATTACCAGATCCAGTTCATGGAAGTAAAGTTCTTACAAAATTTACAAATGCTATTATGCTTGATGGCAAGAAAACTGTTGCAGAGGCCATAATAAATAAATCATTCACAAATATTGAAAGCAAAACCGGTGAACCTCCAATGAATATTTTTAACAAAGCAATAGAAAATGTAAGACCACTTGTTGAGGTAAGGTCACGTCGAGTTGGTGGAGCAACTTACCAAGTCCCAGTTGAGGTTAAAAGTAACAGGTCGCAAGCTCTAGCAATTAGATGGATTGTTAATGCAATAAGAAACCGTAAAGAAAAAAGTTTAGTTGATAAATTAAGTTCTGAATTAGTGGACGCAGCTGGTAACAAAGGATCGGCAATAAAAAAAAGAGAAGATACTCATAAAATGGCAGAAGCCAATAAAGCTTTTGCACACTTTAGGTGGTAATATGACAAGAGAATACGCACTGCAGAAATACCGCAATATAGGAATTATGGCTCATATTGATGCAGGAAAAACCACTACTACAGAAAGAATACTTTATTACACTGGTAAAAGTCACAAAATCGGAGAAGTTCATGATGGTGCAGCTACTATGGACTGGATGGAACAAGAGCAAGAAAGAGGAATTACAATTACTTCAGCAGCAACTACGTGTTTTTGGAATGATCATAGAATTAATATAATTGATACTCCAGGACACGTTGACTTTACTATTGAAGTTGAGAGATCACTTAGAGTTCTTGACGGAGCTGTTGCAGTATTTGATGGTGTAGCTGGTGTTGAACCTCAGACTGAAACTGTATGGAGACAAGCGAACAGATACAAGGTTCCAAGAATGTGCTTTGTTAACAAGATGGATCGTACTGGGGCTGATTTCTATAAATGTCTTGATATGATTAAAGACAGACTTCAAGCAAATGCTTTAGTTTTACAAATTCCCTATGGAAGTGAGTCTGATCTTAAGGGTGTTATTGATCTTGTAAAAAATAAAGCAATTGTTTGGGCAAATGAAGACCTTGGAGCTAAATATGAGTACACAGAGATCCCAGAAGAATTAAAAGAGACGGCTGAAAAATATCGATCTGAAATGGTTGAAATGGCAGTTGAGCAGGATGAAGAGGTTTTAGAAAAATATTTAGACGGGGAAGAGCCTGATGAGGAAACTCTTAACCGTTGTATTAGAAAAGGCACTATCAATTTTGAGTTCGTTCCAATTTTAACAGGCAGTGCATTTAAAAATAAAGGTGTACAACCACTTCTAGATGCCATCGTAAACTTTATGCCAGATCCTAGTGAGGTACAACAAGCTACGGGCAACATACCAGGCAAAGAAGATGAAGAAATAAGAAAAGCATCAGATGAAGAGCCTTTTTCTGCATTAGCATTTAAAGTTGCTAATGATCCTTTTGTAGGCTCTCTCACGTTTACAAGAATCTATTCAGGAAAGTTAGAAGCTGGTTCAACAATTATGAATTCTGTTAAAGGTGATAAGGAAAGAATTGGAAGAATGCTACTTATGCATGCAAATAACAGAGAAGATATTAAAACTGCGTATGCTGGTGATATTGTTGCGATAGCAGGTTTGAAAGATACCATAACTGGTGAAACTTTGTGTGACTCTCAGAGGCCAATCATATTAGAGTCAATGGATTTTCCAGATCCAGTAATTGAAATTGCTGTTGAACCAAAAACAAAAGCCGACCAAGAAAAAATGGGAGAAGCACTTGCTCGACTTGCTAAAGAAGACCCCTCTTTCAGAGTAACGTCTGATGATGAATCTGGGCAAACTGTTATTAAAGGAATGGGTGAGCTTCATTTGGATATTATTGTTGACCGAATGAAACGAGAGTTCAAGGTTGAAGCTAATGTAGGAGCACCACAGGTTGCTTACAGAGAAACAATATCTAAAGAGGTTGAGGTAACATATACACATAAAAAACAAAGTGGAGGAGCTGGTCAGTTTGCTGAAGTAAAAATTATTGTTGAGGGATGTGAACCAGGGACAGGAAGATTATTTGAAGACAAAATTAAGGGAGGTAATATACCTAAAGAGTATATCCCAGGAGTTGAAAAAGGAATTGAGGGTGTTGCTGATACTGGCGTCATAGCCGGGTTCCCTATAATTGATTATAAAGTAACATTAATCGATGGAAAATATCACGATGTAGACTCTAGTAGTTTAGCTTTTGAGATAGCCGGAAGGATGGCATTTAAAGACGCTTGTCAAAAAGCAGGCCCAAAACTTCTCGAGCCTGTTATGAGAGTTGAGGTAGTTACGCCTGAAGAGTTTATGGGGGATGTTATAGGCGATTTGAGTAGTCGAAGAGGCCAGGTTAGTGGAAGTGAAGCTAGAGGTAATACAACAGCAATTAGCTCAATGGTGCCTCTTGCCAATATGTTTGGCTATGTCAACACATTACGGTCTATGACTCAGGGAAGAGCTCAATATTCAATGTTTTTTGATCATTATGAGCAAGTACCTCAAAACGTTCAAGATGAGGTAAAAGCAAAATTTGCCTAAGGAATAAAAATGGAAAATCAAAATATCAAAATAAGATTGAAGGCTTTTGACCATGGTGTACTCGATAAATCATCAGTAGAAATCGTTGATACAGCTAAAAGAACTGGAGCAATGGTGAAAGGCCCAATACCATTACCCACAAATAATGAGAAGTTTACAGTTCTTCGATCTCCTCATGTTAACAAAAAAAGTAGAGAGCAATTCGAGATCAGGACTCATAAGAGATTAATAGAGATAGTCGACCCAACGCCACAAACAGTCGATGCACTAATGAAATTAGATTTAGCTTCAGGAGTTGATGTAGAAATCAAATTATAAGATATGAGATCAGGTATTATAGCAAAAAAAATTGGAATGAGTAATTTGTACACACAAAGTGGAACAAATATTCCTGTTACTGTACTTCATGTTGAAAATTGTAAAATTATTGATCGAATTACATCAGAAGATGAAAATTCAGACAAGGTATTGGTTGGTGCCTGCAAGTTAAAAAAAACATCAAAATCACAGAAGGGTTTCTTTGATAAAAAAAAATCAGATGCTTATAAATATCTTAGAGAGTTTGAAATTAGTAAAGACCAAGAGATTAAAAGTGGAGATGAATTGAAAGCAAGTCATTTCAAGGAAGGTCAATTTATTGATGTATCTGGTTACACAAAGGGCAAAGGATTTGCTGGAGTAATGAAACGTCATAATTTCTCCGGCTTGAGGGCCTCTCATGGTGTTTCAGTTTCACATCGAAGTCATGGATCTACAGGTCAGTGCCAAGACCCTGGTAAAGTTTTCAAAGGAAAAAAGATGGCGGGACAATACGGAGATGTTCACAAAACTCTTCAAAGCTTACAGGTTGTAAAGGTTGATGACCAAAAAAATCTAATCTGTGTAAAAGGAGCTACGCCTGGCTCAAGGGGAACTTGGTTAGTTGTTGAGGATTCAATTAAAAAAGATGGCATCAAAGACATCGAAGCCACACCAGTAAAATCAGAAAAAGAAGTTAAGAAGGAAAAATAAGTAAATGCAAATTGACATACACAAAATAGATGGAAAAAAGAGTGGGTCAGTCAATTTGAAAGATCAATTATTCAATAGTAAATCCGATTTAAGTGTTGTTGGCTCTCTAGTTAGATGGAATGAGTCTAACCAGAAACCTCTAAGAGCTAGGACTAAAAATAGGTCTGAAGTAAAAGGAACAACACAAAAGCTAGGAAGACAAAAGGGAAGTGGAGGAGCTAGGCACGGCTCCAAAAAAGCAAATATATTTAGAAGTGGTGGAATGGCTCATAACTTAAGAGGGGTTCGTTCATTAAAAAAGATGCCAAAACGAACTAGGCAAGAGGCTTTGAAGCATATTCTTTCTGATAAACTCAAGAACAACAATCTGATAATTGTTGAAGAACTTAAAATTGCAGAGCCAAAGACAAAAACACTAGTTAAAAGCCTCTCAGATTTAAATGCTCACTCTGCGCTCATATTAGAGGGCGATAAACCTGATAATAATTTTGCATTAGCTTCAAGAAACTTAAAAAATATAAAGTATTCAAGCATAAATAATTTTAATGCACTCGATTTACTTGGATTTGAAAAATTAATCATGAGTAAGAATGCTTTAGAAATGCTTGAGAGTAGGATTAATTAAGATGGTTACAATTAAAGATTTTAAAACGATAATCAAACCTATTATTACAGAGAAGTCCTCGATGGGTTCAGAGTATAATCAAGTTACATTCCAAGTTCAGAAAACAAGTTCAAAGAAAGAAATTAAATTAGCAATTGAAAACATTTTTAAAGTCAAAGTAAAAAAAGTAAATACTTCAATCGTTAAGGGTAAGCTTAAATCATTTAGGGGTTCTCTTGGTAAGAGGTCGGATTACAAGAAGGCATTCGTTACCCTCGAAGATGGTCAGACAATTGATATTAATGCGGGAGTATAAATAAATGGCACTTAAAAAATTCAGACCTAACACGCCCGGAACCAGAGGACTTACTCTAGTTGATAAAAAAGGACTATGGAATGGTAAACCAGTAAAATCACTTACTACTGGTATCTCTAAAAAAGGTGGACGTAATAATACAGGCAGAATCACTATGAGAAGAAAAGGTGGAGGGCATAAATCAAAATATAGAATAATTGATTTCAAAAGAAATAAGATAGATGTGAGTGCGACTGTGGAAAGAATAGAATATGATCCAAATAGATCCTCATATATAGCATTGATTAAATATGATGACGGTATTCAAAGCTATATATTGGCCCCAAAAGATATAAAGGTTGGAGATAAAGTAATTTCTGGATCAAAAAAAGAAATTAGAAATGGAAATTGTATGCCCATGTCTGACATACCTGTAGGCATTGACATACATAACATCGAATTAAAATCAGGAAGCGGGGCACAATTAGCAAGGTCTGCGGGCACATCAACCCAAATAGTTGGAAAATCTAATGGTTATGTCGCTATTAAGTTGCCTTCAGGGGAACAACGAAAAATTAGAGAAGAATGTCGAGCTACAATAGGTGTTTTATCAAATATTGATAAAAAAAACCAAAAGCTTGGTAAGGCCGGTAGGAACAGGTGGCTTGGTATAAGACCATCTGTAAGAGGAGTTGCGATGAATCCTATCGATCATCCACATGGTGGCGGTGAAGGTAAAACTTCTGGTGGAAGAGATCCTGTAACTCCATGGGGTAAACCTACAAAGGGAAAGAAGACAAGAAATAATAAAAGAACTGATAAATTTATTATAAAAAGAAAAACGGATAAGAAAGCAAGAATAGAGGTATAAATGACAAGATCTGTTTGGAAGGGACCATTTGTTGATAGCCACTTATTAAAAAAAGTAAAAGCGGCTTCTGATTCTGGTGGCAATAGCGTCATTAAGACTTGGTCAAGAAGATCAACTATACTACCCGAATTTGTGGGTGTAAATTTTGCGGTTCACAATGGCAAAAGATTTATACCTGTAAACATAACTGAAGACATGGTTGGCCATAAACTTGGAGAGTTCTCTCCAACAAGAACTTTTAATGGCCACACAGGTGATAAGAAAACAAAGTAAATATGAGACAACTTGTAAGAAAAGATAACGAAGCATATGCAATTCAAAGGAACATGAGAGTGAGTCCTTCAAAAGCAAATGCAGTACTTGAAATGATTAGAGGCAAAAAGGCATCAGAAGCACTTAACTTATTAAAGTTTTCATCTAGAGGAGTTGCTAAAAATATTTCTAAAGTTTTAAACAGTGCAATTGCTAATGCCGAGAATAATCATCAGTTGGATATTGATATATTAAAAGTTACTGAAGCATATTGCGGTAAAGGTATGGTGATGAAAAGATGGAGAGCAAGAGCAAAGGGAAGACCTGGCAGAATTAATAAATTTCTGACTAACGTCACAATTAAAGTTTCTGAAGATCAAGTTAAGGAAGTAAAGAAAGAGAAGGCAAAATAGTATATGGGTCAAAAAGTAAATCCAATTGGACTTAGATTAATTCTTAATAAGAAGTGGCAATCTAGATGGTATGCTGGAAAGAAAGAATTTGGATCGTTCTTGCAGGAAGATTTAAAGATTAGAGCTTATCTCGAGAAAAAACTTAAAAATTGTGCTGTAGCAAAAATTCAGATTGAACGGCCTGCAAAGAAAGCACAGGTTACAATATACTCAGCGCGTCCAGGTCTTATTATTGGAAAAAAAGGTAGTGATATTGAGAAATTGAAGAAAAAAATCTCTGAATTTACTTCCGATGAAGTTTCTATAAATCTTGTGGAAATAAGAAAACCAGAAGTAGAAGCACAATTAATTGCTGATGGTATAGCTGAACAATTAGAAAGACGCGTTTCATTTCGAAGAGCGATGAAACGTTCAGTTCAGTCAGCAATGCGCTTGGGAGCAGACGGAATTAGAGTGAATTGTGGAGGTAGACTTGGGGGAACTGAAATAGCAAGAACTGAGTGGTATAGGGAAGGTAGAGTGCCTCTGCATACTTTCAGAGCAAATGTAGATTACGCTGTCGCGACAGCACAAACCACATATGGTTCATGCGGAATAAAAGTTTGGATATATAAAGGCGATATAGATGACAATGCGCCTCATGAATTAGATAACAACCCAAATAAATTAGGATAGATATGTTACAGCCAAAGAAAACAAAATATAGAAAAGCTCATAAGGGTAGAATTAAGGGGGTTGCAACGTCAGCGACAACGCTTAATTATGGGACATATGGTCTGAAAGCTTTAGAAGCTGAAAGAGTCACAGCTCGTCAAATTGAGGCTGCCCGTGTTGCAATGACAAGATTCATGAAAAGAGCTGGAAGAGTGTGGGTTAGAATATTTCCTGATGTTCCAGTTTCAAAAAAACCTACAGAAGTAAGAATGGGTAAAGGCAAAGGATCACCAGAGTATTGGGCATGCAGGGTTAAACCAGGAAAAATTTTATTTGAAGTTGATGGCGTTTCACAAGCAATTGCAACAGAAGCTTTTGGACGCGCTTCATCTAAACTGCCTATCAAAACTAAGGTAGTGGAACAGTTAATTAAGTAGAGAATTTATGAAAGCAGAAGAAATAAGAAAAAAAACAACAGATCAACTGAAGACTGAGTTGCAAAATTTATACAAGGAGTCCTTTAACTTGAGATTTCAAAAGTCCTCAGGCCAGCTGGAGAATACTTCTCGAATTTTTAAAGTAAGAAAACTGATAGCAAGAATAAAAACAATAATGAAGGAAAAAACGGTTAACTAATATGCCAAAAAAGATATTACAAGGAACTGTTATTAGTAACAAACAAGATAAAACAATAACAGTTTTAGTTGAAAGAAAGTTTAAACACCCAGTGTTAAAAAAAGTGATTAGAAGATCAAAAAAGTACAG
>CACIRX010000014.1 GCA_902589175.1 uncultured Pelagibacteraceae bacterium | reverse complement strand
TCCACATAATGGCTAACGCAAGTACAAGACAAATCGCATCAGTTGATAGATATGCTAATGCATTATTTCAGCTGGCAAAAGAGGCCAAAGTGCTCGAAACTGTTTCTAGTGAACTTTTAAATTTAAAAAAAATACTGAATGAAGATGACACTTTACTATCCATGGTTAAGAATCCTTCAATCAGCAAATCTAATAAATTTAATTTTTTTAATTCACTTTCTGAGAAAATTGAAATGTCTAAGCTGGCAAAAAATTTTATTGGAGTAATAATTAACAAAAACCGAATAAACTACTTAATGGATATAATTAATTCATTTGAGAAATTAATGTCTGGACTTAAGGGTGAGATGTCAGCAACAATTACTTCAGCTAAATTTCTGAAAGAAGATGAATTAAAACATATTAAGGATAAACTCAAAGATAAGTTTAGTTCAGAATTTAATATTAATACTATAGTTGATGAGACTTTAATAGGGGGTCTTAAAATACAAGTTGGTAGTCAAATGATTGATAGCAGTATTAAAAATCAACTCCAAACATTAAAAGAAAAAATGAAAGAGGTCGCTTAATGGACATACAACCATCAGAAATATCAAAAATACTCAAAGAAGAAATAAAAAATTTTGGATCTGACTCTGAAATTACAGAAGTTGGTCAAGTTCTTTCAATTGGAGATGGTATCGCAAGAATCTACGGACTTGATAATGTTCAGGCCGGTGAAATGGTAATGTTTGATGATGGTACAAGAGGAATGGCCCTTAACCTGGAGGATGATAATGTAGGTGTTGTGCTATTTGGAAGTGATGCAAATATTAAAGAAGGTGATACAGTTAAAAGGACAAATTCTATTGTTGATGTTCCAGTAGGTAAAGAGCTGCTAGGAAGAGTTGTAGATGCTCTTGGAAATCCTATAGATGGAAAAGGAAACATAGAGTCACAGAATAGAAGTCGTATTGAAGTTAAAGCGCCAGGTATAATACCAAGAAAATCAGTATCCGAACCAATGCAAACAGGTCTTAAAGCGATCGACAGCTTGATTCCAATTGGCAGAGGGCAACGTGAATTAATTATTGGTGACAGACAAACTGGAAAAACAGCAATTGCTATTGATACTATCATAAATCAAAAATCCATTAATGAATCTGGCGATGAAACTAAGAAACTTTATTGTATTTATGTCGGTATAGGTCAAAAAAGATCTTCGATTGCTCAAACAGTGAAAGCCCTAGAAGACGCTGGTGCCATGGAATATACTACAGTTGTTGCAGCAACAGCAAGTGACGCTGCTCCACTACAATTTCTTGCTCCTTATACTGGTTGTTCAATGGGTGAATATTTCCGTGATAATGGAATGCATGCTTTAATAATTTATGATGATTTATCAAAACAAGCGGTAGCTTATAGACAAATGTCACTACTTCTAAGAAGACCTCCAGGACGTGAAGCATTTCCAGGAGATGTATTTTATCTTCACAGTAGATTACTTGAGAGAGCAGCCAAGATGAATGATGAAAATGGAGGTGGTTCATTAACAGCGTTGCCTGTGATTGAAACTCAAGCAAATGATGTTAGTGCATTTATACCAACAAACGTGATTTCAATCACTGATGGTCAAATTTTTCTAGAAACTGAATTGTTTAACCAAGGTATCAGACCTGCAGTTAATGTAGGTTTAAGTGTATCCCGAGTTGGTTCTGCAGCACAAACCAAGGCGATGAAGAAGGTTGCGGGCTCGATAAAACTTGAACTAGCCCAGTACCGTGAAATGGCAGCATTTGCTCAATTTGGTTCAGACCTAGATGCCTCGACACAGAAGCTATTAAATAGAGGTTCAAAACTTACCGAACTATTAAAGCAAAACCAGTATTCACCGATGACAATTGCAGAGCAAGTTGTTTCAATTTTTACTGGTGTGAACGGTTACTTAGATGATCTGGAGTTGAATCAGATAAGGGATTTCGAAAAAGATCTATTTGAACTTATAAAATCATCTCACTCAGATATTATTGAGTCTATCAATTCATCTGGAGACTTGAACGATGATACTTCCAGTAAATTAACATCAATAATTGAAGAATTTAAAAAAAATAGGTAAATGCCAAGTCTAGACGATCTAAAAAAACGAATTGGTAGCGTAAAGTCTACTCAAAAAATAACCAAAGCCATGAAAATGGTTGCGGCTGCAAAATTACGGCGTGCCCAAGAATCTGCTGAGTCAAGTCGTCCTTATTCTGAGACCATGGAAGATCTTATATCATCTATATCATCTGGGTACTCTCCAACTTCAAATGAAAGAAATTTATTAACCGGAGATAATAAGGACTCAATTCATATGTTGATCCTCTTTACATCTGAGAGAGGACTGTGTGGTGGTTTTAATTCAATTGTCACTAAATCACTTCGAGATAAAGTAACAAGTCTTGAGGAGTCAGGCAAACAAGTAAAAATTATTTGTGTTGGAAAAAAGGGTTATGACATTATTAAAAGACAGCATGAAGAAAAAATTGTCGAAGTTGTTGATATGAGATCTGTTAAGTCTGCTTCTTATCAGGATGCAAAAAATATAGCTGACAAAATAATAAAAATGTATTTTGACGAAGAATTTGATAAATGTTCTATCTTTTATAATAAGTTTAAATCAGTAATATCACAAATTCCAACTGAACAACAGATTGTTCCAATTGATATTCCTGAAAACGAGTCAGATACAACTAAAAATGACAATACTTTTTTTGAATTTGAGCCTGGTGAGAGTGAAATACTCGATGAACTACTCCCGCTGAACTTTACAATACAAATATTTAAAGCTTTACTAGAAAGTGCAGCCAGCGAACAAGGTGCTAGAATGAGCGCTATGGACAATGCATCAAGAAACGCATCTGATATGATTGATAATTTAACACTATTTTATAACCGTTCCAGACAAGCTGTTATTACTAAAGAGCTTATTGAGATAATTTCTGGAGCAGAAGCAGTTTAATTAAGGAGTAAATATGACAACAAATAATAAAGGTACCATATCACAAGTCATCGGAGCTGTAGTTGATGTACGCTTTGAAGAAAACTTACCGCCAATTCTTGCAGCATTAGAATGTAAAGTTGGTGACAAAACTGTGATCCTTGAGGTCGCACAGCATTTAGGTGAGTCCACAGTTAGAACTATTGCTATGGAGTCAACTGATGGAATGACTAGAGGTGACGATGTTGTTGACACTGGTAATCAGATACAGGTTCCAGTAGGCCCTGAGACTTTGGGTAGAATTATGAATGTTGTAGGCGAGCCTGTTGATGAAAGGGGTGAAATTAAATCTACAGATAAATGGTCAATTCATAGAGATGCCCCTGACTTTGTTGATCAAGCTACAGAAACGGAAATTCTTGTTACGGGTATTAAAGTTGTAGATTTGCTAGCGCCTTATTCTAGGGGAGGAAAAATTGGTCTCTTTGGAGGAGCAGGGGTTGGTAAAACAGTTATTATCATGGAACTAATAAATAACATCGCAAAAGCTCACGGTGGTTATTCAGTATTTTCTGGTGTTGGAGAAAGAACTAGAGAAGGTAATGACCTTTATCATGAAATGATTGAATCTGGCGTTATTGATTTAGAAGGTAAAGAGTCAAAATGTGCATTAGTTTATGGACAAATGAACGAACCTCCAGGAGCAAGGGCTCGTGTAGCTTTAACGGGTTTGACAGTTGCTGAGTATTTTAGAGATATGGAAGGCCAAGATGTATTATTTTTTGTAGATAATATTTTTAGATTTACTCAAGCTGGTTCAGAGGTGTCAGCTCTGCTTGGTAGAATTCCATCTGCCGTAGGATACCAACCCACTCTTGCAACTGATATGGGATCACTTCAGGAAAGAATTACATCTACAAATAAAGGTTCAATTACATCTGTGCAGGCAATATATGTTCCTGCTGATGATTTAACCGATCCTGCTCCTGCAACCTCGTTTGCACACCTCGATGCAACAACTGTGCTTTCAAGACAGATTGCAGAGCTTGGCATTTATCCTGCTGTTGATCCGTTAGATAGTACTTCAAGAATATTAGACCCTCGCGTTGTTGGAGATGAACATTATCGAGTTGCAAGAAATGTACAAGCTGTACTGCAGACTTATAAGTCTCTACAAGACATCATTGCAATTTTAGGTATGGATGAGTTATCTGAAGAAGATAAATTAACAGTGGCCAGAGCACGTAAGATTCAAAGATTTATGTCCCAACCGTTCTTTGTTGCTGAAGTCTTTACAGGAACTCCCGGAAAATATGTTGAATTAGAGGATACGATCAAAGGGTTTGATGCGATCTGTAAGGGTGAGTATGATCATCTACCTGAGGCAGCTTTTTATATGGTTGGCACAATAGAAGAAGCTATTCAAAAAGCAGAAAAAATGGCCGAAGAAGCTGCTGCGTAACTTGAATGTCTGATCAATTTAACTATAAATTAGTAACGCCTGAAAAAATATACCTTGAGGGTGATGCTCAAATGGTTGTCTTACCTGGTGCGGAAGGCGATCTTGGAGTGCTTCCAAATCACTCGAATATTATTACCTCTCTTAGACCAGGAATCATAAAAGTAACTAATTCAGATCAAACACAATCACTGTTTGTTGAAGAGGGCTTTATTAAATTCTCTAACAACGAGCTACTTGTTATAGCAGTAGGTTTGGATGAAGAAGCTGCTCTAAATAATGATTTTATTAATGATAAAATTGAGAATTATTCTTCAGCTCTTGATGCCGCTGATGAAGCCCAAAAAATGAAGATTCAGAAAAAAATTGATAGTTTAAAACTTCTTTTAAATTAACCATCAATATTATTAATCTCTTTAAATATGCTTATATAAAGTCTTCTTTTAAAGGGAACGATTTTTTTTAGTATATTATCTTGTGTAGACCATTCCCATTTTTTAAATTCCGGTTTTTTTGTTTTAATATTTATATCTTCATCTTTTCCAGTAAAACTTATTATAAACCATTTTTGTTTTTGACCAATAAATCTACCTTTCCAAAGTTTTTTTCTTAAATAAGAAGGAAGTTTATAAAAATACCAAGTTTTACATTCATATATAATTTTATAATTTTTTTTAATTCCAGTTTCTTCTTTCATTTCTCGTATAACAGCTTTTGCAGGACTTTCCCCTTTATCAATTCCACCTTGTGGCATCTGCCAAGCTGATTTATCTTTATCAAATCTCTGTCCAATAAAAATTTGACTCTTAGAGTTGAGAATGATCATTCCAACTCCTCTTCTATATCTTGGTTTTTGATCCATTCTGTTCTGTTGCTGAAAATATTAGTTTTATTCAATCATCTTTTCTGTATCAAAAAGATCTAGAGCATAATTTAATTGATTATCGGTTTCTTCATCCTCATCATAAATATATTCAACTTCAATATCTGGAGTTATTCCAACTCTATGAATAGAGTCACCAGAGGGTGTATAATAAAGCGCTGTTGTCATTCTGATGGCACTAGAATCTTTTAATGGAAAGATCGTTTGAACTGACCCCTTTCCGTATGATTGTTCTCCAAGAATAATTGCGCGTTTATGATCTTGAAGCGCACCCGCAACAATTTCAGATGCTGATGCAGATCCCTGATTTATAAGAACAATAATTGGCTTATCGTTAGCAATGTCCCCACCTGACGCTGTAAATCTTGATATATCATTTTTATCTCTTCCCTTTATTGATACAATTTCACCAGATTTAAGAAAGTTATTTGTAACTTTTGCTGACTGATCTAATAAACCACCAGGATTATTCCTTAAATCAATTATGTAGCCTTCAAGATTATTTTTTCCGATACTGTTTGATAATTCTTTTACAGCATTTCTAATGCCTTTATCGGCTTGTTCGCTAAATGATATCAATCTTATATATCCAATATTACCTTCAGCTCTAAATTTAACTGCTTGTACAGTTATAACCGCCCTTTTTAATGTCACATCTATGGGGTCTTCTTCTCCGATTCTAACTACTTTTATTGTTAACGATTTACCCACAGGCCCCCGTAAAAGTTCAACAGCTTCACTTAGCGTTAATCCAAGCACGTCAATTTCATCAATGTGTGTAATATAATCACCAGGGCGCATTCCTGCTCTCGCAGCCGGAGTGTCATCAATTGGGGAAATTACTTTTACATACCCGTTTTCCATTGTTACCTCAATTCCAAGCCCCCCAAATTCGCCTTTAGTTTCTTCTTGCATATCAGTATAAATTTCTGAGTCCATATAGCTTGAAAATGGATCCAATGATTGAAGCATGCCGTTAATTGCGTATTCAATTACCTTTTCGTCATCTATATCCTCAACATAATTACTTTTTATAATGTCAAAAACATCCCCAAAGACATCCAATTTTTTATAAAGATCTTGGTTATTTGCAGAGATATAATTAAAGCTAAAAAGCGATATAACAAACGATAGCGTAATAAACAAAATTTTCATTTTTAAACTCTATGATATGGATGATTAGATACAATAGTAGCAGATCTATATATTTGTTCTAATAAAATTATTAGTGCAAATGAGTGCGTTAATGTCATTTTACTCAAGGAAATAACCTTATTACTTTTTTCTAGTATACCTTTCTGAATACCATCAGTACTGCCAACAATAAATTTCAAGTATTTAAAATTATTATTAAATAAGAATACTTTTAAGTCTTCAGTTGAAAAATGCTCACCTTTCTCGTCAAGGCTTACAAAATACTCATTGGCCTTCTTTTTAACAATTCTATTTTCAATTCCTTTATTATTAATTTTTACTGTTTTTATATCAGTTATAATATTTCTAAACTGTGAAATACGTTTTATATAAATATCATGAAGTTGCTCTTCATGATCAAATTTAAATTTATCAAAATGTAGAATTTCAATTTTCATTTAGGGATCAATTATTCAATTTCTGCGGACCACATATTTTCTAAGTTATAAAATTTTCTAATTTCATCTTTGAATAAATGTATAATAACGTCACCACTATCAATTACTATCCATCCGCTGTCTTGATTTCCTTCAATTGATGGCAGTGTAATATTTAGACTTTTAAGCATTTTATGAACTGATTGGGAAATCGCGTTTATATGTCTATTTGATGTTCCGGTTGCAAATACTAGGTGGTCAGCTAGCGAGGTTTTTTTAGATATATCAATTGAGACTATATCTAGAGCCTTATTATCCTCTAAATCAATTAATATTTTTTTTAGTATTTGCGTCATTTATTATTTCTAATGGCAGTTGATGACTCACTTACATTGAAGTCACGAATAAATATCCAAGCAGGTGATTTGGTAAATATTAACTTTGCATCAGATAATTTTATTTGGTTGTTTTTAAATTTTTCTGCAGCTATGGAAGTAAGTGGATTATATAACTTTTCATCACGATTAAATACAGCAATAGGCATTTGATTAAAAATATCTAAATAATTTTTCCATTTATCCATTTCTTCAAAAGAGTCACTACCCATTAAAAATATGAACTCATCCTCGGTAAAGTTAGATTTGATATGTTTCAAATTATCAATTAAATAATTTGAGTTAGTAATATCCTCAAAAAATTTCAGTTTAATATTATTATTGCCTATTAGTTTTTTTGCTTGATTATTTCTGTCTTCAAAGGACATATAATTATCCTTTTTCTTTAATGGATTTTGCTTTGTGATCATCCACCAGACTTCATCAAGATCAAAAATTTGAATTGCCTTATCTGATAATTTTAAATGTCCTAAATGTGCTGGATTAAATGAACTTCCTAAAATGCCAATTTTCATTTACGGTCTAACCTGTCCATTTCCTCTCACTATATATTTATAAGTTGTTAGCCCCTCTAATCCAACTGGCCCTCTGGCGTGCAATTTGCCGGTAGCAATTCCTATTTCAGCACCTAAACCAAATTCCCCTCCATCTGCAAATTGGGTTGAGGTGTTATGCATAACAATTGCACTACCTACGGTATTTAAAAACTTTTCAACTTTCTCTTTATCTTCAGAAATAATACTCTCTGTATGACCTGATCCATATGTAGCAATATGTTCTATTGCTTCATCTACCCCTTTAACAGTCTTTATAGATATTATTGCATCTAAATATTCTGTACCCCAATCTTCTTCGGATGCTTTTAAAACTTTGTCTGAGATTTTCATACATACATTATCTCCTCTTACTTCACAGCCCCCATTAATTAAATCAGTAATAATTTTTGGTAAATGAGTGTCAATACAGTTTTCATCAATTAATATAGTTTCAGCTGCACCACAAATTCCAGTTCTTCTCAATTTTGCATTTTCTATAATTTTGCTTGCGATTTCTGTATCTGATGTTTCATCAACATATAAGTGACATATTCCATCGAGATGTCCAATAACAGGTATTTTTGCAGTGTCTTGAACTTTTTTTACTAAACCTTTACCGCCTCTAGGTACTACAACATCAATATATTTTCCCATTTTAGCAAGCATGTAATCAACTGCCGCTCTATCTGTGGTGCTTACATATTGAACAATATGTTCGCTAACAGAATTTTCCTGTAAAGCTCCTTGTATCGATTTTACCATTTCTGAGTTAGTGTTAAAGCACTCAGATCCACCTCTTAGTATTACACTATTGCCAGCTTTTAGACATAAAACTGTCGCATCAACTGTAACGTTTGGTCTGCTTTCATAAATAATTCCAATAACACCAAGAGGAACAGACACTCTTTCAACTAACATTCCATTTGGCCTTTTATTAGAATAAAGTTTGTTTCCAACTGGATCTTCTAAAGAAATAACATTTTCAATTGACGACAATATTCCATCAAATCGTTCGTCATCTAGCATAAGTCGATCAACCATTGCTTTTGAAAGACTATTTTCAGAGTTACTAATATCTAATGAATTAGCATCTAGAATACTTTTTTTATTCTTTTCTAAACTTACTATAATTGATTTTAAAATATTATTTTTATCTCTTTCGTTCAAAGACCTAATGTCTTTTGAGGCCCTAACACTGTTTTCACCCATCTTTTCTAATTCTAATTCAATACTCATATCAAAACTAAATCGTCCTTATGTATCATTTCTTCTCTGTAAGAGTAACTTAGAATGTTAGCTATTTCATCACTTTTGTGTCCCATAATTTTAATACTTTCTTCTGCAGCGTAACCGGCTAACCCTATACCTATTTTATTTTGGTCAGATGACAATACTTCAATAACATCTCCTCTCTCAAAGTTTCCCTCTACTGACTTTACACCAGCCGGTAAGAGACTGCTTCCTTTTTTAAGTGCATCCACAGCTCCGTCATCAATTATTATTTTACCTACAGGCTTCATTGTTCCCGCGATCCATTGCTTGCGTGCTGCCAAGGGGGTCTTAGTTGGTTCAAACCATGTACATGGACGTCCCTCAAATAAGGACTTTACAGGTCTCATTATAGAACCATTAGTAATTGCTAAGTGACAGCCTGATAGCATAGCTGTCTTTGCGGCTTGAATTTTTGTCTTCATTCCACCTTTTCCGTAATCCGAAATTGATTGCCCAATCATTTTTTCAATATCTTTATCAATTTCACTTACCTTGTTTATCAATTTTACATCCTCATCAGTACTAGGATCAGCAGAATAAAGGCCATTAATATTAGATAATAAAATAAGACAATCTGCACTTGTTATTTGAGCCACTCTTGATGCAAGTCTATCATTGTCCCCATATCTTATTTCACTTGTCGCAATTGTATCATTTTCATTAACGACTGGAACAATACCCAATTTTAATAATGTATCTATTGTTCTTCTGGCATTTATTGATCTTCTTCTTTGTTCAGTATCATCTAAGGTAAGAAGAATTTGGGAAATTTTGATTTCATTTTTTTCAAAGGCAATCTTAAATGAGCCCATCAAATGTATTTGGCCCACAGCAGATACAGCTTGATTCATATCCATCTTCATATTTTTCATATCAAGATCTAAATCTTTTGCGCCCATCGCAATTGCTCCAGAAGAAACAATTATAACCTCTTTATCATTTTCTCTTAAATAATTAACATCTTCAGCAAGACTATTAAGCCATTCTTTATTAAGACTTCCCGAAGTTTCATTGAATAGAAGTGCAGATCCAATTTTGATAATAATTCTATTTGTTTGTTCTAATTTCATTTAATTTTTAATATTTAAAATATGATTTATTAAATTACTTACTCCTTCACCTGTAATAGTTGAAATTGTGTATACTTGTAACTGTGTTTCATTTTCAAGGATATTCTTCTTAATTTTTATTTCTTCTTTATCAATTAGATCACATTTATTTAATACAACTATTTTATTTTTCTTTGTTATACTACCATCATAATTATTCAACTCACTGGTAATTGTATTATAAGATTTTTTAACATCTTCGTCAGTTACATCAATTACATGAATAATTGAATGGCATCTCTCAATATGTTTTAAAAACTTAAATCCCAAACCATCGCCTTTGTGAGCGTCTTCAATTAAGCCGGGTATATCTGCCACCACAAGTTCTTGGTCATCTTTTCTTACAACTCCTAGCTTTGGATCAAGAGTTGTAAAAGGATAGTCAGCCACTTTGGGTTTAGCAGCAGATATCTTTCTCAAAAGACTTGATTTTCCTGCATTCGGAAATCCCACAAGCCCGGCATCAGCAAGAATTTTTAACCTTAATACAATTTCAGCTTCATGGCCTTTTTCTCCATGTGTTATCTTGCGCGGTGCTCGATTAGTTGATGATTTAAAATTAATATTTCCTAACCCTCCTTTTCCTCCAGGGAAAAGAGTTACTTTTTCATCATTAATTATATCAGCAATTATTTCTTCATTTAATAATACTTCAGTTCCAACAGGAATCTTTAATATTAAATCTTTACCTGACGCGCCTGTTCTATTCCTGCCAGCTCCACCTCTACCTTTTTGAGCTTTAAAGTGTTTTTGAAATCGAAAGTCTACAAGTGTATTTAAAGATTTTGTTCCTTCTAGAATAATATCTCCACCTTTGCCGCCGTTGCCGCCATCGGGTCCACCGAATTCGATATATTTTTCTCTTCTGAAGCTCAAGCAGCCATCACCACCATCACCACTTTTTACAAAGATTTTAGCTTCATCAATAAACTTCATTTTAAGGGAATATTTTTAGAAAAAAGATTTAGATTTACTGTTTGGGAACAACAGAAATAAATGTTTTTCCGTTTTTTTTCTTACCAAACTTTACAAAGCCATCAACAAGCGAAAATATTGTATGATCTTTTCCAAGGCCTACATTATCACCTGGGTGCCATTTAGTACCCCTTTGCCTAGCTATGATGTTACCAGGTATTACAGTTTGACCACTGTATTTCTTTATACCCAATCTTCTTCCAGCTGAGTCTCTTCCGTTTCTCGATGAGCCGCCAGCTTTTTTAGTTGCCATTATTAGCTATCCTTTTTTTTCACAGTTTTCTTTTTAACTGTAGTTTTCTTTTTTGTAACTGTTTTCTTTTCAGTTTCTAACTTCGTATCACTTGCTTTCTTCTCAGCTTTTTTTGAAGTAAATCCAGGTATATCAAGTGAATTAATTTTTAAAAAAGTTATATCCTGTCTGTGACCATTAAGTCTTCGATAGTTTTTTCTTCTTTTCTTCTTAAATACTAAAATTTTTCTATCTCTGTCTTGTTTAACAATTTCAGCATTAACTTTCGCGCCACTGATTTGTGGAGATCCCACAGAAAATTGTTCTTTATCACAAGCGAAAAGGACATCATCGATAGTGATCTTATCACCATCTTTGCCATCAATTTTGCTCACACTCAACATAGTGTTTTCGCTAACTTTATACTGCTTTCCGCCAGTTGAAATAATCGCAAACATAATAGAAATTACTATTTGATATTAAAAGTGGCCTGAATATAAACGTCACTTTTCTTATGTCAATAGCCATAATTTCAGATAAAAAAACTTAAAATCTGCGAGATTTATGCATAAAATATGCATATAAATACCCTACTTAATCAGCGTTTTATCAAATAAATAAATATGACCTTATCAATAAAACCATTCAAAGCCTTTAGGCCTTTACAGGAAAGAGTAGAGGAAGTGGTATTGCCAACTTTTGATAATTTAACGAACAAACTGCTAAATAAAATTTTAAAAGAGTCAGAATATAATTTCTTAAACGTAGTAAGTCCAAAAGCATTTTACCCTAACATTACCAAAAAAAATTCAAAAAAGCACGCATACGAGCACTTAGAGTCTATGATTAAGAATAATATTATTTTTCAGGAGAAGGAAGAATGTTTTTATGTATATTGTTTAGATAAATATAATATGAAGCAGTTTGGTATAGTTGCATCAATAGAGTTCGAGGAAGGGAATAATCAAATTCTGAAACATGAAGCAATATTCAAAGCACGATCGAATTCTATTATGGAAACAATTGAACACACAAAAATGCAAATAGGTCCAGTTTATTTATCCTATAAAAATCAAAATAGCAGACACATTGATTTTAAAAAATACGAAAGAAAAAAACCTCTTTATAAATTTAAGTCGCCAGGCGGTACAACCAGATCTCTTTGGAAAGTAAGTGAAAAAAATGAAATTCGATCTTTGAGAAAGAAATTATCAAAAATTCAAAAATTTTATATTGCTGATGGGCATCACAGGTACTCCGCTATTGAAAATTTAAACAAAAAGAAAAATCTTAATAAGAATAAAAAAGAAAAAATAAACCTTCTTGCGGCAATATTTGATGAGCATTCTGTCAATATATTGAGCTTTCATCGACTAGCTAAATTTAAAAATTTTAATCAACAAAAAATAATTCAGGCTTTAAAGAAGAAGTTTAAGCTAGAAAAAAAATTAAAATTTAAAAATCCATGTGACCCAGGTAGTGTGATGATATATTTAAATAAAACTTGGTACAATGTTTCACTCACATCAAATAAAAAACTCTATACTAAATATGAAACTGACACTGACATAGTTGAGAAAATAATGATAAATAGTATCATTAAAAAACAATGTAATTGTTCTTTAGTAAATTTGTCGAATATTCCTGGTAAATTTGATCATAAAAAATTAGCAAATGAAGTGGATAAAGGCTTGGCAGATATAGGATTTTTTATTTGCCCTTTACCGATGAAAAAGATAATGTCCATCGCAGACAAAGGTAAGATTGTCCCTAAAAAGTCAACTTACTTTGATCCCAAGCCTGCTGATGGCTTGGTTAATTTGCTTATGGATATTTAATTTAATGGAAAAGCCCGCTCAGAAGCCTCATTATCCCTATTTTTCATCCGGTCCCTGCGCCAAACCTCCAGGATGGTCGTTTGATAATTTAAAAAATGCAGCTCTTTCAAGGTCTCACAGATCTGGCGCAGCTGTTAAAAAACTTCAAGAGGTAATTGATAAGTCAAGACAACTGTTGGAAATTCCTGATGACTACTTAATTGGTATTGTTCCCGCGTCTGATACTGGCGCTGTTGAAATGGCTATGTGGTGTATGCTTGGTCAAAGAGGAGTTGAAGTTTATTCATGGGAAAATTTTGGTCATGACTGGAATATAGACGCAGGAGAACAACTGCCTCTAAAAGATAAAAAGTTAATTAAAGCGGAATATGGGGAACTCCCTGATTTTTCTGATAGCAATCCTGACAACGATATTGTTTTTACATGGAATGGTACTACCGCAGGAGTAAGAATAAAAAATACTGATTGGATAAGTGATCAAAGAAAAGGATTAACAATATGTGATGCCACATCTGCAGTATTTTCAATGCACATGGATTGGCATAAATTAGATGTGATTACTTACTCATGGCAAAAAGTTTTAGGAAGCGAAGCTGCCCATGGTATGTTGATTTTATCACCTCGTGCAGTTGAACGACTTGAAACTTTCACTCCACCATGGCCCATCCCAAAAATATTTCGTCTAGCAAATAATCAAAAATTAATTTCAGGAATATTTTCTGGAGCAACAATAAACACTCCATCCATGATCAGTGTTGAAGATGTATTAAATTCCCTTAATTGGGGCCTAGAGTTAGGCGGTTTAAATAAATTAATTGATATATCAGAAACAAATCTAAAATTAGTTAATAATTGGATTGATAAGCATGATAATTTTGAATTTCTAGCTAAAGATCCAGAGACCAGATCTTGTACTTCAATTTGTATACTTCCAAAGGATGAGTGGTTTAAATCTCTTAATGACGAAGACAAAGTAAATTTTATGAAGGAAGTTTGTTCATTGCTTGAAAGCAATGAAGCAGGATATGATTTAAACTCCTATAAAACGGCACCACCGGGAATTAGAATATGGGGCGGTTCAACAGTTGAAAATAAAAATGTTGAACTTGTTCTACCTTGGATTGACTGGGCTTATTTAACAACTAAAGAAGCCTTTAAAAAGTGAATAAAGTACTAATTGCCGATAATGTTTCTGACGCTGTTTTTAAAGTATTTGATGAAAATAACATTGAATATGTTCAGAAAACAGGTCTTAGTGAAGACGAGCTTTCTAGAGAAATCGTAGATTATGCCGGGTTAGTAATTAGATCAGCAGTCACTGTAACTGATAAAATAATAAGCAGCGCTAAAAATCTGAAAGTTATTGGTAGGCCAGGCGTAGGGGTTGACAATGTTGACCTTGACTCAGCTACCAAAAATAACGTCGTAGTCATGAACACTCCTCTTGGAAATGTTCAAGCAACAGCCGAACTTACATTTTCTATTATACATGCATTAATGAGAAAAATTACAGAGGCAAATGAGTCAATGCACAGTAAAAAATGGGAGAAAAAAAACTTCATTGGATCTGAGATGTTGGGCAAAACTATTGGCATCGTAGGATTTGGGAATATAGGAAAAAAAATTTCTGAAATATCACAAGCATATGGAATGAATGTTATTGTTCATAGTGCTTCATTAAGTGATACAGAACAAAAAAAATATAAAGTTGAAAAAGTATCTTTTGAAGAAATTTTGTTACATTCAGATATTATAACTTTTCATAATAAACTATCAGATAAATCAAAATATATGATTAATAAAGCCACCCTTAAAACAATTAAAAAAACAGCAATTATTATTAATTGTGCGAGAGGTGGAATTGTAAATGAAAATGATGTTAAGAATGCAATTGATAAAAATGGTTTAGGAGGATATGGCTGCGATGTTTATGAGAAAGAGCCACAAACTAACAGTATATTTTCTGGTATGAAAAAAGTTGTAATGACACCTCACATCGGCGCTAGTACTGCAGAGGCGCAAGAAAAAGTTGCTATACAAATCGCAGAGCAAATGGTCGATTATCTTTTAAATAATAATGTAATTAACCAAGTAAACAAATAAATGTCTAACACACTGATATTAATCAGACACGGTAAAAGTGTTTGGAACGTAAAAAATATTTTTACCGGATGGGTTGATGTAGAATTAGACGATTTAGGAAAAAAAGAGGCATTAAAGTCAGCATTGTTACTCAAAGAAGCTGAAATAGTTCCTTCATTTGCATTTACATCATTTTTAAAAAGGGCACAAAATACGCTTCAAATAATTCTTGAGGAATTAAATATATATAATCTTCACACAGAAACTGCCTGGGAATTAAATGAAAGACACTATGGAGCACTGCAAGGATTAAACAAAGATGAAGTTAAAAAAAAATATGGTGAAGATCAGTTTTTAAAATGGAGGAGAGGCTACAGCACACCACCACCTGCACTACCAATTGATAGTGAAATGAATCCTAATAAAGACGATTTATATAAAGGAATAAATAATTTACCCATGACGGAATGTTTAGAAGATACGTATGCGAGAGTAATTCCTTACTGGGAAAATTCTATAAAACCTTTAGTACTAAAAAATACCACTATTATTTCAGCACATGGAAACAGCTTAAGAGCTCTGTGTAAGTACTTGTTTGATGTATCTGATGAAGACATAACAAGATTAGAAATACCAACTGCAAATCCACTTGTTATCTGCCTAAATAATAGTTGCAAAATTCACTCCGCAAGTTATCTTGATGCCTCCAGATCACAAAAATTGCCATTAATTGGCGAATAAAAAGGAAAAGTTATGAGTGAAGTTTTTATTACATCTGCAGTTAGAACAGCCGTTGGTTCATTTAATGGATCTTTATCAGGTATGCCAGCACACGATTTAGGCACAATAGTTATAAAAGAAACGCTTAATAGATCAGGCATTGAAGGTGGTGATGTAGATGAGGTAATACTTGGACAAGTATTAACTGCAGCAACTGGTCAAAACCCTGCTAGACAAGCATCAATAAATGCTGGTTTAAATAAAGAGACCCCAGCATGGCTTGTTAATCAAGTTTGTGGATCTGGCTTAAGAAGTGTTGCTTTGGCCTATCAATCTATAATGAATGGCGATGCAAATATTATTATTGCTGGTGGACAAGAAAGTATGAGTCAATCCCCGCACTGTATGCACCTAAGAAATGGTACTAAAATGGGTGATGATAAGATAATCGACTCAATGATCAAAGATGGTTTGTGGGATGCTTTTAATGGATATCACATGGGAACAACTGCTGAAAATGTTGCACAACAATGGCAAATTACTAGAGATCAACAAGATGAATTTGCTTTTAACTCACAACAGAAAGCAAGTAAGGCTAGAGCAGATGGAGTATTTAAGGATGAAATTGTTCCAGTTGAAGTCCCATCAAGAAAAGAGACAGTAGTTTTTGATAGTGATGAATATATTAAAGACAATGTTCAATTAGAAAAAATCTCATCTCTAAGACCTGCATTTGCAAAAGAGGGAACAGTTACAGCAGCAAATGCAAGTGGTATAAACGATGGTGCAGCTGCTCTGGCAGTAATGTCCTCAGATGAAATGAAAAAAAGAAACCTTGAGCCTATGGCAAGAATTGTATCCTGGTCAAGTGCTGGGGTTGATCCATCTGTGATGGGTACAGGACCTATACCTGCAAGCAGAAAAGCTCTTGATAAAGCAGGGTGGGATGTCTCTGATTTAGATTTAATTGAATCAAATGAAGCATTTGCCGCTCAATCTTGTGCAGTAAATAAAGAAATGGGATGGGATGTTTCAAAAGTTAATGTTAACGGGGGAGCGATTGCTATAGGACATCCAATTGGTGCGTCAGGAGCTAGAATTCTTGTAACATTATTAAATCAAATGAAAAGACAGGACGCTAAAAAAGGACTTGCCACATTATGCATTGGTGGCGGCATGGGTGTCGCTTTGTGCGTCGAACGATAGGAGAAAATTATGTCTAAAGTAGCATTAGTAACTGGAGGAACAAGAGGAATAGGTGCTGCAATATCTCTTGCTTTAAAAAAGGAGGGGTGCAATGTTGCTGCAACCTATAGTTCAAATTCAGATGCAGCAAATAAGTTTTCATCCGAAAACGGTATTGAGGTATTTCAATGGAGTGTTGCTGATGCAGCTGCATGTGAAGTGGGCGTTAAGCAAGTTGCTGATAAGCTGGGCACTGTTGACATTTTAGTGAATAATGCCGGCATTTCCAAAGCTTCAATGGCTCATAAAATGTCGGTTGAACAATGGGATGATGTAATAAGAACTGACTTAGATTCAGTTTTTTATATGACAAGATGTGTACTTGAAGGCATGAGAGAAAAATCTTTTGGAAGAATAATCAGCATTTCTTCTATTAACGGTCAAAAAGGTGAGATGGGTCTAATAAATTATAGTGCGGCAAAAGCTGGTTTATTAGGTTTTACCAAAGCATTAGCGCAAGAAACTGCTAGAAAGAATATTACAGTTAACGCTATTGCACCTGGCTATATCGATACTGAAATTCTAGCGGATGCCTCCGAGGATTTTATGAAAAGTTTAATTGGAAAAATTCCTGTAGGAAGACTTGGTACAGTTGATGAGGTTTCACGAATAGTTACATTCCTTGCTAGTGATGAAGCGGGCTTTATAACAGGTTCTACGATATCTGCAAACGGTGGACAATATTTTACTTAAAAGGAATCTTTGAGATTTCTTATATGACCGAATACTTCTTCTGGACTTTTACCCGTAAGCCCCAGAGAGTTGATCAAATCTTTATCATCTGCCTTTAAGAAAATATTTAATCTCTTTTCATCCCCAATTGTTGATGGAATAGATGGTATGTTTTGTCTATCTAGGCTTTTCAGACGATCCATTTTTGATTCTATTTCATCCGACGGGTAAATAGAGCTTATAAAATTTCCATTACTTAAAGTA
>CACIRX010000013.1 GCA_902589175.1 uncultured Pelagibacteraceae bacterium | reverse complement strand
TAAGTACAGCAATTGCACTTCTCGCTGCAAAGGCATTTGTTAGATATAAATTTAGGGGACAGAATGTTTCTTACGGAGCCATAATGATGCCGTTTTTAATACCAGAAATTATTTTAGCAGTATCAATATTAATTATATGGATCAATCTTGGTTTTCCATTGGGTCTGGTTCCAGTAACAATAGGACACATATTATTTTGTACTCCATTTGCAATGTTGATATTGATTGCGCGAATAGAAGGTTTTGACTTTTCTTTAGAAGAAGCTTCACGTGATTTAGGGGAAAATGCATGGGGAACTTTTTATAGAGTATCACTTCCTCTATATTTGCCAGGCATAATAGCAGCTTTATTGTTAAGCTTTATTATATCCTTCGATGAATTTATTCTGGCATTCTTTCTATCCGGCAGTGATGCTACTTTACCTATGTATATGTGGAATCAAATGCGTTTTGTAAAAAAACTTCCACATGTACTTGCTTTGGGGGCGGTGATAATTGTGTTTACTACTTTTATTGTTTTGTTAGCATTCTGGCTGAGAAATGTTGGACAAGGCAAAGAGAAACAGGATATAGCTATTAAATTGTAAGAATTATGAACGAAAATTTTATTCAGATAAACGGAATTTCAAAACATTTTGGAAATGTCAAAGCAGTTGATGATGTCTCTTTTTCAATTAAAGAAGGAGAGTTCTTTTCATTGTTGGGTCCATCAGGATGTGGAAAAACAACTTTACTTCGATTGTTGGCAGGATTTGAATATCCAACAAATGGTAATTTATTGATCGATGGCAGTGATATCACTGCATTACCTCCTGATAAAAGACCTACAAATATGGTATTTCAAAACTATGCCATATTTCCACATATTAATGTTGAGCAAAATATAAAATTTGGATTAAGAAAACTGGGTTTGACTGATGACGAAATCAAAAAAAGGGTTGATGATGTTTTGGCTCTTGTAAAGCTCGAGGGTTATGAGGAGAGATTCAGTGGGCAATTATCTGGTGGGCAGAGACAGCGTGTTGCGTTAGCAAGAGCTTTAGTCAGACAACCAAAAGTTCTTTTATTAGATGAGCCTCTTGGAGCGCTAGATAAAAAATTGAGAGACGAAATGCAACTTGAATTGAGAACTCTGCAAAAAGAAATTGGAATTACCTTTGTATTTGTTACTCATGATCAACAAGAGGCTATCAGTATGTCAGATAGAGTTGCTGTTATGAGTGAAGGCAAGATACAGCAACTATCCGCTCCAAATGAACTTTATAAAAATCCAGAAAATATTTTTGTAAGTGATTTCATTGGTGAAACAAACTTTTTAAAAGCTTCTACAAAGTCAAAAGATGGTGAGCATATAAATGTTACAATTGAAGATCTTGGTGATTTCAAGGTCAAAAATAACCTAAATATTCCAGAGAATTCATCCGACGTTGTGTGTAGTGTTCGACCTGAATCAATGATGATTTCCAGAGATAAATCTGATTGGGATATTTGCTTAGAAGCAAAAATAAATCAGACTTCCTACTTAGGAGAAATGACAAGATTTTATGTTGAGGTTTCTGGAATTAATAAAGTAATAACTGTATCATCCCAGCACTTTGATAATCAGTCATTTGAGAATAATACTTGTTTTATAAGTATTAGTTTAGAAGATATAAGCTTACTGCAAAAAAAATAGCCTGCTCTCAATAAGAGAACAGGCTATTAATGATTTCACAAATTTAAGATTAACCGCCAGCAGTCATTTCTGCCCACTGAGCTTCCATGTAATCCGTTACATCATCTGGTGGCATTACTGAGAATGCACCATTCGCTAAGTGTTCAGCTGGGTTTGGAGCAACTCCTCTTTCAGCTAGCTCATCTGCAGTAAGTGAGCCAAAGCCTTTTTGGTTAGAGTGTCCATAACCCCATTCGCTTAATAGATAAGCTGAAGTTTCGGCACTAGTTGCAGCGTTAATCATGTCATAAGCAACATCTAGATTTGCACCTGTTGCAATTGCAAGTCCGCATGCCCATGTCATTGTACCTTCAACAGGACGCATCATTGGGTAACCAGTCTCCCATGATGTTTCATTCCAACAAATTGAAGCCCAGACCTCTTCGTTTCCAATTGCTTCAGCAATAGAAGCAGAGTCAGCGAAGAATGTTCTAATGTTTCCATTATCTCTGAGTTCACGGAACTTATTGATACCTTGATCAATAGCCGCTTTATTTAATTGGTTAATGTCCTTAATGTCTGTTCCTAGATAATGCATCATCAAGAATAAACTATCGGCAGCACTATCAAGTACTCCAATTTTACCTTTCATTCTTGGATCTTCTAAGAGATATAGACTTTCATTACCTGGTTGCATCCAAGTGACTTTATCAGTGTTGTACACAATACTTGTGTCTCCCCAGTCAACCGGTGCAAAATAGTTTTGTCCGTTAACTATACCACTTGGTAAGTCTCTAACTTCTGGGAACATATCTCCCCAGTTTTCTAATCTTGATGTGTCAAGTGGCTGAATAACACCAGCTCTTACCCATCGTGCAATTTCACCTTGGCAAGGCCAAGCAACATCAACTTCAAAACCAGCTTTTAATTTTTGAAGACCTTCTTCCGCATCTCCAAAAGTTGAATATTCTGGTGATCCGTTAGCTTCAACATATGGTCCAAATAGACCATCGTCATCATAACCGCCCCAAACAAAAGCACGTCCAGTAGCTGCAAATGCATTAGTAGCAGGAACAAGACCGGATGTTAAACCTAGAACACCAGCTGCACCCATACCCTTTACAAAAGACCTACGACTTACCTTGCCTTCACGCAAGTTATCAATGAACTTTTTAGTTACATCGTATTTTGGCATAATTAATTATCCTTTTTTTTGTTTAATCTGAAAAAATTGTACACCTCTGGGTAAACTGGTCAATACTATATCAATCAAAAACTGGCCGATTTTTGGCATTATTTAGCCATGGATCCACGATTTCGTAGTTGTATCCTCCTTGAAATACTAGTTCATCACTGTAGGAGCGTGAAATAATCTGGATGCCGGTAGGTACTTGGTTTGAACTAAAGCCAGAGGGTACGGAAAGGACTGGCAGTTTACCCAACATATTGAATGGGTGAGACATGCACCATGCAAAGTCAGCACATTCTTGTTCTTTTCCATTAATAATGACGCGGTCATTAACTATATCAATATCTGCTTTGATTGCTGGTAAGGCATTGGTAGGACAAATAAATAAATCATATTTTTCCAATATAGGACCAATTTCTTCATACATTTTTCCAGTCACCATTGCACTTTCTTCAACGCCATAACCTAAGTGAGCACCAATTTGTTCGTGATAAATTTTTTTATTATTTTTTAAGGAGTCAATGTGCATTTCAGTAACACCACTTAACATTTTTGTGTAATCACTGAGTTGTTCTTTTTCAGAATCTGAAAGCTCAGAAATTTCTTTATAAAAAGAATTTGCATAGTGACTGAAGCAAACCGAATTTACTTCATCTTTTTTCCAATTAAGTTTCACTTCTGTGACTTGACATCCAAGACTTTCAAATTTTTTTAATGCTGTCAGCGTATTCTGTTCCACTTCTTTATCAATCTCAAAAAATCCTAAGTCCATTGAATAAGCTATTTTCCAATTTTTAATATTTTCGTAATTTAATGGTAATGTTTTTTTTGGACGTAAAGATGTTATGTCTTTTTCGTTTGGTCCACACATAATGTTTTGCATCATTGCAGTATCAACCACTGTTCTTGCGAGTGGTCCTGTTACGCAGTAAGGGTCATGATTGAATGGATAACTTTGTGCATTTCTTCCATGAGGTGGCTTGAATCCAACTACACCACATGCGCCTGCAGGTATTCTTATTGAACCTCCAATGTCACTTCCTGTTGTCAACATTGCGCAGCCTGAAGCTAATGCAGCTGCACTGCCTCCACTTGATCCACCAGGTGTCATATCTAAGTTCCAAGGGTTTCTTGTTACGCCATTTAGTTTTGAGTGACAAAAAGAAGTGAGAGAAAATTCTGGATTGGTTGTGCGACCGTGAAGTATCGCGCCAGAATTGACTATTGTTTCAACATCAATATCTGTTTTCTGTGCGATATTATTCTTGAGAAGTAAGCAACCATTACGATTTGGTTGTCCTTTTATATTCACCTCGTCTTTTATTGCTAAAGGTAACCCTTCAAGAGGCAGAACATCATTATTATTTGAAAATTTTTTCTCAGACTCTTTTGCAAGTTTTATAGACTTTTCAAAATCAAGATAATTAAATGCATTTATCTTAGGATTAACTGTTTCTATTCTTTTAATTACAGCCGACAGGACTTCAACTGGAGATAATTTTTTTTCTTTATACTTCTTCAATGTATCTGAAGCGGATAAATAACAAATTTCAATATCAGTATCATTCATGATGATTTTTTATTTAAATTTAACAATTATTAAAATATATTGAAAATTACTTATGATAAGTGAAAAAATCAAAAGTTTAATACAGAGCCAAGATCCACACGCAGGAATGGATCAACTTTTCTTTACAAATTCAGAGATATTTCATGCAAGTTATGATGCGATTTTTAAAAAACAATGGGTTTTTCTCACCCATCTCTCTTACTTCAATCAAAACGATATCTTTACATACAACTTAAATAAAGGATTTATAGAGATAAAAAAAACAGATGATAATCAACTTTCAATTTCCGCATCTGATCCAAATATTAAGTGTCATTTAAAAGTGTATGAGAGTTTAGTATTTATCAATTTATCAAATTCTCCCTTTTCATTTGATGAATTCATTAAACCACTTGAACCATACATCAAAATACATGGACTGAATGATGGTAAGATCGCTTTTCAAAAAGATTTTATTTTTAATGCTTCACATTTAGCTACAATTCATAATTTTAAAGAATGTGCTCATTGCTGGGGAGGTGAATTTACGCACAAAGATTATCTAAGTGTGCACGGTGAAGATTATTGCAATTCATATGGAGCAGGTGTTGGTTCGGGGATTGAGGCCCCTAAACTTACAATACGTATAAAAGAGTGGACAGAACAAACTTTAAAAAGAGGTTTATTTGTTGGAGAGTTCAGTGAACATGACTCAAAATATTTTAGAATTGCAGAGCGCACACCTTTACCTGAAGGTATTGCATCAGAAACAATGGACGGCAGTTATTCTTGTTCAACATTGATGGGTGATTTTAAGAAAATAGGAGCTGATAATGGTTATACTGCAATTGGTTTCAGTCCATTTAACAGCTTTGTTGCAAATAATGAATTTGTGATACTTTTTTTATTCTCACCAATTAGTCAAAATAAAACAGTAGTGACCCAATATTGGGTAACTCATAAAGATGCAGAAGTTGATGTTGATAAAATGATTTTTTTGTGGGACCAAACTTCTACTGAAGACTCCCAGTTATGTGAAATGAATCAAAAAGGAATTGAAAGCAGGTCCTATCAGCCTGGCAAATATGGGGATTTAGAGACGAGCTTAGTTCAATATCAGAAATTTTACCTTAATCATTTACAGACACACCTGAACGACTTAGTCTAATCTTAATTCGATACCTATATGGAACTTGCAACACAATCAGAATTTGATGAAGCGCTTAATCGTCATCATAATATCCAATATGTAGACGCAATATTTACAGACCTCTGTGGTTATGTTAGAGGAAAAAGATTTCCATTGTTAGAGGCAGATAAAATTTTTTCAGATGGTGTATTGTTACCGTTTTCAGCATTTTACTTAGATGTCCTTGGTGGCGTAACTAACACGATGAATCTTGGTTGGACTGACGGAGATCCAGATGGGGTTTTAATGCCCGTTAAAAATTCCATTAAGCCCGTTCCTTGGGATAACAAGGTTCTTCAAGTACTAATTTCTATGAGAAAAGAACAGGAAAAATGGGGCGTAATAGAAAATCCAGCGGAAGTTGATCCAAGAAATATTTTAGAAAAAGTAATGAATAAATTCAAAGGCACTGGATTAAATCCAGTAGTAGCTTTTGAATTAGAGTTTTATTTGTTGGATAAGAAAAGAAATGAGGAAGGCAAGCCAGTTCCTGCATTAGGTGCGAGCAAAACTCATGTATATGGAATTCCCGATCTTGATATGTTTGGTGACTTATTTGATGAAATTAATGAGAACTGTAAAATTCAAGATATCCCTGCTACAACGGCTTCAAGTGAATTTGCTGCTGGCCAGTATGAAATTAATTTAAAACATACAGGCGACCTGCTTAAAGCTGCGGACGATGCTGCAATGTTAAGAAGAATAATAAAAGAAACAACTGCAAAGCATGGGTTTGAGGCAACATTTATGGCAAAGCCATTTCTTGAGGAGACTGGAAATGGAATGCACCTGCATATCTCAGTGTACGATGATAATGGAAAAAATATTTTTGCGACGAAGAATCGGTACGGAAATGACAAGTTAAAAAATGCTTTAGCTGGTTTCCAAGAAACTTTTTATGACTCATTTCCGATATTTATTCCAAATAGAAACGGTTATCGAAGAATACAAACTCGAAATTTTGTTCCAGTGAATAAAAGTTGGTCATGGAATCGAAGAGATGTTTCATTAAGAATACCTGCTGGATCAGATAGCGCAAAAAGAATAGAACATCGGGTAGCATCAGCTGATGCAAATCCATATCTTGTTTTAGCCTGTATCCTCTCTGGGCTTCATCATGGACTTACAAAAAAACTATCACCAACAGACCAAGTAAGTTTTGATAACACTGAGGGTGCTGACAAGACAGCTGATCCCGAAATGCCAAAAAATATGGAGTCAGCACTAAATCGTTTTAAAGAGTCAAAACTTTTATCTAAGTATTTAGGTAAAGAATATCTTGATTTATATGTATCAGCTAAAGAAGGAGAATTTGAACATATGGATAACAGTTTCATTCCTTCAGAAGAATACGATTTTTATTTATAGGTTTATGACTGATCTGCTTTTCAATCAAGATAGTTACTTAAAAGAAACAGAAGCCAGTATTATTGGAGTTGAGGAAAATATTATACAATTGGATCGAACAATTTTTTATGCAGAGTCTGGTGGGCAACCTGGAGATCAAGGCGAGATTGTATTAAAGGACCAAGTTCTCAAAGTTGTAGACACTAAAAAAGGATCAAAGCCGAATGAAATTTTGCATATTGTTGATGGTCCCATCGATCAAAGCTTAATTAATCAATCCGCCGAACTTAAGATCAATTGGGAACTTAGATATGCTCATATGAAAATGCATTCGAGTTGCCATATTTTGTGTAGCTTAGTTGATGCCCTTATAACAGGCGCTTCAGTTGGAAGTGCTAAATCAAGAATAGATTTTGATGTTGATCCATCAATGCTAAATAAAGAAGAGTTAAATGAGAAGATTAGGGATATTATTAGTAAAGACTATCCCATAATCATAAATCAAATTACTGGAGATGAACTAAAATCAAATCCTCACTTAGCTAAAGGGGCTGCCGTTTCACCTCCAGTTATAGATAACAAAGTACAAACAGTTCAAATTGGTGAGGGAGAAAACATTATCGATCTTCAATGTTGTGGAGGAACGCACTGTCAATCTACGAGAGAAATTGGACCACTTGAGATTGGAAAGATTGAAAATAAAGGTAAGAGAAACAGGCGAATTAATATAAGGTTTAGTTCATGACGGATATTTTAGTAAGTAAAGATGATGGTCAAGTTGTAACGCTCACTCTTAATGATGCACCAGCAAATTGCCTGACAATGGAGATGATGTCAGCAATTAAAATGGAGATTAATCGTGTAAATCAATCCAAAGATCACAAGCTTGTTATATTTGAAAGTTCAAATGAAAAAATTTTTTGTAGCGGACATAGTTTTAATGAAGTTCAAGAGATGATTAAAAATAATGATAAGAAATCACAAGAACTTCTATTTGCGGAGTGCTCTGAAATGTTAATGAAAATTAGAACAAGTCCAAAGATTTTTGTTGCTAAGGTAAGAGGTATTGCAACCGCTGGCGGACTGGGATTAGTCAGTATAATGGATTGTGTTTTTAGTTCTAAATCAGCAAGATTTGCGCTTGGTGGTATAAACTTTAATTTTGGCTGTCATCAACCGTCAGTATCTGTAGCCCGTGCAATATCCTCAAAAAATGTTATGGAATTATTAGTGAGTGGTCAGCCTCTTAATGCTAAAAGAGCACAAGAAGCAGGACTCATCAACGAATATTTAGAAGATGACGAGTTAGATAAAAGGGTCGAACTATTTTCTCAACAAGTTTGTGATCATACACCCGAAGTACTCGCGCTCACGAAAGAAACATTATACAAGCAGTCAGCAATGAAAATTTCAGATGCCTACGACTTTGCAAGTAAAGCAATGGTTGAAAATCTACAAATGCCTGAAACTAAGAAGGGTATAGACACTTTTTTAAATAAAAATTAACGCTGAATTGAAAATTTTTCTGGTTGGATCTCTTTTTTAAGAGCAGTTTCACGTCTGAGAATAAATATTGCTGATAATATAATAAATCCAGCACCGACATAAGTATTCCACGCAGGTATCTCATTCCAAATCATATAACCAAATATTATTCCATAAATTAAGCTTAGATATTTCAAAGGTGTAACTAAAGAAACTTCAGCATGCTTAAATGCTGAGGTCAGAGCAAGGTTTCCTATTCCTCCAAAAATTCCAACTGCTGTTAAAATTCCAAGGTCAAACCAAGATACTGGTATTTTCCATCCTCCAAAAGGAATTGTAAATAAAGATGCAATGAAACCAAATAAAGTAAAATACCAAGCAATCAAATAGGATGGTTCGGTCTCACTTAATAAACGGATTGAAATCGATACCATCGCAAAGAATACGCAAAATAAAATTGGTAATAACATGTAGACACTAAACTCACTGGATGTTGGATTGATTATGATCAAGACTCCAGCAAAACCAATCACAATTGCAATCCATCTTCTTACTCTTACAAGTTCACCGAGTATAAATATTGACAGCAGCGTACTAAAAATTGGTGATGCAAACGTGAGACTTACAGTGGTTGCAAGGGGTAAATAATGAAGACTTGCATAAACACAAAAAAGTGCAGCTGTTCCAGTGAATGCTCTAATAAACATCAAGCCGGGTTTAGTAGTATGAAAAAAATTACCCCACCTTTCTTTAGGCACAACAAGAAAAAGAGGGATCAAGCCCCCTATCATACGTGCCGCAATGACCATGCCTATTGAATATTCTGCAGTTGTCCATTTTACTGCAATATCCATAATGCTGAAACCTGTAACAGATATCAGCATATAGAGCGCGCCCAACTTAATATTATTTCTGTTCATATAGATTTTATTAAAATTTAGATTATCATTAATCAATTTTTAAACCTATGAACATTTGGAAATATTTAATAGCAGCTTCTTTAGGGAATATGATAGCAGGCCCTTTGGGCGCACTTGCATTTACTGCAGGTGCATACTTTCTTGGAAAGAAAACAAACTTTAGAAATCCTGGGGCTAACTTTAATAGTAATCAAGGTGTTTATGCTTTAGGGCTTGTTGTGCTCTGTGCAAAGTTAGCAAAAGCAGATGGAAGAGTCACTGACGTGAAATCAGAAAATTTAAAAAAATATTTAAAATACCTCAAGAAAATATGAAACAGGTTGGAGTAATATGGAAAGAAGCTGCACAAACCAGTGCAGGATTTGAACCTTACGCTCAGCAGTTAAGAGACACTTTTTACCGAACTCCACAAATGTTAGAGCAAGTCATATTAGGCCTCTTTGAAATTGGATATGCTGATCATGATTTATCGGCTCCAGAACTAAAATATATAAAAAAAGTTAGCCAGATTTTTGGAATTGATCAAGCAACGTTCAATAGATTAAGAAATTCTCGACCTGAATTTGTCAAAGAAGACCCGTACAAGGTACTTGGTGTTTCTAAGTCTCAGACGTCTGCAGAAATAAAAAAAGTTTACAGAAATTTAGCTCGCAAAAATCATCCGGATATCGTTCGGGCAAAAGGCATTACTGATAAAAGCCTTATTCAAAAAGCAAAAGAAAACTTTCAGAGAATTAATGACGCATACGAACAAATTTTAAAAATTAGAGGTGAAAAGTAGGCAAAATTCCTATTCTTTTTTATCATTTTTAAATATGCATTTAGAGCTATAATAACAGCATGGAATTTTTAACATTCATTGCTGTTTGTGTATTAATTTATCTTGTTTATTTAATTCGACAGGACTTTAAGGATCATTCTGTAAGGATTGAAAGTCAAATGCAGCGTGTTACTGAAGTTGTTATCAAGAACCAAGAAAAGCAAGAATAATCACTTCTTTTTACTCCAATTATTACGTTTTCTATTTCTAATTAAAGGTGGATACACACCTGTTGATAGATAAATTTTGATAAATCTGAGTTGTAAAAACCAAATTTTTTTTAACACTTCAATCATTATTTTTGATAATGCATCTCATTCGCTCTTATTTCAATTCAATTTTTTTACAATTTGACTATAAGTAAACTAATGAGCAATGATATTTCTAATTACAACAACTGGTTAGATGCGTGGAATGATTTTTACGAAAAAGAAAAGGAATTAGTAGAACTCGATCCTAATGCCGCGCTTGTTTCTTCAGTCGATGCGGAAGGTAATCCAAACGCACGTGTTATACTCATAAAAGATGTATCAAACAAAGGCTTTGTTTTTTACACAAACTATCAGTCTCAAAAAGGTAAGGAACTTTTCCATAATAATAAAGGACACCTCACATGGTATAGTCGAGTGCAAGGGGTTTCTATTCGTATTCAGGGTGAAGTACAAAAGATTGATGCTTCAATTTCAGATAATTATTTTGCATCTAGAGATCGTAATGCTCAAATTTCAGCAAGTATTTCTAAACAGTCAGAAGCGGTTGAAAGCAGAGAAGTACTTGATGCTGAATTTAAAAAATTTGCAGATGATTATGAAGGTAAAGAGATACCCAGGCCCGATCATTGGGGAGGGGTTATAATACATCCTGAAAAAGTAGAAGTTTGGAAAAGTAGAGACGATTATAAAACAAGACTTCACGATAGAATTGTATTTACATTATCAAATGATCAATGGATCAAATCAAGACTTTATCCCTAATGACTTACGTAAATATTTCTCAAAATGAGTATGGAGAAAAAATAAAAAAATCTTCTTTGATCACACTCGGAGTTGTTCTTTTCTTAATTATCATCAAAGCATTTGCTTATTTTGCTACTAGCTCAATTATAATTTTGTCATTGCTTGCAGATAGTTTTTTTGACCTCATTATCACTCTAACTACATTTATTTTAGTTAGAATATCATTAAAGAAAAATACTAATGAATACCGTTTTGGTTACGGTAAAGCTGAAGCATTGTCTGCTTTTATAGAGGGAATTGTTATTTTACTAATTTCGATATTCATACTTTATATGGCCTACCAAAACTTTATTGATCCTGAAATTACAATTATTAATTCCGAAATAGCACTTATTGTTATCGCAATCTCAATATTTGCCACCCTTATGTTAGTGAGGTTTCAAACAAGAATAATGAAAGACACTGCTTCATTAAGCGTAGAATCGGAAAAGCTTCATTACCTTAGTGATTTATTAACTAATATTGCAGCCTTTGTTGGAATTATGCTTGTAATGTTTGCTAATTTCTCAAGAGCGGATCCATTAATTGCTGCTTTAATTGCGATTTATATGATCTATACAACAATTGCTATTTTTCAAAAATCAATTTCTGTATTAATTGATCGTGAAATTGATGATGATCTAAAGTCTGAAATTTTTGACATTGTAAAAGGCCATAACAAAGTTCTTGGATTTCATGATGTTCGTACTCGTCAAAGTGGATCGAGTAAAGGAAAATTTTTTATGCAAATGCACATTGAGGTATCTGAGCATGTTAGCTTAGAAGAGTCACACAATATTGCTGATCAAGTAGAGGAAAACATACTTAATAAATTTCCAGATGCAGAAATAATTTTACATGTCGATCCAAGTAATGTTATTGAGGAAAAAGAGTTTGTTGATGCATAAAATACTGATACCAATATTTCTTATACTTTTTACAACATTATCAACGTCTTCATCTGACCTCCCTGTTCCTCGATGGGTTTCATTAAAAGGTGATGCAAACTTAAGAAAAGGCCCATTCCCTGAGGCCACAATTATTTATCGTTATCAACTTAAAGGTTATCCAATGGAGATTATTAGGGATATTGAAGGCTGGCGACAAGTGCGTGACCCAAAAGATGGAGTAACTGGTTGGATGTCTCATATTCTTTTTTCAGGCAAAAGATATGCACTTACATCAAAAGAACCTTTCAGTTATGGATATGATAAACCGAACAAAAACAAGATCCTTGCTAAAATAGGTCCTTTTGTTCACGCAAAAATTAATAAGTGTGACTCAAGTTGGTGTAGGATTACAATCACAAATGATGAGAAGGAAATTAAAGTCTGGATCGAAAAAAATAATTTACTAGGAGTATACCCTCACGAAATTATTAAATAGTTATTGAAGTTTATATTAAGTTTTAGTTATTGACGCAATATAATCCATTAAAGCTAAAAGAACTCCAGATATAATAAATACAATATGAACAACAATCATCCATTGTATTTCTCTATCAGAAACAATTGAATTTCCATATTCATCTGTATACCCAATTGACATAAAGGCCTCTAATAAATTTATTCCTGATATAGCAACAATTGATGCAACCAGCTTTAACTTTAAGCCACTAAAATCAACTTTACCCATCCAACTGGGTTTATCAGGACTTTGTCGAGCAATATCAATTTTAGAAACAAAATTTTCGTAACCAGCAAAGATAATCATCAAAACTAAATTACCGATTAATGCCATGTCTACAATTTGCAAAACAAAAAGTAAAACCTCTTTTAATTTCATATCAGCCATTTCAGGCAAATTAACTATGAAATGCTGTATCACCTTTAAAGTTATGATTGCAAGAGCAAAGCACAAAATAACATAAATGGGGGCTATTAACCATCTACTTGCAAACATACTACTTTCCATAAGGTTTTCTGTCTGCTCGCGTATTGATATTTGTTTCTTAGACATTTAAGCTTTTATTTTTAAAAAAATATTATAGGAAAACTGAGATAAAGAAAGAAAGAGTTAACAAATTAATCAATATTTGTGAATTTTACCCAGAAATATTGCCAAAAAAACTATTTTAAAATTATATGAGTTTTAAATACTACAAATTCGAGGATTCAAAAAAACAAATTAAAATAAATTTAAATAAGTACATATGTTTATTTATTGAATTTCTTTTATTCTCATTTATTGCCACATTTAAAAATCTATTTGATGGTGGTGTATTTGAAGAAATAAAATATCCCTCTGGATTTACTGATCCACTTAATTTTAAAGCTTTAAAAACTTACAAAGAGCGATTTAATGATGCTCGTCAAAAAACAGACATGGATGACTGCTTTCTTATTGGTTACGGGCAAATTAATAATATCAATGTAACTATTGCTGCTCAAAATTTTCATTTCATGGGTGGTTCTGTGGGAGCTTCAGCTGCAGAGGCAATGATTAAAGCGGCTGAACACTCGGTCACAAACTATACTCCATTGATTGTATTTACTTGTTCTGGAGGAGCAAGAATGGATGAAAATCAGCATTCTCTCCAATCACTTCCAAAAACAACAATAGCTTGTCAAATGGTTAAAGATGCAAAGTTGCCTTATATCGTTGTTAATACAAATCCAACAAGTGGAGGTGTGTCTGCGTCTTTTGGATCGTTGGGATCAATTACATTGGCTGAACCAAACGCATTAATTTGTTTTGCAGGTCCTAGGGTAATTTCAAATACTGTAGGTGAAACTCTGCCTGATGGGTTCCAAAGATCAGAATATCTATTAGAACATGGGTTTATAGATCAAGTGGTTCATAGAAAAGAACTTAAAGATAAATTATCTCAAATAATTTCATTATTACTTAAAAGAGTAGCCTAATTGAAAATATCTAATGAACAAATTGATAAGCTTTTAGACGAGCTTCTTGAGCTTCATCCAAAAAGAATAGATTTATCACTTGATAGAGTTTGTAACCTATTAGAAAAATTAGATAACCCACAAAAAAAAGTTAATAATATTGTTCATATTGCTGGAACTAATGGAAAATTTTCTACACTGAAATTTATTCAGGACATCTTAAAAAGTAATAGTAAATCAACGAATGCCTATATCTCGCCTCACCTAATTAGATTTAATGAGAGGTTTCAGCTTATGGATAAAGAAATATCAAATGAGGAGCTGTATTCCGTCTTAAATAAAGTGAAAGATTTTAATCATAGCGATCCGATTACTTTCTTTGAAATAACTAGTTCCGCTTTTTTTGAAGCAGCCTCAAATAGCCCAGCTGATTATACACTTCTTGAGGTAGGTTTAGGTGGAAGACTGGATAGCAGCAATGTAATAACTCCTACAATTTCAGTTATTACCTCAATTTCTAGGGATCATCAGGATTTTTTAGGAGATAGCATTGAGATGATAGCGTTTGAAAAGTCTGGAATAATTAAAAGTGATATCCCAGCTGTTATTGGTTATCAGCCTTACCCAGAAGCTAGAGAAATCCTTATGGATCAGGCGGAGTATAAAAAAGCTCCGATATTTGCCCATGGAATTCACTGGAACTTAACGGAACATAATGACAAGTTAATATATGAAGATAACCAAAATAAAATTGAATTTGATACACTTAGTACACATAATGTATTTCAGAAAAAGAACCTTGGACTTGCATTGGCTGCAGCTTTAAAACTAACCAATATTGATATCAAGTCTTTTATCTCTAAAAATCTTCACAATAAAACTTACTTTCCAGGAAGAATGGAAAAGATATCTGATGGCAAATTAGGATCTACTATAGCTTCAACAAATGAATTGTATTTAGATGGTTCTCATAATGAGGACGCTGCGAGTAATCTAAATGAAACAATTAATCAGCTTACAAATAAAAAGTTGTGTATAATTTTAGGAATGATCAATACAAAAGATCCAATTAGTTATTTAAGCAAGTTTGATAAAATTGATGCTCTAACTGTTATTACAATACCAAATGAAGCGAGTGCAATTGATTCAAATGAATTATATGCGGGGCTTAAAAAGTATTATGAAAATGTAAATAGAGCCGACTCAATTCAGGAAGCATTAGCTAATTTAAATAATAATTATCAAGATGCACGTATCCTAATATGTGGATCTTTATATTTAGCCGGAAAAGTTTTAGAAATGAATTAATCGATTGAGTCTTCAATCCACTCAACGATTGCAGTTTTAGATACAGCTCCTACTTTCGTTGCAGCAGCCTCACCATTCTTAAAAACTAACATAGTTGGGATTCCTCTAACACCGAACTGTGTGGGTGTATTAGGATTTTCATCAATATTAATTTTAGCAACGGTGATTTTATCAGCCATTTCATCTGATATCTCTTCAAGAGATGGGCCAATTTGTTTACAAGGTCCACACCAAGGTGCCCAAAAATCAAGAACAACAGGCTTATCTGATTTCAAAACTTCTTCTTCAAAAGATGCGTCTGTTACATTAATAGTTGCCATAGTGATTCCCTCCTAAAGTTGTCTGTAATTTATGTATGAGAACAGTTAAAGTCAAGGCTAAATCATGTATTATTTTTATATAAATAATTGATTTAATTGATTTATTTTAATCGTCCATCTTCTTTTTTGGCGTGCCCATTACAAGATCAATAATCCTTTTTGCCAATTTAACTATACTATTTTTATCTACTCTAAGTTTAGCTCTAATTTTTCTTGTTTCCTCAGTAATATTTTCTAAATTTTTAATATTCTTTTCTATTGTCAGATCTATGCTGGCAATTTGATCGTAAATTTTTTCAACATGTATCTTTACTAAATCATTATTTTTTACTCTGATTTCCTGAGACCAAAGCCTTTTTACTATATTAATTATATACAAAATAATTGTTGGATTTGCTAATAAAACATTTTTTTTATATGCATAATCTAAGATTTCCTGAAAGCGATCTTCAAAAGACTCGAATGAATTTGCTAATGGAAAATATACAATTGTAGAATCGATAGTCTTTATTTTAGGGAGCTTGTGATACTCTCTTTCATTTGTATCATCAATCATTTTCTTAATCGATCTGATATATTCTTTATGATAGGACTCAGTTTGGCTTTTAGAGTCTCCATCTTCTATAGAACGATTATATCTATCCCAATCATCAAATGAGAATTTACAGTCAATAACAATTTTTCTTTCATCTGGTAAATTAATTATGAAATCAGGCTCTTTTATTTTGTTATTATCGTCTCCAATTCTTTTATTTCTTTCAAATACTATATCTTTTGGTAATTGCGCATTTTCGAGAAGTACCTCAAGAGCAATTTCTCCAAGTTTTCCTCGGCGTGTTCCGCCCTTTAGTGCAGTAGATAGTTCTTTTACAGGCTGATACCGTTCATCCCATTTACGACTCTCTTCCTCAATTTTTTGATATATTTCGTCCAGTCCTGTTTCAGAGTTTTTTGATTTATTTCTATATCCAAATAAAAAACCAACTACTGCAGAAATTAAAATTAAAAATAAAATAATCAAATAATTTTCCATATTCTATCCTTTTACTATTGACTCGAATTTTCCTGCAAGACTTTGAATATATTCATCTATTTCATCCAACCTTTTGAAATCTACACCCTCCTCGTTTTCTCTTAGATCGTCTATAGCACTCTGAGCTTGAGGTATTGTGCACCACGGCTTGTTGTCTAAGGTAAGATGGTTCTCAGCAACGACCATATCTCTTTTTTTTAGTTCATTTTTAGGCAAAAAATCAGGAAATTGATTGTACATAACTCTTCTTGCAAACTCTTTACATCTTGTATCACTTATTTTTTCAGTTATTTCATATTTCTTTTCAGGCAAAGCAGCATGAAAATCTTGCATTAGATAATTATCTTTTGCATTTGGAAACCCGTCATATATTTGCTTTTCTACTAATTTTTCACTCTGATCCTGACTGAGGTCTCTGTCATCTTGCATGTCTATTAATAGGTTTTGAAATTTCTCAATAAATGATTTATTTGACCTAATCATTTTCATCCTTTTAGTAATTATTTCGGGATCTTGATCTTTATATTCATCAGTCTGATAAAGATATTTTTCATCTAAAAGAATCGGTTGTTCGTTAGCTTTAACAATGTGAAAACATTTTCCTTTTCCTTTAAATAACTTTTTTAATTCTACTCGATCCATATCAAAGACCATTTCTGGATCAAATTTCAAATCAAAACAATAAATATGATTTTCATAAGTTGGGTTTTTAGTTAAAAATGTAATTCCATGGGTATATTCTTTGCCACGAAAAAAGCGACTTGCGCAAAACACTTTATCTTTGTCCATTTTATTATAGACATCTGTCTTTGATGCAGTCTGTAATGAAGCATTCCAAACATCGGGGCATCGTTCTTTTATAAGCTTGCATACTTCTAATGTTGCCTCTACGTCATACAAAGCATCGTGCGCTTTTTCCTGTGAGATATTATTTACTCTTGCAAACTCCGATAGTTGAAATGTTGGTCTACCAGTATCATCACTGATAGGTCTAACAAAAGCATTTGGATGTGATGCAGCAGCAGTATGTAAAAGTTTTAATGCATCTCCTCTTTTATTACCATTAGTATTGGTTAGATAAGGCGGTAATGCAGATTGATAAAAGCTTTGACGTAAATGATGTTCATCAAAACCAATAGAATTGTATCCTATAAATAAACACTCTCCCCAAGAAAGAAATTTATTTTGAATTTCACTTATTAAGGTGAAATTTGAATTTTCATGGTTTTTCAATTGATCGATACTAACATCATTTACTAATAACGCTTTTGGATGAGGTATGGGGTACTCTTTTTTCATTTTTCCCCTTAAATTAAATCTATCTATTTCATTGAAATTTTCATCAACACAGATAGCTGCGGCCTGAAGTATCGATGAGAAAGCAGAGTCTATTCCAGATGTTTCAAGATCATAAATTACAAAATTTTTCATAAATGCCCTATTTTATTACCATTTCTCAATTCTTACAAACCAGCAACTTTCCTCTTCTCTCAGATCTTCATTATCATCGATAGTTGCATAGACCGCATAATTTGAATAATGGTGATTTTTTAATTGTTGAAATTCATCCATTGTGAAACATAGTTTAAGAATAATTGCTTCAATCATGCGTCATCCAACCAACCTAATCCTTTTGGTCTTTTATTTTTAAATCTATTTGCCCAAGGTCTTAGTGTGACTAAATACTTATCCAAGAGCATTTCTCTACGGATTTCATTTCTCCTTCGCACCATTGACTTTAAATTATCTATATCTAACTTTTCTTTAGCTGCTTTAGCCATCTCTTCCCATAATGATTTTTCTAAGCTTTTTTGAATGTCTTTTTTTAGTCTTTCCAATTCTTTCTTTTCATGAGCTGTCAGCTTTGTTATCTCAGTCATTATTTACCTCACGATTTATTAATATTTTTTTTAAAATTTTAAAACTCACTTTTAAGTTTGAGTGAGTCATGCCACGGTAAGAAAAAAAAGACTCGCTTGCTATAACGGAATAATAATCACACCCCGATTTTTTAGTGTTAGAAATTTCTTGATAAATGGCAAAATGCCTAGATTCTCTATTCATATTTTCTCCCTTAAATATAATTTAAGACTCAGGGGGTTTGCCCCGTTCTTGAGTCTAATATTATCATTAAAAAGAAAAAATCAATAGAAATTTTTACATTATTTTTTTTCGAGACATCTAAAGTCAATTTTTGGCTTTTTATCTCCAAAATCAATGTGACAAACATTAACTTCATGACGTCTACACCATATTTGTAAACCAATACTTGTGAAACCAACATCAAGGCTCGAGTATTTTTGTAAAGATTTTGCATCTGTTACGCCTGATGAATATTCATTTGAGCATTTTACACAAACAATCGGCTCTTTGATCTGGTATAGTAAGTATCCAAGCTTGCTAATATCTTGTTTCATGCTGAGTTTATTTTTTTTATTCACACCAATTTGGTTTATTGTTTTTGTCATATATCACACCAAGTTCATTTGAGACGATTATTTTAGAAACATTTTCTCCATCTATAAACATATATGTTAGAATTCTGCCAAAATAATCTCTTTTATAGTCAGATATAAATTCGATCTTATAGCTATTGGAGATTAATTTATTAATATAGTCCCTAGCTTTAATACCAAGAATATATTCTTTTTCACAT
>CACIRX010000012.1 GCA_902589175.1 uncultured Pelagibacteraceae bacterium | reverse complement strand
AGCATTGTGTTCATCAAAATTCCAAATATCACCCTCTGAAACTTGTATATCAATTCCTGGTATTCTCTCAAAATCTTTTTTGCTGCCAACTATTTTGCATCCATACTTTTCTTTGAGTTCAAAATTTCCTCCTACATGATCAAAATGATGATGAGTATTAAGTATGAATTTTAAATTAAGTTTGTGTTTATTTAGAACATCAATTACAGGACCTGCTTCAGAAGGATCAACAACAAATGCATCCCCATTTTTATTTGAGTATATATAAGCATAATTATCGCTTAAGCATTTAACAATAAGTATTTCATTCATATTTAATCCTTTGAAACTAAAAAAAGTCCGACTTCATTAAAGTAACTATCAAGAAAATTTTTTCCACTAAAATTGGAAAGTTTTTTATTAGAAAGATCACCTTTCTTTTCAATTTTGATTTCTAACTCCTCACATAAATCAATAAAATCATTAATTGTACAAAAATGTAGATTTGGAGTTTCATGCCATGAATAACTTAGTTTCTTGCTTACTGGCATTTTTCTATTCAACAATAAACTAGCCCCAATCTTCCAGTGGCCAAAATTCGGAAAGGATATAATTGCTTTTTTAGAAATTCTAACCAATTGCTGCATTACTGTTTTAGGACTTTTTGTAGCTTGTAAAGTGTAAGTAAGTATTGAATAATCAAATAACTTATCTGGATAATCATACAAATCAGTATCTGCATCTCCTTCAATTACTGAAATGCCTTTGGCTAAACAAAGCTGAACCTTTTTTTGATCAATTTCCATCCCGCGACCATCAATATTTTTATACTCTCTCAAATACTCCAACAAAGACCCATCATTGCACCCAACATCAATAACAGAAGCATTGTTAGGAATTAGCTCAGCAATTACACCAAAATCTTTGTTCTCGTTTATTAAGCTCATAAATTTTCAAATGTTGAATTAATGAATCCTTTTATCGCCTCAAAAAACTTTGGTTCATCCAATAGGAATGAGTCATGACCGTTTTCAGTTTCAATTTCAATAAAACTGACATTAAGCCCAAGAGAATTGAAAACTTTTACAATTTTTTTGTTTTCAGATGTTGGGTATAGCCAATCACTGGTAAATGACACACAAAGAATTTTAGATTGCGTATTTTTAAAGGCCTCTATTAAGGAGCCATTATTTGCTGAGGAAACATCAAAATAATCCATTGCTCGAGTGATATACAGATAGCTGTTTGCATCAAAGCGATCAACAAAAGTAAATCCTTGATGTCTTAAGTAACTTTCAATTTGAAAATCGGCATCAAAAGAATAATCCAAGCTATTTTTATCTTGGAGATTTCTTCCAAACTTACTTTGTAGAGCTTCTTTAGATAGATATGAAATATGTGCTGCCATTCTGGCTACTGAAAGCCCTTTCATGGGTTTTTTATCAGAATGATAGTAATTTCCTGATTGCCAGTTTGGATCAGCCATTATGGACTGCCTTGCAAGCTCATTTAATGCAATGTTTTGAGCCGAATGGTTTGTTGCAGTTGCAATAGGAACTGCTGAATGTACCATTTCAGGAAACTTTGAAAGCCATTCGAGTACCAACATGCCCCCCATCGATCCGCCAGTAACACAGAATATTTTTTCAATTCCCAAATAATCAATTAATAATTTTTGAGCTCTGACCATATCTGCAATTGTAATTACAGGAAAATCAGTCGCGAATTCTTTACCGTTTTCAGGATTTATTTCTTTTGGACCCGTTGATCCCATGCACCCACCAATAACATTAGGGCAAATGACGAAGAACTTGTTCGTATCAATTGGTTTATCCGGCCCTACAACCATCGACCACCAGCCATTTTTTTTTGTAATGGGATGATCACTTGCCACATATTGATCGCCAGTCAAGGCATGACAAACCAAGATTGAATTATTTTTTTTATCGTTAAGTTTGCCATATGTTGTATATGCAGTTTTAAATTTAGATAAACTTCCACCTCCATCCAAATTTAATGGTTCATCTTCTGCTAAAGTAACAATTTTATTTTCACTCATAATTTTTTCCAAAAAAAAACCGCCCAACAACTAAGTTTGGCGGTTTCAACTACCTCTTTAGCTGCATTTTTATTGCGCCCGCAAGCTGTGCTCAAATCGGCGCAATTCATGTATTATATATTCAATAGGATATTGTCAAATTAGAAGATTTATTTATTTCAAAGATTTTCTTTCAAATTTAGCGATATTCACCTATTTATAGCCAATTGAAATATGAAAAAACTTAAAAATATAAAGCTTTACGAAGGAGGCATTTCATCAATCCCTGGCAAAAAGCAAGTTATTAAGGTGTCCTCTAATGAGTCACCATTTGGTCCGAGCTTGCGAGTACAAAAGGCGATATCAACGGCTAAGTCAAAAACTCAAAAATATCCTGACGGAAATAGTCTAGAATTAAAAAATGCCTTATCAAAAAAAACCAAATTAAATATCAACAACCTCTTCGTTGGAAATGGATCAGACGAGATACTAGGCCTGGCTTGTCAACTTTTTCTAAATAAAGGAGACGAAGTTATTATTCCTAAACACAGTTTTTTAATGTTTGAAATTTACTCTAAAATCAGTGGGGGCGTTGTTAAACGTTCATCAACAAAAAATTTACGTTTTGATGTAAAAAGCATTTTAAATAAAATCACAAAAAAAACTAAAATTATATTTATTGCGCAGCCCAATAATCCAACAGGATTTTACCTATCCAAAGAAGAATTAAGATTGCTTATCTCACGTGTCCCTAAGAAGATATTTATAATTATTGATTCTGCCTATGCAGAATATGTAACTGATAAAGATTACTCTAATGGCATTAACTTTGCCAAAAAATATAAAAATATCATTGTCACTAGAACTTTCTCAAAAATTTATGGTTTGGCTTCCTTAAGATTGGGTTGGTGCTACGCTCATACAGATATAATAAAATTAATGAATAAAGTGAGAGGGCCATTTAATGTAAACCAAATTGCCCAACTTGCTGGCGTTGAGGCATTAAAAGATAAAAAATATGAAAAAAATGCAATAAACCATAACAAATTTTGGCTAAAAAAAATGAATAGTGAACTAAGTAGATTGCCAGTACTTGTTTATGATAGCAGAGCAAATTTTCTACTCATTAATGTAGGCAAATCTGTAAAAAAACTAAATCAGTATTTATTGTCAAAATCAATTATTGTAAGGTTAATGGATAAGTATAATCTTCCAGATTGCATTAGGTTATCTATTGGTAAATCTACAGAAAATAGAAAAGTCCTTAAAGCTATGAAAGAGTTTTATAATGCCAAGTAAAAAGAGACCATTTAAAAAAATTAGTATAATTGGTTTGGGTTTAATAGGTTCTTCTATTGCCTTGGCTATAAAAAAGAAAAAACTAGCAGAAATTACCTCTGGTTACTCCAGGTCTTTAAAAACAAGAACAATCGCTAAAAAACTTAAATTAACAAGTGAAATAAAAAATAATATATCCGACTGTGTAAAGAATTCAGATTTGATTATTATTTGTACTCACTTAAGCAGTTATAAAAGTATTTTTAAAAAGATATCACCACATCTTACTAAAGATGCCATTGTAACAGATGTCGGATCTGCGAAAGAGTCTTCAATTTCAGAAGTCGAGATTTTAATTAAAAAAAAGATAAATTTTGTACCTGCCCATCCTATTGCTGGTACTGAAAAAAGCGGACCAAAAGCTGGCTTTGCTGAACTATTCGAAGAAAGATGGTGCATAATTACACCTTTAAAAGGCAATAAAACCAGAGACATAAATAAAGTAAAAACTTTTTGGAAAAAATTGGGAAGCAAAGTAGAAATTATGACTCCTTCTAGACATGACAAAGTAATGGCAGTGACTTCTCATTTGCCCCATCTAATTGCTTATAATATGGTCCATACAGCAGCTGATTTAGAAAACTTTACAAAATCAGATATTGTGAAGTATAGCGCGAGTGGATTTAGAGATTTCACAAGAATTGCTTCCTCAGATCCTACTATGTGGAGAGATGTAATTTTGGCAAACAGAGAAGCTGTATTAGAAATGATTGGTAGATTTTCTGAAGACCTGAGTGCTATACAAAAATCAATACGGTGGGAAGACGGAGATAGTTTGCATAAGTTATTTTCAAAAACAAGAATTGTGCGTGAGAAAATAATTAAAGCAGGTCAAGACACTTCTGATGCTGATTTTGGTAGATCAAAAAGAAAATAATTCCTTTAAATCGATCAAAGGGATGAAAAGCACAGAAATAATTCCATTTTTAATTACCAAAGGTGTACTAAACAAATTATCATTGTTTTCAACATTTGATACGTCTAGTTGAATATTGCCATTTAAATTTGTACTTAAATCAGAAATTTTTCCCTCTAGCAAAATTCTTGTTTCATTTTTAAATGAGTCTAAAACATTTGATGCAACGGCTGTAAAAAAAACGCGATAGCCATTCTCATTAACTTTATTCATTTTAAAAATAATTTTTCTTATATTCTCTATATTGTAATCTCCTATGTTCAGACTCATATCATTTGAAATTGAATAAATCTCATTAATTTGTCCTTTATCCATCGTTAATCTGAGCTGAATATCATTCAAAAAAAAATTTAAAGAGTCGTCTTCATTAAAAGAACTATTTATATTATCCGTTCTCATCATTAGTTTACTTATATCGAAAGGATTCATATCAATTTTTATATTTCCTATTTCTATATTAGATAGGCTATCTGATCTGTTGAGATTAGGATTTACAATCAAACCTGATATTCTGTAAGGATACCCTGTCACCCTCAAGTCGTTATACTTAATGTTGTATCTTTCAAGATTACTTGATAATTGGGATTTCAACTGAAAAGAAATAAACATCCAATAAATTGAATAAAAGACCAAAATAGCCAATACCAAAACGATTATTCTATTAAATGAAAATATCTTCATTTTGGATATTTAATCTTGGCCTCTTCAAGCAGTTTATCAGACTGATTTTCAATAGAATTATATAATTTTTCTGTAAATTCAGTTTTATCTAGTCCTGGCTCAATTGGTTTTAAAAATTCAATTACCATTTTACCAGGATAACGAAGGAATCGTCTCCTTGACCAAAAGTAACCACAATTAATTGCAACTGGTAGACAAGGAATTTTGAGACCATCGTACAAAGCTGTAACGCCATACTTATATGGGCGACGTTCACCAACTGGTGTTCTCGTACCTTCAGGAAAAATTAATAAAGGACGGGGATCATTGTCCATACTTCTTTTTGCAGAATTCACCATTGCCTGAATATTTGTTTCCCCTTTTCTTCTATCAACATATATGAAATTGGCTTTCTTAAAACAAAGTCCAACAATTGGTATGAATAATAATTGTTTTTTTGCAATTATTGATGGTGTTTCAATCGCTTCATTAAGAAAAATAGCTTCTGCAAGAGATTGATGTTTAGCAGCTATGAGATATTTTCGAGTGCTTGGAATGTTTTCTAACCCACGGTACTCAACTTCTAGATTTGCAAATAGCTTAAGGCTTAATTTTGTATGTGTTGATTGAAAACGTATGATGCCAAGCATATGTATTTTAGGTAAGAAAAAAAGTATAGGTGCAAAAAAAATACAAATTAATAATACAATATAAAATGCTAAATTTGCTAAAAGAGATCTTACATAAATCATAATTTAAAGTCCTATACTCAAACTTATTTTTGTCCTTAAATATTTTATATACTCTACAATTAATTTCTTTATACGAATATTTATTTTTTGATTGTCATATTTTACACCATAATAGAAAGTTTCTTTATCTAATAAAAGTCGATTTACCTCGAGTTCAACTCTTGGTAGATGGTAATCAGATGTTATTAATAGAATATTTTTAATATTATTATTCTTTTTCCAAAAAAAAATTTCTCTAACATTTTCAAAGGTATTTGTTGAAATGCTCTCAAGTTCAACACAACAATTAAACAGCTGATTGAATTTTGGAAATTCTTTTTTTATTTCCTCAATAGAAATTTCTTTATTAACTCCTGATATTAAAAGTTTGTACCCAATCTCACTATTAAGTATTTTAAGTCCCTCTAATATTCTAAATTTATCACCAGTTAGTACGACTATTCCTTCGATTTCTTTTTTATTGAGATCTGTATTTTTATAGCTTTGAATGTTGAAGAGAAAGAAATTAAATTGTAAGAGTATGATAATTACAAATAAAAGTAGAGAAAAATGAATGTAATGTGATTTTAATTCATTAATCATTTTAAATAAGTTACACTATTTTACTGCTAATAATTACAATTAATAAAATTAAGTAAGACTATGATAATATCCTGTCCATCATGTTCGGCAAAGTATCTAGTAAATTTAGAGGATATCGGCTTTGGCAGACAGGTTAAATGTACAAGATGCAACCATTCTTGGTTTCATGAAAATAAGAATTATGAAAATGATAAAAAGTTACAAATTGAGGAAATTGTTAATACTTACGCAGAACGGGATCATTCAAAGGATCAGAATTTACCAGTTGTTTATGAAAAAAACAAAACAAGTATTCCACTCCCATTTCTACTTTTATTGACCCCAGTAATTTTTATATCAATCGATGCGGTTATACAAAACTCAAATGTAAATGCATTCGAATTGAGCAGGTCAATTAACAGTTATATTGATTATATATTAGAACAAATAAGAAGCTTCTTCTCTTATTAAATTTCATTTTTAATAAAGTCTTCATATGACTGAGTTTTTCTAATTATTCTTATTTGAGATCCATCTACCATGAGCTCTTCAATAAGTGGTCGAGCATTATAGTTTGAACTCATCGTTGAACCATATGCCCCAACATCTTTTAATATGACATATTGACCACTCTTTACTTTATTAAATTTTTGAATATTAAGAAATACATCAGAACTCTCACATATTGGACCAACTATATCTGTATTTATTTCATCATATTCACTTGTCCTAACATCTGGCATTATTTCGTGATGAGCATCGTATAATGCAGGCCTCATCATATCGTTCATACCTGCGTCGATAATGACAAATTTTTTTCCAGTGATATTCTTTGTATAAAGTACTTTTGATACTAATATTCCTGCATTTGCAGCTATAAGCCTACCTGGTTCAAAGATAAATTTAAGATTTTCTGTATCAAAATTTTTTACGATTAAGTTTCTATAGTCTTCAAAAGTAAAATTTCTTTTTTCAGGACTTATTCCCCCACCAACATCAACGGTATTTATTTTTTTTATTTCACTATTTATTTTAGCAACCAATTCACCAATAATTTCAAATGTTCTTTTAAATGGTGTTAGATCTTTAATATTGCTACCTATATGAAAAGCGATAGATGAAATCTCTAAATTTGGATAATTTTGTCGATTCTGAAAAATTTCGTAGGTTTGTTCTATACTGATTCCAAATTTATCCTCGAGGCTGCCTGTGCTAATTTTTTTGTGCGTGTCTGATTGAATATCTGGATTAATTCTAATTCCTACTTTCTGAATTTTTCCAGACACAGAAGCTATTCGATTTATATGATCAAGTTCATCGAGTGATTCTGCATTGATTTGTAAACAATTATTACTGATCGCAAATTGAATATCGCTAGCAGTTTTGCCAATGCCTGAAAAAACTATTTTATTTGGTTTCATTCCTGCTTGTAATGCTTTTCTCATTTCCCACTCAGAAACAACATCTCCTCCCGCTTCGAGTTCGGTTAGAGTTTTTAGTATTGTTAGATTTGAATTTGATTTGAGAGAAAAACACACTGTTGCATCAAGTGAAGTAAGTGAATCTGAAAACTCTCTAAAATTATTCATGAGAGTTTGCTTGCTATAACAGTAGAATGGTGTAGCTCTACCTTCAGCAATTTCTCTTATTGAGATATCCTCAAATTTAAGGATATCATTTTCATATTTTAGAAAGGACATTTTTAAGCCTTATAGATCTCTATTTTATAATTGCTTTTTGATTCTGTTGGGGGAAATTCAAGAGAGCCTTTTTTCCCACAACCAAGAATACATAAGAAAATAATCAAAATACTAATATTTTTCATTACTTAATTCTTTCCTAGCTTGACTAATCATTTTTCTTATCTCAGACATTGCTGTTCCGCCATAGCTTTTTTTATTGTTAATACTATTTTTCAAATCTAAAAATCCATACAAAGACTTGTCTATATTTTTATCAAATTTTTTATAATCCTTCATCGATATCTTATTTAAACTTATTTTCTTTTTTTCTGCAAAGTTGACAATTTTAGCGGTTAAATTGTGTGCACTTCTAAAAGAATACCCAAGATTTATAACTAGCCAATCTGCTAAATCGGTTGCATTGGCAAAAGAAGATTTAAGCATTTTCTCGATTTTTAATTTTTCAATTTTAATTGTAGAGATTATTTCGATCATACAATCGAGACAAAGATGAATGTTTTTACTTGTTGAGGTTACAAGTGCTTTATCTTCCTGAAGGTCTTTGCTGTAAGTTAGTGGAAGAGATTTAAGCAAGTTAAGCATAGATGATAGATTTCCTGAAATTGTCGAAGATTTTGCTCTAATTAATTCAGCGCCATCAGGATTTTTCTTCTGAGGCATAATTGAAGAACTCGACATTAATTGGTCTCCGATTTTAAAGAAACCCACTAAATCGGAATTATAAAGAGTAATTTCCTCAGCTAACCTTGATAAGTGAACAGCCATTAAGGATGAACTAGATAAAAAATCTACCACAAAATCTCGATCAGAAACTGTATCCAATGAATTTTTTGTAGGTTTTTTAAAGCCAAGCATTTTTGTTGTTTTATTTCTATTAATTGGAAAATTAGTTCCCGCTAAGGCTCCTGCACCAAGCGGATTTTCGTTCATTCTTCTAAAAGAGTCACTGAATCGATTTGTATCCCTGTTAAACATTTCAAAGTAAGCCATAAAAAAATGTCCAACTGATATTGGCTGGGCAGTTTGCAGGTGAGTAAGGCCTGGAAATGTAATCAAAATATTTTTACTTGCAACCTGTAGTAACGCAGATTTCAGTTTTTTTAATTTTTTTGAAATCAGTATATTATCTTTTTTCATCCACAATTTTAAATCTGTTACAACTTGATCATTTCTAGATCTACCAGTATGTAACCTTTCAGCGGCATCACCAATAAGCTCTTCTAGTCTACTTTCAATATTCATGTGGATATCTTCAAGATTATCATCAAATATAAATTTATTATTTTTAATTTCAGTCCTTATTTTTTTTAATCCGGAAATAATTTTTTTTGTGTCTTTATGAGAAATTATTTTTTGAGACGAGAGCATTGTGGCGTGTGCAATCGATGCTTCAATATCTTCTTCAAATAAAAATTTGTCATTTTCCAAAGACGAATTGATATTTATAAAAGACTCACTCGATTTTTTATTAAATCTATCTCTTAACTTATTTTTTTTAATGGACATTTTACTAAAACTATTTATTTCTCAAATAATGATGATTTCTTTATGCAGTAGATTTATAATTTTGATGGTATATGCCACAATCCTTATCTTTTGCAACAGTTTATATACTTCATATTCACACTCGAATGAGTTGATAATAGAAAAAAAACGAGGTTTTTTGAGTAAATTCGAAGATATCAATAGCAATGATGTCACTTTAAATGATTTTAATGGCAAGTTGCTTTTAATTAATCTCTGGGCAACATGGTGTGAACCTTGCAAAGAAGAAATGCCATCACTTGATAGATTGCAACAAAAATATAATAAACAAGATTTTCAGATACTTGCAATAAGCGTTGATCGTGGGCCAAAGAAAAAGTCAGTAAATTTTTTTAATGAATACGAAATCCAAAATATAGATTTATTCTTCGACGATAAAAATAATATACCACGAGAAGTAAGAGCAGCAGGGCTGCCATTTTCATTTTTTATTGATCAAGAGGGAAATCAAATAGCAAAGTTTATTGGTCCAACTGAATGGGATAGTAACTACTTTGAAGATTATATTGATAGTAATTTATAAATAATTATAAGGCTTGTTCTAATTCAGGAAGAACTTGAAACAAGTCTGCTACCAAACCATAGTCTGCCACATCAAATATAGGTGCTTCTTCATCTTTATTTATGGCAACTATAATTTTTGAGTCTTTCATACCAGCCAAGTGCTGGATCGCTCCAGATATTCCAACCGCTATGTACAGTTCGGGCGCTACAACTTTACCAGTTTGTCCAACTTGATAATCATTTGGAACAAAGCCTGCATCAACGGCAGCTCGAGATGCTCCAACAGCAGCTCCAAGTTTTTCGGCTACTTTATCCAAAAGTTCAAAGTTTTCTCCATTTTGCATTCCACGTCCGCCTGAAATAATTGTCTTTGCAGAAGTAAGTTCTGGCCTATCAGATTTTGTTAGCTCTTCGCCCACAAATTCTGAAATTGACGGAATATTCTCAGCATTTATCTTTGCAACCTCGCATTCAGCAGAGTCAGTTGTTGCAGCTTTGAAAGCAGTAGGTCTAACCGTGAGAACTTTCTTTGCGTCAGATGTTTGTACAGTTGCAATAGCGTTACCAGCATAAATTGTTCTAATAAATGTATCTGCACTTTCAACAGCAACGATCTCCGATATTTGAGAGACATCAAGTTTTGCAGCAAGTCTAGGCATCACATTTTTACCAGTTGTTGTTGCTGCAGCCAAAAAGTAGTCATAATCTCCGGCAATATTAAAAATAACTTGAGTAAGTTTTTCAGCCAAAACATTGTCAAATGCTGCATCATCCAAGTGTAGTAATTTACTCAATCCATTAATTTTTGAAGCCTCCGCAACAGCTTCATCAATATTTGAGCCTACAATAAGTCCGTGAACATCGCCTTCGATTTGAGACGCTGCTGTTATAGCTTTTAAACTTTGATCGCTGACCTTTCCGTTTGCATGCTCGATATAAAAAAGTGATGTCATATAACTCCTGCCTCATTTTTTAATTTTTCTACAAGATCTCCAACATTCTCGACTTTGATTCCAGCCTGACGCTTTGGAGGCTCAATAACTTTTAAAATACTTACTCTAGGTGTAACATCAACTCCATAGTCGTCAGGAGATTTTTGATCAATTGGCTTCTTTTTTGCTTTCATTATATTGGGCAGTGAAGCATACCTAGGTTCATTCAATCTTAAATCGGTGGTAATAATAGCGGGCATATTCAGATTTACAGTTTGTAAACCTCCATCTATTTCTCTGGTGACTTTAACCTTGTCGCCGTCGATTTCAACTTTTGAAGCAAAAGTTCCTTGAGGCATATCGGTTAGCGCAGCAAGCATCTGACCAGTTTGATTGTTATCTCCGTCAATCGCTTGCTTTCCGGATATCACTAGTCCAGGTGACTCGCTTTCACAAATTTTTGCTAGAATTTTTGCAATTGAAATAGGCTCAACTTTTTCTTCTGTGAGCACATGTATACCTCGGTCAGCTCCCATTGCAAGCGCCGTTCGAATAGTTTCTTGACAAGATTGATTACCGATTGAAACGGCGATGATCTCTTCAGCTTTACCAGCTTCTTTTAATCTAATTGCCTCTTCAACTGCAATTTCACAAAAGGGGTTCATAGACATTTTTACATTTTCAGTTTCAACACCAGTTTGATCAGATTTAACTCTGATGTTAACGTACGGATCAATAACTCTTTTGACAGGGACTAAAATTTTCATGATTTATGTGTTATAATATCTTTTTTAGTTGAGTAAACATAAATTATACATTCTTACCAGGTTTCCACAAAATATCTTTTTTGCCATTGTTGTTTTCAACTCTTGATAAAACAAAAAATAAATCAGATAACCGATTGATATATTTAATTGCTTCTTCGTTGACCTCTTCTTTTTTTGCAAGTGCGACAATCTGAGTTTCGGCTCGGCGCGTTACAGTTCTTGCATTGTGTAAAAATGCCGCAGACTGAGACCCTCCCGGTAGCACAAAAGAATTAAGGGGTGCTAACTTTGCGTTATATTTGTCAATTGTTTTTTCAATTCTTGTAACCTGCTTGCTTGTAACGCGTAGCGGTTTATATTTTGGTTTTTTTTCAACTGGAGTTGCGAGATCAGCACCTAAATCAAATAAGTCATTCTGTATTTCTGAAATTATTTTTTTCATAGATGATTTGGCACTCGTGTTTAAAATTCCAAGTATAGAATTCAGTTCATCGACAGTCCCGTATGCTTTTATTCTTATATTATCCTTAAATACACGTTTGCCAGATACTAGCCCTGTCTTGCCTTTATCACCGGCCCTTGTATAAATTTTATTGAGTTTTACCATTAAGAACTAGTTGAAAAGTAAAGAGCACTCATAATTATTACAATCGCAATAAACTGCAGAGTAATTCTAAGTCTCATAAGTTTATTTGAGTACTTTTTATTAAAATCTCCACCTTTAAACATAGCGTAAATACCTGTTCCTAAAACCGCTAAAACAGCAAGAAGTGATATAGGAATTAATAAGTAATATAAAAAACCTGGCATATAAAATTAAGCAGGGTTTGTAGAAACAAGTCGACGTGTCACAATGTCGGCCTGTATCTCTGCAGTTCCTTCAAATATATTTAAAATTCTGGAGTCACATAAAATTCTACTTATTGGATACTCAAGCGCGAACCCATTACCTCCATGAATTTGGACTCCGTTATCTGCGCATGCCCAAGCAACTCTAGCAGCCAACATTTTTGCCATTCCTGCTTCTAAATCACATCTGTGTCCTTTATCTTTTTCTCTTGCAGCATAATAAGTTAATTGTCTTGCAGCCATAATCTCAGTAGCCATAGAAACAATTTTCGACGCATTTCTAGGTTTGTCATACAGCGAACCGCCATTTGTATCTAGCCTATCTATTGCATATTGCATTGCAGTTTCAAAAGCTGATTGTGCTACACCCAGTGCTCTAGCTGCAGTTTGTATACGAGCTGCTTCAAAAGTTTCCATCATTTGTTTGAAGCCATTTCCTTCTTTTTCACCAAGTAAATTTTCTTTTTTAACTTTAAAACCGTCAAAAGCCATTTCGTACTCTTTCATGCCTCTGTAGCCTAAAACTTCGATTTCGCCACCACTAATTCCCTCATCAGGAAACATATTATCGTCATCACCTCTCTGTTTTTCAGCAAGGAACATTGATAAACCTTTGTAGCCTTTTTCATCAGGGTTTGTGCGTGCTAATAACATCATCACGTCACTTCGAGCTCCATGTGTAACCCATGTCTTGTTTCCTGTGATTGTATAGTGCTCTCCATTTGCAACTGCCCTTGTTTTGAATGAGCCCATATCAGATCCTGAATGAGGTTCGGTTAAAACAGCACATGGAAGCATTTCACCAGATGCAATTTTCGGTAAATATTTATTTTTCTGTTCTTCGGTGCCACCTGTAATCAATAATTCGGCAGCTATATCGCCGCGTGTACCAAGTGAGCCAATGCCAATATAACCCCTTGCAAGTTCCTCAGTTACGACACAGTCAACAAATCTTGTCATTCCAAGTCCACCGTATTCTTCAGGTATCGTCAGACCAAATACACCAAGTTCAGACATTTTTTCAATTACAGACATCGGAATAAGGTTATCTTTAAGATGCCATTCATGAGCGTTTGGCGTCACATCATCTTCAACAAATTTTCTAAATTGTTCTTGAATTATTGATGCAGTTTCATCTAGGCCACTATTACCAAAGTTTTTACTTGAAAATCCATCTTTTAGTAATTGAGCAAGTTTCATGCGATCTGCAGTACTATTGCCATTCAAAATCAGATCATTAAATTCTTCAGTCCCTGTTTCTTGAAAGAGACCATTTTTTAATCCTAAATCTTGAGGACGAACATACTCAAGTTGTGACATTGGTATCCCAGATTTAATTTGCGCACAGTATTCCGAAAAAGTAATTTGCAAAATTAATTGCTCTGTTTCATTAAACGTCCCGGTCGAGTCTAGGTTTGAGGCCCAATTAACCATTTCTTTCAAAGTAGCTCTATATGCAGCAACCCAAGATAAGCCATGTGCAGCATGTTGTTCCCTATCTAGATTATCACGAGATAATTTTCCATTAACAATTAACTCACCTCTTACATGTTGCAGGGCAGCATCGTAATACTTATCGACAGTAATAAGGGATTTTTGACATTTAGAAATTAGTTCGTGCATGTTTAACTTTCTAGTTTAGAGATTTTTGTCCTTCTTTTGCAGCGCCAACAAGGACAGCCATATTTCCACCTTTATGTTCATTGTTGAGCATCTTTTCATGAGCATCAGGAATATTGTTCCATGCAAAAAGCTCTGACATACAAGGATCTAATGTGCCGTCAATAACAAGTTCATTTGCTGCATTCGCTTGCTTTGAATTTCCAAAGTGTGAACCCTGAAGTCTTTTACTTTGCATCCAAAGGTATCTAGCATCTAATGTGAGATTATATCCTGTAGTACCAGCACAAATAACAACCATTCCTCCTGGTTTTACTACAAAACATGAAACAGGAACGGTAGTTTCGCCCGGATGCTCAAATACCATGTCAACATTATTACCCTTACCTGTAAATTCCCATAAGGCCTTTCCAAATTTTCTAACTTCTTTCATATAGTTTGCATATGTTTCAGCGTCATCAATGTCAGGATGTTCACCCCAACAATCAAAATCTTTTCTGTTTAGAACGCCTACAGCTCCTAGATCTTTTACATAATCAATTTTAGAGTTATCAGAAACAATACCAATTGGTTTAGCGCCAACAATTCTTGCAAGTTGCACTGCCATGCTTCCAAGGCCTCCTGATGCGCCCCATATTAAAACAAACTCACCCGGCTTTAATTCATTGGGAGCGTGGCCAAATAGCATTCTATATGCAGTTGCGAGGGTTAACATATAGCAACCACTTTCTTCCCAAGATAAATTTGGTGGCTTGCGTAAAACTTGGTGCGCTTGAACAGCTGTGAATTGAGCAAAGGTTCCATCAGCTGTTTCGTAACCAAAGACCTTATTTGTTTTTGATATCATTGGTTCACCGCCATTAACCTCTGCATCTTCATGATCCCACTGCATACCATGAATGATTACCTCATCGCCCACTTTCCATTTTTTTACGCCAGAACCAACTTTCCAAACAATTCCAGAACAATCAGAACCTGCGATGTGATAGTCTTTTTTAGTCATATCAAGCGTAGATACAGGTTTTCCAAGACCAGCCCATACACCGTTGTAGTTTACACCCGCGGCCATTACAAATATCAAAACGTCATTGGATCCAACTTCAGGAACATCAAATTCTTCTTCTTTAAATGATTGCATTGGGTTTCCATGACGATCTCTTCTGATTACCCATGCGTGCATTTTCTTAGGGACAAAACCAAGAGGTGGAACTTCACCTATTGCATAAATGTCTTTTTCTTCAGTGGTCATAAATCTGCTCCTGTAGTGTAATTTATATAAAACTAATGTTTCTTTTTTCTAGGTTTATAGCCATTTTAGCTAGATTAGTATATACATTTTAAACAAAAGGATTTAATAAAACCAAAAAAAAACGTTGAAAAACAATGGATAAACCTTGGCTCATAAGAACTTACGCAGGACATTCGTCTGCCAAAAAGTCAAATGAACTCTATCTTAAGAACCTATCAAAAGGTCAAACAGGTATCTCAGTAGCGTTCGATTTACCTACTCAAACTGGGTATGACAGTGATCACATTCTCGCTAAAGGGGAGGTTGGCAAAGTTGGTGTTCCAATCTGTCATATTGGCGATATGAGATCGCTCTTTAATCAAATTCCATTAGATAAAATGAACACATCAATGACCATTAATGCTACAGCTGCATGGTTGCTAAGTTTATATGTAGCCGTTGCAGATGAACAGGGCATAGACAGAAATAAATTACGGGGAACAACTCAAAACGATGTTTTAAAAGAATATCTCTCAAGAGGAACATATATTCTTCCACCTGACCCAAGTTTAAAAATAATATCTGACGTGATTACTTTTACTTTTAAAGAAATGCCAAATTGGAATCCTATCAATGTATGTCCTTACCATTTAGTTGAAGTAGGCGCAACTCCTGAGCAGGAATTAGCTTTTGGTCTTTCAATTGCAGTTGCGTATCTAGATAAAGTTAAAACCTCAAATGTGTTATCAGAGGAACAATTTGAAAATGTAGTAGGTCGCATAAGCTTCTTCGTTAATTCTGGAATCAAATTTATTACTGAGATGTGTAAAATGAGAGCATTTGTAACTTTGTGGAATGAAATTACAAAAGAGAGATATGGTGTTAAGGATCCTAAAAACAGAAGATTTAGATATGGTATGCAAGTAAACAGTCTTGGATTAACTGAGCAACAACCTGAGAACAACGTATATAGAATATTAATTGAAATGCTAGGCGTCGTTCTCTCAAAGGATGCAAGAGCAAGAGCAGTTCAGTTACCAGCTTGGAATGAAGCAATGGGATTGCCAAGACCATGGGATCAACAATGGTCCTTAAGATTACAACAAATTGTTGCGTATGAAACAGATCTTCTACATTTTGACGATATATTCAATGGTTCTGAAGTAATTGATGAAAAAGTTAAAAATCTTAAAGAGACTGCGATGAAAGAATTTAATCACATTCAATCAATTGGTGGTGCAGTAGCCGCAGTTGAAAGTGGTTACTTAAAACAGGAATTGGTCAATTCTCAAAAAGAAAGGCTAAAAAGAATTAATGATAAAGAGCAAATCGTTGTTGGAGTTAATGAGTTTGTTGAGACTGAAGAGTCACCTCTTGTATCAAATGATGGAGGCATAGAGACAATTGATCCAAAGATTGAAAATGAACAAGTAAAAGCAGTTATTGATTGGAGACAAAACAGAGATCAAAAACAGGTTGATAGCGCCTTAAATCAATTAAGCGAAGCAGCAAAATCTGGAGAAAACATAATGGAAGCTTCTATTACAGCTGCAAAAGCAGGTGTAACAACAGGTGAATGGTCTCAAATACTTCGGGATGTTTTTGGTGAGTTCAAAGCACCGACTGGTATAACTAATATTCAACCATCCAATAATGACGATTACAGCCCAATACGTAAAAGAGTTGAGTCATTGTCAGATAAGATGGGAAGAAGAATTAAATTTCTTGTAGGCAAACCTGGCCTTGATGGACATTCTAGTGGAGCTGAACAAATTGCTGTAAGTGCGAGTGATTGTGGAATGGATGTTTTGTACGAAGGAATTAGATTAACACCAGAACAAATAGTAAAATCATCTGTTGAAGAAGATGTACACATCATCGGACTTTCTATTCTATCTGGTTCTCATGTGCAGCTTGTCGAGGAAATTATGAATGAAATGAAAAAAAATAAAGTAGATGATATCCCGGTAATTGTAGGAGGTATAATTCCAACAGAAGATGAAAAGATCTTAATTAAAAATGGAGTTCAAGCAGTTTATACTCCAAAGGATTATCAGCTGAAAGATATAATGAGTGACATTGTGAGCATTGTTGAGAGAAAAGTATCTTAATGCCAATCTTAAGTGGACCAGTTTTAGAACCCCAAGACTCTTCAAAGCCATCAAAACTTGTAATATTTTGTCATGGATACGGCGCAGATGGCAATGATCTGATTGGCCTTGCTAATTATATTCAGCCTCAAATGCCCGATGCAGTTTTTTTATCACCTAATGCACCTGAAAAATGCGGATTAAACCCAATGGGATATCAATGGTTTGATTTTCAATCGGGTGACCCTGCAACTATTTGGAAAGGTGTATTAAATGCAGCTGATACACTTAATGGTTTTATTGATGAACAACTTAAGAATTATGAGTTAAGTGATGATAATTTGGCGCTCGTAGGTTTCAGTCAAGGCACAATGATGAGTTTACATGTCGGCCTTAGAAGAGAAAATTCAATGAGAGCAATTGTTGGCTTTTCAGGAAGGTTAATTGCTCCAGAACTTCTTAAAAATGAATTAAAGTCTAAACCTCCAATTTACCTAATTCATGGAGATATGGACCCTATGGTTCCTTATCAAGAAACTATTGAAGCTGAAAAAAAGTTATTAGAATTAAGTTTAGATGTTAAAGCTCATATTTCCCCGAACACTCAGCATTCGATTGCTCAAGACGGCTTAGACATAGCAATTAAATTCTTAGTAGAAAAATTTTCAAATTAAAAAATTTTTTGAAATTTTTATACAATTGCATATATTAATTACTAATGAGTATCGCAGTTCCTTTAGAAAAATGTCCAGCTTTGGTACTAAATTCGGATTTCAGGCCTCTCAGTCATTATCCTCTGTCTTTGTGGTGCTGGCAAGACAGTGTAAAAGCCGTTGTTCTTGGAAGAGTAAATATTGTATCCAATTATGAAAGAGAAATTAGAAGTCCAAGTTTTCAAATGTATTTGCCAAGCGTTATTAGTCTAAAAACCTACATCAAGCCAAATAGAAATCCAATATTCTCAAGATTTAACGTTTTTTTGCGTGATAAGTTTAGTTGTCAATATTGTGGTTCAAAGAAAGATTTAACATTTGATCATCTTATACCTAGATCACACGGCGGTGAAACAACTTGGGAAAATATTGTAACAGCATGTTCAAGTTGTAACGTAAAAAAGGGAGGAAAACTTTTGAAAAACTCGGGTATGAAGCCTCTCAATATTCCAAAAGTACCTACAATGGCTGATTTAGATAAATGTGGCCGATCTTTTCCTCCTAACTTTTTGCATGAAAGCTGGATGGATTTCTTATATTGGGATATTCAACTAGAAAGATAATTAAATTCTCTCAGCCAAAAAAATAGCAGCTTTTGTTGTTTCATTGATTGTTTTTCTTAAAACAGAATAACCAAAGGCTTCTCGCGACCCTTCATCAATAGCGGTATTTTTATGTTCAACTTCATCATCGCGAAATTTTACTAATTTTTTTCTTAATTCTTCGTCCACTCCCTCTAGTTGATCAATTTGTTTTTGATAATGTTTTTCAATAATTTCTTCAACTGCCTCAGTACACACATAGGCTGCTTTGGGGCCCATGAGGGCAGTACCTACACCCATTGCGTAAGCACCAATACCAAATAGGCCTTTCAGTTTTGTGGGTCTGATCTTTTTTTCTTTGGCGATATTGTCAAAAAAATCTAAATGTTCCTCTTCATCTTTAGCCATTTTCGATATTTGGTCAAAATCTTTCTTATTTTTTTGAAGTTTGAATATCATTTTCTGGCCCTGATATATTTGCTGAGCACCAAGCTCACCTGCCTGATCAACTCTAATAATCTTTTTTAAAATTTTTTCTTTAACGTTCATTTTTTAAAAATACAAAATACAAAGTTATAGATAATAGTAAAAATGTCATAATCAAGTTTGCCTCAGCTACCGAAATAAAATTAAATAAATAAGTAGGTTCGTCACATCTAATCAATGGAGTTTGATTAAGACTTTCTAAAAGTTTAGACTTGTCAGATAAATCAGACAAATTAGAGGTACATCCTGAATTTAAATTAACCAAGCCTCTTTCGACCAATACATGTCTTAAGGTATACAAAAATCCAAATAGTAAAATCAGAATTGAAGCATAGTTTGCGATCCTTTTAATTGTTGCTCTTTTTTCAAATTTAAAAATAATTGATGCCAGACCTATTATAATTAATAAAT
>CACIRX010000011.1 GCA_902589175.1 uncultured Pelagibacteraceae bacterium | reverse complement strand
CTTTCTGTATAAGCGCCTCCCCATGACACCACGTTTACTTCCGCGGCTGTAGCCATAGATGGAGCCACCAATAAAGCAGCCAAAGAGATTAGTTTAGTTAATCTAGACATGATTAATCGTCTCCTTTTTTTATATAAAGAAATATTACACAAGGCCTTGAGCAAAAACGCAACAAAAAAAAGATTATTTTTCAACAAATTAATGCTGAATCTAGATGTAGTATCAAAGAATTAGTAATCTAGAGCTCTGCAGTCATGAGATGACCAGCCAAGGTCCAATTTATCGCCTACGTTAAGCTTTAAATCACTGCTCGCGTTTGGAACTTTTAAAATAAAGTCATCATTACCAAGAAGATTTACACGCACCCTAGTATGATCTCCATGATAAATAATTTCGCGAATCTCACTTGTGAATTTATTCTCAAGTTGTTCATTTGGGTCAATACTCACTCGCTCAGGCCTTAGAGAAATTCTGGACTTTTCTCCTGAAGAGCTCACAGCAATAGGATTAGCAACAATAGTTTCACCAGAATCAGTTTCAATCTTTGCTGAGCCAGAGGCGATTTCTTTTACAGTTCCAGTGAAAGTATTATTTTCTCCAATAAAGCTTGCAACAAACGAATTCACCGGCGTTTCATATAATTCATTTGGTCCAGAAAGTTGTTGAACCTTACCGTCATTAAAAACAGCAATTCGGTTTGACATGGTCAGAGCTTCACCCTGATCATGTGTAACATAAACAACAGTCACTCCTAATGACTCGTGAATGTGCTTTAATTCATATTGCATACTCTCTCGTAAATTTTTATCAAGAGCTCCAAGAGGTTCATCCATTAATACAAGTTTAGGATCAAACACAAGCGCGCGAGCTACAGCAACTCTCTGTTGCTGACCACCAGATAGTTGAGCGGGCATTCTGTTTTCAAAACCTGTTAATGAAACCATTTTCAAAGTTTTATTAATTCTCTCTTCAATTTCTGATTTATCCACTTTTCTTACTTTAAGAGGAAAAGCTAAATTTTCATAAACTGATAAATGTGGAAACAAAGCATAATTTTGAAAGACCATGCCGATGCCACGTTTGTGAGGTGGGATATTGTTTATCGGACGTCCATCAAAATATATCTCTCCGTTAGTTGGAGTTTCAAAACCAGCAAGCATCATGAGAGTTGTTGTTTTGCCAGATCCAGATGGCCCAAGTAATGTAAGAAATTCACCTTCTGCAATATCTAAGTCGAGTCCTTTAACTACAAGCTCTTTTCCATCATAACTTTTATCGACTTGTTCAAATTTAACAAAATCAGACTTTTTTGAATTCATGTCGGTAAGACTAAGGTAAAAATAGTTGGGAATCTAGGAATTTTTGAACTAAATTAAAGCTGAACTTATTACAAAAATAGATCAGTATTTAACAAGAAAGACTCTAACTTATGAAAAAATACCAGCACTATATTAACGGTGAATGGACCGATGCCTCAAGCAAAGACCTTATTCCAGTTATTAATCCTGCGACTGAAGAGGTCATTGGTGAAGTAACTTGCGCAAAAGATGAAGATATTAATCAAGCGGTAGAGTCTGCTAAAAAAGCATACGAGTCTCGAATTCTTGTAGATATGAATCCGATGGAACGAGCAAAACTTATGCGACGCATTGCTGAAGAGCTTCGCAAGGTCAGTAAAGAAGGTGGGGCATTACTTTGTGCAGAAAATGGGAAACTACTTGCCGCTTCTGAATATGAATTTGTTGATGCAGCAAACTACTTTGATTACTACAGTGGCTTAACAGATAAAATCGAAGGTCAAACAATTCCAGTGAACAGTCAGGTTATGGATTACACGATCTATGAACCTTACGGAGTATCTGGTCATATTGTTCCTTGGAATTTTCCTATTTCAATGATAGCTCGTTCTTTAGCATGTTCTTTTGCTGCTGGAAATTCTACAGTTATTAAACCTGCCGAGCTGACACCTTTAGCTACAACATCCTTCTTCGCTGAGGCAATTCATAATGCTGAAGTTCCAAAAGGTTTAATAAATATAGTTACAGGTTATGGAAGTGAAGCTGGGGCCGCGCTTACTGCCCATCCAGATGTTGCACAAATAACTTTTACTGGATCTGTAAAAACTGGAAAAGCAATTCTACACGCAGCCGCTGAAAGAGCTGTACCTGCTGTTGTTGAGTTAGGGGGAAAATCTGCTGCTGTTGTTCTGCCAGATGCAGATATAGATAAAGTTGTTAATGCAACCAAAGTTGGAATTTTCAGCCAGGCTGGACAAATTTGTTCCGCGATGTCACGAATGATAGTCCATAAATCTATAAAAGATGAAGTGCTTGAAAAGTTATCAAAATTAGCAGCTTCAATAAAAGTTGGCCCTGGCGATGAGGAAGGTGTCGATCTAACGCCTGTCATATCTGAAGAACAGTTACAAAAAGTTGAAAATTATGCACGTTCTGGTTTACAAGCGGGTGCAAAAGCAGTTTCAGGTGGAAACAGAGTAGATAGAAAAGGTTTCTTCTTTGAACCTACAATTTATTCAGATGTTAAGCCTGATATGACAATTGCACAGGAAGAAATCTTTGGACCATTCTTATCTGTTTTAGATTATGAAGATCACGAGGAGGCGATACATATTGCAAACGATACAGATTATGGCTTAGCAGCCGGGGTATTTACTAAAGATGTTGATATGGCCACTAAAACAGCTTCACGTTTGAACGGTGGTCAAGTTTACGTAAATAGTTGGTTCACAGGAAGTATAGCAACTCCATTTGGAGGTTATAAGCAATCAGGTTACAGTCGTGAGAAAGGTCAACAAGCTATCAAAAGCTACCTTCAACTAAAGAACGTTGGAATACAACTTTAAATACTAATCGTTATCTTGAAGCCCTGCTCCAGCTCCAGTTTGTTTTGATTGTTCTGTTTCTTCAACAAATGTCTCAGTTGATATTTCATATAACTCATTCCAAGTTTTGCTAGAAAAATTATCTTCATTTTCTAAAATAGTTATTATCACAGTATTAGCTTTTTTAATTATTAAAGATTTAATTTTATGATCAGCAAGGATACATGTGTTTAAATTGCATTCCGCATTAATCTCATCAATAGTAACCTGAATTCTCTTACCAATTAAATATGAAAGTTTGTTAATGAAAGGTAAGAGCAACAAAGGGTAATCTAGTTTTATGAATTTTAAAGTTTTTATTTTATCTACAGATTTATAATCATCAATCAACTTTAGTCCTGTATAAATAGGGCAGAGACTTTTATCATTCAGTTTATTATTTTCTTCTATTTGCTTTGGACCCTCTGGTTCAATATCTTTAATAGTTTTGAAATAATTATTTAAATTTTCGACCCCACGAATTCCGAACATCTCAATTGAACTAATACATTTTCCAACTTCTTCAGCTATTCCCCATGAATAACCAGCTGCTCTTGCAGCTCTTTTTGACACAGTATTAATTTCACTTGATGATTGCATTAATTGTAAATCCACGTGTCATTTGATTTGTTAATTTCGTGCATCAATGGTGCACCCTGATACATGCAAATTCTTAGCCACTTATCAGATCGAGGATCAAATTTTTGGGCTCCAAAAAAAGATAATTTTAGTCTTAGCATATCAATTGGCATCAATTCTGACCCGATAGAGTTGTCTTGAATTTCTGCATAAGGCAACTTTTCAACAATGTAGCATCTTCGAACGATATGTCTTAGGTCAGTATTTTCTTGTAAAAATTTAGATAATTTTTCATTGTTATAAGATGATAATCTATCATGAAGCTCTTTAATATCTCTTGCTATTGCAAGAGGTTGCTCTAACTCTGCTCCTGGCTCTTCAAATCGACTTGCCAATCGAGGTTCTTCTTTATTTTTTGAAATATACCAAAAATTTTCATTACTTTTATCAATTGAGAAGTCCATTTCAATTATATTTGGATAGGATTTTTCAATTGATGATTTTAATTCATCAGTAGTACGATTTGCTGGTATATCAAAATATTTATCTTCATCAGTGCTCATTTGAGGCACTAGCAGACTAATAATGTTATCGTATGGTTCCATCATGAGAGAAACTATATATTCTATGCCCTCATGAGTTAAATTTTCTTCTACCCATTTATACAACTCATCCCAAAAATATTCTTTATCAACCTTCATATTACAGAGATAGTTTTCCTCAAATTTTTGAATATCTTCTTTCAATTGAGCAATTTTAATATTTTGAAATTCACTATTTGTGTTCCAATTATTTACATTTTTCTTCGAAAGTTCTAAGAATTTTTTAAACATCTCAAAATCATCATTTGATACATTTTTAATTTCTCTAATTTGCTTTAATGCCTCCTCTCTTACGTATATCCATTGATGTAATAATGCTGGATGATTAATAATAAAAGGAGCCATGCCGAGGCCAGTTGAATTGCCAATACCAAGTTGTCTGGATAATTCAAGATCTAGTTTAACAGATTGATTTGGACTCTTTTTATGAGCAATGTGATTGACTTGATCAAACGTAAACTGACGAACCAAATAAACAAGCATCATTTCAATTCTAAATGGACCGTTTATTTCAGGACGATCTTTAATTCTATATCGATCTGCTAACCCAAATTTACCTGATCCATAAACTGCAGTGGTTCTATATAAGTAACCTACTTCAGTAAGTAGTTTTTTATTAGGTTGATTTCCATTTGATAGGCTATCAATTACATGGTTAAAAACTCTAACGGAGCGATTGGCTCTTGATAAAGCAAGTTCTTTAAATGAACATCTTCCCACTTCTTGTTTTGGGACATTTTCACGAAGTCTTTCAATATCATCTTTACTAGGAAGTCCATCATGAATTACAAATGCTGCATCCCATTTAGTGGCTATCACTCGATCAGATCTTTCAGCGTCATCTAATTTGTTTGCAAAGCATACAAGAGAGTATGTACGCTCCTTATTTGAAACTGAATAAACAGCAGTTCCATAACCTTCTTTATCAAGGTCAAAGATCTCATTTTTAAACTCCCAATCCTTAAATTCTCTTATAAAACTTCTTAAAAATGATAGCTTAGATTGATGGAAACAACCTAATCGACTGAGCTTCATGATTTGGTTTGGATCTCTGTGTTGAATATTTATTGTCATATATTAACCAATATAGTTTTTATAAAAATTAAACCAATTATTGCCTAAGATGCCATCTGTCTCATCTTTATTAAACCCCACACTTTTTAATCCATTCTCAATATTGTCAAAGCCAGTAGCATTTTTGAACCATTCTGGCTGTTTTGGAAAAGTTGCATTATCTTTAGAACCTTCGCCGTAATCTTTTGTCTTAGTCCAAGTTCCGTTTCGCATCCAATCTACTACTGAGTCAGGTTGGTTTAAGCATAAATCAGATCCAATACCAATATGTTCTGCTCCCATAATGTCTGCAGTGCGGGCAACCATTTCACAAAAGCTTTCAAGAGAACAATTGGTACCATTTAATAAGTGATGTGGATAAAGTGAGAGACCAATCATCCCATTTGATTGGCCTAGTTCTTTTAATAAAGTTTCAGATTTATTTCTTTTTGCTTGATGCCAAAAAGAAGGATTAGCGTGCGTGATAGCAATTGGTTTTTCCGAAATATCGATCGCATCCAGCGTAGACTTTTCTGCTGAGTGCGACATGTCTACTATAATCCCTACACGATTCATTTCTTTAATAACTTCTTTTCCCATTCTTGTTACGCCACTATCATTTTCTTCGTAGCATCCTGTGGCTAGTAAAGACTGATTATTGTATGTTAATTGCATAAATACTGTTCCCATTTTGTGAACAGCTTCAACTAAATTTATATCATCCTCTATTGGTGAGCAGTTTTGAAAACCAAAGAATACAGCAGTCTTATTTTCCCCATTAGCTTTCTCAATATCTTTGTATGACTTGCCGTGAAATATTAATTCATTAAATTTATTAAAATAAGTATTCCATTCACCAATATTTTTTTGAACCTCATCATAGTCTTCATGATAGGCAATTGTAACGTGAACAGCGTCTAATTTTGCCTGTCTGTTAATCTTAAATATCTCTTCATTCCAATTGCAATATTGAAGATTATCGATTCTATAATTCATAAAGTAGCTTTTGAGTTATAACTCTTACTTATCTCTTACCAAGGGTCCAATGCAAACAAATAAATTGTAATTTTTACCTAATTTCCTATATTTTGACGAGAAAACTGCGACAATTTAAGCATGGTTCATTCTCTGTAGATCTTTTAATTATCATAGAAAATACTATATTGAATTTGGATACTAACAAAAGATATGTACACACCGATTAACCAGTATATTGAAAGACTTGAGAACATCTCATTTGATGTTGATAAATTAAATGAAGCTGTCAGTGAATTAATCAAAATCAGACCTTTTGAAAATTCAGAACAAAAGCCAGGCATGCTTAAATCAAATGCTATTTGCCTTAATTATGATGAAAAGGAGCTGGATGAATGGTTTGGTGGCAATATTAGGGGTAAATATTGGACAAAACCAGATTCTTCATTTGAAGAAATGGAGAGGGAGCCATATATTGATGAAACAAGGTACACGCTCTTTAACCCAAAATTAAACAATACTTACTTCAAGTATGTATATGAAAAAATAAACGAGTTTTTTGAAATAGGTAGATGCCGTGTGATTAAAATGCCACCACGCACCACTTTAAGCTGGCATAGAGATCCTGAAAGAAGACTTCATATTGCAATCAAAACCAATTACGGCGCTCGAATGTTCATTGAACATACTGGACATCACATTCCTGCTGATGGAAATATTTATTTAACTGATAACACTAAATATCACACAGCTATTAATGGTGGAGAAGAAGATAGAATTCACCTGGTAGCCACTGTTCTAGGTACAAAATAAATTTAACAATCAATTATATTTTTACGTATCCAGTTTGCCTTGTTCTCTTCACCTACTTGACTAAATTCCTTTAACTCACGTTTCTTCAATTTTATATACTTCGAGACAACTCTTGCGCCGATTGACTTTTTAACAACAGCATCATTATTGAATTTTTTTAGAGCTTGTTCCAGGCTGTTAGGTAGTTTTTTTATCCTTTTTAGTCTGTGACCCTGTGTATACATATTTATATCAAGTCGCTTTCCAGGGCTGCGTTTGTTTTTCATTCCATCGAGACCCATTGCTATAATTCCTGATTGAAGCAAATAAGGGTTAACAGCGCCATCTGCAGCTCTAAATTCAAATCGTCCTTCATCTGGAATTCGTATCATATGTGTACGGTTATTTCCTGAGTACGTCACAGCAGTTGGAGAATAAGTTGATCCAGAGTTTGTTGTTTTTGCATTTAATCGTTCATAACTGTTTAGACACGGATTTAGCCATGCAGCAAAAGAATCTACTGACTTCATAATACCACCAATGAATTGATAACCCATTTTTGATAGGCCCATCTGGTCTGAGGAGTCATGAAATAAGTTTTTTTTCTTTTTTTTATCCCATACTGACACATGAGCATGACAACCGTTACCTGTAAGTTCAGTAAATGGTTTTGGCATGAACGTTGCTCTCAATCCATGCTTTTCAGCAATTGATTTTACCATAAACTTAAAGAATACATGACGATCTGCAGTTGTGAGACAATCTGTATAGTCCCAATTCATTTCAAACTGACCATTTGCATCTTCATGGTCATTTTGATAAGGCTTCCAACCTAATTTAATCATAGAGTCACAAATTTCACTTAACACATCAAAGCGTCTCATTAAAGCGGCCACATCATAGCAAGGTTTTAGGGCATCATCACGATTGTCAGCAACTTCAGTACCATCTTCATTTAAAATAAAAAATTCACATTCAACGCCAGTCATCATCTTAAGGTTTAACTTATCTAAATTTTCAATTTGGTTTTTTAAAATCACACGGGGACACTGATCCATCAATTTATTGTTCATGACCAGGTCACTTGCTAACCAGCCAACATCAGGTTGCCAAGGTAATTGAATGAGGCTATCTGGATCAGGCAAAGCAAACATATCAGGTTCAGAAAAAGAAAGATCCAAGTGTGTTGCAAACCCTCCAAAGCCCGCACCTGTTTTTTGCATTTCTCCAATAGCTCGAGATGGCACGAGTTTTGCCCTTTGCACTCCAAAAAGATCAACAAATGTGACTAGGAAATATTTGATTTTCTTTTGCTTTGCTATTTTTTCTAAGCTTTTTACCATTGAAAGAATTATGCGCAGCATTGATGATTATTCAATAGGTAAATGTTTGTTGATATTTGAGCAAAAAACCCATATTGGGTATGGTTAAAAATGGATCCTAATTTAAAAAAAATTCGAAACTCTGTCATTGAGTACACCTTAAAGTTGGACGATGACCAACTTGCACTCTTATTGTTAATTCAACTTTCTCGTCATCAAAATCTATTTATTCACGAACCGTCTGACTGGGAAGATAGTCCAACAGGTTGGATTACAAAAGATCAAAGACTGCAAGATGAAGTAATTGCTATTTTATCTTTTATAATACTTTTTTCATTTACAAATGCATACCACGATGAAGATTTATTCAAAGAACATAGAAATGAAATTTTAGCAATGCATCCAGAAGATTTTCTTAATAATTCAATTTATCAGTCATCATTTACCCAATTCGTTGGCAAAAAAATTACGATCAGTTCACTTTCAGATCATTTCAATATTCCAAAAGAAAGTATGAGAAGGTATCTAAATTCAGTTATAGAAAGTGATTTGATAACCAAAGATTCAAAATATGGGTATCTTGTAAATTTTGACGCTTATCAAGCATATATATTTACGAATTCATTAAGTAATATTTACAAATCAGTAATGCGCTCATTGAATGATTTTATAATAAATCTTGAAGATTATTTTGAAATTAATTTTAATTTAAAGCCTCTAACTTCAATCAATACAAAAAAATTTTCACAGTCTAAATGGAACAGAGTACGATTGCATTTATATCACTTCTGGGTAAGAATTCTTACATTAGAAGGTAGCGATCAATCACTTTTACCAGCTGATCGTATAATACTCTCAGCTGCAGTATATTTTAAAAATAGACACGGTATATTAAAGTATAAATCCATTGAAGATTTATATGAGAGCGGACATCTTCTTCCAACAAATCTATCTTCAATTTCTGAGGCAGCAAAAATGCCGCGTGAAACTGTAAGACGATCTAGTAAGAAATTAATTGAATTGAAACATCTTGAAAAAAAAGGCAGAAATATTTATCGAGTTAATTACCCAAAACTCAATGGAGAGGTAGATATTTTTTTAAAATTTAAAGAATTAACTTTTGCTGAAATGATGAACTTTTATTTCAATATTTATGAGGATTTAACGAGTTAAATTGAGCACATTAGAATGACTTCTTCATTACAAGTTAGTTCAGCGTCAACAATTGAGCTATTCTCTGAACTTAATTGAGTATCAAGCTCTTCTAGCATTGACTTAGCCTCAACCATTGGAACTGGCCCGATTACTACCGAAAAGTCATTTTTATCAAATTTTTCTACATTAATATCATATTTGAGGAAACGGGTATCAAAGCCCATTAAATCGTATATGTAATTCATTAAGCTATTCGCCGAATTTCCTCGTTTATATGACCCGATCTTAATATAAGCATACTCTGCATTTGATGAACTTTCTGATAGATCATTGTCAGTTTCAGCTGGTACTTCACTTGCTTGAGCGCTGAAAGAATTAGTTTCAACATCAGTGCCTGTATCCACAAGTTCATTTAAATTTTCTAAAGCTTCTTCAGCCTCTTTAGCTAACTTTTCTTCAAGTGCTTCTTGAGCAGCTTTTTCTTCTAACTCTTTTTGTTTATTTTCTTCAATTAATTGAGCTAATTCTTCTTTTGCTTCAGCAGTTTCAGAGAGCAGTTGCTCATTCTCAGCGAGAAGTTCCTGATTCTCAGCTAGAAGCTCTTCGTTTTCTTGAATAATTTTTTTTGTTGGCAAAATATTATTTTCTTCAACTGCATTAGCACTTGTTTCATTTGTAGTTATAACTTCGTCATTAGTATTGGTACTGGCAGTTTCATTAAAGATTTGATTATTAAACTCTAGTGAGTCTTGTTCTTCATTCAATTGGTCAAGTGATCCTTCAAGCAACTGATCAACCGAGTCTAAAAGGTCATTTAGTTCCTCAGCTGATACATTACTGAACTCATATTCTGCCTCAATTTGCTCAGATGTTGTTTCTTCTACTTTCATTTGATCTTCAACTTCAACAGTTTCAACTGAAACTGTGTCCACTTCTTCATCTGGCAATATTTCATCTTCATTACTTAACCTTGTCATACGCGCAAGTTCTTCTCTCGCTTTCTGACTTTCATTTGCAAGAAAAGTTTCTTCATCAACAAATCTTAGAACAAAATTGTCCTCAGTTGATACTAAAGCGTTTGCAACTGTCATTTTAAGTTTTATACCTGATACATCCTCTGGTGGGTTACCAACTATCGATAAGTCTGATGTTAGAAATGCAAGCCATCTGGGTAAATCACTATCATCTTGCTGAGTAAGTGAGTATCTTAATTTGCCCGGACCAGTGATGTTGAATGTATTCTTTGATATTTTGAATTTATTACTTGTTTGTTTTGTATTAATAGGATCGTTAATAATCAATAACTGCGGATTTTGATCCTCGATTGGAATATTTATTACCGCTTGATAGGCTTCTCCCCATTCAGTCAAACTAGATTTAATGATATTACTTAAATCCTCAACTGATAGTTTCTGATGATTATCCGGAAGTATATCTTTACCAATTGATGCATAAATCTGACCTATACTGTGTTGCATTTCTGAAAATGCAAGATCTCTTCTTAATTCTGCAACCAGAAGGCTCGCTTCTTCTCTAATAACCTCTAGTTCTCCAAATCTTGAAACTTTTTGGGCATTTTTTACTTGTTTGCTTATTCTTTGTGCTACATCTAGATATCTTTGAGCTGTATCATATTCTTCAATTGCCAAATCATAATTCATTTTTGATAAATGCACTTGTGACAGAACCGTCATTGCGATAGCTAAATGCCTTTCAGCAATTAATTTTTCATTTGCTTTAGATGCTTTTCTTGCTGCACCAATAGAGAATACATCAAATAAATTACCACCTATTGATGCACCATATTCGTAGGTATCTTGGTTCAATAAATATTCATTATCGTTATATCCGTATGCAGCATTAAATTTCAAACTTGGAATAAGTGCTAGTATTGCAGCACGGGTATCTTTACTTGAAATTCTTTTTTGGTAACGGCTTTCCATTAGCTCTGGTCTTGAGATCAGCGCAATATCCTCCATTGCTTCGATGTTCATATTTATATTCGTTAAATACGTATTACTATCGGTAAGGGTAAATTTTTGATTAGGAAGTAGTCCCATTAAGGTAGCAAGCTCATTTTTTGAATTCACCAAAGCACGTTGTTGGGTTTGGAGTGTTCTTTGAACATCGAGTAATTCTTTTTGATAGAGCAAAGAGTCCATTGGTGCTGAAATTAGGAGTTCCTCTATATACTGTGAATCTGCTAGAGCTGCTTCTACCCTTTGTAAGAGCGGGTTAAGTTTATTAAGAAGATTTTCTGACGCTTTTGCCTTCCAATAAGATCTAATAACATCTCTTGTAATATTTTGAATTGCTTTTCGTTCAAGTTCCTTTGCTATCAAATACCTATCAGCTTGTTGACCTGCTCTAATATAAGACAGCCCAAAATCTAGGGCATTCCAAGTAAATTCTATTCCCCTTGTTTCCTGACCTTTGTCTCTTGAAATTGTATAAGATTGAGATCCATCTAATGGAGGGGCAGAACCAACATCTGTAGCAACACCCACACTAGTAGAGGGCTGTAGTTCAGTAAATTCAGAGTAACCGGCATTTAATGCAATATCAGGAAGCAAATCAAATTTTTGAAGATCTCTTTGACTATTTGCTAAAGCAGACTCCATAACACTTATTCTTAAATCACGATTATTTCTTAATGCTATTGCAATAGCAGTATGTAAATCAATATTTTGGAATGAAGCATCAATTTCAAGTTCTGCAATTTCTTCAGCTATTGAAATATTTAAAGTGTCTGCATCAATTACTTTTGGAGATCGTGCACAAGCAACGAGCGCCAAAGATAAGAAAACTATAAATAATTTTTTTGCTGAATTGACCATTTAATTGTTTTTATAAAAAGCAAGATACTGTCATATCGGGTAACCGTATCCGGCGCAAGTAATACCAAACTTTAGTATTTTTTGAGTATAAATAACCGCCCATTTTGGGTTTTTTTTCCGATCTTGCTACATTTGGTAGCATTACTGCTGTATATAGAAAAGGTATATTTATCAATAAATTACTAAATTTTATTTATATAAATTAACATGACCAAAAAACTAATTCAGGCACTAGAACCACGCATGATGCTCGACGGAGCTGCAGTTGCAACAGCAATTGATACGATCGATGATTTTGCAAATTTGAATAAGACTGATTTAGAAAAAAAATCAAAAGAAAATAATTTTAAAACTGATCAAGATACAAAACTTCCATTCGTTAATCGTGAAAGTATAAATCAGAATGCGAGAACCAAACAATTTGTATTCATCGATAGTGCAGTTGATGATATCGAAGTTTTAATTGAAAGTTTTGATGACAATACTGAAGTGCACATCATTCAAAGTAATGTTGATGGTTTTAGAGAAATGCAAAATATTCTTGCTGATGAAAAAAATATTGATGGCATTCATGTTATTGGTCACGGTAGCATTGGTCAGATTGCATTTGGCGATGCGATTTTAAACAGTGAAACATTAAACAACTACGCACAAACTTTAAAAGACATTGGTGCAAGCCTCAGTGCTGATGGTGATATTCTATTCTATGGTTGTAACATTGCAGCTGATGAAAGCGGTGAGATTTTAATTAAGCAAATTGCTGAAATTACTGAAGCTGATGTGGCTGCATCAGATGATGTAACTGGTAAAGGCGGTGACTGGGATCTTGAAAAGCATACAGGTATTATTGAGACTAAAAATATTGATGTTGAGAATTATGCTCATTCACTTGCAAATGGAGTAGCTTCAACCGATGCAGATGTAGTTGAAATTCACAGTGCTACAAACTATGAGGCACGTTGGACTGACAGCACTAACCGTGACGGACAACAAGATCCAAGTTCAGATCGATTTATTATCTCACAAGAGAGAGCTGATGTAACAGGTGGAGCAGGGACTTTAAATTTTGATGTATCAGGAGCAAAGAGTTCGCATACACCAAGTGCCAGTGAACCAGTTCATGTATATTTACTTTTCTCAAATGATGACACAGATAGCAACAGCCGTCGAACCGGTTCAAGAACGGGTGTTGTGACTTTTGAAAATGACATTTTAGGTGTTTTTACCAGTCCGTATAATACAATTGCGATGACAGGAATTTCAAAATCAGGGGCCTCATATCCAACAGCAAGTTCGGATAAAATTGGTATGAGGGATCTGGAATATAAAAACGACAATGCGCCAGGACAGCAGGGGAATAAAGACTGGTTTAGAATTTATAATTCAAACAGATCTATTGAAATTGGTACGAAAAATGGTCTTAAAGGTGACTTTATTCGTGTCATTACAAGGGCTCCGGTTGTCACTCCTGATGTCGAAGGCAATAATGATGCGGGTTATATAAATGAAGACTCAATATTAAGCGTCTCTAATGGAGCAAGCGCAAATGATAGTACACCCGATACATCCGGAGAACACACAGGCGATGTATTGCTCAATGATACTGGCGGCGATGGATCTGATTTATACGTGAGTGCAATAAATGGAGGATCACTTGGATCAGCAGTTAATGGTACTTATGGTCAATTAACGCTCTATTCAAATGGTTCATACAGTTACACAGCCAACAAAACCGCCGCTGATACTCTAGATCCTGGTGATACAGCAACTGATACTTTTACTTATACAGTTACAGATGGAAGTGATACTGCTAACGCAAATATTACAATTACTATTGCGGGTATAAATGATCCTATTACCGCAGTAAACGACACAGACGCAGTGAATGAAGATGCGACCATCAACAGAAGCGTATCAGATTCACAAGAACTTGATCATGATGACACTGACCCAGATGGTGATGATGCATCTGGGAGCTTTACAATCACTGCAATCAGAACAGGAAGAGAGTCTGCAACTAGTGGAACAACAGCGGGTACAATAGGACAGGCTTTAAATGGTACTTATGGTGTATTAACTGTAGCTGCAGATGGTAGCTATAGTTATGCCGCAACCAGAAGTGGAGCAGACGCGTTAGCGGCAACGGCAACAGCAATTGATTACTTTACATATACAGTAAGAGATCACACAAGCAGTCCAAACGATACAGATACTGCTGAACTTGCAATTACAGTTACAGGAGTTGGACCTTTAGGAGTAAACGACACGGCATCAGTAAATGAAAATGCTACATTAACTGCTAGTAACGCATCTTCAAATGGTGTTCTGGCAAATGATGATGACAATGCTGCCTATGATAGTGAGAGCTTAGCTGTTACTAATATTAGTTCAAACTCTACAGGAAATAGTGGTAATGCTACACAGGGTGTTTTAGGTACATATGGTACTCTAACTGTCGCTGCTGATGGTACTTATACTTATGTAGCTAACACATCAGCTGCTGAGGCTTTAGATGCAGGTGATCAAGTTACTGACGTTTTCACTTACACAGTGAAAGATGATGATGATGTCAATTCAAGTACAGCAACTTTAACGATCACTGTTACCGGAGTCGATGATGATCCAGTCGGTAATAATGATGCAGGTGCAATCAACGAGGATAAAACCTTAACTGTCAGCGCTGGAAGTGGGGTATTATCAAATGATACTGATGCTGATGATAGTTCAAATCTGACCGTATCTGCAATTGGTGGTGGTGGTACAGTTGGTCAAGCTTTAAATGGAACATATGGTGTTCTAACGTTGAATTCAGATGGTAGTTATACTTATGTTGCAAATGGCAGAGGTGAAGATTTACTTGCTGCTGATGCCACAGTAACGGATACATTTACTTATACTGTCAGCGATGGAGCTGGAACTACCGATACAGCAGACTTAGTCATCACAGTAACAGGGGTTGGTCCACAAGCCGTTGCTGATACTGGAGCCGTAAATGAAGATGCCACTTTAACAGTTAACGCGGCATCGGGTGTTATTAGTAACGATGATGATAATGCAAGCTTCGACGTTGAGAGTCTAGCTATCACTGGCATCACTCACGGCGTTACTGGGAATAGTGGTAATGCTGCACAAGCTGTTACTGGAACATACGGTGTTTTAACTATGGCAGCTGACGGTAGCTATGAATATGTTGCGAACCAAGCAGCAGCTGATGTCCTTGATCCGAGTGAGACGGACACAGATGTATTTACGTACACCGTTAAAGATGATGATAATAAAAATGCAAGTACTGCAACGCTAACCATTACTGTAACAGGGTTAGCAGATGCAATAACTGCTGTTGATGATACCGATGCAGTAAATGCCGGTAGCACAATTACGAGAAGCACGAGCGATACACAAGAACTTGACCACGATGATACCGATGATGACGGTGATGATGTACCAGGTAGTTTGACCATAACAGCAATACGAGAAGGTCAAAAATCAGGAAGTGGTAACCCTCAAGTACTTGGACAATCGTTTACTACAACGTATGGAACAGTAACAATCAATGCTGACGGTTCATACTCTTACGCTGCCAATCGAAGTGGCGCAATGAGCTTATCTGATGGCGCGACTGCAGTTGATTACTTCACATATACTGTAAGAGACCAATCGGGCAACACCTCTAATGGACAACTTGCAATTACTGTGACTGGAATTGACTCGGGATCAAATAACGCTCCTGATGCCAATAATGATGTTGGATCTGTTGATGAAGATGCCACACTTACAGTAAATGCAGCCAGTGGCGTTGAATCAAATGATACTGACCCAGATGGGGATGATATTTCTGTTGTTGGAATAGCTGGGGGATCTGTTGGTAGTGGCGTCACAGGTACTTATGGAACGTTGACATTAAATGCTAATGGCAGCTATTCATATATAGCTGATCAGGCGGCAGCTGATGCGCTTGATGCCGGGGATCAAGTAACAGATGTATTTACATACACACTTCGCGACGATGGCACTCCAAATTTGGAGGATACAGCGACAATTACTATAACAGTGACTGGTGTAGACGATGATCCAGTAGGTGTAAACGATGCGGGCGCTGTTAATGAAGACGCTACACTGTCAGTAAATGCTGGAAGTGGTGTTTTGTCCAATGATACTGATGCAGATGCAAGCTCAAGTTTGTCTGTTTCAGGTATCAACGGGGGGACAGTCGGCCAAGCGTTAACAGGAACATACGGTACCCTCACACTCAATTCTGATGGCAGCTATTCTTATGCTGCAAATACCGCTGGTGCTGATGGGTTAGCACATGGCGCAACTGCAACCGATACATTCACGTATACCGTAAGTGATGGAGCAGGAACAACCGATACAGCAGATTTAGTTATTACTGTAACAGGTGTAGGCCCAGTCGGTTCAGCGGATACAGCTACTGCAACTGAAAGTCAGACATTATCAGTTAGTGAGGCAGGTGGAGTATTAACAAACGACTCTGGCGGAGATACGGAAAGTCTTGCAGTTACGAATGTATCGTCAAACGGAACAAGCAATACTGGCATAGCAGGAGCTGGAGTTTTAGGAACTTATGGTACACTAACAGTTGCTGCTGATGGAAGTTATACATACATTGCGAATACAGCTGCTGCCGAAGCCTTAGATGCTGGTGATACAGTGACTGAAGTATTCACTTATACTGTAAAAGATGATGATGATAAAAACTCTTCTACTGCAACACTTACAATTACGATAAATGGAGCTAACGATGCAATTGTTGCCGTCGATGACACAGATAGCGTTAATGAGGATGCAACTATTAATCGAACCGTAAGTGATCCCCAAGAATTAGACCACGACGATACAGATGTTGACGGAGATGATACAAGTGGAAACTTTACAATTACCGATATCAGAACAGGTCCTAAGGATGGAACTGGAACTGATGGTACGGTTGGCGTGGCATTAACAGGTGAGTACGGAACACTTACAGTTAATGCAGATGGGTCTTATACTTATGTTGCTGATCAAGACAAATCAGATGATCTTGTAACAGGTCAAACTGGTACGGATACATTCACTTATACTGTTAGTGACGGCACTGAAACTTCAACAGCACAATTGACGTTTACAGTTACAGGCATCAATGACAATAATCCTGTTGCCAATAACGATACCGGAGCTGTAAACGCAAATGCAACACTTACTGTAAATGCGGCCAGTGGTTTTGTTTCAAATGACACAGATCTAGATGGTGATAATCTCACTATTAGTGAAGTACGAACTGGTCAGGCTGAGGGAGGAGGAACAGGAGGCAGTAGTTCAGTAGGAAATCAGCTTCCAGGTACATACGGTACTCTGACATTAAATAGTAATGGTAGTTATACGTACGTTGCCGATCAAGACGCTGCTGATGATTTAAAACGTGGTGAAACAGCCATTGAATATTTCAACTATACACTAACAGATGGAACTAATACAGATCAAGGAGTCATTGCAATTACAGTTACGGGTACTAGTTTACCGCCTGTTCCAGTGGATGACACTCTGTCAATTGATGCAGGGGCGCAAACCACAAAGGGTGCGCCTGATGGTTTTTTAAATAATGATACAGATCCTGATGGAGATAAAATATTTATTGATAGTATTCGAACAGGAGAAAAGGGGGGCACAGGTACTGTAGGTGCAGTTGGATATGGATTGCCACTTAAGGGTACATACGGTGACTTGACTGTAAATCCAGGAGGAAGCTTTGCTTATCAAGCAAACAATGCAGAGTCATTAAACCCTGGTGAAACGGCTACAGATATCTTTACCTATACTGTAACTGATGGGGAAACTCCAGTAGAGGGTCAAATTACTGTTACTGTTACAGGAAGAAACGATCCACCAGAGGTCGTAAACCCAATATTGCCCTTGACTTATTTAACAGACCAAAAAATATTTATCAGGCACAAACCAATTTTTGATGATCCTGACTCAGGAATTTATGATGTTGCTGAATATAAAATTATTGATCCAGAATCAGAGGCGGAAACAAGTTTACCCGAGGGGTTACGACTAAGGGGAAATAAGTTAATTGGAACCATTGATACACCAGGTGTATATTCAATAACAATAAGAGCTATTGATGGTGCAGGTCTTTATGCAGATCATACATTTACTATAAGAATAATTCCTAGTCATTTCATTGTTGAGCCAGTAGAGCCAGACGAGATTGAGCAATCATTCACATTAGAGCCAACCAAAACTATAAAAGTAAAGCCAGGAAAAATACAAGAAGTGGTTAATGAAGTAAGCATCATTGATAATGAAGGCTTTACACTTGATACAATCAAAATTGCTGATACAGCATCACTCTCAAAACCACTTAAATTCAATGGTGGTTTGAGATTAATGGATGCAATTGCAAGTGAGACCAATGATAATCAAGAAACCGATCTACGAGTAGGTGTTAAGTTAAATGACGATAATCAGAAAAATGTTGAACTGTATTCTGGCCAGCTTTCTAACGGTGATGCATTACCTGAATGGATTAGGGTAAATCCAGAGACTGGTGAAACAACCGCTGAAATGCCTGATGGAGTTGAAGAAGTCGAAGTTCAGTTGGTCGCGCTTGATAAAGATGGTAATACACGTGATATTAATATTGTCTTAGATAAAGCAAAGATTAAGGGCGACCAAGAATTTACCAGAGGCTTTGTTGACCAGAATAGAGTTGTTGTTGATAACGATGCAAACGTAAATTTGATCAGAGATAACAACAATTCATCTAATAATACAGCAAATAATAATTTGAACGCTCAAACAGATTTTGAAGGTACAATGAAGTTAAGCGGCCTTCAAATGGATGCAGGCCAATTTACAGTTGATGTAATTGACGACAACCAGTCAAATGTCAAAATGTATAAAGCGGAATTAAAAGGTGGTGGAGCACTGCCTGAATGGATTACAATTGATCCCGAAACAGGAAAAATTGCCGCTGATCCTTCAAAAGGTCGAACAGGCTCAGCAGCTCCAGCATTCTTAACAGAAAGCCTTCAAGTTCTTGAACTCAAAATTATTGCTGAAGACGAAGATGGAAAAGAAAGAGTTATTGAAGTTGAAATTGATCTCAATGAAATAACGGAAACTGAGTCTGGTGAAGAAAACTCAGCAACAAATGATGAAATTTCCTTCATACCACTTGATGAGCAATTAAAGCTTCATGCTAAAACTGCAGATAGCTATGGCGAAAAGATTGTATCTCTAGTAAGTTAATAAATACTTTTATGAACAAAATTGTAACATTTGCAGTAACGGCTTACTGTATATTAATGCCTTATAATTTGTCAGCAGAAGAATATTCAACACGTGTTTTGGTAACTGCAACTGAAGAGGCAACACTTTCAAGTGAACTTGCAGCCAAAGTTCAGTCAATTCCAATTGATGAAGGATCCAAATTTAAAGAGTCTGATATATTAATTAAGTTTGATTGTTCATTTTTTGAAGAACAAAGAAAAGTTGTTGAAGCGCAGCTAGAGAGTGCAAAAGTAACTCTAAAGAGCAATCAAGACCTTGCCTTGATGAGATCCATTGGTGAATATGAGGTTCAATTATCAAAAATCGATGTAAAGCGCGCAGAAGCTGAATTACAAATTGCTAAACTCAATACAGATCGATGTATAATTAAAGCTCCTTACGATGGCAAAGTTTCTAAAGTTTTTGTAAACGAGTATGAGAGCATTGAAAGGCAGCAACCATTGGTTGAAATCATTGGCTCAGGTATTCTTGAGGCTAAATTGATTGTCTCAAGTAAATGGTTGGCTTGGATCGATGAGGGTTATCCAATGAAAATCAGCATTGATGAAAATGGGCAAACATATAGCGCCAAAATTCATACTATTGGTGTTGATATTGATCCTGTTAGCCAAACAATCGACATTACCGCAAAATTTGATGAAAATTATGATACATTACTACCAGGCATGAGTGGGACAGCAACGTTTTGAATGAGAATACTTCAATAAAAATAGCAAGATTAATTACTCTTGAGAAAAAATTTCGGACAGCAGAAAACTTATCCGAACTCGGATTCGTTTGCGCAAATGAGTTAAGAAGTGTTGTTGATTATAATTTTTTATTTTTTCTTACAAAATCTGCTACGGGCCGACAGAAAGTCCAAACAATCTCAGATATTTCAGTCGTTGATAGAACAGCACCGACAGTTACTTTTGTTGAAAGATTAATAAATAAAAAGAAGGTTGAAACGGGAGTCTTTTCAGAAGTTTCAATTAGTGATTTAAGAGAAGATGGTTCAAATTTAGACTTACCTGAAAATTTTCCAAACGAGTTAATGGTTGTTCCATTAATTTCAAGAACAAAGGGTGATTTAGGTTCTCTAGTTATTGTACGATCTAATAAAATTTCAAATACAGAGAAAGAACTGCTGCAACATATTGCTGAAACATTCAGCCACGCATTGGACTCATTTTTATCTCAAGGATCGATTCTATCCTTCTTTGGTAGAATTTTTTCAGGTTGGCTAAAATGGCTAATATTATCAGCAATTGCACTTGCAATGTTTATGCCAATTAACATATCCGCAGTGGCTCCAGTTGAAGTAATTGCTAAAAATCCTTCAGTTGTTACATCGCCAGTGAATGGTGTAGTGAAAAAAGTATTAGTAAATACTAATGATGTTATTGATGTTGGTATGGAGCTTGTAAAATTAGATGATCTTAATTTTAAATCACAGTATGAAATAAACTTGCAAGAATTAGAAGTTGCTGAAGCAGAATTACTTAGAGCCAAGCAATCCTCATTTACAAATGATGAGGCAAAAGCAAAGCTGGTTGAACTATCAACTGAAGTTGCGTTGAAGAAAAAGCAAGTCGCTTACGCCGAAGAACAATTAAAATATTCTGTTATTAAAGCAGAGGTTTCAGGCGTTGCTGTTGTTGAAGATTTTATTGATTGGCAAGGTCGTCCTGTAAATATAGGTGAAAAAATACTAACTATTGCAAATTCTGATGATATTGAGTTCTTAATTTACCTGCCGACCAAAGACTCACTATTTATTGAAAAATCTGCAAGAGTTAAGGTGTTTTTGGACAGCAGCCCACTAAGCTCAATTGAAGGTAAAATATTAAGAACTTCTTACAAGCCTGAATTAACTGCTGAGAATATTTTAGCTTATAAAATACATGCGAGTCTTGAGGATAATATTGAGCCACCGCGCATTGGATTACGAGGATCAGCAAAAATTTATGGAGATCGGACATCTCTTTTTTATTATATCTTTAGAGTTCCAATCAATATCAGCAGACAGTTTTTAGGAATATAATGATTGTACCGTCTATCCGACAAGATTTGAAACTCAGTGAGGGACCAAATAAAGAGGACGGTTCAGCGTCGTGGCTTCTTTATGACTCATTAAGAAATAAATACTTTTCAATCAACAAAAAAGCATTTGATCTTCTTAAAAATTGGTCAAGTGGAATTGACACAACAGAATTTATTGAAAAAATTAAAAAAAGTAATTTGTCTATTACACAAGAAGAAATTGAAGAATTTATCAGTTTTCTCAATCTGAATAATTTAACTATTAAAAAAACAGGTGATGAAGTTAAATCTTTAGTTGTTCAAAAAGAGAAACTTAACAAGCATTGGTTGTTAAAAATTATTCATAATTATTTGTTCTTTAAAATCCCATTATTCAAACCAGGAAATGGTCTTGAAAACAGTTTACCTTTTGCATTGTTTCTTGGATCGCAAACCAGCAGACTTATAATCTATATTCTCGGTATTATTGGTATTTTTTTAACAATCCAAAACTATGAAACATTTTTAACAACATTTTCTTATTTCTTTAATGTTAATGGATTGATTTTGTTTGGGATAACAATTGTTTTTGTAAAAGCTTTGCACGAACTTGGGCACGCATATGTTGCCACTTATTATAAATGCAAAGTTTCTTCAATTGGTCTTGCAATGCTTGTTTTTTTCCCCTTCTTGTACACAGATACAACCGATGCTTATAAATTAACTGATCATAGAAAACGCTTACTGATTAATTTTGCTGGCATGCTGACTGAATTGCATCTTGCCCTTCTTGCTACATTTGTTTGGGCTGTAAGCCCTGAAGGCGTCATCAAAAGTGCTTCATTTTTTATTGCAACTTCAAGCTGGATATCATCACTTCTTATTAATATTAGCCCGTTTATGCGATTTGACGGTTACTATGTGCTCTCAGATTTTCTTAAAGCGGAAAATCTTCAACCGCGCTCTTTTGCTTTAGGTCGATGGCAGATTAGAGAATGGATCTTTGGATTTAAATTCCAACCACCGGAACAACTCATGAGTCAAAGACGGTGGACCTTCATCATTTACGCTTGGATGACATGGATATATCGCTTCTTCATATTTATTGGAATTGCTTTATTGGTTTATTATTTAACATTCAAAATTCTTGGCATAATTCTGTTCATTATTGAGATTGTTTGGTTCATTTTACTACCAATTTGGAGAGAAATTAAACAGTGGTGGGGACTTAGAAGGTACATGCGTTTTAATTGGACTTCTTTAAGATCAATTTTCATTTTCTCAGTATTTTTGGCAGCAATGTTAGTACCATGGCGAAGTTCACTCAGTCTTCCAGCGGTGATTGATCGAGGTGAAGTAGTCGATATCTATCCAACAGAAGCCTCTGAGATAAAAGAGATTTTTGTTATCTCAGATCAACAAGTCGAAAAGGGTGACTTATTAATTACAATGATGAGTCCATCTTTATCAAATAAAGTTGATAAAGCAATTGAGCGCGTAAAGATGATACAGCAAAAACTAGATCGTCGAATTGGATCAGAGGCTGATATGAGTAATCTCATGGTATTAGAAAACCAATTAAAAGTAGAATTTGAAATTCTTAAAAGTCTTAAAGAAGAAAATGAAAATCTATCAATTTATGCACCAATGAGTGGGGTAATAAAAGACCTTAAGTATTTAAATAATGGACAGTGGGTGAATATAAAAGAAAAATTATTTTCTATTGTTCAATTCAATGACACTAAAGTTGTTGCATTCATAAGCGAGAATGATTTGGACAAACTTGAAGGTAATACAAGCGGCTATTTTGTTCCAAAAAATAATGAATTTGATGAAGCAGAAGTTGTCTTGGTTTCACAAAATAATACATCAACAGAAGAACTTCCCTACTTATCATTAGTATCCACTTTTGGTGGATCAATTGCATCACGTGAAGTTAAGGGAGATGGAAAAGTTGTTTATCGACCAGAAGAGGCTTTGTACCAGCTTAATTTTTCTACTAGTACAGAAGTTGAGACTGTTCAATGGCAAACAGCAGGTAAAGTAAAAATTCAGACTGAAAACTATAATATTTTTCAAAATTTATTTAATTTGATTTCATCAACGTTAATCAGAGAAAGTGGATTTTAGTGGTGCCCCTAGCTGGTTACGCTCCAGCGGCTGATCATTACCAATGACCTGCTTTACTATTAAGCGATAGGGGCTTAATAGAAATTACTCCTTTGTACCATAGCCTTTTGTGATAGCAATTGCCACGCCAGCAACACAGATGCTTAGGAAAGCGACTAGAGAGATTACACTGACCCAAATATTAATATCAGATGCCCCGTAAAAGGACCATCTCATACCATTCACAAGATATAAAACTGGATTAAAGTAAGTTACGTTTTGCCAAAATTCTGGCAGCATTTCTACAGTATAAAGACTACCTCCTAAAAAAACTAGAGGAGTGACAATGATTAGTGGCACAACTTGTAATTGTTCAAAATTCTCACTGAGTAGCCCAATTAGAAATCCAAAAAGACTAAATGTAAGACATGTTAATACCAGAAGAAAAAGCATTAATAAGGGATATTGAATTTCTAGTTCAACAAAGAAAGTTGCAGTAATGAGTATAATGACGCCAACAATAAGTGATTTAGTTGCACTTGCGCCAACAAATCCTATGATTATTTCTAAAGAGGAAATAGGTGCCGCAAGGACTTCATAAATCGATCCGGTAAATTTTGGAAAAAATATTCCAAACGAAGAGTTAGATATACTTTGAGTTAACAAAGTCAGCATCAATAAACCAGGTACGATGAATGACCCATAACTAACACCTTCAATTTGCGGAATCATACCCCCAATAACTGATCCAAATACAATGAAATATAATGAAGTCGAAAGCACAGGTGAAAGCACGCTTTGAAAAAGGGTTCTTCTCATTCGATCCATTTCATGAAAATAAATTGCTCTAATTGCGTAAAAATTCATTATTTTTCCTTTACCAGTTCTACAAAGATCTTTTCAAGTGAACTTTGCTCTGTATTTAAATCTTTTAGTTTTAATCCAGCTTCTTTCATATCTTGTAAGAGAGAAGTTATTCCAGTTTGTTTACTTTGTGTATCGTATTGGTAATCAATTGATAAACCTTCATTAACTATCGTAAGTTTATAATTATTGAGTGACTCAGGTAATGTCTTAACCGTTTCATGTAAATCAATTGTTAGAGTTTTCTGGCCTAAACTTTTTATTAAATTGGATGTTTCATCAACTACTATCATTTCACCTTTGTTAATAACGGCTACTCGGTCAGCAATCGCCTCTGCTTCTTCTATGTAATGAGTTGTTAAAATTATTGTAACACCTTTATCTCTTAAATTCTTAATGACTTCCCACATATCTTTTCTCAGTTCGACATCCACACCGGCTGTTGGCTCATCAAGGAATAAGACTGAAGGCTCATGAGAAAGAGCCTTAGCAATTAAGACTCTTCTTTTCATTCCACCAGAAAGCTCGTTAATTTTGGAGTCTTTTTTATCCCACAAACTTAAATCTTTTAGTATTTTTTCAATATGTTGAGGATTAGGAGGTTTGCCATATAAGCCTCTCGTATAGGATACGTTATTATAAACAATTTCAAATTGTTCTAAGGTTAGCTCCTGAGGTACAAGTCCAATTTGTGACCTAGTTTTTCTATAATCTTTAATAATATCGTAATTACCAACCTCAACTGTCCCAATACTTGGTGTTACAATTCCACAGATAATACTAATCAAAGTTGTTTTACCTGCACCATTAGGTCCAAGAAGTGCAAATATTTCATTCTGTTTGATATCTAAATTAATATTATTGAGCGCCTGAAATTGATTACTGTATGTTTTAGATAAATTTTTTACTGAGACGACATTTTGCATCGGTCCCTTATACCAGCAAATTTTTGAAAATAAACACTTCTATCTTGTTTTGAACATATTTTTATCAAAATTGAGCCTTGCTTTTTAGGTATATTTTTATCAAACATGAAAAAGCCAAAGATGAAATCTCAGTACATAAGAAGACAATCCTATAACGGTGAGTCGACTCTCGTGATTATTCCTTCAACCACAAAGCTTAAACTTTCTAGAACCCCTAAACTTTTATCAAGCTTTGTGATCGCGACAGGTTTTCTTTGCTTGATGTTTTTCTCCATTAGTGGCTAAAATCCTTTCGGTGCGTTTGTACTGGTACCGAAAAGATTAAAAATTTACTTCATATCAGATAATATTTGTTGTCTCGTATTCATCTTTTATCTAGAATTTTAGAGAATAAACAGGGGAAGAATTTATGTCAGTTTTAGATCGTTTCAGTGAAATCAGTTCCAAAATTTATATGGATGGTAAATTTTATAAAAGTCAATCAACGGAATCTATTGATGTTATTGACCCTGCAACTGAAAATAAGATTGGAGAAATTCCTGAAACATCGCAATCTGAAATTGATGAAGTTATATCGATTGCAAATAAAGCTCAAAAGGCCTGGAATCAAAAATCACCACTTGATCGAAGTCATGTTTTGCATGAGGTTGCAAACAAGATGGGCGAAATGGCCCCCTTATTTGCTGAAGCTCTAACAAGAGAAATGGGAAAGCCCTATAAAGAATCAATGGATGAAGTTCATTGGAGTATTCACAATATTCGTTTTTATGCAGAGATGGGCAGAGGTGAAACAGGAAAAGTTATAGGCTCTGCTGTTGAAGGACAGTTTCATTACACACTCAAACAACCTTTAGGTACATGCGTCTTAATCTTACCATTTAATTATCCAATGGTATTGCTTGCATGGGAAGCAAGTGCTGCTTTAGCTGCAGGAAATTCTGTCATTATTAAACCTTCGCAGTACACATCTCTAACTACATTGTTATTTGCTGAAGCTTTCAAGGCATTACCAGATGGATTGTTTCAAGTTGTAACAGGTGAAGCTGCAGCTGGAAAATCATTGGTTGAGCATAATGATACGCACATGGTTGCATTTACTGGGAGCGTTCCAGTTGGGGTAAGCATTGCCTCTAAATGTGGTGAGCTTATGAAAAGATCTTTAATTGAAAATTCTGGAAATGACCCTTTTATAGTAATGCCTTCAGCGCCGATGGATATCACGGCTCGAGCAGCAGCATTTTCTGCATATATGAATTGTGGTCAAATTTGTGTTTCAGCTGAAAGATTTTTTGTACATGAAAAAATTCATGATGAGTTCGTTGAAAAACTAATTGAAGAAACAAAAAAGATTAGAGTTGGTAATGGTCTTGATAAAGTAGATATGGGTCCAATCGTATCATCAAAAGAAAGAGACCGATACGAGAATGTTTTACACAAAGCTTTAGATGAAGGAGCAAAAGCTGTTGAGGGTGGAGGGCGACTAAGTCAGTTTAATAAAGGCTGGTTTGTTGCACCAACTGTGCTGGTTGATTGCAATGATGAAATGAGCATATTTAATAATGAAAGTTTTGGTCCAGTAGCACCGATTTGTAAAGTATCAAGTTTTGAAGAAGCCATGGAAAAAGCAAATAACTCTAGATATGGACTTGGTGCTAACATTTATACAAAAGATTTATCAGAGGGAATTCGTGCTTCAGAGCAATTCCAGGCAGGGATGGTTTGGGTAAATGCGCCGTTGCTTGATAATGATGCTGGCCCTTTTGGAGGAACAAAACTCTCTGGTATGGGTCGACAATTAGGTGCGGAGGGATTAGAGACATTCAGAGATACCAAAACTGTGATGATCGATCCTGATTGTCAGCCACAAGATTTCTGGTGGTTTCCGTATTCTGACGAGGAAATGTATAAGAAATAAATTGAAAATTTAAAAAGAATTTTTATTTTACTTAATACATTTTTATGAGAACAGTTGTACTAATTATAGTTGCATTAATTATTGCTTTTTTTCTATATCAGGCCTTTAGCAATCAAATGATAGAAGAAGAAGTTGCTCAAGCTCAAAAGCCAATTCATCCTGAAACTATAGTCGCTTATCAAAATAATTGTGCTTCTTGTCACGGGGTTAATTTACAGGGTCAAGAAGGTTGGCAAAATACTCTAGATGAAGATGGACATCGTCTAGCCCCACCATTAAATGGTACTGGTCACACGTGGCACCATTCACCAGAATATTTATTTCAAGTTATTAAATATGGCTTTCCAAGTTTCGATCCAAATTATGAGGGAAAGATGCTTGGCAATGATAGTTTAGGTGAAGATGAGGTTTGGCAGCTGATTACTTACATCAGACAAGAATGGCCAGTACAAATACAAGATGTCTATAACAGTAGATATGAGTAAACGCTGTTACCAGTCAAAAAACCCATGAACACCAGTTTCTCCACGGTAATATTCAATATTACTTGCAGCCATCTCATAGCCGACAACTGCAAGGTCCTCGATATTTTGGGTTTCTATTTTCATTTTTCCAGTAACATAAACAGGTTCCCACCACGCTAAACCTTCCCATGGGTTTTCTGCTTCAACATAAACCAGTTGATTAGGTGCTGGAGGTGGAACATGAATGCATGCTCCAATATATGGAACCAACAGAAAGCTATTCACTCCCCGTCCAAATGTATCTAAAGGAAGAACATATCCTGGTATTTTAACTTCTTTATCAACCAAGCTTTTGTTGAATTTTACTTCTCCGGGACTAAAGACTGAAGTCCATGGAATCAAATCATCCCAGTCTATTTCTTTGGGAACAGCATATGCGGCGGTTGTGATAAATAATAAAAGTAATATTAAATATTTTAATTTACTCATCAGATTTTGATTGTCATTCCATCATTTATTGAAAACCAGTACGCCCTAATTGCAGGCAATAAGCTGACTAGTATAGATGCAAAAATAAATGTCATAAAAACATACATATCTCGTAAAGATAACATTTCAACATTCACCAAGATACCATAATTATAATCGATCCAAGGTTGTAAGATAGATAATGAGAAGAATAATAAAATAACACTTAACAATATACTAAGCACTGATATAAAAATTGCTTCAAGCATCAACAGCCCAACAACTGTTCTAGGTGATGCTCCCATGGCCCTCCAAATTGCCATTTCTCGTCTTCTTTCACTCAAACTTGAAAACATGATAGCTGTCATACCAATCAATGTTGTAAATATGACAACAATTGATATGCCTAATAATAAATTTTCAACCACACCAACAACACGCCAGAGTTCCTGTAGCGCTGCACCAGGTAGAATTGCTGTCATTGCCTCCTCAGGGTACTCATTGATCCATCGCTGAAGATTAAAGATTGTTAATTTTGATTTCACTCCAATGAGAGCGGCAGTAATATTTTTAGGAGTAAGGTCCATTTTTCGGATTTCTTCAATGGGTGTTTCTTGCCCAGGAATTTTTGCTCCAGTAGACCAATCAACATGTATTGCTTCAATTGCGGCCAAACTCACAATCACAGTATTGTCTACTGGCGTTCCCGTTTTTTCTAATATTCCAGATACTCTGAATGGTTGATCGTCATGCTCTGAAAATGATTGA
>CACIRX010000010.1 GCA_902589175.1 uncultured Pelagibacteraceae bacterium | reverse complement strand
CAAAATCAGATCCAAAAAATCGCAAAACTATTTTTGAATATATACCTAAAAAAAATCATAATTTAATTTCAATTGGACGACTTGATTACAATTCAGAGGGGCTATTACTATTGACTAACAGCGGTAGCTTCAAAAGAAAGATGGAATTACCCAAAAATAATTTTGAAAGGGTTTATAAGGTAAAAATACAAGGCTTTATTGATAATAAATTTATTAATACCTTATTAAGGGGTTATACATATAAAAAAGTTAAATATAAACCTATAAAAGCATCGTTCATTAGCAAAACAAATACTTACTCATGGATAAAAATGACACTTACTGAAGGTAAAAATAAAGAAATTAGAAATATTTTTGATTCTTTGAATATTACAGTCACAAGATTAATTAGAATAACTTATGGGGAATTTAAGCTTGGAAGTTTGAAAAAAGGGGAAATAAAAAAAGTTACTTAAAATGAGAATTATTAGCGGAGAAAGAAAAGGTCACTCAATATTTAGCTTTAAAAGTAAAGATGTAAGACCACTTTCAGACAAAAATAGGGAAACCATTTTTAATCTTTTAACGCATGGAAAAGAATTGGTAAAAATTAACTTTAGTCTTGAAGAAGCAAAAGTAATTGATCTTTTCGCTGGCACTGGTTCATTTAGCTTTGAAGCTTTGTCACGTGGTGCTAAACACGCAACCATGGTAGAGAACAATCAACAAATGATAGATATAATTTATAAAAGCGCCAACAAGCTGGGGTATTTAGAAAAGATAGCTGTTATATCTGAAAATGCTTGTTCATTTGAAGAGTATTCTGAAGCTACAAAGTTCAATCTTGCTTATATAGATCCACCGTATGGAAAAAATCTTGGACTCAGAGCAGTTAAAAATATTATCAAAAAAAACTTATTAGAAAAAGACAGTATAATCATCTTAGAAGAAGAAAAAAAATCTAAACACATCGAACTCTCAGAAATAATTCTTTTACGTGAAAAAGAATTAGGTAATTCTAAATTTAGTTTTTTTAAATTAATTTAAATAACCCTTTTGAATATCAACTGCATCTTGAGTAAAGGGGTCAACTTCCAATAATTTAGCAAGATAGATAACCCTTAACATTTCTGATCCAAAAAAATGGCCGATCTTACTCATATCTTTATCTTTAAAAATATATTTATTAATATTTTCATTTATCTTTGATAACGATTTACTCATGGCATCAAGATGATTTGAAAGTGTGATATTAATCAAATTTATTTTTGAGTATTCCATACCCATAATTTCAAAAAAAATATTTTTGGGTCCATCTAGATATAACTGTAAAAGACTGTGCTGGTCTTTTGGCATTTCAGATACTACAGGTAAAACACCTTTGGCCTTTTTACCCAATGACTCCGCATATAATTGTTTTCGCCAATTACCAATTTCAATAAGCTCATCACCATAAATCAAATAAGCAAATATATTTTTTCCATTTTTTATTCTTTTAAAATCTTCCTCAGCCATATTCTTTATTTGGTCTTTATCTTCTAATGCTTTTCTTCCTCCATTTAAAAACTCATTGCAGAGATCTTTATTAAAGTAAAAACTGGGGATAAGGCTATTATTATTAAAAATTGAAAATCTGCCTCCAATTTCGTTACTTAGTTCAATAGTTTTTATTGATTTTTGTATAGACAAGTCTCTTAGTGGAGAAGACGCATTGTCTGTAAACGAATAGAAATTTTTTGAAAAATCAATATTTCCATCTAGTTTTTTGATCATATATTCAAAGATGGTTAACGTTTCTGATGTTTGTCCAGATTTTGATACGAAAATGAAACCAGTGTCATCTAGTTGAGTATTGTTTAACAATTCATTAATCTTAACAGAATTTAAATAATCAACATATTGAACACGTTTTTCATTTAAAAAATGATTAATTGCTTTTGATCCTTGAGAAGAACCACCTATACCAACTACTACAATTTTATTAAAGCTTTGATTCAGTATCCCTAACGACTCGGAATATGAGTTTTCAAGCTTATCAAAATCAAGAAATGGATAATTCATCATCGCACTTCCTGACCAGCTGTTACGGTTGCTTGATCTATTTGTCTTTCAAACTCTCTCAATCTTTTATAAACACTTGCAAGTTCAATAATTGTTGGCCAGGCTTTAAGAAGATATTGCATTGACCCCTCAACTCTACCAAATGCCCTGATTATTTGCTGCATTACACCAAGAGTAACTACCCCAGCAACAATTGCAGGGGCTAAAAATACATAAGCTGATAAAACATTTGCCTGTAAAAATGCAATACGACCAATATCGAAATATAGATACCTTATATAACTTAAAAAATGAATTTGCCTAACATCATCAAACAATTCCTCAAGGGTTTTTGGTCTTACCGTTTCATCATCTTCAGCAATTACTAACATTTTTCTGTATGCCGCTTCTTGTTTTTGTAAATCGTATTCAATACCAACAAGCCTTAAAATTAAACCAAGTCCAATTAAAAATAATGTTCCTCCTATAGACCATAATAATGCACCAACGACTAAACCATACTCCCATTCACCAAAGAAAAATATTGGAATTCCAATACTCAAGCCAAACAGTATTGGCATAAATTCTACCAGGATCATTAAAGCTTCAATCAAACTTGTACCAAGGGACTCCATAATTCTTGAAAACTTTATGGTATCCTCTTGAACTCTTTGTGACGCGCCCTCAATCTTACGCGCCTTATCATAGACAGAGTGATACCACTCAACCATGGCAGTTCTCCATCTAAATAAAAAGTGATTAGTAAAATAACTTACAAGGACTGCAACTGCTACATACATTCCTGCTAGTGTTATAAAGGATAATAAACTTGCCCAATATTCTTCAATTGTGATGGCATTAGGAGCAGACAAGGCTTCCTGTATCATGTCGTAAAACTCACCAAACCATTCATTAATTTTTACATCAATTTGAACCTGAACCCACAGAGATGATAAGATAATAGCTGAACCGATGTATGCCCATAAAAACCATTTTGGATCTCTAAAAAACTTAAACATTTATAGAATAATTAATTTGAATATGAATTAAGTAAGTCATCCACCCTGTTAAGAAGATCATTCAAATCTTCGTTTTCATCAAAACTAGGAGCATCATCATACATTGCTTCATCAATTATTTCTGGTTTAAGCTGATCTTCTTCAGGAAGTGATGTAATTTCATCTGTGTTTGATATTCCTTCCAAAAACTCTTCCTCGCTCAAACCAATATTATCAGTTGTATCTAAAATGCTATCGTCATTTGTTACAACATCTAATTCATTACTTTCAACAAGTGAATCTTCAATTACCTCATTAATAGGATCCTCAGGTAAAGTTGAATTATTTATATTTTGATCCTCGTTTCCAAAATTATTATCAATAAATTCGTCTAACGATGATGTATCAGCATTACTAGGCACGCTGGTGGATGAGTCTTGTGTAATGATATCCTGAATATCTTCGGCTGGCTCACCTGTAGGCGCGGCCTCCTCTAATTCCTCTTCACCAATAACTGGTGGAGTTAGTTCAAAATCAGGAGGTATCTCTAGTGCTTTTTGCTTTAATGATGTGTAATCTCTGACTGTATTGTTAGTACAAGCAGCAAAAATTAATAAAAAAAATATAATTAAATAGTTACGTATCATTTTTAACGATTTTATCATTTTCTTTTTTTGAGAACAACTCAAGTAAAATAATCAAAATACAGCCAAGCGTGATAGTTATATCAGCTATATTGAATACATACCAATGATAATTATTATAATGTAAATCTATAAAGTCTAATACAGCAGAATATTGATATCTGTCGAGCAAGTTACCAAGCGCTCCTCCTATAATTAAACTAAATCCATAATAATAAATTTTTTTATTAATACTGATCGCATAAAAAAATACTGCTATAGCAATTATCGCCATAACAAACATATAAATATAATTAACCATCGAAATTTCATTTTGCAATATTCCAAATGCAAAGCCCTTATTCCATATCAAATGAAAATTAAGATATTTATTTATTGATGTTAAATATTGTGAACTGAGATTTGATACATCGATGTTATAAGCATTGATTACATAAAACTTTGAGAGTTGATCAGCAGCAAAAATAACCAGTATTAAAAATATAAATCTGCCAATGGTTTGTATCATTTACTAAGCACTTCTTGACATCTATCGCAAACGTTACCTTTTAAATTAGAAAAATATTTCCAACAACGCTCACATTTTTCACCATCGGTTTTACTTACTTGCACTCCGATGTTTTTATCTAGTTCAGATATAAAGCTGTCACTTGAGGGCTTGTCATTTACAATTTCTAATTCACTAATAATTGAAATATTTTCTAATACCTTTTGGTCAATCTTTTCGATTTCATCTTTAGATATGTACAGTTTAACAGAAGCTTCAAGGCTGGATCCAAGAATTTTTTCTTTTCTCTTCACTTCGATTGCTCCGTTAATGACCTTTCTTAATTTTTTATACACTGCCCATTTAGTTGATAAATTTTTATTTATTAAAGTATCATTTAATTTTGGAAAATCTTTTTCATGTATGCTGTTTTCAAATCCAAATCGACTTTGCCAGGCTTCTTCAGTGGTAAAACAGAGTATTGGTGCAAGCAAACTTAATAAATCGTGAAATAAAATATCTAGAACAGTGCGAGTAGATTTTCTTACTTTGTTATTTTTTGAGTCACAATAAAGAGTATCTTTTCTTACATCAAAATAGAAAGATGATAAGTCGTTTGTACAAAAATTAAATATCGCAGAAAAAACTTTTTGATACTCAAATATTTTATAGTTTGAGATAACTTCTTTTTTTAAACTCTCTAATTCTGATAAAATATATAAATCTAATTCATCAAGTTCATCCACAGATACTTTCTCGTCTTGATCAAAATCTGATAAATTACCTAAAATAAAACGAAGTGTATTGCGGAGTCTTCTATAGCTATCAATGTTGCTTTTTATGATTTCAGGCCCAATCTTTAAATCCTCAGAGTAATCACTGCTTGCTACCCAGAGCCTAAGTATGTCAGCGCCTGATTTTTCAATGACCTCCGCTGGCGAGACAGTATTGGATGATGATTTACTCATCTTTAGGCCATCTTCATGAAGTATAAATCCGTGAGTTAAAACGGACTCATAAGGCGCAACTCCTCTTGTGCCACAAGATTCTAAAAGTGATGAATGAAACCAACCTCTGTGTTGATCTGTTCCTTCAAGATAAATAGATGCTGGCCAGATTTGATCATTTTTTCCATCTAAAACAAATGCATGTGTACAGCCTGAGTCAAACCATACATCTAAAATATCATTAACTTTTTTATATTCTTCCGGATTATAATTTGAACCTAATAATTCTTCTTTTGAATATTTAAACCACGCATCTGAACCTTCTTTTTCATAAAGTTTAATAATTTTTTCATTTATTTCTTTATCAATCAGCGGCTTTCCTGTTTTTATATTGTAAAAGATAGATAAAGGTACGCCCCATGCCCGTTGTCTTGACACTACCCAATCAGGTCTTTCTTCAATCATTGAATAAATTCTATTTTTTCCCTGTTTTGGATACCATTTAACCTTTTCAATTTCGTTTAACGCTTTTTCTCTCAATTGATTTTTTTCCATACTGATAAACCATTGAGGAGTATTTCTAAAGATGACAGGAGCTTTTGATCTCCATGAATGAGGGTAGCTATGACGCAATGAACCCTTGCCTGCTAAATTTTCATGCTTTTTTAACTCAATGATAACTGCTACGTTTGCATCAGCATCTGATCCATCTTCATTAAAAATCTTTTTACCATTAAATAATGGTACGTGGGGAAAGTATTCACCATTTTCATCTACTGTATCAGGTACTTCGATACCATTTGTAATACCCAAATTATAGTCATCAGCTCCATGGCCAGGTGCTATGTGAACAAAACCCGTGCCTTGCTCCAAAGTAACAAAATCAGCATCAAAAATTCTTACCTCAAAATCATAACCAGATTTTTTAAAAGGGTGATTACAAATAATTTTGTCGAAGTTTTTTACTTCTGATATTTTTTTTAATTCTCTAATTTTGCATTGAACTTTTACATTATCTAAAAGTTCATCTGCAATTATAATTTTATCTCCAACTTGTAAAGTACTGTGTTCTTCTAAACTTACTACTTCAAACATTGAATAGGTTATTGATTTACTGTAAGCAATTGCTCTGTTTCCTGGAATTGTCCATGGAGTTGTAGTCCATATAATTACGGATGCATCTTGACAATTTGTATCTGAACTCTCTTTTACTGGGAACTTTACGCAGATAGTTGTTGATTTATGTTCTTTATATTCAATCTCAGCTTCAGCTAATGCAGTCTTTTCAACAGTTGACCACATAACAGGCTTTGACCCACGATATAAACTTTCGTTCTCAAGAAACTTAAAAAATTCTCTTACAATTATAGACTCTGCCTCATTTGACATTGTAGTATAGGGAGAGTACCAATCTCCATTTATTCCTAAGCGAATAAATTCTTCTCTTTGTATATCAATCCATTTTTCAGCAAATTCTCTGCATTCTTTTCTAAATTTTATAATATCGACATCATCTTTATTCTTTCCCTGTTCTCTATATTGTTCTTCTATTTTCCACTCAATTGGCAAGCCATGACAATCCCAGCCAGGAATGTAAGAACTGTCATTTCCAAGCATTTGTTGTGATCTTACAACAAAGTCTTTTAGTATTTTATTCAGGGCGTGCCCCATGTGTAAATGGCCGTTAGCGTAAGGGGGGCCATCATGTAATACGAATTTTTTTCTACTTTTTGATTTTTCCCTTAATTTTTCATAAATATTATCCTTTGACCATCCATCTAGAATTTTTGGCTCTTGCTCAGGCAGGCCAGCACGCATCGCAAAGGATGTCTTTGGTAAAAATAGAGTTTCACTAAAGTCTATTTTATCATTTTTAGTGTTCATTTTGCTTAATTTAGAATTTTTTGTGCTTTAGATATATCTGATTTTAGCTGTTTTTTTAAGGCCTCTACTCCTGAAAATTTCTTTTCATGCCTTATAAATTCAACAAAGTCGACTTTTAGCAAAGAATTATAAATATTCAATTTAAATCTAAATAGATGAACTTCCAAAATTTCAGTGTTCTTATGAAATGTTGGTCTGATACCAAAATTCGCAATTCCTTTAAGAGTTCTTTTCTTTGAATTTTTAAGGAATGAGGCTTCAATAGCATATACTCCATATTTTGGTGCCACGTATTCATTTATATTTAGATTAGCAGTTGGAACGCCAATTTTTCGGCCTCGTTGATCTCCTTTTATAACTTTTGAAGTTATACTAAAATTGTTTCCCAAAAAATTTTTTGCCAATTTTACGTTACCGTTTGAAATAAGCTTTCTAATATTTGTAGACGAATATATTTTCATCTTTGTTTTATTAAAAAGATAATTTGGTGTTTTTAATAATTTCACCGGGTTTACATAAAATTGATTTTCTTTACCAAAATTCAGAAGAAACTTATAGTCGCCTGATCGTTTATTTCCAAATTTAAAATTTTTACCAACTAAAATATATTTCATTGATATTCCTCTAAGTAATATTTTTTTACAAAAGTCATTAGGTGTCATAGAGGATATTCTTTTATTAAATTTTATTATTATTGCATAATCAATACCGTAAGATTTTAAGATTTCGAGACGTTCGTTCAACTCTGTTAATAAGAAACTTTTAATATTTTTGTTAAAATATTTCCGTGGATGCGGATCAAAAAGTAACACACCTATTTTTGTTTTGTGTTTATTTGTAATTTTTTTTGCTGAATTAATTATTGATTGGTGCCCTTTATGAACTCCATCAAGATTTCCAATAATTAATACAGAACTCTTTGTATAATTTAATGATCTTCTATTTAAACTTTTAAAAACTTTCATTTTTTAATTAATTTAAAATTTCAGTATATATTAGAGTTTTGCAAGTTTCAGGTAAATTAGCTTTTGATATTCTCACTAAATCGTCATCATTTGCAATTTCAGTTTTATGAATACCATTTTTTATAAATAAAAAATCTAAATCCGAGTTGTGTGCCCCTAAGCAATCTGTTTTTAGGCTATCGCCTATAGCTAATATTTCGTTTTTATTTGTTGTATCTTTAGACAATAAATCAGTCATTACAAAATCATATATTTCTGGATAAGGTTTTCCGTAGTAAGTTACTTTACCTCCTAGTTTTTCATAATATTTTCCAAGAGCACCTGCACAATATATGCGTGCCTGACCTCGGTAGACTATTTCATCTGGATTAACGCATACTATTTCTAAATTTTGTTTAAGAAAATCCTCAAAAATATTTTTGTAGTCCTCTGGGTGTTCATCGTTGTCATTATATAAGCCTGTGCAGACAACAAATTCTGAGGACTCTATGTCATTAGTTTTTTGAATATTTATATTTTCTAACAAATCATAATCTTTTTCTGGTCCCAAATGATAATATGATTGTCCATGAACTTTAGAATTTATGTACTGTGTGCCTGTATCACCTGAAGTATAAATTTTTTTAAATAATTCGGGATTGAGATTAAGTTTATTTATTAATCCATTTCTTACTACTTCTTCAGGTCTCGGGGCATTAGAAATCAAATAAACATCAATATTATTTTCCTTCATTGCCTCAAGATAGGATTTTGCATTAGAGAATACTTCAACACCATTATGAATAACGCCCCAAAGATCACAAAGTATGATTCTATAAGAAAGTGAAAATTCAGTAGCACTTACGATTTTTTTAATTTCCATAATTATATTGAAATTATCCTATAAATTTATAATCTTCTTATAAATTATTATGATATTTTATTAAATGACACTTTTTAACTTAAAAGATAAAAATGCTATAATCACAGGATCTTCGAGAGGAATAGGCAAAGCTATAGCCTACAGAATGGCAGAGCATGGTGCAAAAGTCATTATCACAAGTCGAAAGCTTGATGCATGTGAAGCAGTCGCTAAAGAGATAAATGATACATTTGGAGAGGGACATGCAACGGCAATTTCATGTAATATTTCGGACAAAGAGCAATTAAAAAATCTTTACAAAAAATCGTTAGACTTCTGTGGCAATATTTCCACTCTTGTATGTAATGCTGCAATCAATCCATATTTTGGACCATCAAATAATATACCTGACGAGGCGTTTGAAAAAATAATGAAGTCAAACGTGCAAAGTAATTTTTGGCTCTGTAATGAGGTGCTCCCAGATATGATCAAAATGAAAAATGGTTCAATTATAATTATTTCCTCGATCGCAGGTTTGCGCGGCAACAGCATGTTGGGTGCTTATGCTATATCAAAAGCTGCGGATTCCCAGTTGGCAAGAAATATATCAGTGGAATATGGAAGAGATAATATTCGTGCAAATTGTATCTCACCTGGTTTAATAAAAACTGATTTTGCTAGAGCTTTATGGGAGAACGAGAGTATTTTAAAATCTATGACTGCCAAAGCAGCTTTAAAAAGGATAGGAATGCCTGACGAAATTGCAGGTGCTGCAGTATATTTGGCTTCTGAAGCTGGATCTTTTATGACTGGTCAAAACATCGTAATTGATGGCGGTGAATCAGAACAATAGCAAATTATTGAAAATACTCGTTTTTTTACTAATTCCAATAAAATCGAAATTTTTTCCACCCCTTGACACACTTGCCCTAGATCACTATATGCCTAGGTAATTAAGCTTTGTGTAAACATATTTAGGAGATTAAGACATGAATTTTAGACCTTTACACGATCGTGTACTCGTTAGAAGACTGGATACTGAAGAGAAAACAGCAGGCGGTATTATCATACCAGACACTGCTCAGGAAAAACCTCAAGAAGGCCAAATTGTAGCCGTAGGAAATGGAACTAAAAGTGAAGACGGTAAAGTAACACCGCTTGATCTAAAGGTTGGCGATATCGTTCTTTTTGGTAAGTGGTCTGGAACAGAAGTAAAGGTTGATGGTGAAGAACTCTGTATTATGAAAGAGTCAGACATCATGGGCGTTATAGATACAAAATCTAAATCAAAAAAGAAAAAATAAATATTAACTAAGGAGAAAAAAAATGGCGGGTAAAGATATTCATTTTGGCACAGAGGCTAGAAATAAAATGCTCAAAGGTGTCAATGTATTAGCAGATGCAGTGGCTGTTACTTTAGGCCCAAAAGGTAGAAACGTAGTTATGGACAAATCTTTTGGTGCACCAAAAAGTACAAAGGACGGTGTTTCTGTTGCTAAAGAAGTTGAGCTCAAAGACAAATTTGAAAATATGGGTGCTCAAATGGTACGAGAAGCTGCAAGTAAAACCAATGATGTTGCAGGTGATGGTACGACAACAGCAACCGTACTCACAAGAGCAATTGTTACTGAAGGTTTAAAATTTGTTGCTGCTGGTATGAATCCTATGGATTTAAGAAGAGGTGTTGATTCTGCAATTGAAGCTGCAAGCGATGCAATTAAAGACTCTTCTAAAAAAGTTAAAACTAGCGCGGAAGTTGCTCAGGTCGGCTCTATTTCAGCAAATGGCGAAGCAGAGGTCGGAGATATGATTGCTAAAGCAATGGACAAAGTTGGTAACGAAGGAGTCATTACTGTTGAAGAAGCAAAAGGTTTAGAAACTGAATTAGATGTCGTTGAAGGTATGCAATTTGATAGAGGTTATCTATCTCCATACTTTGTAACTAACGCGGAAAAAATGACTGCTGATTTAGAAAATGCATATATTCTTTTGCATGAGAAAAAACTAACAAATTTACAGCCAATGCTTCCTCTTCTAGAAGCGGTAGTGCAAGCAGGAAGACCACTTTTAATTATTGCAGAGGATGTCGAGGGCGAAGCTCTAGCTACATTAGTTGTTAATAAATTAAGAGGCGGCTTGAAGATTGCTGCTGTGAAAGCGCCTGGTTTCGGTGATAGAAGAAAAGCAATGATGGAAGACATTTCAATTTTAACCGGGGGTCAAGTCATCTCTGAAGACCTTGGAATTAAATTAGAAAATGTAACTGTTAATGACCTTGGCACTGCAAAAAGAATTAGCATTGACAAGGAAAATACTACAATTGTTAATGGTGCTGGCACGAAAGCTGACATTCAAGGCAGATGTTCTCAGATCAGAAAACAAATTGAAGAGACTACTTCTGATTATGACAGAGAAAAACTTCAAGAGCGTCTAGCTAAACTTGCTGGTGGTGTAGCTGTCATCAAAGTTGGTGGTGCGACTGAGGTTGAAGTTAAAGAGAGAAAAGACAGAGTTGACGATGCATTAAATGCAACCAGAGCTGCTGTTGAAGAAGGTATTGTAGCTGGTGGTGGACTTGCATTGATAAAAGCTGCAAGTGCTCTTGATAAAGTTAAAACAGCAAATGCCGACCAAAAAGCAGGCGTTGATATTGTGCGTCGTGCTTTAGAAACACCAATTAGAACTATTGCAAATAACGCTGGTGTTGATGGTTCAGTAATTGTTGGAAAAATTAAGGAAGGTAAATCTGCTTCAGAAGGTTATGATGCGCAAACCGATAAGTTTGTGGACATGTTTAAAGCAGGAATTATCGACCCTACTAAAGTTGTAAGAACTAGCTTACAAAATGCAGCATCGATAGCTGGTGTTTTAATCACTACCGAAGCAATGGTAGCTGATGCACCTGAAGACAAAGCTGCAGCGGCTCCTGCAATGCCTGATATGGGCGGAATGGGTGGCATGGGCGGCATGATGTAAGTTGAGCTCATTAAAGCTAATCTAAAAAAACCCGGCCTAGCCGGGTTTTTTTATGAAATCCTATCTATTAAATAATTGAGTGTATTTTCTAAATTTGTATTCCACTCAGCTACATTTGAAGTAAAAATGTTAGCAGAAGACTCTAGTATAAGTCCATCATCAAGTACTCTTAGATTATTAGCTCTTAATGTTTCTCCTGATGATGTGATGTCAGTAATTATTTCTGCAAAACCATTGAATGGAGCACTCTCGGTTGATCCATCACTTTCTACAGTCCTATAATCAACAACCCCACAATTTGAAAAATATTCATTTGTCAAATTCTTATACTTTGTTGCAACTCTAAGTCTTTTAGAGAATTTAGTTCTGTGCAAATGACAGATTTCTTCTAAGTCGGCCATTGTCATTACATCAATCCATATTTCTGGTATAGCAACAACTAAATTTGCTTTACCAAAATTTAACTTAAGTTTTTTTGAAACCTTCTGGTTATAATTAGTTATTTTTTCTTGTACTAAATCGTCACCAGTTAAACCAACATGAATGGATCCTTCATCAAGTCGATTTGTAATTTCTTTAGCACTTAAGAAATAAACAATTGCATTATCAAGACCCTCTATTGCTGCAATATACTCTCTATCATTTTCAAGATTACTAAAAATTATTTTTTTTTCTTCAAACAAAGACTCCATGTCTGTTCTCAATCTACCTTTACTTGGCAATGCAATCCGAAGTTTATTTTGTATATTCATTCCTAAATCAGCTCAATTATATTGTTATTATTAGTTGCAAATCCTACTGCTGATAAGTTCGATTTAGAGCCTAAATCTATAAGCAATTTATCATACCGCCCTCCACTAATTAATTCACTTTGATTATCAGGATTATAAATTTCAAACATCATGCCGTCATAAAATTCAATTGAATGACCAAAGTCATTATCAAAATAATATTTTTCTATATTACTTTTTTCTGATACAGCATTCACAAAATTCTCCATTTCCTCTACTTCACTCTCAAATGAAGAAACATTATTTGATTTAGTAAATTCGCGAAGTAGTGATGGAAATTCCGAAAGGTTACAACTTAATTTTAAAAAATTATTAATTAAATCAACAATTTTTTTTCCATCTTTCTGATTTATTACATTTAAGCTTTTTAATTGAAATCGATCAACAATTTCCTCAACAGTTCGAGCACCTAAACCTCGAACATTTTGTTTATTAATTAAATCTGTCAAGCCTTTGTCAGATACGTCATCTATATTAAATTTCTCTTGAAGCATGCTATGTTTTTTTTCATTATCATACCCTACACCTTCACCTAATCTATCAAGTAAACTCCCGAAATATTTTCTTCTAAAAAAATGTCTTACTAATCTCTGTTTCCATCTAATTGGCAGCTCTAGTTTGTTGATAAACTGATTAAATAATTTAATGCTACCAATTTTAATTTTATAGTTATCAATATTTAGTTGACACATTGTATCTTCAGCTGTCTTTAAAATGTACGCATCCATCTCATGTATATTATTTAAATTTTTTTCGGAAAAAATGATCTCAATACCTGACTGATTTAATTCAATGGAATTATTTGATAACTCATTGGATGATCTGAATACAGGACCGCTGTAACATAACTTTGACTCACTGGATTTACTATTACTTGCAATAAAATTTTGACATGTTGGTACAGTCATGTCTGGTCTCAAACATTTTTCTTTTCCTGAAGTATCAGTAAACGAATACATCTTTCTTCTAATTTCCTCACCTGAAGTTTCAAAAAATATATCCGCATCAAACAGCAATGGAAGTTCAATATAATTAAAACCAGAATTAATAAAATAATTCTTTAGATTGATATTTAATTCTTGAAGTGACATTTTATTTTAATTCAAAATTTCATTTAATGCTGTCATCAGGTCAGTGCGATTAATTGTCTGTTGTCCAGCTTTTGCCTCTTTCCATTTGTCTCTATCGACAATATCTTTTGAAACCTCTTTACCTTTATTTAAATCCTTAATTGATATTTCACCCTTTTTTAATTCTTCATCACCAGCAATGATCACAATATCTGCACCTTTGCGATCGCAATACTTTAATTGCTTTCCAAGGTTTTTAGATCCAAATGATATTTCACATGCAATACCTTCATTTCTAATTTCTTTAGCCATTGAAATATAATCCGGCATATTTTGATTATCTAAATTTGCAATTACCACTAATGGATTTTTCTTATTATCTAAAAGGTCTAATTGATTTAACGCCACAATTAATCTATCAACACCTATAGATATACCAGTAGCTGGAACATCCTCTTTCCCAAATCTTGAAATAAGTCTGTCATATCTTCCACCGCCAGCAACTGATCCAAATACAATTTTTTCACCTTTCTCATTTTTAATATCAACAAGAAGCTCTGCTTCAAAAATCATTCCAGTGTAATAGTCGAGACCGCGAACAACTGATGAGTCAAAACGAATTGGATAATCTGGGAAATTTTTTATATAGGAGTTGAATTCTTCCATCTGGGCGTTTGATTGGTTTGAATTGGTTATAAAAGAAATTATTTTATCAGCATCTGTCTCGCTTAATCCCACGCCCTCCATAAAGTCACCAGATACATCTTTTCTTCCTTTTTGAAGCAAATCATTAACGCCCTCTATACCTAATCGATCTTTTTTATCTACTGCTCTAAGAATTTTTGGAAAATCGTCCTCTTTAACATCTAAGTTCGAAAAAAGTTCTGTCCAAATTTCCCTATTTGAAAATTTTATTTCAAATTGTGAAGTATTTAGGCCAAGGTCAATTAAAATATCGCATACCATTACACACAGCTCAGCATCAATTAGTGTTGAATCAACTCCCACCACGTCAGCATCAAACTGAAAAAATTCTCTGTATCTACCTGGTCCTGGTTTTTCATTTCTCCAAACTAGTCCTGATTGATAACGTTTAAATGGCTTAACGAGGTCTTGATAATTTTGAGCTACGTATCTTGCTAAGGGGGCCGTTAAGTCATATCTCAGTGATAGCCATTTCTCATCATCGTCTTGAAATGAAAATACACCTCCACTAGGCCTGTCTACATCAGGAAGAAACTTGCCAATGCTCTCAGTATATTCAATTGTGGATGTATCTAATTCAATAAATCCATACTTTAGACATTCCTTCTCTATTATCTTAGAAACTTTTTTTCTAAGATTTAAAATTTCAATGTCACTGTCTTTAAAACCCTTCGGCAAAATTGCCTTTGGATTATTTTTAATTTTATTCATTTTACTCCCACTGTAAGTAAGATACTACAAAGTGTGTTTATTTAATATAAAAAGGGGTTATTGCCCGCTGATTGTTTTTTTCAGCGAACTTAGATATGATAGTGATGATGTTTAAATTTAAACATGAAGCTGAAATGCCTTATTTATTAATAAAAGTCAAATAATTTTAAATTTTTCTTAAAGTTTATAATAATTGCACTATTTTTATCGAAAGTAGTTATGGAAAATGATAGTAAATTAACAGTCACGTATGCCGCCTTAGGTCACTTACTAATGCATATGTTTGCTGCATTCTATTTTGTTATAGTTCTAGCAATTGAAGATGACTGGAAGATTAGCTACGATGAATTACTAAATCTTTGGTTTTTAGGATCTTTACTTGTGGGTTTGGGAGCCCTTCCTGCTGGATGGATCAGTGACAGATGGAGTCGTTCTGGAATGATTGCAATTATGTTCATTGGCTTGGGAATTAGTTCATTATTATGCGGTTTGAGCGGAAATAAAGTTTCTTTATTTATCAGTTTATCATTGCTTGGATTGTTTTGCGCTATCTATCACCCCGCTGGAATTTCATGGGTTGTTAACACTTCAAAGGAAACTGGTAAAGCACTTGGCTTTAATAATATTTTTGGGGGAGTAGGTATTGGATTAGGTGCCTTTTTTGCGGGTGTATTAATTGAACAATTTAATTGGCAAGCTGCCTTTATGCTGCCCGGATTGATCTCATTGGTAGTTGGACTAAGTCTAACCTATCATCTTAAATCAGGAAAAATATCATTAAAGAATATATCTTCAGAGCAGTTTAAAGATAATCCTGAACAAAATCAGATGCTAAAAATTGCAATTATTATGCTGTTAAGTATTACATGTTTGAGCTTTGTTTATCAAATTCTTCAGACAAGTCTTCCAAAGGCAATTGATATCAGACTTACTGATAGTCTTGATTTATCTACTTCAGATATCGGCTACATAGTTGCCGCGATATATATTGTAAGTGGTTTAATGAATTATGTTGGAGGTATTTTAACAGATAAATATTCTGAAAAGCTGATTTATTCAATTGGAATAGTTGGCCAAGGACTCCTCTTGCTCTTAATTGTTAGTCTTTCAAATTACTGGTTAATTGCAATAAGTCTTGCAATCGTTGCTTTTAATTCAAGTATACTGCCTGCAGAAAATTTATTACTTGCAAAATTTTCACCTGAAAAATATCAAAGCCTAGTCTACGGTATTAAATTTATTGTATCATTTACAGTTGGTCCTATTGCACTGATCATGATTTCGAGAAGCTATGATTTAACGGGTGAATTTGGTGTACTCTACTTAGCTTTTGGGTTTGTGATGATAATTATGTTTCTGATTGTATTAACTCTACCTGTAAAAAAAGTAATTACTGGTACAGCTGGGTAGATTCGAACTACCGACCTCCTGAACCACAACCAGGCGCTCTAACCAACTGAGCTACAGCTGCATAAGTGGTGGCTCGAGGTGGAATTGAACCACCGACACAAGGATTTTCAGTCCTTTGCTCTACCAACTGAGCTATCGAGCCATTATTAAATCTGCGAAGGATTAATCAAGATATTTACTTCACCAAACTCTTTCGCAGTTTTTTGTAACGTTTATAGATATATTAAAAATTATTCCAATAAATATTTGTTTAAAAACTCCTAACTTTATATTTATTAAAGAATTTAAATTAATCTATAGTTACATAAAATTCATCACATTTAGCAATTTTTTTCTGCCGTTTTTTTTCTGCTCTATCTTTATCCACTTTTGTTCTATCATCAATTGCATCAAAGATCATTTCTTCAACTGCTAATTGTGATGCTGTCCTAGATTTCAATGCAGCACAATCAAATTTTTTTTCTACAACTAACTTATTCCATTCATCGATGGCATCGGAGTTACCAAGCTCTGCAGACAATTTAAGCCACTCTTCTGCAACATCTTGGTTTTTAACAGTCCCCCAGCCATTAATATACATTACATACACATTATATGCCGCCATAGCGTCGGGATACTCATTCTCAGCTGATCTTTTGAACCAATACATTGCTTTTTCATAGTCTAATGAGAGCGTGCCAAAAAAAGTGTCTATGAAACCTGGATCACCATAAATAAGTCCTAATTGAAACTGGGCATCAGCATTGTCACGTTCTGCAGATTGTTCAAAGTAATCTTTTGCCATTAAAATATCCTTACTGACATGCAATCCTTCTTGATACATCATACCAAGTTGATAAAGGGAAATTGCATTTCCTTGTTCAGCGGATTTTTTGAAAAGTGTAAAAGCTTTGTCTAATTTTTCATTATCACGCGTAAATCCTTCACTTTCATACAAATAATACTCTCCAACCATCATCGAAGTAAATTCACCAAAATCTGGATCATCTGTGCAGGGAACGGCTAATTCAATCGTTTTCTCATAGTCAGGAAAATCCGACATTAATTCAGAATAAAAAGCATCAATATCACAAGTATTCGCGTAAACGTTACTGACTAATGAAATAAATAGGCCGTTAAGTATGATCAATTTTCGAAATAGTTTTATCATATTTAATTAAGTAATTTTCTAATTTTTTTATTAATTCCTCAACATCATTAAATGAATTCAATTCATCTGAGTCAATAAGTAAAGTTATATTTTTATCTGTTTTAAGGTAGATGCAAGGAAGTTCGCTTGTACTCTTTACAAAGTGTAGCTCTTTTAAGTGATCTTTGTAATAAAACCGACTTTCAATATTTATATTCTCCAGAAAATTGCTCCATTTTTTCTCTTTACCCAAATTATTGTATGTAATTGTGCATAAGTTGCAGTCATAAGTTTTTGGCGATATTATTTTATGCGCCCAATCTATGAAGGCATTTCCAATACCACTTTTTGCATTATAAATAAAAATTAATTCAATCATTTATATCCAGCTGAAATAAGGAGGTTTTTCACTTCAAATAAAGGTAAACCGACTACATTTGAATAAGATCCATTTAGGGATTTGATAAAAGACTCTGCCATCCCTTGAATTTTATATGACCCTGCAACACCTTGCCAGTCATTAGTTTTCATATAATCTTCTATATCTTGACCGCTTAATACTTTAAAACTGACAACTGTTGTAACAGTTTTTTTAAATATTCTATTTTCTAGATTTCTTATACAAACGGAAGTGCTGACTCTATGTCTTTTTCCCGATAGTCGAAGTAAGTTTTTATAAGCAATATTTTCGTCATCTGTTTTATCTATGAGTTTCCTACCAGTATAGGCAATCGTATCAGCAGTTAAAATTACTGAGTCTTTATACTTATTTTGAAAATGTTTTAGTTTCTCATGTGCTATGCGTTTACAATATTGAAGAGGTAACTCATTACTTTTAATGGACTCATCTATATTTGGGGAAACTATCTCACTTGGATTAATGTTAAGTTTTGCTAACAACTCAAGTCTTCGTGGAGATGCGCTGCCTAGAATTAGCTTCAAAATAATCTCAAACTACTTATATCGAAATATTATTCTGCCTTTGGTTAGATCATAAGGTGTAACCTGAACAAGAACCTCATCCCCAGCAAGTACTCTGATTCTATTTTTTCTCATTCTTCCTGCTGTATGTGCTAATACTTCATGGCCATTTTCTAACTCTACTTTGAACATTGCGTTGGGAAGTAAATCTGTAACCTTACCCTTGAACTCTAGTATTTCTTCTTTTGACATAAATTATTTTTTTGTAAGCCTATATTCTATTGATCTTGAATGCCCGTCAAGACCTTCATTATCAGCGATTTTAATAGCACTATCTCCAACTTGTTCAATACCTTCTTTTGAAAATTCAACAAGTGATATTTTTTTGAGAAAATCAAAAACAGATAGTCCAGAAGAAAATTTAGCACTTCTAGAAGTGGGAAGTACATGGCTTGGACCCGCTAAATAGTCTCCAAGTGCCTCGGGAGTATTGCGGCCCATAAAAACTGCTCCAGCATTTTTTATTTTTTTAAGAGTATTTTCAGGATTATCGATTAATAATTCCAGGTGTTCTGGAGCTAATTTATTTGATAATAAAACAGCTTCTTCAAGGTTTTGAGTAATAATTATCTTTCCATTATTTTCCCAGCTTTTAGCAGCTATGTCTTTTCGAGGAAGTATCTCTATTTGCTTTTCAACCTCATTGTTTACTGCATCTCCTAATTTCTGATCATTGGTTATAAGAATACTTTGAGCGCTTTGGTCATGTTCAGCTTGAGCAATGAGGTCGGCTGCAACAATTTTTGGATCATTTTTTTCATCGGCAATAATGACTACCTCAGATGGGCCAGCAAACATATCGATGCCTGTGAAACCTGAAACTTGTCTTTTTGCTTCAGCAACATAAATATTGCCTGGTCCAACTATTTTATTTACTGATCTTATGGTCTTGGTTCCATATGCAAGAGCGGCAACAGCCTGGGCGCCTCCTATACAGTATATTTTTTTTATTCCACAAATTTTTGCCGCATATAACACTGAAGGACTTATAGCGCTATTAGTCATTGGTGTGACCATGGTGATATCTTCAACCCCAGCTACAATTGCTGGTATTGCATTCATAATTACTGTACTTGGATAACTTGCAGTACCGCCTGGAACATAAATGCCTACTGACTCAATTGGACGCCAAACATATCCTAATTTTGAGTTAAGATTATCTTCATAAACTAAATCATTTGGTAATTGCTTTTCATGATAAGTGCGAACACGATTCATTGATACTTTAAGTGCATCACAAAGATCACTCGGCACGTCACGTGATTGCCTTTCAATTTCATCTTCTTCAAGCAGTATGTTGTTAATATCAAGGCTATTTTTATCAAATTGATGAGTATATTTCAAAAGCGCTTCATCTCCGTTTTTTCTAATATCTTCAATGATCGCTGCCACAGTCTGAGTAACGTCCGAGTCACTTGATCTGTTCATTGTGAGAAGATTATTAAAATCATTCTCAAAATTTTGATCTACAGAATTAATTATTTTTGTCATTCTCTATTTTTTCAATATTCCAGGGTTCACCCTGATCTTCTAACTTGCATCTTATTATTTCAGTTTCGAGCTTTATAATTGCATCATTTTTGAAAAGCAATTCAATTTCTATATTTTTAGAATTGTTAGGATAATAATTAAAAGTTACGAGTTCTAGTGTCTTATTTTTGTTCAATTGATCTATATTTTTTGAGTAAACCGATAAAACATCTTCAAAGCTTAGTACTGCTTTTATTCTTTGATCTACTTTATTTACTATTTTTTCCTCCCACATAAATCTAGTAATCATAAGAAAAAATGACCTAATTGATGGCAAATATTTGATATCGTTTACTTCAATAAGTCCGTCTTGAAGTATGGTTGAGATAATTTTTAGCTCGTCAGTATCAATTGCATTAAGATTCATTTATCCTAATTTATTCTCCGAATATCTGCACCACAAGCTTGCAATTTTTTCTCTATTTTCTCATAACCTCGATCAAGATGATAAATTCGGTTCAATGTTGTTTCACCTTTAGCAACCAATCCAGCTAAAATTAAACTTACCGAGGCCCGTAAATCAGTTGCCATGACTTGAGCTGAAATAAACCCTTTGCATGGATTAATAACTGCTGTTTTCCCTTTGGTTTCAATATTAGCGCCCATACGGTTTAGTTCTGGAACATGCATGAATCTGTTTTCAAAAATGTTTTCAGTTATTTGTGATTTAGATTTTCCAAGAGATAATAAAACCATCATTTGTGCTTGTACATCAGTTGGAAACCCTGGATATTCCATTGTGCTAATATCAATACCATCAGAGATCTCGGATTGATTAACAATAATGCTATTCTCACCCATTGAGTAATTAATAGATAGCTCATTCAATAATTCCAATACATTGCTGATATGCTCAAGGTTCAGATTTGTAATCTTGAGATCGTTACCAATTATAGTTCCTCCAATTATATATGTGATTGCTTCTATGCGATCAGGGATAATTGAGTGGACAGCACCTTGGAGCTGGTCAACGCCTTGAATGTGAACATTTCTGTTTTCTCCTAATTCGATTTTAGCGCCCATCTTATTAAGACAATTAATAAGATCCATAACCTCAGGCTCAACTGCGATATTTCTAATTTCACTTTCTCCTTGAGCAAGCGATGCAGCCATAATTATGTTTTCAGTAGCTCCTACTGATACTTTTGAAAAATTAATTTTATTTCCTTTTAAGCCATTAGGAGCGCTACATTTAATATATCCACCATCTAATTCAAACGCTGCGCCAAGTTTTGTTAATGCATCTATGTGCAAATCTACTGGTCGAGCACCTATTGCGCACCCCCCTGGAAGAGATACGCTAGCGTGCCTTTTACGCGCAAGTAATGGCCCAAGAACTAATATACTAGCCCTCATCTTTCTAACTAAATCGTACTCCGCTATTGTACTTTCAGAGTCTGAATAACGAAGTGTAAGACGATTTGTATTAACATCTTTTTTTGTAACATTGACACCAAGCGATGATAAAACTGCTGACATTGTATTTACATCAACTAAATCAGGTACGTTTTCGAGTTCTAAATTTTCATTAGTAAGAATACTTGCAGCCATTATTGGGAGAGATGCATTTTTTGATCCACTGACAGGAACAGAACCCTGGAGAAGGTTTCCTCCATTTATCAATATCTTTTGCATGAACGATTTAAAGCTTAGGTAAAGTAACCCCTGTTTGCATCATATATTTACCTTTACGATCTTTATATGAAACTTCTGGTGGCGCTTCTCCCTTATAGAATAAAAACTGGCACGCTCCCTCATTAGCATAAATTTTTGCAGGTAATGGAGTTGTGTTAGAAAATTCTAAAGTTACGTGACCCTCCCACTCTGGTTCAAGAGGAGTAACATTTACGATAATGCCACATCTTGCATAAGTTGATTTTCCTAAACAAACTACAAGAACATCGCGAGGAATTCTAAAATACTCAACGGTTCTTGCTAATGCAAATGAGTTAGGTGGAATTATGCATTCTTTACCTGGCCGATCTACAAACCCCTTATCATCAAAGTTTTTTGGATCGACTAAAGCAGAATCTACATTGGTAAAAATTTTAAATTCTTCTGAAACTCTTGCATCGTATCCATATGATGAAAGACCAAAAGAAATTGTGCCTTCTTTTTTTTGTGCATCAACGAACGGTTCAATCATTCCTTCTTCCAAGGCTTTTTTCTTTATCCAGTTATCCGACATGATTGTCATATTAATCTTCTTTCTTTTGCCTTCTTTGAAACTCTTTTCTTTTTCTTAAATTTTGCCTTAGTGCCTCAGCAAGCCTTTCTGTGCTGTCGAGCTTTTTATCCTTTTGCTCTTCCTTCGAGGAATTGTTTGATTTCATCTTTATTTAACCCTGCTTTTTTTAATTCTTTGATGAGCTTTTCTTCTTCTTTTTTATCCGTGTTATCAGAAAACTTAGCCTCACGTTTCTGCTGCTTGGCCATCGCTCTCTCCCCACGTTTTGATTTATAATCGTGATGAATACCCATAATTAACTCCGTGAATTGCGCTACTTTATACAATATTTAATGGATTCTCTAGTAAAAACAAGGGACGCTCATTCCCAGTTATCTGCTACTCTTTTATGAATAAATCGCTTGAGAAATCTGAAAACTTTTCTGAGCCACTTTCTGTAACACGTAATGAGTGACTTGCCTCTACTCCCCAATCACCAAATTGCATAACAGCAATCATATGAAAGGTTACATTTGGTTGTAAAATAGTTGGATCACCTTTTGATATGTTTATTGTGTGCTCACCCCAATCAGGTGGATAACCAATTCCAATAGAGTATCCAGTCCGAGATTCCTTTTTGATATCGTATTTATCTAATACTGACCAAAATTTTTGCGCAACATCATCTGCTGTATTGCCTGGCTTTATGGCTGATATACCCTCATTTAGCGCCTCATTAGTTGCATGTATGGCGTCAATTTTTTTTTGTTCTGCTTTTCCAAGCAGAACTGTTCTTGCAAGTGGTGCATGATACCTTTTATAAACACCGGCAATTTCAATTATTGTTGCTTCGCCTTTAACAAATCTTTCCTGCGTAGCCGTTAGATGTGAGGCAGAAGTCCCAGCTCCAGTTGGAAGTAAAGTTGCTATACTTGAATATTCTCCTCCATACTCTGGAGTTCCATAAAACATTGCTTTTTGTATCTCTCCAACTGCATCACATTGTCTAACACCTGGATTGATAACATCAATTGCAGTTTGCATTGATTTATCAGTAATTAAAGCGGCGTTTTTCATTAGGTCAATTTCTGCATCTGATTTTACAAATCGTACCCAGTTCACAAGGCGCTCACAATCTTTCAGCGTGGCATCAGGAAGCCCGTCTAATAATTTTTTATAACAAAATGCCGTGAAATAATGACTGTCCATTTCAAGTCCAATTGAAAGTTTGTCCCAATTTTTACTTTTAATTATTTCAATCAAATAATCATAAGGATGATTTGGCCATGTATGTATATATTTTTCAGCGTAAACAATTATATTTTCTTGTGACCAGCAGTTTTGAAGGAATGCCCCTCCAGCATCTTGATCACGTACGAAAAGTAAAGGTTCTTCTGAGTCTATATGTATAATTACACATTGAGCATAATAAAAAGACCATGCATCATAACCGGTAAGGTAATTTATGTTTGCTGTATCTTGAGAGACTAATAAATCAATACCCTTTTCTTGCATTGATTTTTTTACTTTATTTAGTCTTTCAATATACTCGCTTTTAGAAAATATCATTAATCATTAAGTCTTTCTTCAACAAGTTTAGACCAAAATGATGAACCAATGACAAGAAGCTTGTCGTTAAAATCATAATTTGAAGAATGTAAAGATTGTCCATGAGTTCCTTCTGTTCCATTTCCAATTAAAATATAGCATCCAGGCTTAGCCATTAGCATCTGGGCAAAATCCTCAGAAAATAATTTTGGATCACAATTTCCATCTACTTTATCCTCTCCAAATAGGTCAGCTGCAACCTTACTTGCAAAAGCTGCTTGATCTTTAGAATTAATTGTCATGTTTGTTCTTGTGAGGTAGTTAAAATCATAATCGACACCATGTGCTTTCGCCGTTCCATCTACAATATCTTTCATGCTGCGTTCAATAATTTGATTAGCTTCTGGTGACAACGCACGTGCATCGCCTGAAATTATAGAATGACCGGGTAGTATATTTTCATTGCCATCAGATTCAAATTTTGTGACTGAAACAACACCATTCATAGCTGGATTAATTTTTCTGGAAACAATTGATTGAAGAGCTGTTATTATTTGAGTACCTACTGTAATAGTATCAACACCCATGTGTGGCAAGGCTGAATGACCTCCCTGACCTCTTAATTCAATTTTAAATAAACTTTCGCTTGCAGTGATAGTTCCTGCTCTTGTTGCAAAGGTTCCAAGTTCCATACCAGGCAAATTATGAAAAGCATATACCTCATCCATTGGGAACTTTTCAAACAGCCCATCATCTATCATTGCTTGAGCTCCCTGAGTTTTTTCTTCATCAGGTTGAAAAATAAAATAAACAGTTCCGTTAAAATTTTTTGTATTACATAGATATTTTGCTGCACCTAGAGCCATTGCTGTATGACCATCGTGACCACACGCATGCATTTTACCTTCGTGATTGGATTTATACGTGCAGTCATTTTCCTCTGTTACCGGTAATGCATCCATATCTGCTCGAATACCAATACTTTTATTACTGTTTCCATTTTTGAGAACAGCAACAATTCCGGTCTTACCTATGCCTTCATGTACTTCCAGTCCAAAACTCTTTAAAATATCTGCAACTTTTGTTGAGGTTATATCTAAGTCAAAATTTAGCTCAGGATGCGCATGAAAATCATGGCGCCACTCAAGCATTTCCTTCTCATAATTTTGTGTAACTGAATTCATGTGGAATAATTTATAATTTTTTTCTTAGCCAGCTGTGAAACCTTTTAATTTCATACTCTTCAGGCATTAATGTTCCATTTTTTCTTGTTGGATTATGTATGCCTTTTTGATTCAGTTCGCAAGCTTCTGCATCTTGTTTCATGACTAATACAGCAAAATCAACAACATTTTTGATTGAATATTTTTTATCTTTAAGAGTTTCTTTTCTAAATACCCACTCTGCTGTAACTTCTGTAAGTTCCTCTGATAAAGGAAGAATACGAACCATTCTTATATGGTCAGTAAATATTGCTAAAAACATAGAAGGCCAAGTAGTCATGTAAATGTAACCAGGAAAATCGGTTTGATTTTCCAAGTACTCTACTCGATGACCTTGTGCGCTTCCATTCATTGACCAAGTTTCAGTACCTTTTTTCATTCCACCTTTATACTTTGGATCATCATGATGAGTAAAACGTTTCCAGTTTGGATCATCTTTAATATCTACTAACCTTCTTCCATAAATAGGGACTAGGTCAGATAGTTCAGGATGAAGATTGGGACAATGTAAACATTCACTATAATTTTCCCAAAATATTTTCCAATTACACTTTATTTTTTTCTTCCAGGTATGGCCAATTTGGTAGTCACTGACATTCAATTGAGAAAAAGCATCACTGTAATCTGGAAATACTTTTTTTGCATTCCATTTAGCGTTTTCATTCATGTTAATAAAAACTAACCCATTCCAAACTTTAATTTTTACTTTTGTTAGACAATTTTCATCTTTTCTAAAATTTTTAGGATCAATAATAGATGTAGTTCGTACTAAATTTCCATTACTGGCGTTATATGACCATTGATGATATGGGCAAATCAATAAATTTGATTTTAGTTTGCCACTTTTTTCTTTTTTTAAAATTGAACCTCGATGGCTACATGAATTATAAAAAGCATTTATTTCTCCTTCTTTATCACGAACTATAAGTATATTAAATTTGCTAATTTCAACTGTGTGAAAAGATAAAGGTTTTGAAATAGTATCCACGTGGCAAACATATAACCACTCTTTAGACAAAACTTTTGAAATCTCTTTATCAAATTGCTTTTGATTGAAATACCAATTTAAAGGTAGAGATTTTTCAGTTTTTTTTAAAATATATCCTTCTGACATGCTTGTAAAAATTTTATACCCTTATATTGTCTATGACTAGATATTATGAGAAAAATTCATTGGATTATTCTACTCAGTACATTAGGTTTTTTGATTTTAATTGGTTCTCTTTATTTATACAACTTATACAATGTACCTGTCTTATCAAAGGAAGATATTCAAAAACTATCCGAAGAGGCAAAAGAGCAAAGAGAGAATATTACTAAGCAAACCGTTTTTGAACCATTTGAGTTTAAAAAGCCAAGTAAAAATAAAAATGTATACTTTGGTGATCTTCATGTTCACTCCAGTTTATCATTCGACTCATACATTTTTGGAAATCGTTACGGCCTAGAAGAGACTTATAATTTTGCAAAAGGTGAACCAATGCAGAATATGTTTGGCGAAACAATGCAAATTTCAAGACCACTTGACTTTGCAGCTGTTACTGATCACGCCGAAACATTTGGCCTTCAAGAAAGTTGTGCTGACCCAGAAATTACTGATGAGTCACGACTTACTTGTGAAAGACTGGAATCCCCCAGCTATCGTTTTTTTATTGGTCTGCGTGATACTTCCGTTGCGCGACCACCGGTCAGTATTATGTCCGAAGCAATAGGAGATAAGGAAAAAGAAAAGCGTTTTGTAAAATCAACATGGGACAAAATTATAAAAGCTGCAGATCTTCATTATGAACCTGGAAAATTTACAACTTTCGTAGCATACGAATATTCACCTACGTTACCTGATGGAGGATACAATCACAGGAACGTGATATTTAAAAATAATACAGTTCCAGAAAAAGCTTATTCGCTGTTTGATGCACATACAGCCATTGATTTGTGGAAAAAATTAATAGAAAACTGCAATCATCCATGTGAATTTATGACTATACCGCACAACGGTAATAGATCATGGGGATATGCGTTTGCAAATCACACCATAGACAATGATAAATATACAATTGATGATTGGAAACTCAGAAATGATAACGAACCGTTAGTTGAAATTTTTCAAGATAAAGGGAGTTCTGAGTGCAGTACATTTTTTGGAAGTACAGATGAAGAATGCGATATTGAGCAGTTTTATCCAAAGTGTAAAAAAGAAAATGATACTCTTTGTATTCAGGAAACTTCTATGGCACGCGATGGTCTAAAAATTGGCCTGACCCTCGAAGATGAAATAGGCTTTAATCCACTTGATTTTGGTATGATTGGTAGTTCTGACTCACATAATTCAAATCCTGGGGATACTGAGGAATGGGATTATAGAGGTCGCACTAGTTTTGTTGGGCCATCTAAAGTGAGAGTGAAGGATGGCTTACTTTTAACTCAACTAGTAAATAATCCAGGTGGACTAGCTGCAATTTGGTCTGAGGAAAATAATAGAGATACATTGTTTGAGGCAATGCAAAAAAAAGAGGTTTATGCAACCAGTGGTACACGAATTAAATTAAGATTTTTTCTAAATTTTAATGGCACAGAAGAATTACTAAACTCATTAGACCCAATAGCTGAGTCTTATAAAAATGGTTATCCAATGGGAAGTACAGTAATGAATAGCTCGATGCAACAACCTAAATTTTATATTACTGCTGAAAGAGATTCGTTGAGCGCGCCTTTAGACAAAATTCAAATTATCAAAGGGTGGACTGAGAACGGTAATATTAATGAAGAGGTATACGATGTGATTTGTAGCGATGATAGAGAAATAAATAATAGAAACAACAAATGCAAAGAAACTAAAGCAAGTGTAAATTTTGAAAATTGTTCTTTCGATGAAAACTATGGATCTGATCAATTAGAAGTAATTTGGACTGATACTGAATATACACCTGATCAAAATACATTTTATTATGCAAGAGCTATTGAAAATCCTACTTGTCGTTGGTCAACTTATGATAGTATTAGAATTGATGAAAAACCTGCTAAAAATTATCCAAAAATTATGCGTGAGATGGCATGGTCTTCACCTATTTGGATAAAAAATAAATAAGTGAATGTTACCAAAAGATCTCATCAATAAATACAGAGACTGGAAAGAAAGCTCTTTCGCGCAAGAAAAAGATCACTTTGAAAGACTTGCAAAAGAAGGTCAGTCACCTAAATACATGATCATATCGTGCGTAGACTCAAGGGTTGATCCGAACGCTATATTCAAATCAAAAGCTGGTGAAATGCTAGTTCATAGAAATATTGCTAATATAGTACCACCCTATAGTCAATTAACGGAACATAGCGGAACAATTGCAGCTATCGAATTTGGTGTAACGGCATTAAATATTAAAAATATTATTATAATTGGGCACTCAGGATGTGGAGGTATAAAGAATGGGTATCATATGTGTCATGAAAATAATTTTGATGATAACTCATCAATTTCTAATTGGCTTAAGTTACTAAAACCAGTATACGATAACATTTCAGGCGAAGGAAACGATGAGAAAGTTAAGTACATGGAGAAAGAAAGCATTATCGTATCATTAGAGAACTTAAGTAAATATCCCTTTATAAATACTGAAGTAAAGTCAGGTGAAATTATGCTTTATGGGGTTTGGAATGATATTGGATCTGGATCTTTAGAGACGTATGATTTTGAGAAAAAAAAGTTTGATTTAATTTAATCTAATTTAATTTAAGAACTTCTGAAGAATATACAGAATTTAAATACTCCGGATGATCAAGTTTCATTAATATTGAAGGACCATTTAGAGCAGAATCAGGTGTGCGATGAAGTATACCATTGCTACCACCGGTAAATATTGCAATGTTCCATTTATCAATGAAATGTAATTTACTTTTATCTCTAACGATCTTTTCATTTGGTTCACCTGCCTCATAGGCTAGACGGTCAGCATCCTGATTTTGTATCCATTCTGTACCTTGTCCAGCATAAGTGACCAAAAGACGTCTTGGTACGTTATCAATATGATAACGTCTACACTCTCGTTTTGTCCCAAGCCAAAAGCAAAGTGTATCAGTTTTTTCAATCTGTAAGAATATTCTGCAAACGGTTTCCATATCTGCAAGCCAATAATTATAAAACTCAGTTGAACTTAACTGGTTAGGAATTATTTCCTGGACCAAATTTTTTAAATCTTCTTTCAAATTAATTGAACTAAGAGTGCCCTCAATTCCAAAGTCATTTTTCATTAATTTTTGAAAGAAAGAACCTGCACCCTCAGGTTGTTCACGCTCCAATATACCTAATTTATAGTCAGTATCCTTGAATTCTTTTAAAGATTCTAGATTGTCAGCTTTAAATAAGCTCATGAAAAATATTTTGTAGAATTAGCAATTTTCAAATGAAGATGCCATGTCACCTATTAGATCAAAATAAAGATCTTTTCCTGGCTCCAATTCAGCTCCTAATGGATCTAAAACGGCAGACTTTATACCAGTATCACTTGCAATTGTTTCTGCAATACTTGGGTTAAATTGAGGCTCTGAAAATAAACAATTAACACTCTCATGCTCAATAACTTCTCTTATTTCTGCAAGTTGCTTCGCACCAGGCAACACCTCAGGGTTTACAGTAAGAGCACCAATTACTTCAATACCAAATCTCTGCTCAAAATATTGATAGGCATCATGAAACACAATGTATGTTGCATCACTATTTATTTTTGATCTTGTATTGTCTATTAACTGGTCAAGGTCATTGATAGCATTCGCAGCATTGGATGAATAAATTGATTTATTGGCAGGATCAATTTCAGATAATTCTTCTGAAGCAATACTTACAATTGTTTTTGCGATTTCTGGATCTAGCCAAAAATGTATATCGTGCTCACCGTGATGGTGACCGTGATCATCATGTCCTTCGTGTTCATCATGATCGTCATGTCCGTCAGCGTGTTCTTCATGATCGTCGTGACCTTCGTGTTCATCGTGTTCATCATGTTCATCGTGTTCGTCGTGTTCATCGTGTTCGTCGTGCTCGTCATGATCATCGTGTCCATCAGCATGATCTTCGTGTTCATCATGGTCATCGTGATCATCGTGATGATCATCAAATACATTTTTTTCTCTAAATTTTAGAAGCTCAATCTGATCAGAATCCATGAGTGTTACTCTTTTTGCACTAGCAGCAATTGAGTCAAGAGGTGTTTCCAAGAACGACTCTAAGTCTTCTCCGATCCAAAAAACGATATCTGCTTCTTGTAGCATTGTAGCGTGTGAGGGTTTCAATTGGAATGTGTGAGGAGAAGAGCTTCCGTCAACAAGCAGATCAGGACGTCCAACACCATCCATAACATAACTTACAAGTGAATGTATTGGTTTTATTGATGTTACAACTTTTGGTTCAGCCTCAGCAGAAGAAATAAAGGAGAATAAAGATAGAGATGATAGTAATAGGCCAAATTTATGTTGTAATTTCATAGTATAATTGCTTTCATTAATAATTGAGTATAATGTTATAATATAACAAATTTTTAATAGCAAGTTTTTAATGACCAATAATCCAAACGTCCTTGTAAAAATCTCTAACGCAGGGATTCAGAAGAGCGGCAAATGGCTTGTAAAGGATGTTAATTTAGAAATTCATAGGGGTAAAATAGTTACAATTATTGGTCCCAACGGCTCAGGAAAATCAACAACAGCAAAAATTGTCCTTGGTCTTCATAAAAAAATTGAGGGAAATGTTCAGACGTTCACTAAAAAGATCTCATATGTCCCCCAGAAAGTATCAATAGATTGGACTTTACCCATTAGGGTTTTGGATTTTATGGTTTTAACAGAAGATTTAAAACCTCAAGAGATAAATGATGCTTTGAATTTAACTGGTGTTGATCATTTAATATCGAGAAATCTCAGAGACTTATCTGGCGGTGAATTCCAAAGGGTACTACTTGCTAGAGCTATTGCAAAAAAGCCTGAACTTTTAGTTTTAGATGAACCGGTACAGGGAGTTGATTTTGCTGGTGAAGTAGCTTTGTATGGACTCATTAAGAAGATATCTGAAACATTAAATTGTGGTATTCTTCTGATTTCTCATGATTTACATGTAGTTATGTCGGCTACTGATTATGTTGTTTGCCTAAATGGTCATGTTTGCTGTTCGGGTACACCTGTAGATGTGGCACGTGATAAACACTACAAAGAATTATTTGGTGAAAAATCATCACAATTATTATCAATATACGAACATGACCACGACCACGTACACACTGCTGATGGAGACATAGTAAAAGAAAATGTTTGATGATTTCTTATTCAGAGCTTTAATAGCAGGAATTGGAATTGCTCTTGTTACTGGTCCACTAGGATGCTTTGTTGTGTGGCGACGTTTATCTTTTTTTGGTGACACGTTAGCTCATTCAGCTTTGTTGGGAGTTTTGTTGTCTGTTGCATTTGATCTAAACATATCACTTACAATTTTTACTGTATCATCTCTAATTGCTCTTCTGTTATTAAGATTACAGAAAACGACTAACTTACCAAGCGATGCTCTGTTAGGTTTGTTATCTCATTCCTCATTAGCAGTGGGATTGGTAATACTGGGATTTTTATCTTTTATTCGATTCGATATTATGGGAGTTCTATTTGGAGATATACTCTCAGTAAATGTAAATGACTTGCTTTCTATTTGGATTGGTGGAGCCATTATTCTTTTAGTTTTATGGTTTATTTGGAAACCGTTGTTTGCCTCAACAGTAAATTATGAGCTCGCTGAAGCCGAGGGCATGAATCCGGAGAGAGTAAATGCAATTTTCACGATTTTGCTAGCCGCACTTATTGCGATTTCAATAAAAATGGTTGGATTATTACTAATTACTGGAATGCTAATTATCCCTACAACAATGGCTCGTAATTTATCTAATAATCCAAAACAGATGGTTATTTTATCAATTATTGGTGGTCTTTTATCAGTGTTTATTGGATTATATACTTCATTTGAAATTAACACGTCTTCGGGACCAACAATAGTTGTAGTTGCGCTAATTTTATTTATCTTATCATTAATAGGTATCAAAAAAAGAAACTATGGATAAGAAGAGTAAATCATTATCAAAAAATCAAAAAATTGTTTTGGACTTCATTCAGAAGAATAAAAAGCCTGTTAAAGCATATTCAATCTTATCTAATGTTCAAAAAAAAGGAATTAATGCACCTCCCCAAGTTTACAGAGCATTAGACAAATTAATTAAAATTGGAAAAATTCATCGAGTTGAGAGTCAAAATTCATTTGTTGCTTGTAAAATTTCAAACTGTGACACACCCCATAAAACTGTTTTTTCTATTTGTAATTCTTGTGAAATTGTCTCTGAAATCAATGATCCAAAACTATTTAAAAATTTAAAAGATTTTAGAGATAAAGATGGAACAGTATTTGATGGATATAATTTAGAGTTTTTTGGAACTTGTAAATCTTGTAAAAATAAACAAATTGAAAATACGAAGCATTAAAATATAAATGTTATAAAATAACATTTTTCTAGACACCTAAATATTTTTTCAATAAGATTTTTAAAAAATTCTCAGGAGATAAAATGAAAAAAAGTATTTACTATTCACTATTAATGTCTGCGATGATGTCAGTTGCAGCCGCAGAAGAAACAAGGCAAGTTGACAAGCATGAACATGGGGTCGGTGAGTTAAATATTGCTGTAGAAGGCAGTGCCATAAATCTAGAGTTTATGATACCTGGCGCAGATATTGTTGGGTTCGAGTATGAAGCAAAAAGTGATAGTGATATAGCATTGGTAAATACAGCTCTTTCTAAGTTTCAAGATTTTGAAAACATCTTTACTTTATCTAGCAGTGGAAATTGTAATTTAGTCGATGCTGAAATTGAAATAAATCAGGGAGATGATCATGAAGATGAGCACGATCATGAAGATGAGCATGAAGATGAGCATGAGCATGAGCATGAAGATGAGCACGATCACGAGGATGAGCACGATCATGATGAACATGAAGAAGAAGCTCACAATGAGTTTGTTACTCACTATTCATTTACTTGCGGTAATGTAAAAGAAATTGACAGAATAGACTTTCCATATTTTACTACTTTTCCTAACTCTGGAGAGCTTGAAATACAATTTGTATCTGAAGTTGGATCCACGAGTTTTGAAGTGGAAGGAGATAAGCCTTTCATAGACTTAAAAGGAAAAATCTAATTGGATGAAAATATTATTAAAATTGATTCTGTAAGATTTTATTGGTCAAAAAAAAGTAGATTTAAAATATTTGTCCCCAATTTTGAGATCAATAAAGGTGAAAAGGTTCTATTGTTGGGAGAGAGTGGCTCAGGCAAGACAACTCTTCTTTCATTAATTTGTGGGTTTTTAAATCCTTTAAGTGGGAGCATATCAATTAATGGAAGTACGATAAATAAGCTATCTTCTAAAACTAAAGATGAACATCGAGCAGATAATATAGGTATTATTTTTCAGCAATTTAATCTGCTCCCATATGCAAATGTTATAGATAATATTGTTCTGCCTCTATATTTCTCAAAAGTAAGGTCTGCTAATGTAACTAATCAAAGAGAGTCGGCCTTAAATCTTTGCAAACAATTGAGATTACCTGATGATATTGATCAATATAAAGCAAGTAGTCTTAGTGTTGGGCAGCAACAAAGAGTAGCCGTGGCAAGGGCATTGATAGGCAATCCTTCCTTAGTTATTGCAGATGAACCCACATCTTCACTAGATACAGATGCACAACAAATTTTTTTAGACCTCATGTTTGAACAGATTTCGAATAACAAATCAACTTTACTTATGGTATCTCATGATAGATCGCTTGCTAAACGTTTTGATCGATTAATAGATATCAATGAAGTGTTAACCCGAGAAGATTAGATATGTTGTTAAAACTTTCATTGAGCTCTCTCTACGCAAGATTAGTAACTGTAGGCATGACTGTTATTGCAATTTCTTTTTCTCTAATGCTTTACATGAGTGTAGAAAAATTAAGAACATCTGCTTACACAAGTTTTACAGATACAATTTCTCAAACAGACTTAATTATTGGTGCAAGAGCAAGCTCAGTTCAATTGATGCTCTACTCTGTATTTAGGATTGGCAATGCTACCAATAACATCACCTGGGAAAGCTACTTGGATGTTGTGAATAAAGAAGAAGTTGATTGGGCAGTGCCAATTTCA
>CACIRX010000009.1 GCA_902589175.1 uncultured Pelagibacteraceae bacterium | reverse complement strand
ATTTATTGAGAGATTTGCTGACATTAAACTTTTAGAGTCAAAAATTTCAAGAATAGAATTTGTATGAATTAGTATGTTGTTATCGAATGACTCAAAATTGAAAGCATAATGCTTTGACTTAAAATCAATTTTTTTGAAAGAAACAATTACTCTATCAAGCTTATCATATTCCATATTAAAGTTATTGATGAATATTTGAAAATCATCACTAGATATATTTATTTTTTCAGACGAAATTTTATTTTTTTCATCTATCGAAAATGTAATAAGATTAAATAAATTAAAGTCCCAACTAATTAAACTTGTCTCTAATACCAAACCATTTGCGTCACTAATTTGAATTTCTTCTATTTCTAAATAAAACCCCTTTTCACTAGATCTTTTAAGAACAATACTTCCTAAATTTGTATCAAAAGAATAATTTAGTTTCAGTTCATCTGATATTCTTTCTCCAAAGATATTAAGATTTAATCCTCCAAATGACGATTTGATTGAAACAAATGAAATAAGTAGAAAGATCAATACTGATATAGATATAGTTATATAAATTGATATTTTTTTATTCTTACTCATATTTTATTTGATATTCGAGAAGATCAATTTATCAATATCGCCGTCTAAGACTGCATCTGGATCACTATCTTCATAATCACTTCTTAGATCCTTCACCATCCTATACGGATGCAATACATAAGACCTTATCTGATTACCCCAGCCAATGTCAGATTTTTTATCCTCAGACGCTTTTTTTTCAGATTCAATTTTTTGCATTTCCATTTCATATAATTTTGATTTGAGGAGATTGATAGCTGTAGCCTTATTTTTATGTTGAGATCGTTCATTCTGACATTGAACAACTATGCCCGTTGGAATATGTGTTATTCTTATTGCACTATCGGTCGTATTTACGTGTTGACCTCCTGCACCAGAGGCTCTGAAAGTATCTATTCTCATATCTTTTTCTTGAAGATTGATTTCTATAGTTTCGTCAACATATGGCGATATCCAAACTGATGAAAAACTTGTGTGCCTTCTTGAATTTGAGTCAAATGGAGAAATTCTTACCAACCGATGGATACCAGACTCTCTTTTCAAATAACCAAATGCATATTTGCCCTCTACTAACGCTGTACATGATTTAATACCTGCCTCTTCACCAAATGACTCATAAACTATTTTGAATTGAAATTTTTTTCGTTCTGACCAGCGCATGTACATTCTTTGCAACATTTGCGCCCAATCTTGGCTTTCAGTTCCTCCAGCTCCAGCATGTATTTCCAGATAACAACTATTCGAATCAGCTTCGCCATTAAATTGCATTTGAAACTCAGACTTTTCTAATTCACTTAAAAGCTTTTTTAGCGTGTCGATACATTCACTAATCATCAATTGATCATTTTCTTCATTTGCAAGATTAAAATAATCCTTAACTTCGGTTATTTTCTTTTCAAAGTCAGAAATTAGTTTGATGCTCTGGTCCAATTCACTTATTTCGACCATTACTTTTCTGGCCTTATCATTGTCTGACCAAAAATTTTCTTCTTCGCTTAGAGCTTTTAATTTTAATAATTGTTTTTGTAAGTTTTCTAGGTCAAAGATGACTCCGTACAAAATCAAGTTTATTTTTTGCTTTAACTAATAAATTTAAAAAATCATTTTCCATAATTAGTAAATTACATACTCCTCCATAACTTCATCTACAACCTCAATAATTTGGAAACCCTCGGAACCAACAAGAATTTCACCACTACTTGCAAGATTATCACTTTTACTGAATGCTTCATAGACACTTTCACTACTGTTAAAATCGCCTGCTATTTTACCTGTTTCATAATTGACCCTAATTAATTCAATTCCATTAGGAATAGTGAAAGGTAAAATTGGCTTTCCTTGGTAGTAATTTTCTACAAAATCACGAAAAATTGGCACAGCAACTGATGATCCAGTTTCTCTTTTACCAAGTGACTTGGGTCTATCAAAACCCGCGTATACACCAATAATTAAATCTGAGGTAAATCCAATAAACCAAGCGTCTGTATTATTATTTGTAGTACCAGTTTTACCAGCGATTTCTATTCCATCAATTTTTGTTTTTCTTCCAGTACCCCTATCAACAGCTCCTTTTAATATAGATACCATTTGATAAGATTTAGCCTCATCAAATATACTTTCGGATGAATTAACAAGTTTTGGCATCGGAATTTCCTCAATATACGGTTCGTCACAATTAGTGCATGCTGTAAAATTTTCTAAAAAAATATTCTTACCTCTTCTGTCTTGAATTCTGTCAATAAGGCTTGGTTCTATTTTTTTTCCTCCATTTACAAAGGAAGCGTAAGCTGCTGTAAGATCAATAAGGGAAGTTTCTCCAGCGCCAAGAGCCATCGAAAGAACATTTGGCATATTTTCCATTACCCCTGACCTCTTTGCAATTTCCGAAACCTTTTCCATTCCTAAATATTCAGCTATTCTTATTGTCATTAAATTCCGAGAATTTTCTATTCCTTTCCTTAGAGTAGATGGCCCATAAAATTTCTTACCATAATTTTCAGGCTTCCATTTACCTAAGTCTGATCCCTGATCAACAACAAAGGGGGCATCCAAAATCAAAGTATTGGGCTGTAAACCGTTTTCTAAAGCAGACATATAAACAAATGGTTTAAATGATGAACCCGGTTGTCGCTTGGCTTGTATGACTCTGTTAAAATTAGATTTATTGAAATCAAATCCGCCCGATAAAGCGAAAACTCTTCCTGTATAAGGGTCCATTACAATAATGCCTCCGTTAATTTTTGGAATTTGCTCTAAGCTGTAACTTTGCTGACTATCTTTTGAAACGTAAATAATATCGTTCAATTGTAGAATATCACTTACCTTATTAATTTTAGGCCCTAAATAACCGCCAGGGAGACTGCTTCTTGCCCATTTAAAATTAACAAGTTCTGCGTGAATTTTTTTATCTTTTAAAATAACTTCAATTTGAGCATTATTATTTTTTTCATTAAATTTAATGATTCTTGCAATTAAAAAATTATGAGGAGGATTATTGTTTATATATTTTAAGTGCCAATTATTGCCTACATCATTAGCTATTGGTCCACGAAAACCATGCCGCTTATCATATTGAAGCAGCCCTTTCTTCAAAGCATTATCGGCAATAATTTGAATTTCAGTATTCAGGGATGATCTGACAGACAACCCCCCATTATATAAATAATCTTCACCAAAAATTAAAATTATTTTTTTTCTTATTTCCTCAAGATAATAATCATTTGCAAATATTCTGTTATTTTCTTTTAAATGGGTATTAATTGAGATTTTTTTGAACGAGTTTAATTCATACTTATCAATATACCCATTCACAAACATTCTTTCGAGCACCCAGTTTCTTCTTTCAATTGCCATATCATAATTTCTTTCAGGATTATATCTGCTCGGTGCCTTAGGAAGTGCTGCCAGAAAAGCCATTTCATGAATATCAAGTTCGCTCAAAGATTTTTTAAAGTATCTATTTGATGCTGCGGCAATACCATAAGTTCCAGATCCAAGATAAATTTGATTTAAGTAGAGTTCTAAAATTCGATCTTTTGGCAATGTTTGTTCGATTTTTATCGCAAGGAGTCCCTCTTTAATTTTTCGATTTATACTCAATTCATCAGATAAAAGAAAATTTTTAGCAACCTGTTGGGTAATTGTTGATGCGCCCTCTGGCCTTCTTTCATTAAAAAGATTTAAAATGTTTTTGATAGAAGCACGTATAATTCCAATTGGGTCAACTCCAAAATGTCTGTAAAAATTTTTATCTTCTGCAGAAATAAAAGCATTCTTTAAATCATCAGGGATGTCTTTTATTGGTATAAAGATCCGGTATTCTTTTGAAAATTCTTTTACAAGATCACCGTTTGACGCGTGAATTCTGCTCATTACATTAGGTTTGTAATTCTGTAAACTTGAGTCGTCTGGCAATTGAAATATAAAATATAAAATTATTCCAAATATTACAAAAAATAGAATGATTCCTATGTAGGCAAAAAATTTAATTGTTTGAATCATATGCATTTCTAATGATTAAATAAAAATATGGCGTTGATTTGACTTAAAATACTCAATTTTTGCTAAAAAAAACAAAATAATAAATCATTGATTTTTGTAAATTCTAAATATAACAATACAATCATATAGTTAGATAATTATTATGATTAAAACAAACATATTCACATACAAATATTCTATGCCACTTAATGTGGTTATTACTTTGAAAGGTTTTCTTAAATGTCACAAAAAATACTCATCGATGGTTCGAATGAGACTCAAACTCAATTTGCATTATTATCTGATAATGAATTGGAAGATTTTGAATTTGAGTCTATCTCCAAAAAGAATTTAAAGGGAAATATTTATTTAGGTAAAGTTTCAAGAATCGAGGCTTCCTTACAGGCAGCTTTCGTAGATATTGGGTCTGAAAAAAATGGCTTCTTAGCTTTTGGCGAGATACATCCAAATTATTTTCAAATTCCCGTAGCAGATAGAGAGGCTCTTATTCAAGCTGAAGCTGAAATAGAAGAAGAGCACAATTCAGAAGACATTGACGACACAAGGAGTGATCAGAACGACACTGACTCTATTGAAAGCCAAATTACTGAAATAAATAATAAAGATGATTTAGATTTAAGCGGTAATGAAGAAAACAAAGATAGTGAAATAGAAAAAAAATCTTTTAAGCGAAAAAATACCTCTAGCTTAAGAAGAAGACTTTATCGTTCATATAAAATTCAAGAAGTAATAAAAACAGGTCAACTTATCTTAGTGCAGGTTGTTAAAGAAGAAAGGGGCAATAAAGGAGCTGCTTTAACTTCGTATATTTCACTTGCAGGAAAATATTCAGTTTTAATGCCAAACTCTACAAAAACTAAAGGAGTTTCGAGAAAAATTTCTATATCTGATGACAGAAAAAAATTAAAAAAAATAATTGAAGAGCTAAAAGTACCAGCTGAAATGGGTTTAATTATTAGAACTGCTGGATTAAATCGAACAAAAAATGAAATTAAGAAAGATTATTCAACCCTGAATAAATTGTGGGCACAAATAGTAAATGAGACAAAAAAAGCAATTGCCCCTGCACTAATACACGAAGAAGGGAATTTACTAAGAAGAATAGTAAGGGATATCTACACAAAAGAAATGAAGGAAATTCTGGTACAAGGTAATGATGCCTACAAGGAAACAAAAAAATATATGTCTCAAATTTTACCTGGTAACTCTAAATTCGTAAAATTATATAAAAGTAAAGAGCCGCTGTTTACTAAACATAAGATCGAGAAAGAAATAATTAAGATGTTCGATGCTGAGGTAAAACTTAAATCTGGAGGTTACTTAGTAATTAACCCTACTGAAGCATTAGTTGCTATTGATGTAAACTCAGGAGGTGCAACAAAAGAGAGGAACATTGAAAAGACTGCCCTAAAGACAAATTTAGAAGCAGCGACAGAAATAGCAAAGCAAATTAAAATACGTGATCTCTCAGGGTTAATTGTTGTCGATTTCATTGATATGTATGAAATGAGAAATAATCGTCAAGTTGAACGTAAGATTAAAGAGCTTGTCAAAAAAGATCGGGCAAGAACGCAAGTCTCAAGGATAAGTCAATTTGGACTGTTAGAAATGTCACGGCAACGTCTAAGGCAAAGCTTCATTGAATGGAAAATTGAACTTAGCCATCATTCAATAGTTCAGAAACTTTTATACCAGATCAATGAAGAATTAAATAAAAAGAAAACAAAAAAAATGAGTTTAAAAATAAGTCCTTATATTAAAAATCTTATGTTAACAAATTTTCCAAAAGAAATAGATAATATTGAATCATCTAGAAAAGTTAAGATTATTTTATTAGGAGATGATTCATTTAAAAATGAAGAAATCATTTTTGAAACAGACGAGTCTAAGAATAAAAGCAAAACAAATAGCGTAAAAAGCAAGACTAAAAAGAACAATGAAAGATCGATCAAAAAAAAGACAATAGAGGAAGAGGGAAAGGACAAGAAGACAGAAAAAGATCAATTGACAAACTCCTCTAAGACAAAAAATAAAAGCCCGAAAGCCACTCTTAAAGAGATTAAGAACAAAAAAACAGGCTGGTGGCAAAAGTAATGAAATGTAACAAATTTTTTATAAAATTTTTTTTTATATTTTATTTTCTTTTTTCCCATTCAAATGCATTTGAAATAATTAGAGACACTGAATTAGAACAATTCACCGATGACATTGTCTCTACACTATTGAAATCAAACAATCTTGAGTCAGGAGACTTAAAAATTTATTTCGTAAAAAGTGATCAGGTAAACGCATTTGTAACTGGAGGTCAAAATATATTTATAAATACCGAACTTATTTTGACAGCAAATGATTATAGAGAGTACGCAGCTGTACTTTCACACGAACTAGCTCATATATTAGGTGGACATATTTTTAATACATCAATAGAAATATCAAATCTATCTAATAAAGCATTACCAATATATTTGCTTGGTATAATTGGAATGATTGCAGGCGCAACCGATGCTGGGATAGCAGGAGTTATGGTTGGGCAAGCAAGTGTGACTGACAATTTTTCTTATTATTCAAGAACTCAGGAAGCTTCTGCAGATCAAGCTGCTGTAAAGCTCTTGTGTGATAATGGAATAAACGGAAAATATTTAATAGAATTCTTAAAAAAAATTGAAAACATAAACGAGTCTTATGTCTTTGATGAAAATAATTATAGATCAACTCACCCGCTTGTTCAAAATAGAATTGGATGGATCAATTTGTCTTTAGAAAATTATAATGATTGCGATTACGATAAAGATAAAATATTTCAGAAAAAATTTGAATTATTAAAAGCAAAATTGCATGGTTTTACACATCCACATTATGAAACAGAAGCTATTTATAATTCAACGAATGATGTGGACTTGTACGCCACTGCAGTATCAAACTATTTTCAAGGCAATCACGCAAAATCAATCGAAAATATGAAACGGCTTATTAATAAGCATCCATCAAATCCATTTTACAATGAACTCCTGGGTGAGATATACTTTGCAAATAATGATAATAAAAGTGCAGCTTTTTATCATGAAGCAGCAATTAATAATATTGATAAAGTAAATGACCTATATTACATGATGATGGGCAATTACTTATTAACCTTCGAGGAAAAAAATAAATCATCAGAAGCTATTTTAAATTTAAAAAAATCATTACTAATCAACCCAGAAAATGCCTATGCATGGTATTTATTGTCAAGAGCATACGCACAAACTGGATCAATTACACTGGCTAACTATGCCACTGCTGAACGATATTTTCTAATTGGTGAACGTGAATTATCTTATGAATTTGCAGTTAAAGCATTAAAACAGATTGAAGAAAATTCTCCAGAATGGTATCGAACTAATGATTTAATTGAAATTTTAAAGAAAGAAGTTTCAAAAAGATGATGATTAGAAGTATAATATAAAAATGAGTAAAAAGTTTATACAATTTGTCGATGGGCCTAACTTAAATATGCTTGGTGAAAGAGAGCCGGAAATTTACGGGTCTATGACTTTGGATGAAGTTCATAAGACGGTAAAGAATTACGTCGCTCAAAACTATAAAGAAATTGATGTGAATTTTTTTCAATCTAATTCTGAAGGCGATATTGTAGACTGTATACAAAAATCAAAGAATACTGCAAATGGCCTGATAATCAATGGTGGCGGCTTTTCGCACACTTCAGTTGCAATATTAGATGCACTTTTAACAATAGAAATCCCAAAAATTGAAATTCATTTATCAAATTTATTTAGGAGAGAAGACTTTAGACATCATTCATATATAAGTAAAGGGGTGCACGGAGTTATTTGTGGATTTGGACCAAATAGCTATGTGCTCGCAGTTGAAGGAATGGTTAAATTAATATAAAAGGATAAACTTATGAGTGATAAGTCTAAAAAAAATATCGACCCAAAACCTATAAAAGATCTAGCAAAAATTCTTGAAGAATTAAATTTAACTGAAGTTTCATATTCAGATGGGGATTTTTCAGTAACAGTTGCGAAAGGTGCTCGCTTACAACCTGTTGATAAAGATATCCCAATTCAAAATAATTCAGAAACACAAGTAAGTGAAGATGATTACAAAAATGATCCAAGGGTAATTAAATCTCCAATGGTTGGAACCGTTTACCTTCAACCAGAGCCAGGTGCTAATAAATTTGTAAATATTGGTGACTCTGTTAAATCAGGTCAAACAATTCTTATTGTTGAAGCTATGAAAACAATGAATCCTATAGAATCTTCACTGCAAGGAAAAGTAATCAAAATTTTAGTTGAAAATGAGCAAGCTGTAGAATTTGGCCAACCATTAATGCTCATAGGATAATGTTTGATAAAGTTCTTATTGCTAACCGTGGTGAAATTGCAGTTAGAATAAATCGAGCCTGTCAAGAACTTGGAATTTCAACTGTAGCTGTTCACAGTGAAGCAGATAAAGAGTCTATGCATGTCAGGATTGCCGATGAGAGTGTTTGCATTGGGCCTAACCCGGTTAACAAAAGCTATTTAAATGCACATGCCATAATTTCAGCATGTGAAATTACAGGCGCTCAAGCAGTTCATCCAGGATATGGCTTTCTGTCTGAAAATGCTTCATTTGCCAAGATGCTTGAGGATCATAAATTAACTTTTATTGGACCAAAGTATTCTCATATCGAAATGATGGGCGATAAAATTGAGGCTAAAAAAATAATGAAAAAATTTGGCGTGCCAACTGTTCCAGGCTCTGAAGGTGAAGTCAAAAGTGAGTCTGATGCACTAACAGCTAGTGATGAGATAGGATACCCTGTTTTACTTAAGGCCAGTGCTGGTGGTGGTGGCAGAGGTATGAAAATTGTAAATTCTAAAAAAGAATTAAAGGATGCATTGCCAATAATTAAACAGGAGGCGCTTTCTTTTTTTGGAAATGACTCAATATACATTGAAAAATTTATTGATTCACCTCGACATATTGAAGTTCAAGTAATCTGCGACACACATGGCAATTTTCTTCATTTGCATGAAAGAGACTGCTCTGTGCAAAGACGTAATCAAAAAGTTGTCGAAGAAGCCCTTGCGCCCAATGTAGATGAGAAAAAAAAACAGAAACTATTTAAGACTTGCGTTGATGCAATGGAAAAGATGGGTTATTTGGGATTGGGCACTCTCGAATTTTTATTCGATGGTAAGGAATTTTATTTCATGGAAATGAATACAAGGCTTCAGGTGGAACACCCTATTACAGAAATGTTAACTAGAGTGGATCTCGTTAGGGAACAAATATGTGTTGCTCACGGGGATAAAATTTTTACAAATCAAGAAAATATTAAACCTCTAGGACATTCGATTGAATGCAGAATAAATGCTGAAAGCTCAAAAGATTTCAAGCCATCTGCTGGCAAAATAGAAATGTATCATCCTCCTGCAGGTAACGGAATTAGACTAGATACCTTTATTTATTCAGGTTATAAAGTTCCGCACTATTATGATAATTTATTGGCGAAGTTAATCTCCACTGGCAGAACAAGAAATCATGCTATCAAGCGCGCATTGAGGTCTCTCAATGAAATTGTAATTGACGGCATAGATACTAACATTGAGCTTCATAAAAAAATACTATCTTCCTCCGAGTTTAAGAATGGAGGGGTGGCTATAAATTGGTTAGAAAATAATATTGAGAATCTATAGTTTATAACAATCATCTACCCAGAGATCATATATAGGGTGTTCCATTGATGAGATTGATGGAAGCGATTTTATCATCCATCCGTTAAATATTTTTTTCATTGTTTTCTCGATGTAAATATTCAAATATACAGCTGTTTCAGCTTTCTCTAACGGTTTACTATTATAACAGTCAATCGCATAAATTTTTAATTCTTCATAAAGATAGTGCTCTTTCAATTTAATATTTATGGTTTTAACTTCTGCTGTAATTTTATTTAATAAACTGATAGTCGCGAACGACTCTTCAAAATTTTTATTTTTACTATTAATAAAATCATTATCCTTTGAATCATTTTCAATGTTTCGATCTATAACTTCGTCTTCATAGGTGGGTTCAAGTTCATTTAAGTTTATCAATGGTAAATCCTCAATATCTTGAGCATGAAGACTAGAGAATAATAAAAAGCTCAAAAATAATATGTTAAATATTACTTTTATTTTTTGGACTCCATTTTTTATAATCATCATTTTTATCAACTGACTTCATTTCTTTTTTACTATTTTTTGGATCATAGGCAGCATCAGTGCCAGTTAAATTAGGCAAATGATTTATCTGCCAATCGTGTTTTTCAAATTCTGATGGCTTTGATAATGAAGTGTATCTAAGCCAATTGTTCCATTCAGGGTTAACAAGAGTTGACTCAACTATATTGTTGTAAATAACCCACCTCTTTGTATCTTTTCTATTTTTATAATATTTATTACCCTGATCATCAGTTCCGACCAAAACTCCATTAAAATAAGACCAAATTCTGGTACCTATGGTCTGCCCGTTCCACCAAGTAAATATCTCTCTCAACATGATTATTTATGAATTATTAAGTTTAAAATTAACAGTTTTTTCAACAATTAGTGAATTATCTTGAGTTAATAAAATACTGAAAATATTGACTTTTTTTAATTTTGATAACATTTTCTATACCTTATATAGTAGTTTACAAATTTTTTTACACAATATGTTGACTTCATTTTTCAAATAATAAATTATCAATAATCTAGAAAGTTACTCATTTAGCATTCTGGCACAATTTACGGTCGAGACCACTAAATTATTAATATTGGTTTTATAGAAGCTCGTCTGTTGCAATGAATATATTTTAGAAGGGAAAATAATGAAAATAAATAGAGAATTTACAGCTGCTAATCAATCACCATACGAAAGCATAAATTTTAAAAAGGTTTCAAGTGAAATAGTTAATCCTGATGGGTCTCTTGTATTTAAATTAGAAAATTTTGAGGTTCCAGAGCAATGGAGTCAAGTTGCAAGCGATATTCTCTCTCAAAAATATTTTAGAAAAGCTGGTGTTCCGTCAAAACTAAAACGAACTGATGAAAAAAATGTTCCATCATGGCTTGCTCCAAGAATTGCTGATGACAGTGACGGAGAAGTAAGTTATTCGTCCGAAACAAGCTCACAGCAAGTTTTTGATAGACTTGCAGGGGCGTGGACATATTGGGGATGGAAAGGTGGTTATTTTTCATCAGAAGATGATGCCAAAGCTTTTTTTGATGAAGTCCGCTATATGCTCGCTAATCAAATGGTTGCACCAAACAGTCCTCAATGGTTCAATACAGGATTAAACTGGGCCTATGGAATCGATGGTCCTTCTCAAGGTCATTTTTATGTTGATCATGAAACTGGAAAGCTAACTAGATCCTCAAGTTCTTACGAAAGACCTCAACCTCACGCATGCTTTATTCAAAGCATAGATGATGATTTGGTAAATGATGGCGGCATTATGGATTTGTGGGTACGTGAAGCGAGACTGTTTAAATATGGATCAGGGACTGGAACAAACTTCTCAAACCTCAGAGGTTCTTCCGAAGGCTTATCTGGTGGAGGAAAATCATCTGGACTGATGAGTTTTCTTAAAATTGGTGATAGAGCTGCGGGGGCAATTAAATCAGGTGGCACAACCAGAAGAGCCGCTAAGATGGTCGTTGTAGATATAGATCATCCTGATATTGAAGAGTTTATTAAATGGAAAGTTACAGAAGAACAAAAAGTAGCATCTATTGTTACAGGATCAAAAATATGTTCAAAACATTTAAAAAGCATTATGAATGCTTGCCACAACTGTGAAGCTGATGGTGAAAGTTGTTTTGAACCTTCAAAAAACCCAGCTTTAAGAAGAGAAATTATTGCTGCAAGAAAAAATGAAGTTCCTGAAAATTATATTCAAAGGATCATACATTTTGCAAAACAAGGCTACAAATCCATTGAGTTTGAAACTTATAATACAGATTGGGATTCAGAGGCTTATGTGACAGTTTCTGGTCAGAATTCAAATAATTCAGTTCGAGTTACTGACGATTTTTTAAATGCTGTAATTGAAGACAAAGATTGGAACTTAATTAATAGAATTGACAATTCAGTAAGTAAAACAGTAAAGGCAAAAGACCTTTGGGATCAAGTTGGATATTCTGCTTGGGCCTGTGCTGACCCTGGTATTCAGTTCCATACAACAATTAATGATTGGCACACATGCCCAGAAAGTGGAGAAATTAGAGCTTCAAACCCTTGCTCGGAGTATATGTTCTTAGACAATACAGCCTGTAACTTGGCCTCTCTAAATCTAATGACATTTATGGATGAAAACAAATGTTTAAACACTGACTTGTTTAAACATGCAGTGAGAATATGGACATTAATATTGGAAATTTCAGTCATGATGGCTCAATTTCCGTCAAAAGAAATAGCAAAACTCTCCTATGAATACAGAACACTTGGTCTTGGATATGCAAACTTAGGAGGCTACTTAATGTCTAAAGGTGTGGCCTACGATAGTGAAGAAGGAAGGGCAAACTGTGCAGCCATAACAGCTTTAATGACCGGCATATCTTATGCAACTTCAGCTGAAGTTGCGTCCGAACAAGGTCCTTTCCCCGGATATCAACAAAACTCTAAAAATATGCTTCGCGTTATGAGAAATCATAGAAGAGCCGCATATGGTAAGACTGATGAATATGAAGGTTTACACATTAATCCAGTGCCATTTATCGTTGAAGATTTAAGAGATACAAACTTAGGAATGGAGGCACAAAATGCATGGGATCAAGCTTATGAGAATGGTCAAAAGTTTGGTTTTAGAAATGCACAGACAACAGTAATTGCGCCAACTGGAACCATTGGTCTTGTAATGGACTGTGATACAACAGGTATCGAACCTGATTTTGCAATGGTCAAATTCAAGAAACTTGCTGGAGGTGGTTATTTCAAGATTATAAATAGAACGGTTCCAGAAGCATTAAGGCAACTTCAATATACAGAGGATGAAATTGAAGAAACAATTAATTATGCTGTTGGTCACGGTACGCTTAACAATGCGCCCGCTATAAATCACGAGACACTAAAAGAAAAAGGCTTCGAAGAGGAACAAATCGAACTTCTTGAACAAAATTTAAAGAATGTTTTTGATATTCGATTTTCTTTTAATTCATATACTCTCGGGATGGAATTCTGCAAAGAGAAGCTGAATTTTTCAGAAGAACAACTTACTGACATGAATTTTAATATGCTAACTGCTTTAGGTTTTACAAATGATGAGATCGATGAAGCAAATACCTTTTGCTGTGGTACTATGACCTTAGAGGGCTCACCGCATATCAAAGATGATCATTTGGCTGTATTTGATTGTGCGAATCCGTGCGGTAGGATCGGCAAAAGATATTTGTCTGTAGAAAGTCATATACGCATGATGGCAGCAGCTCAGCCTTTTATATCAGGAGCTATATCTAAAACTATCAACATGCCTGCAGAATCTGATGTGGAAGATTGTAATGAAGCTTATTTACTGTCATGGAAGCTCGGCACAAAAGCAAACGCTCTCTATCGTGATGGCTCAAAATTAAGTCAACCACTTGCATCAAAACTTGTTGATGAGGATGTTGAAGAAGAAATAGAACAACCTGATAACCAAATTGATAGAACGATTGCTGTTGCTAAAGAGGCCATGAATTCTGTTGTTTACGGTTCAAGAAATAAAGTTCCAGATAGAAGAAAAGGATACATTCAAAAAGCTATTGTAGGAGGCCATAAAGTTTATCTTCATACTGGAGAATATGAGGATGGTAGCTTGGGTGAAATCTTTATTGATATGCATAAAGAAGGAGCTTTCCTTAGGAGTCTGATGAATAATTTTGCAATTGCAATATCAATTGGTCTTCAATACGGAGTTCCACTAGAAGAGTATGTGGAAGCTTATACTTTTACCAGATTTGACCCGGCTGGAGTAGTGCAAGGTAACAATAGAATTAAAAATGCAACATCTATTTTAGATTATGTATTCAGAGAACTCGCTGTTTCTTACCTAGGCAGGAATGATCTGGCTCATGCAGATAATACTGATGTTGATTTCTCACTTGGAACTGGTGCTGAGGAAGGAACTTTAAAAAATAACGAAATCCCATGGAAGCTTGTTAAAAAAGTTTCAAGTCAGGGTTATTTACGTGGTCAGGATGGACTTTCAGTAGTTAGTTCAAATGGAAGTATGGAGACTGTTTCAGCTGAACAAGCGCCAATTAGTGCCGCAGTAAGCACGGGTTCTACATCTGATCAATCAATGAGTAGAGTTCAAGCTGCAAGAATGATGGGCTATGAAGGTGATGCTTGTCCTGAGTGTGGTTCTTTTACTCTTGTTAGAAATGGCACTTGCTTAAAATGCGATACTTGTGGTGCTACAACTGGCTGCTCATAATTTATTCATCAGCTGGTTTAACTTCTAAATTCAACTCATCAAGAGTAGTCTTATCAACTTCAGCGGGGGCCAGCATCATCAAATCCTGCGCCTGTTGATTCATTGGGAATAATATAACCTCACGAATATTTTTTTCTTGAGCAAGCAGCATGACTATTCTGTCTATTCCTGGTGCAATGCCGCCATGAGGAGGTACGCCATAAGTAAAAGCGTTTATCATACCTCCAAATTTTTCATGCACTTGGTCTTTACTGTAGCCAGCTATTTCAAAGGCCTTATACATAATTTCTGGAACGTGATTTCGTATAGCGCCTGATGATAGCTCCACGCCATTACAAACAATATCATATTGATAACCTAAAATATTTAAAGGATCTGAATTGTTTAAGGCTTCTAATCCACCTTGTGGCATTGAGAAAGGATTATGACTAAAATCAATTTTTCCAGTTTCTTTATCCTTTTCATACATTGGAAAATCAACAATCCAACAAAACTTAAATACTCCCTTTTCAACTAGATCAAGATCTGTTGCAATTTTATCTCTTGCTGCTGCAGCAATATCATAAACTTCTTTGCCTTTAGCACATGCAAAGAAAATTGAGTCTCCGGCCTTAAGACCTGCTTTGTTTAATATCATTTCCTGAATTTCAGAGGGGATAAATTTTGCAATAGGCCCCTTTCCTTCTACGCCAGAAGAGCTTTTATCAAAAACAATATAACCTAAACCAGCAGCATTCATTTCTTTTCTTGCCCAATTATTAAGATTATCAAAAAAACTTCTAGGTTTTTGACTCGAGTCAGGTGCTGGTATTCCAATAACCTCGCCTCCCTTTTCTATAATTTTTTTAAATGCACTGAATTCAACTTTGTCATCATTAAATTCCTTAGTTAAATTAGAAATATTTATTGGATTTCTAAGATCAGGTTTGTCTGTTCCATACCTGCTCATAGCATCGGCATATGTAATTCTTGGAAAAGGTGTTTCTGTAACATTAAAATCAGAAAAAGTTGTAAATACAGAATGTAAAATGGGTTCAATGACGTTAAACACATCGTCTTGCTCAACAAATGCCATTTCCATATCTAATTGATAAAATTCGCCAGGACTTCTATCTGCTCTTGCATCTTCATCTCTAAAACAAGGGGCTATTTGAAAATATTTATCGAATCCTCCCGCCATAATTAATTGCTTAAATTGCTGTGGGGCTTGAGGAAGAGCGTAAAATTTTCCTGGATGAATCCTGCTTGGTACCAAGTAATCTCTAGCCCCTTCTGGACTAGAAGCTGTAAGTATTGGTGTTTGCATTTCTAAAAAACCAGCGTCAGACATGAGCTTTCTAATGTGGGAAATAATTGAGGATCTTAGAACAATATTTTTATGTAATTCCTCTCTTCGAATATCAAGAAATCTATACTTCAATCTAATTTCTTCTGGATAGTCGTTTTCGCCAAAAACTGGCATTGGCAACTCCTTTGCCTCAGATAATACTTCTACACTATCAACTGCAATTTCAATGGTCCCTGTATTTAGTGATTTATTAATAGTATCAGGCTCTCTTTTTATAACGGTGCCATCAATTTTAATAACGGTCTCAACTCTTAAGCTGTCTACTAAGTTTAGCAATTTAGTATTTGTTTTCTCAATTACACATTGAGTAACGCCATAATGATCCCTTAAGTCAACAAACAGTACATTGCCGTGATCTCGTTTTCTATTTATCCACCCAGCTAATGATACTTTAGAACTAGCATCTTCTAATCTAAGCTGGTTACAATTGTGAGTTCTATATTTATTCATACTTTTAATTAAGGATCATATATAGTTTGATTTATGAAAATAGTCCAAGATAATAAATCCCTCGAGAAGCTATGTAAATTATTGAATAAGTATAAAATTATCTTCCTAGATACCGAATTCAAAAGAGATAATACATATTGGCCAATTTTATGCACTATTCAAATTAAAACTCAAAGAAAAGAATTCTTAATAGATATGTTATCAGGGGAAAAAATGAACTTCGAAAATTTTAGAAGAATACTCACTTCAAAAAAGATATTGAAAGTTATCCACTCTGCTCGACAAGATATCGAAGTATTAAATTATGCTTTTGAAATTAGTATTGTGAATGTTTTTGATACTCAAATTGCTTATAATTTAATTTATGGAGGACAAACAATTGGATATACTAGTTTAGTAGAAAAACTATTCAAAATAAAACTTTCAAAAAAATATCAAGTTTCTGATTGGACTAAGAGACCTTTATCATCCGAGCAAATTAATTATGCAATTAACGATGTGTATTATTTGCCTAAAATTTATGTGAACTTATTACAAAAAATTAAAAAAAGAAATCTCGTAAAAAAAATAAAAAAAATAATTGAAGACCATTTAGATACCAAAGATGTCTACAACACAAAAAAATCCTATAAAAGAATAAAAATCAAAAATTTTTCAAAAAATGAAAAAAAACTAATTAAAAAATTTTCAGAATGGAGAGAAAATTATGCCCAAAAAGATGACCTTCCTCGTAATTGGATTGTTTCCGATAAAAATCTTATAAGAGCAAGTAAAAATAGACTGGAAGAATTAAAAAAAGGTAAAAATAAGAATGATCAACGTTTAAAAGTTTTTGAGAGTTATGTTAAGTCATTATGTCTCGGATGAGATGTGTTGTTATTTTTGATTTTCTTTGCAAGGATAAAATATTAATTTTTTCAAGAATATTATATAATTTTTGATAATCACGATCTACCCTCTTTAATAAATATTCAATTACACTTTTATCAACTTGAACTTGAGCATTACTAAAATATTTCATGATTATGGCTTCTAAGAGATCATCTTCTGGATTTTCGATTTTAGATGAAGTAAAGGATTTAAATCTTGAATTTAAGTCTTTTAGTTTGATTTCAAAATTTGAATTTATATCAACCGTTACTAAAATTGTTTTCTTTTGTAAAATTAAACTATTATAAAAATGAAAAAAACCCTCTTCATCCTTTAAATAATGAAAATCATCAATTGCTATATTAGTATTAAACGAAATGTCATTCCAGCTTTGCACATCAGAGCAATTAATTAAATTAGCATTGTTATAGTCTGACCATATATTTAAAAGATGTGTTTTACCTGATTTTTTTTGCCCAAATATTACAGCTGATCTATTAAACCAGTCCTGTGGAGATTTCAGTAAAGTTGAAACATTAAAATTACTTTTACTAATATAAAAATCCTCAGGATCATAAGTTTCTATATTTTTTAAATTAAAAATTAATTGTCCTTTTTCCATTTAGTTTATGTTTTTAAACCAGTAACTGATATAATTTATTAAAGATAATAGAGTACATATCAATACAACAGTAATTAATACTTCGTTTAACATTAATGCAGTAAAATATTTCTCATATCCGTTGATATTGCTAAGCATGGTCGTAATAACAAGACAAAACTGAAAGAATGTATTTAATTTACTGATTTTAGTTGGTTTAACCTCAATTTTTTTCCCAACCAAAAAAGTGACTGCAAACGATCCCAAAATAATTATATCTCTTGAAATTATTATTATGATTATGAATACAGGTAACAGTTCGAGATTTCCAATGAGTATAAAAATCGAAATTACGAATGCTTTATCAGCAATTGCATCTAAATATGAACCTAGTTCACTTTGAACTTTAAAATATCTTGCGATAAATCCATCTAAAAAATCACTTAAAGCAATTAAAAGAGTAAATAAAGCCGCAAAAGTATATAACTCCTCCAAAAGAAACCACGCAACAAATGGAATAGTAACCAAACGGTAAATTGAAATAAAATTTGGCAAATTTTTAATCATCTAAAGAAATTCTATAATATGGTCCAAGATTTACTGCATTAATTTTATTTTGAGAGAGTAGAAGAACAAACTTATCTCCATTTCCTAAAAAATCCACGTACCCCTCAACCTTATCCGTAGTAAATAAAGATGGCTTATATTGATCCAAAAGCCTTACTGATTGCAGTCGATTTTGCAGCTCAACCCAATCAGAAATGTTTTCGATATCGTATACAAACTTAAATCTGTAAACCTCATCAGATGGTTTTGTTAGATCAATCCATGTAAGTAAAAGTTCATTTTTTATATCCTCAATTAATGGTGAAAAAATATCATCCCTAAATAAAGAATAATCAGTCAAATAACTTTTTCTAATTATCTTTTCTTTTTGATTCAAATTAAACTTTATTATTAAATCAAATCTAAGCTCATTTAGTTTTTCATAAATAGGGCTACACCATATTAATATTAAATCATTTTCATCATTTAAATTATTTCCTTCTATGTCTTTATTTTCCAAAAAATTAGATAAATCGATATTGCCCATTTCAGTCTGTGAAAAGGTCTTTACATCTAAATTTATTTTATTACCTATATTTTTAATTTTTTTCCATTCGGTGTTCCATAAATTAAATAGAATAAAAAATTGATTAGAATTAGAAAATGCCACATTGACTGTGATATTTTGAGAACTTACCTCAGAAAATGTCAAGGAATTCGATTTGTAGAATTCTTTGATACGGAACGGACTAAAATATATATTAAACTCGCCAAGGTAAGTTTCTGTAGAAATTTTTTCATCAACAAACTCAATGCTTTCTACAAAATATGAAATATCAATATCTTTTAAATTGCTTAATTTTTTATAATCCTCTGGCGTAAGAAGTTTAACTGATACTCTTTTAAAGGCAATTTCTTCAGCTTTAGATATAGCGGTATTTCTAATATCAGTCTCATTTGAAAAAGATAAATTTACCTTTATGCCAGATGATGAAAAAAAATCTACATTTTCATTAGCAAGACAGGAATTAATAAGAGCAAATAAAAAAACAATCACAAAGCTTATTTGCTTAGTATTGGAATTAAAAATCATATATAAGAAATCTAAATGAAGAAGCTATCATACTCAAGTTCAGGCGTAAGCATAAATAAAGGAAATAAATTTGTATCTGAAATTAAAAATATAATTCGTAAAGACAAAAATCTTAAAAAATCTAATATTGGTGGTTTTTCTGGACAATATATTCTTGATCCAAAAATAAAAAGACCAATTCTTGTCGGTGCAACCGATGGAGTTGGAACAAAAATTGAGATTGCCCGGATGATGAGAAACCATAAGACAATTGGCATTGACCTAGTTGCCATGTGCGTGAATGACTTAATAGTTGATCAGGCTAAACCTCTTTTTTTCTTAGACTATATTTCAACTGGAAAATTAGACATTTCTAAAGGTAAAGAAATTATAGGGGGTATTATTAAGGGATGTAAAATGTCTAATTGTTCACTGCTAGGTGGAGAAACAGCTGAACATCCAGAGGTTGATTCAAACGATAAGTATGATCTTGCTGGATTTTGTGTAGGAGTTAAGAGTGGAATTGCCAAAGCAAGTCAAAAATTAAAAGAAAATGATATTATTGTAGGAATTTCATCATCAGGTCTTCACTCTAATGGATATTCTCTTGTTAGAAAGATAATCAAAGAAAACAAAATAAAATTAAATAAGAAAATAGAAAAAAATAAAACCATTGGTGAACTATTACTCAAGCCTACAGAGATATACGTAAGTCCAATACTTGAAATGTACACAAAAAAAATAATAAAAACATGCGCTCATATTACTGGTGGAGGAATAACAGAAAATTTACCAAGGTCATTAAATAAAAATGTTTCAGCAAAAATAAATTTAGAAACCTTTAATTTGCCAACAATATTTAAATGGATACAAAGTTTTGGGGTATCGCAAAATGAAATGTTAAAAACATTTAATTGCGGATATGGTATGATAGTAATTTTAGATAGAACAAAGTTTAATCAATTTGAAAAATTAATTAAGAAACACAAACTTAAATACAGTATGATTGGCAATTTAGTAAATTCAAAAAAAATAAATAAAAAAGTTAGTTATATTGGCAAATTAAATTTTAATGATTAAGCATCCCATAGGTATCTTTATATCTGGACGTGGTTCAAATTTAAAATCGATAGTAGATGCATGTAAAGAAAAAGAGTATCCAGCAGAAATAAAAGTTGTTTTTTCAAATAATAAGAATGCTCCTGGCTTAAGTTTTGCAAAAGAAAATAATTTAGAGGCAATCACATTAGACTACCATAATTTTAAAAATACTGAAGAATATGAAGAAAAGATTATCAGTCTATTAAAACCTTATGAACTTGAACTAATTTGTTTAGCAGGATATATGAAAATATTATCAAAAAAATTAATTGATCATTATCCTAATAAAATTATAAACATTCACCCTTCATTACTACCTAAATATAAAGGGCTCAATACTCACCAACGTGTTCTAGAAAATAATGAAACTAAGACAGGTTGTACAGTGCACTATGTAAATCAGGAAATGGATGGAGGAGAAGTTATTTTACAGAGAGAAGTAGATATAAATGGCGAGGATACTGAAAGTTCTATTGCTCGAAGGGTTCTTAAAGAAGAACATATAATTTACCCCGAAGCTATTAAGTTAGTGCTTACGAAATGATATCTGCTTCATCGAAAAAGTGATTTATTTCGATTTCAGCATTTTCAGGACTGTCTGATCCATGCACAGAATTTTTTTCTAGAGATAAAGCGAATTTTTTTCTAATCGTTCCCTCATCAGCTTCTTCTGGATTAGTTGCTCCCATTACTTCTCTATTTCTTTGAATTGCATTTTCTCCCTCAAGTACCTGTACCACGATCGGTCCTGAACACATAAAATCACATAAACTTTGGAAAAAAGGCTTGTCAGAATGTACCCCATAAAAAGAGGCTGCTTTATTTTGGTCTAATAGAATCCTTTTAGACGCAACAATTCTTAGGCCAGCAGACTCAAGCATGGCTGTAATTTCTCCAATTTTATTTCGCTCAACAGCATCTGGTTTTATTATCGAAAATGTTCTCTCTATTGCCATTATTTACCCTCATAATATTTAGAGACAAATCTATTTAAAAGCTTAACACCAAAAGCTGTTGCGCCCTTTGGCGATGTTGGCAATGGTTGTTTTGTCCATGTAGTTCCAGCAATATCAAGGTGTGCCCACGGAACCTTATTTACAAATCTCTGCAAGAATTGTGCTGCTGTAATAGAACCTGGACCTCTTCCATTTGTAATATTTTGCATATCTGCAATGGGTGAATTTAACATTTTGTCATACCTATCATTAAGGGGAAGTCTCCACAATTTCTCTCCCTCAATATCTCCAGCTTCTGCAAGTTGCTTGCTTACTTTGTCACTATTTGAGAAAAGTCCAGCATATTCATCACCTAATGCAACGATTATAGCTCCAGTTAATGTTGCAAGGTCAACCATAAGCTCAGGCTTATATTGCTCTTGAGTGTACCATAGAGCATCAGCAAGAACTAATCTTCCTTCTGCATCTGTATTTAATACCTCTATCGTTTGACCTGAATAAGACTTAACCACATCACTAGGTCTTTGAGCTTTGCTACCAATATGATTTTCAACTAAGCCAACAACACCAATTACATTTGCTTTTGCCTTTCTTAATGCAAGGGCTTTCATTAAACCAATTACAACTCCTGAGCCACCCATATCATATTTCATTTCTTCCATACCATTTGAAGGTTTTAATGATACGCCCCCAGTGTCAAATGAAACACCCTTACCTATAAATGCTATTGGTTTTTTTTTCTTATTTCTTGCACCATTCCATTTCATGATAACCAACTGTGACTCATGTATGCTGCCTTGGCCTACACCCAATAAAGATCCCATACCAAGCTTCTTCATTTCTTTTTCACCTAATACTTTTACATCAACCCCATATTCACCAAGTGATTTTGCATATTCAGCTATTTTTGGCGGAGTCATCACATTTGGCGGTTCAGTCACCAGGTTTCTTGTAAGAGTAACACCCTGATGTATTGCACTTATACTTTCATAATTTTTTGCAAGTCGAGTATGTTGAGATGAATAGATTTTTACTTTTTTCTTTTTAGTTTTATTTTTATTTTTTTTGTCATCTTTTTTAGAAAAGTACTTTGTAAAACTATAAGAAGCTAATGATATTCCAAGAATCATTTCACTTATAGCATTTAAAGAACTTACTTTTGATGAGGAAATTCCATCAGGATATATAATTACATTAGTTTCTTTATAAAATTTGATGAGAGAATTTAAATGACCTCCTATAATTTGAAAATCCCTTATTTGATATTCCTTAAAGTTTTTTAATTTAAATATATATAATTTTGATAGCTTTAAATTTATTGGCTGATGTATTATTGTATAATCAAAATTTTTAGAGTTTCTCTCTTGAAATGATATATCTGATTTAATAATATTTGATATATACCTTTTTGATAGTTGATCTAATTTTTTTCCATATCCTATAAGCCGACACTTATTGTCGCAAAAAACTACGCCTATAGCATCCTTTTCTTGTCTTAAATTATTAAATTGAATATCCATACATATATACCTTTAGCAAAATATTGATATAATTGAGAAAATGTCAAGATTTACAACATATGCGATTAAAGAAATCTCATCAAGTTTTTTATTATTGATAATTCTTCTCAGCTCCATTCTTTGGCTTGGGCAAGGATTAAGGCATATAGAACTGTTGACGTCTGATAATGTTTCTTTTATTTCCTACCTTTCCTATGTATTTTTATTATTGCCTAAAATATTACTTATAACGATACCCATCTGCCTTTTTTTATCTATTTTAATTAACATCAATCGATTGAAAAATGACAGTGAGCTAATTGTTCTATGGGCCTCTGGAAAATCTGATTATCAAAGCTTATTAAGACCCGTAATATTGTTTGCTTTACTAATATATTGTTTGACTATTATTCTTAGTCTTTATATTACCCCTTTATCACTAAACGAAATAAGACATAAAATAATAGATATTCGATCTTCTGGGATACACTCATCGATTTTAAAGGAAAAGAAATTTATATCACCAGATGACACGCTAACAATCTTTCTGCAAGAGAGAGATGGACGTAGCATCAATGGCCTACTAATCCACGATATAAAAGATAGAAAAAACCCTCAAACGTATATCGCTGAAAATGGCGAGTTCATTGAACAAAATGAAAAAAAAATTCTAAGATTATATAATGGAAGCATTCAAATTTTTGAAAGCAATGAGAACAAAATCTCTGAGATTGCATTTGAAACCTATGATTTAAATCTTACGCAGTATAATAAACAAGAAAGTAGTCACATTTATTCAGATGAATTATATACAAATCAAATCATAAGCAATTTGGATGGAAAAAAAATTAACGAATTTAATAAATATGAAAGGGAACAATTTGCCGAGTTACATTCTAGAATAGCAAATCCATTGTACATTTTTATCTTTGCATTAATGCCTCTTATTATATTAAAATTTTCTAAAAAGCCAGGGGATGACTTATTATTTCCTATTGCTATAGTTTCGGCAATTGCCTTTATTTTTCAAATAATTCAAATAGCAGCATCAAACCTTTTAATTGAAAATAGTAATCTAGTCATTGTCACCTATATTTTTCCAATATTATTTTTTTCAATAATAATATTTTTAATTTTTTTAGATACATTAGAGATTAAGAAATATTTGAATGCTAAATAAATTAAATATATATATATTTAAAAGATTTTTATATTCATTTATAATAACTTTTATCATTTTTGCGGCAATATTATTTATTGGTGATTTTGTTGAACAGCTAAGAAAATCAACTGGAAAGAACATATCTTTAAGAATTATTTTTCAGTTAACAACGCTCAATTTCTTAAATCTAATTTATTTTACTTTGCCTTTAGTTGTATTTTCTGCCTCAATTCTATCTTTTCTAGGTCTCATAAAAGGTTCAGAAAAAATTATTATTAATTCCATTGGAATTTCAAATATCAAATTTACGATTCCAGCTATATTTTTATATATCTTTTTAGGTATTTTTTTTATTACTATTATTAATCCTCTTACAGCATTGTTTGATGCCAAATATAGTGAATTAGAATACAAATATATTGATCGAGTTGATAAGTTTGCCTCTATAACAAAAAATGGTCTCTGGCTAAAACAAGAAAACCAAGAAAAAAATATTTCTAATGTTCTTTATGCTCAAACTATACAGGAACAAGGTACTCACATTTATGATTTCATGATATTAGAATACGATCAAAAAGGCTCTTTTCAAGGTCGATTAGATGGAGAGGAAGCTGTTTTAAAAAATGGGTATTGGAATATGAGTAATATTCAGGTAACACCAAAATTTGAAAATGCTTCATATGAAGAGCAAATAATATATCAAACAAATATTAAGCCCGAAGATATTACAGATAGCCTTTCCTCGCCATCAAACATCTCAATTTGGCGTCTCGTTACTTTCATAAGTTTTTTAGAGGAGCTTGGATATTCAGCGGTTGATTTTAAAATGCACCTTTATGAACTAATCTTTTTACCGCTGTATATGGCATCTCTTGCGCTTTTGGCATCTTCACTAGTGGTAAAATTGAAGCAAAATGACAAGTTTACTAAAACGATAATCTATTCCCTTATAATTATATTCGTAATCTACTTTATATCAAATTTACTTGAGGCTTTAGGATCAACATCTCAGATAAGTCCTATAATTTCAAAAGGTATGCTTCCTTTTTTGATTACAATTTTGTCTTTACTGATATATCAATTAGATAATATTAAAAAAATCTTTCAAAATGATTGAGCTGTTTAAATTAAAATATTTTTATATAATCTTTTTTTCGTTTATTATTCTTACCGTATTAGCAACCAATAAAATATCTGCTGACCAAAAAATTAAAATAACAGCTGACAAAATACAACTAGACCAGAATGAGGAAACAATTAGAGCAAGCGGAAACGCAATTGCTCAAGACGAAAAAGGATCGAATGTTAGTTCAGATCTAATCATTTACGACAAAGGTCAATCCTCAATTAGCGCTAAAGGCAATATAATTTTTAACGATATAGATGGAAATACATACTTTTTTCATAACCTTAATTCTGATGACGAATTACAAAATTTAAATGGCTCTGAAGTAAGAGCTAGATTGGATGATGGATCAAGACTGGTTAGTTCAAGATTGGTAAAAAAAAATAACATTAATATGCTTGAGGAGGCGGAATATACACCGTGTCTTGAAAATGATTACTTAATAGAAGGTTGTCCTGGATGGAAATTAAAAGCAAAAAATATTTTTCATGATAGTCAAAGTAAAACCATACATTATGATCATGCAAGAATACATTTATTTAATTTACCTGTATTTTATTTGCCTTATTTTTCTCATCCCGATCCATCAGTAAATAAAAGATCAGGTTTCTTAATGCCGACTGTTGAAACTGACCAAAATCGCGGAGACTCATTTTCAATACCAGTATTCTACAATATTAGAAGCAACATAGATTTAACTATTACCCCTACTTTACAGTCAAAGAGCAACGATTTTTACTCATTAAACTATCGCCATCTCAGTGAACGCGGTTTATTTAATATTGATACAAGTATTGATGATAATGATGACGGGAGAGGAACAAGTACCCATTTTTTCTTTAACGGTACACTCAATAACCCATATGGCTCTATCAATACTTTCTTGCAGACTAGCAATAATGATACCTATATGAGAAAAAATAAAATTAATAAACTAACTGTTTTAAAATCTGGAATAAGTTTTAAAAGATCAGATGATTCAAGTTATTTTTCAATAGATTCATCAAGTTATAAACATTTAGCAAAAGAAGGTGAGCAATGGGAATATGTCTATCCGAGAATAGTATACAATTTAGATGATTTGGAGGATCCGGTTCTTAATGGGAGAATTAACATTAATAATCAGTTCGACTTTAATAAAGATTTAAATGATAGCTATACATCTCTAGCGTCATCTCAAATTAATTGGCAAAAGAATATAATTGAGAATGTTAGTGGCTTAGTTTTCGAAAATACAGCTAATTTTAGAGCTATTTCTATATCGATTGATAATAAAAACTCAGAAGATATAAGTAATATTAGATTTTATCCGCAAATAAGTAGTGTTATTAGCTATCCATTGATTAAATCTTCTGAAAAATTTACCCAAACACTAACGCCTAAAATAATGCCAATACTTGCACCGTACAACAACTATACTAGTGCACAAAATATATCTAACAGTAACCTTTTTTCGGCAAATAGAGCTACATCAATAAAAGAGTGGGAGAGCGGACCTAGATTAAATTACGGGTTTGAATGGTTCTTAGATAATAACATTGATAAAAATATTAAGTTTACTATCGGCCAAAGCTATAGAATAAATAAAAATGATAACTCTACTGATGAAGAGCTATCAGATTATTACTTTTCTTCTGATGCATCATTCAAAAAAAGCTATATTAATAATTCAATAATTATTGACAGAAAAGATGTTGATGTGAAATCAATTAGTATGAATACTTATTCTGATTTATACAATCTAAAATTCAAAGTAGACTATGACTATACATCTGGCAAATATGCATCTGCAAATGAGCAAGTTGCTATTGGCGGTGAATATAATTTTGAAAATAATTTCTTTTTTAAATTTACTGGAACAAAGGATTTAGATACTAATAAAAATATTGGTTATCAATATGGCCTTCTCTATGAAGATAATTGTCTTGGTATAGATTTAAACTATTATAGAGATTTGACCATTGATAGGGATATAAAAGAAAGCGATGGATATAGTTTTACAATTGTACTCAAGCCTTTTGGATCAACAAGAACTTACGGAAAATCAAAGGTTTTTGGACCAATAATAAATTAATATGCTAAGAAATATAATTCAACCTTCAGTAATATTGATTTTTATCTTCTACTTTATGTCAAATATCATTGCTGAAAATAAGATTGATCATAAAATTGCAGTTTTAGTAAATGACAATGTGATTACTTCATACGACATAATTCAAAGGTTAAAGCTAATTGCAATAATAAACGGTAATAACATTAACATTCAAAACAATCAGGCAATGCTAAATAATATAGTAGATGAATTGATTCAAGAAAAAGTAAAGATAGATAAAATAAACGAATACAATATAAAAATTGATGAAATAGAATATAACGAATTTGAACTTAATTTTTTTAAAAATAATAATATTGATAGATCTCAAATCTTATCGCTCTTAAGTAAGAATAATATAAATTATGAAGAACTTAAAAATTTACTTAAATATGAGCTATCTTGGAACAAACTGATAAGAGGGTTATTTTTAAGACTTACATCCGTAAGTGAATTAGAAATAGATGAAATTATTAGTAAAAATCCAGACATATCACCACAACAAGCTCAAAGTCTAGTAATTAAAAGGCAACTAGACTTACAAAGCAGCAAATTATTGCGTGATATTATGAATGAGGCAACAATTGATTACAAATAATCAAATTGCCAAGAAATCTTTAGGTCAAAATTTTATTACTAATAACAAATTTCTTTTAGAGATGAATAAGTTTATTGAGTCATCTAATAATAATATTCTCATTGAAATTGGCCCTGGAAAAGGAGCCTTAACAGGATATCTGACAAAAAAAAAATATAAAAAATTGTATTTAATCGAAAAAGATTATTTGCTTGCATCTCGTCTGAAGGAAACTTATAAAAATTCTAACAATATAATTGTTATTCAAGGCGATGCATTGTCTTACAATTACAATAAATTCTTAAATGAAAGTGATAGAGTTGTAATCTATGGAAACCTTCCGTTTAATATTTCTACCAGACTTCTTTCTTTATGGTTAGGCAGTATTAAATGGCCCTCCTTCTATGACAAAATGGTATTAATGTTCCAAAAAGAAGTTGCAGAGAGGATTTTAGCCAAAAATAATAATAAAAAATACGGTCGTCTTTCTGTACTTGTACAAGCACGATGTAATGTAAAGAAATTATTAGATGCTCCTGCATCAATTTTCTCTCCTAAACCAAAAGTTGATGGTATTGTGATTCAGTTTGAGCCTATAAAGGATTTCAAAGAAGTAAATTATAAAAAACTTGAAAAACTTTTAGAAAAATCCTTTAGCAGTAGAAGAAAAAAAATTAAAAACACATTAAAAGAATATAGAAGTTTTCTCTTAAAACTAAAAATTGACGATAATTTAAGACCTGAAAATTTATCAGTTTCAGATTACTGCAATTTAGTCAGATTGATTAACTAGTATTTTTCTATGACGATTAATAATTAACTCTATTTCATTTATACAAGTATCTAATACGTCGTTTATTATAATGTAATCATAATCATCTTTGTGGCTCATTTCAGTGTCGTATTGTCTCATTCTCTCATTTATAGCAATCTTATCATCGCCAGAAGTTTCTGCGCGTAATTTAAGTCTTTTATAAATAGCTTCCTTTGAGGGGGGAATTATAAATATAGAGATGATATTAAAGTAAGAGGATTTTTTTAATTGCGCAGCACCCTGCCAGTCAATATCAAATAAGACATCTTTATTATTATTAAAGTTATTAATAATATTTTTATGTTGCGATCCATAAAAATTTCCGAAAACGTTGGCGTATTCAATGTATGAATTGTTCTGTATTCTCTTTCTAAATTCAATTTCCTCAATAAAATTATAATCAATTCCATTTGACTCATTGTCTCTTGCTGGTCTTGTTGTATCGGATATTGATAGACTTATTTGTTTGTCCCTTTCAATTAATTTTTTACATACAGAAGTCTTTCCTGCTCCTGAGGGTGATGAAATTACAATAATAAGATTACTGTTATTATTTTCTTTCATCATATTTTGATAGTATAAGGGAAACGTTAGTTCCGCCAAATCCAAATGAATTTGATAAAATATTATTGATTTCAATATCAAGTGGTTTTTCTTTTAAGAAATTAATATTATGTGATTCTATTTCACATTCTAAATTTAAGTTATATGGAGCCTTTTTATTGATTAGGCACAATATAGAATAAACAGCTTCAACTCCACCAGCGGCACCTAACAAGTGTCCAATTTGAGACTTAGTTGAAGATACATTTACTTTACTTTTATTATTTTTAAAAATTTGGTCTATTGCCAAAACTTCAACTTTATCACCTGATGGAGTAGATGTTCCGTGGGCATTAACATATTCAATTTGATTTGCATCTAACATTGCATCATCTAAAGCATTCTTCATTGCTCTAAATGCACCATCACCGGTAGGTTCGGGCAATGTATAATGATATGCATCTGATGACATTCCATATCCCTTAATTTCACAGAGTATTTCTGCATTTCGATTTAAAGCATGATTCATTTCCTCTAAAATAAGTATTGCTGACCCCTCGCCCATTACAAATCCATCACGCTCATCGTCAAATGGTCGGGACGCTTTCTGCGGATTTGCATTGTATTTAGTGCTAAGTGCTTTACATGCTGTAAAACCTTCAATTCCTATTGGACTTATTGTTGCTTCGGCACCGCCAGTCATCATTATATCTGCCTGGCCATGCTGTATTAGTCTAAACGACTCTCCTATAGCATGAGCAGATGAAGCGCATGCTGATACAGTTGAATAATTTGGGCCTTTAAGATTATATTTAATAGATAGATAACCTGCTGACATATTTATAATTCTTCCAGTTATAAAAAAAGGACTTATCTTTTTTCCATTATTAAAAGACAAAGAAGTTTCTTCAATTCCAGGCAGCCCGCCCATACCTGAACCTATTATACATCCAGAACGGAATGAATCGGGATCTTTAATGCTCATTAATTTACTTTGTCGGAAAGCTTCTTCACCTGCAGCTAAAGAATATTTTATGAATTCGTCTAACTTTTTTATTTCTTTTTTATCTATCCATTCCTCTGGAACAAATGAACCTTCTATATTGTTGTCAATAGGAACTTCACAAGCAACCTGGCACTTGTAATTACTGGCATCAAATTTACTAATTTTTTTTGCACCTGATACACCTGAAATTAAGTTTTTCCAATTTATGTCAGTTCCACAGCCAAGAGGAGTCACCAACCCTATGCCAGTAACTACAACTCTTTTCATCCCTGTAAATTAATTTGACCCTAAATGTGAAATTGCATCACCTACTGTAAGTATTGTCTCAGCCTTTTCATCAGGAATTTCTACGTCAAAAGCTTCCTCAAATGCCATAACCAGCTCTACAGTATCCAGGCTATCTGCACCAAGGTCATCAATAAATTTTGCATCCTCAGTAATCTTCTCCATATCGTCTATGCCAAGATGCTCAGCAATAATTTTTTTTACTTTTTCGGCAACGTCACTCATATGTACTCCTAGGTAAATTTATTCATGTTTATTACGATATGCATCACATTGTCAAGCCACCATTAACATGAAGCACTTGACCGGTAATATACGATGATTCTTCTGAGGAAAGATAATAAACTGCTGACGCTATTTCATCAACATTGCCAATTCTTCCTAGTGGTATTTTTTCCTCCATCATGCTCAGTCTTTTTTTATCCACCGAGTCGAGAATCTCAGTCTTTATAAACCCTGGGGCCACGCAATTTACAGTTATTCCTCTTGAAGCTACTTCATTTGCTATAGTCCTTGTTAAGCCCTCAATTGCCGACTTTGAAGCTACGTAATTAGATTGTCCAGGATTTCCTATTTTAGCTGCATCAGACGAGATATTTACTATTCTGCCCCACTTTGCTTTGATCATATCTTTAATAACTATCTTAGTAAGTTTATAATTTGAATTCAAATTTATATTTATTACATCGTTCCATTCATCATCTTTCATCCTGAGAAAAAGATTGTCTTTAGTTATTCCTGCATTGTTAATTAAGATATTTGTGCTTCCGTAATATTTATTTGATTCCTCTGCTAGTTTCTTAAGCTGATCGTCATCTGAAAGATCACATTGTATACCTTTGAAGCGAGTTTTATATTTTCTTTCAAGTAAACTAAGTTTATCTACATTCGTTCCAGTTGCACAAACATTACACCCATTAACATGGAAGACTTTCACTAGGGATTGCCCTATTCCTCCTGTTGCTCCTGTAATTAATACATTTTTCATAGTTTTATATTATCAAGTTTATCAAAATCTTCTATCTTGCTTATTGAAATAGCAACTAGATCTTTAGATGCTCTTTTGACTAAATTAGTAAGTACATTACCTGGGCCTATTTCAATAAAATTTTGAACACCATCTTTTATCATATTCTCAACTATTTCTCGCCATCTAACTTTTGATATTATTTGTTCAACTAGTAAATTAGCAATCTCTTTCTCGTTACATACTTTACTAGTCACATTAGAATATAATGGTACAGTAAAGGGATTGAATGAATAATTAGGTATTTCTTCCTTCATTGCTATTGAAGCCTTATTAATTAATTGACAATGGAATGGTGCACTCACTGGCAACTTTATAGCTCTTTTTACTCCTAACTCTTTTGCATTTGATGATATGTAATCCACAGCTGAAATTTCACCACTTAAAACAATTTGACCTTTAGAATTATCATTTGCAATAAATATCTTTCCGTATTTTTCTGCGTTCAACATTACATTTTCAACATCTTCTTCGGCACAGCCAATCAAAGCGATCATCCCTCCAGTTCCAAGGGGCATACTTTCTTGCATTGCTTTAGATCTGAATTTGAGAAGCTTTACAGAATCTTCAAATCTCAAACCTTGATTAACAACTAATGAACTATATTCACCAAGAGAATGTCCAGCAACGCAACCGTAAGATTTTATATCTAAAAGATTTTCATATTTTAATGCCTCAAATATACAAATGCTTGTGGCCATAATTGCGGGCTGAGAATTTTGGGTTTGAAGAAGTTCTTCTTCCTCACCTGAAAAAATTAATTTGGATAAGTTTCTGCCAATGGACTCATTTAGCCGTTCGTAAATATCACGTGATACATCATATTTTGAATAGAAATCATGACCCATTTTTACATATTGTGAGCCTTGACCTGGAAAAATTAATGCCGTTTTCATTAAAAAAGAATGCTTGCTTAAAAGATGATTATAGAATATTTATTCCATTTTTAACACCAAATACAAATTATAAATGGCTTTATTTGAACACATTATTATGCTTAGACAAGACCTAAGTTCTTCTGACCTTGAGGAAGCAATAAAAGTTCACGAACAAACTCTTGGTGAGCTTGATGGAAATGTTGTCTATAAAGAAAGCTGGGGACTAAGAAGTCTTGCATATCCAATAAAAGAAAACAAAAAAGCATTTTATGAGTTCATGAATATTGAATTGCCACAAGATAAAATTGACACACTTAATACTAAGCTAAACTTAAATGATAAAATTATTCGCTACTTATCAATTAAGGTAAAAGATTTTTGTGATACACCGACCATAATGGTAAAAAACAAGGATTAATATTGAGTTATGGATAAATTTTCAAAAAGTTCGGAAATGGTTTTTGACTATAAAGATGTATCAAGTCTTAAAAGGTTTATTTCAGAAAAGGGAAAAATTACACCAAGAAGAATAAGCTATATTTCCATTAAAAAACAAAAAGACCTTTCTAATGCGATAAAGAGAGCTAGATATCTTGCCCTTTTACCCTATACCGGAAAATAATATGCAAATAATTTTGTTAGAAACACTCAATAAACTTGGCAAAGCAGGTGAAGTTGTTAGCGTTAAAGATGGATTTGCAAAAAATTTTTTAATTCCTCAAAAAAAAGCAATTATAGCCAATAAAAAGAATTTGAGTGACCTCAATTCAAAAATGAGTCAAATCAATGAAAACAATATGAAAAAGATTTCTGAGGCAAATGAGCTAAAAGCTAAGTTGGATGGTAAAGAAATTAATATCCAAATGGAAGCAAATGAAGACGGCAATCTTTATGGCAATCTTGGTCCGAGGCAAATCCGTGACAGGCTGATTAATGATTTTTCTATAGATATTGAGCCTGGGAATATTGTTTTAGATAATATAAGTGCGATTGGAAGTCACGATGTCACCTTAAGAATTTATGATGATATAAGCGCTACACTCAAACTAGAGATAACAAAAAAAACCTAAGATTAATTTCGCAATATTTCAATTATTTAAAAGACATATTTACAGATATACCTTATCCTCTACTAATATTAACAATATTTTATATCTGTTAATATCTTTTTAATTAATTCTGCTGACAGACTAACCAATTTAATATTATGTAAGCAGAATTATGTCTACATCATTTCAATTACAGAATAATACTCTAAAAGAGTTACCTCATAATATCGAAGCTGAGCAAGGTATACTTGGAGCAATATTATTAAATAACGAAATTTTCTTCGATATATCAGAAACTATCAATGTTGAGCATTTTTATGAGCCAGTTCATAAATTAATTTTTGATGTAATTGGCAAAATGATCTCCAAAGGACAAATTGCCACGCCAATTACTCTAAAAAGTTTTTTTGAAGTTGAAAAGACTTTGGAAGAAATTGGAGGTTCAAATTATCTAGTAAGACTTGCAAATTCAGCTGTATCTCTTGATTATGCTAAAAACTATGCTCATATTATTTATAACCTTGCTGTTAGAAGAGGGCTCTATGAATTGGGTGGGAAAGTTCAGCATGATGCAATTGAAAGTGAAATTGAAAAAAAACCAGAAGATCTCATAGAGGAAGCAGAGAAAAATTTATATCAAATCTCAGAAAAAGGAACCTCTCAAAACCAAATTCAAACATTTCAAACTTCAGTTGAAGAAGCAATTGAATTAGCAAAAAAAGCATTTGAAAAAGATAGTAGCGTTGTTGGAATTTCATCTGATTTCACTGACCTTGATGCCAAACTTGGAGGGTTCCACCCCTCAGATTTAATAATAATTGCAGGAAGACCTTCAATGGGAAAAACCTCACTAGCTACGAACATAGCATTTAATATTGCAAGAAACGCTCACATCTCAAAAGATATGAATGAAAGTGTTCTTTTTTTCTCATTAGAAATGTCATCTGAACAATTAGCCAGAAGAATTTTATCAGAACAGGCAAGAATTAGTTCAAACGATATAAGAAGAGGAAATTTATCAGAAACTGATCTTGATAATTTAGTTTCTGTATCAAAAGATATATTAGAAATTCCCCTTTTTATTGATGATACTCCGGCAGTAAACATCGGAACACTGTCATCGAGGGCTAGAAGGTTAAAAAGAAAAAATGGATTGGGCGCAATAGTAATAGACTATTTACAACTTTTAAGACCAAGCAAAACATCTAGAAATGAATCTAGAGTTTTAGAAATTTCAGAAATAACTCAAGGCTTAAAAGCGCTTGCAAAAGAATTAAACATACCAATCATTGCTTTATCTCAGTTATCAAGACAAGTGGAGCAAAGAGAAGACAAGAAACCACAGTTATCTGACTTAAGGGAGTCAGGGTCAATTGAACAAGACTCAGATGTTGTCATGTTCATATACAGAGAAGAATATTATCTTGAAAAAAATGCCCCATCACCTGGAACTGCTGAATTTATAGAATGGCAACAAAAAATGGACGAGATACATGGTCAAGCTGATTTACTTATAATGAAACAAAGACATGGACCAACAGGTAATATAAAATTAAGCTTTGATGCAAAGTATACTAGATTTGGAAATTTTATTAGCAAAGATCACACCAACAACTACGAATAATTTTCAAGAATGATTAATGTTGATAAAAATACATTCCTAGACATTAACCTAAAAGCAATTAATAAAAACTATAAGATCATTAAGCAAATCGTTGGTAGAAAGTGTATAATTGCAGCTACAGTGAAAGCTAATGCCTATGGATTAGGTGCCGATCAGGTCGTTAATAGCCTAATAAAAAAGGGCTGCAAGCATTTTTTTGTTGCCACTACAAACGAAGCAATTAATTTACGTAAATTAAATAAAAGAATATTAATTTTTATTTTAAATGGATTAGTAACAAAAGAATTAAAAAATATTCGTAAGTTTAATTTAATTCCTGTTATTAATAACCTTGCTCAATTAAAAAAAATAGAAAACTATCAAAAAGAAAATAATTGTTTTCTTAATATCGCTATTCACTTTGATACTGGAATGTCGCGTCTTGGTCTTGATCAAAATGAAACAGAAAATTTGATAAAAAATAAAGCATTATTGATCAAAAAATCTAAACTTCGATTAATAATGAGTCATCTTTCTTGCGCTGATGATAAAAAGTCAAAATTGAATAAAATACAATTAAATAAATTTAATTTTGTTAAATCTCATTTTCCTAACTGTTTATGCAGTTTGTCTAATTCTGGAGGAATATTACTGGGTAAAAAATATCATTTTGATATGGTTAGGCCTGGAATTTCACTTTATGGAGGTCAATGTCAAATAAACGAAAAAATTATTTATAAAAATGTTGTCTCTATAAAAGCAAAACTAATCCAAATAAGAGAAATATATAAAGGGGATACAATAGGATATGGGGCAACCTTTAAGGCAAAATCAAAAATGAAAATCGGCACTCTTGGCTTTGGTTATGCAGACGGTTTTAATCGTCTTTTTTCAAACAACTATAAAATATTACTGGGAGATAAAAAAATTAATTTGGTGGGAAGGGTATCAATGGATCTGATAACAATCGACTTAACAAACATAAAAACAAAAAAAAATATAATGAATGAAGAATTTGAAGTAATCGGAAGCAAGTTTTCAATAAATACCATTGCAAAGACAATAAATACTATTCCTTATGAAATACTAACTAATCTAGGCAAAAGATATGAAAGAAGATATATTTCATAACTAATGGAAAAATTTTATTTATCCCTATTCAATAAATACACAAACACCTCTCTAGTCGTTCTATTATTAATAATTTCATTTTTTGCCTATAGTGCAAAAGATTTTCAGCTTGATGCATCATCAGATACTTTAATCTTGGAACAAGACGAAGACCTTAAAAAATATAGATTAGTTATTGATGATTATGGTTCAAATGATTTTTTGATTGTTACTTTTACAGATGAAAAAAGGATCCTAACAAAACATAATTTAAATCAAATAAAATTATTTGTTGAAAGAATTGTTAAATTAAATTGGGTTGAAAGTATTCAGTCTATTTTTGATGTTCCATTATTAGAAGTAAATGATCAAAGCCTAACAGACTTGATTAATGAAGTTCTGACAATTGAATCACCGGGCGTTGATTTGATTGATGCTGAAAAAGAATTATTAAATAGTCCTATTTTTAAAAACCTTATAATCAGTGAAGATGCATCAAGTACTGCTGTACTAATTAACTTTAAAAAAGATGAAAAACATGAATTCTTAATTCAAGAAAGAGATAGGCTTAGAAATTTAGATGAGCCCTCAAAAGAGGATATAGATAATTTAAAAAGAATTAATTTAGATTATCAGATAAGTAAAAAAAATTTTGATGAAAAGCGTCATAATAATATTAGCGAAATAAGGAAGATAATAAATACTTTTGAAAATAAACTAGATATGCATCTCGGTGGAGTGTCCATGATTGCAGACGATACAATAACATACGTTAAAAATGATATAGTCGTATTTGGATTTGGTGCTCTTGTTTTTATTTTAGTAGTCCTCTTCATAGTCTTTAAAAATCCACTATGGATGCTTGCATGTATATCTAATTGCTTAGCTTCATTAATTGTGATGATAGGCACTGTATCTTTGATGGATTGGAAAGTAACTGTTATTTCGTCAAACTTCATAATGTTGATTTTAATTTTATCACTATCAATGACTGTACATATCGTAGTTAGATATAGACAATTCATAATGCAAGATAATGAAAAATCCATTAAGCATGCTCTTTTGCTGACAATTAAAAACATGTATAAGCCATGTCTATTTGCAGCATTAACAACTACATTTGCATTTGCGACTCTCTATTCAAGCGGAATAAAGCCAGTTATGGATTTTGGCTTAATGATGTGTGTTGGCTTAATAATAACTTACATTACAAGTTTTTCATTTTTGCCAGTTGTTATATTTCTTCTTAATCTTAATACAACAAACCATACTTACCCTAATCAAAAAGAAAGTATATTCGCATCTTTAGCAATAAAATCTCCTAATATTTTATTAACTCTATTTATATTTATCTTTTGCTTGGGAATATACGGCGCTACTAAATTAAAGGTTGAAAATAGTTTTGTTGATTATTTTAAAAAAGAAACTGAAATCTATAAAGGCATGAAATTAATTGATGATAAGCTGGGTGGAACAACTCCCCTGGATGTAGTAATAAACTTTAATTCAGTAGCGAACGATACAATTGAGGAAGATTTTGAAGAAGATTTCCTTGATTTTGGTATTGAATATGATCCTGCGGATTATTGGTTTACTGAAGAAAAGGTAAATGTTATTAAAAAAATTCATGATCACCTAGAGCAATATTCTTTTGCTGGCAAGGTTTTGTCTCTTGCTTCAATAGTTAGGACGGCTGAAAAACTTAATGCAAATAAAGAATTTGATACTCTTGAACTTTCCGTTCTCTACAAAAAATTGCCAAATGACCTTAAAGATCAGATTATCAAACCGTATGTATTACTAGATAAAAATCAAGCAAGAATTACTATGAGAATTATTGATACACATCCTCAACTAAATAGGTCGCTTTTTATCAAAGATCTTAATGACTATATAAACACTAATTACTCTAAAACAAATATCGATGTTTCAACTACGGGAATCTTGATTCTATATAATAATATGCTTCAAAGTCTGTTTGACTCTCAAATAAAAACATTATCTATAGTTCTCTTGGGTATTTTTTTAATGCTATTTTTTTTATTTAAATCTTTAAAGACTGCTTTAGCGGCCATTACACCTAATCTGATTGCGTGCTTTGTAATACTTGGAACAATGGGACTACTATCTATTCCTCTAGATCTAATGACTATCACAATTGCTGCAATTACTATCGGAATTGCTGTAGATAATTGTATACACTATATTTATAGGTATCGAGAGTATATATTGTTAAGCAACGGCAATCACGATGAAGCTTTAATCAAGTGCAATGAAACTGTTGGTGTGGCAATTAAAAACACTTCATATACTATAATTGCTGGTTTTTCTATTTTGATATTTTCAAACTTCTACCCAACTATTTATTTTGGTATATTTACTGCGCTTGCAATGCTTGTTGCACTTTTTGGAAGTCTTACACTATTGCCAGTTCTACTAAAAAAACTTAATTGAATAAAATAATGAATATAGATCTTGCTCAGTTATTGAATCCTTATGATCTTATTTTTTTATTAGTTATCTTAGTTTCTTTTATATTTGGAGTAAAAAATGGATTAATAAAAAGCTTATTAAATCTTATAAAATGGATAGTTATCTTTTATTTAATTAAAAATTGTTTTGATATTTTAAGGCCGTTCTTTGACCAATATATACTTAATCAAACTCTTTCTGATATACTAATATTTTTCTTCACTTTAATTACAGCCTATATCTTAATATCATTTATTAATCGTATGATTATTGGAATATTGCAACCTAGGAAATCTTTGTTTATTGACATGTCCTTCGGTGGTGTTCTTGGAATTTTACGGGGATATATAATTTTTATTCTTATAATTTTTTTCATAAATAGCAATTTTTCCTCTAATTTAATACCTGAGATTATTAAATCAGGTACTTTTCAAGAGATAGTAAATTACGGGGTTGATCTACTTGATCAAATGCCAAGGAATATTAATGAAATTTAATTTAATACATTAAACTATGAAAAAACTTAACTGCCTTGTAACAGGTGCGTCCTCAGGAATAGGAAAAGAGATTTCAATAGAATTATCTACCTATGCTAAACACATATACATATGTTCTCGAAACATACAAAAACTTGAAATTGTTCATGATAAAATAATTAAAAATAATTGTGAGTGTACAATTGTTCCTTTAAATTTATATGATGAAAACGTAATTGAGAATTTGGCTAAACAAATACAGGTCAAAGATACTTCCTTGGATATATTAGTTCTTTCAGCAGGAATTATTAACGAACTTTCTCCTGTTGAGTCAATTAATCTAGAAAATTTTAAGAATATTATAAACTTGAATTTCTTATCAAATTTTAGAATGGTTAAGAGTTTTCATTCATTGCTCAAAAGTTCAAATAATGCCTATATAGCTGCAGTGTCTTCACTAAAAGACCCTTCAAAAGAATATTACTGGGGCATTTATCAGCCTATTATGACAGCTTTAAATGAGCTTTTATTGACCTATTCAAAAGAAAACAAAGGTACAAATATAAAAACAAATATTTTTTGTCCACTTGCAGTTGATACAAAACTAAGAGATGTCATAATGCCTGGCGAGGATAAATCTAAGATAAGTGATCCAAAAGATGTAGCTGTTAAAATTGTTGAATATATTTTAGAGGCAGCTGGCACAGGAGAAATAATCGAAATCACTTGATATAAGGATTCTTTGAAGTTTTGAAAT
>CACIRX010000008.1 GCA_902589175.1 uncultured Pelagibacteraceae bacterium | reverse complement strand
CAAATAATGTGATTAAAAATAATAAATTATTTTCATTGTTATCTTTTGTATCTGCGGGTGCTGGCGCATATTCACCTCTCTTTGTTATTGAATTACACTCTGAAATTTTTAAAGATCGTCGATCTACTTCTTTTCTATATTGACCTAAACTGCCTTCATATGGTTCCCAAGAACCATCTACTGTTGTCGCTTTTCGGCATACAAATTCATTAGAGAAGTTGCTTAGATCTTTTTTTATAGTTGCAGTTGAATCATCTCTACCAGTAATCTTATTGCATTCTGCTAGATTATATTTTCTTTTTATTGATTCTATTCTGTATGGGCCAAATGATCCTTCTTTTGGCTCCCACTTACCATCTGGTGTAGTAGCCCTTAAACATAATTCTTTTTTAGTTAAATTGTTAAATTTACTATTAAACCCAGTTAAATCATTGCAGCGATATAGAGACAAATTTCTCGCATCCGCTTCTAATTTGTATTTCCAATTAATGTTATAATTCTCAATCCATTTGCCATATATATTTGTTGATAACTTACATATACTTTCATCAGATAATTTTTTAAATTCATTCCTTTTATCATCAGATTGTTTTCCTCTTCCAGTAGCTGCATTACACGACTCAAGAGTAATATCTCTCCTATCTGCTTCTTTTCTATATGCAGAATATGAACTTTGATAAGACTCCCATTTTCCTTTCATGGTTGTTGCTTTTTTGCAGAGCGAAAGCATATCAATGCGTCTCAAAGGGTCTCTTCCCGTTAAAGAATTACATGATAATATATTAAGGTTTCTTAATTTAGCTTCATTCGCATATTCATTTCTTAACCATACACCTTCAACACTTGTCGCCTGTTCACAAACTCTTCTATTTGATAAATTATTTAAATTTGGACCAAGAGATATGTCGCTGCAAACGTATGATAAGCCAACTGTTCTTTTGTTTATTAACAATCCGAGGCTTAAACCATCACCGACAAGCCTCCAAAACTGGCCATCTAAATTACTTACAAACGATGGTCCTCTATAATAAGTTTTTGAGCGATAATTTGATTTACAGTATTTATGTGCTTTTTCATCTGCGATCTTTCTTAAGTGATCATGGTATCCAAGCGGCGAGGTGATTCTGCACGCAAGAAATATATCTATAGTATGACTTCCTTCATATATTTTTATTTCTTTATTTTTTTCAGATCCTTTACACCCTTTTCCATAAATACTTCTTGTGTATTTGTTTTCTCCATAAATATTTTCTAACATTGGCTTTGGAAACAATTTATTAAGTCTTGTAACTTCCAAACTATCGTCTTTAATTTCTAAAATTATATGATCACTGCTTAATAAGTTTGCTGAAAATATAATATTAAGAATAAATGCTAGCAAAAATTTATACAAAATAAGTTTCATAATTATTTTTTTTGTAATACGGAATATACAAAGCACTAATTAAATAAAGTTTAATTTGAACACAAAACTAATACTTAGTGAACTATTTTTTAATCAGTGGATGTGGGACGGTACAAAAAAGTGTTATTTGGAAATGTGATTCAGTGTTTGATCAAGAGAAGTTTTTAACTTATCACAAAGTTCGTCAACGTGGTTATTATTGAAAATAAGAGGTGGACAGAAGATCATACCATCTCTAACAGCTCGCATTACTAAACCATTTTCAATACAATAGTCCCTACAAATCGTTCCAACTGTGCCAGTGTCTTCAAACATTTCTTTAGTTTCTTTATCTTTCACTAATTCCACAGCTCCAATAAAGCTCTTCATTCTTACTTCACCAACTAAAGGGTGCTTTTCAATTTCGCGCATTTGCTGCTCCAGATAAACTGAGACATTTCGTGATTGTTCAATTAGATTTTCTTCTTTGATAATTTTAAGATTTTCAAGGCTCACAGCACAAGCTACTGGGTGGCCTGAATAAGTATAACCGTGGTAAAATTCGCCGCCTTCATTAATTAAAGTTTCACAAACTCTGTCGCAAATCATGATTCCAGAAAGTGGGATATATCCTGAGGTAATCCCTTTGGCCATAGTGATAATGTCAGGTTTAATATTATAAGTATCTGATCCAAACCAGTTTCCAGTTCTACCAAATCCACAAATGACTTCATCAACAACGAGAAGAATGTCATATTTTTTGCAAATTTCTTGAACTCTTGGCCAATAGGTATCAGGTGGAATAATAACTCCTCCAGCTCCTTGAATTGGTTCTCCTATAAAGGCTGCAATATTATCTGGGCCAATTTCATTTATTTTTTCTTCAATTTTATTAGCTGCATGAATACCAAAGTCATCATGAGACATATCGCTCCCATACTTGTACCAATAAGGAGGCAACACATGTTCAAAGCCAGGCATCATATCCCCTTGAGCATGCATCGCTGTCATGCCGCCCAAACTCATTCCAGTCATCGTACTTCCGTGATAAGCGTATTCTCGGCTGATAAAAGTTTTTTTATTTGGCTTCCCTTTTAAATCCCAATATCTCCTTACCATTCTTACAACAGTATCGTTGGCTTCAGAGCCACTTGAAGAAAAGAATGCATGATTTAAATCGTGTGGACTAATTTCAGCTAATTCTTTAGCAAGTTCAATTGATGGCGGTGTCGCTGTTTTAAAAAAAGAATTATAATAAGGTAATTCTTGCATTTGCTTATAAGCAACATCCGCAAGATTCTTTCTTCCATAACCTACATTTACACACCACAAGCCAGACATGGCATCAAGTAACTGTTTATCATCTGATGTAGTAAGGTGAACACCATCTGCTTTTGTCACGATGATACTGCCTTCTTTTGCAAGCGACTTGTAATCAGTAAAAGGATGCAGATGATGAGCTGTATCGATTTCCTGCCATTGCTTTGTTGTTCGATTTAGATAAGCCATAATTATTTAAAAGCCTGTATGCCTGTTAAGTTTCTTCCCATAATTAAAGTATGCACATCGTGTGTACCTTCATATGTCTTTACGGTTTCCAAATTTACCATATGTCTCATTACATGATACTCATCTGAAATACCATTACCACCAAGAATATCTCTCGCACTCCTGCAAATATCTAAACTTTTTCCAACATTATTTCTTTTTATGAGGCTTACCATGTTACTATCTGACTGATCTTCATCCATCAGACGACCAACTCTAAGTGCAGCCTGTAAACCTAAAGCAATTTCTGTCTGCATATCAACTAATTTAGACTGAACAAGCTGAGTGCCAGCAATAGGTTTTCCAAACATCATTCTGTCCAATGCGTATTGTCTAGCTGTTGCAAAACAAAACTCTGCTGCTCCTAGAGCGCCCCATGAAATTCCGTATCTTGCACTATTTAAGCATTGAAAAGGTCCGCCCAAACCTGATGCTTTTGGTAAAACTTTATCTTCCGAACAAAAAACATTTTCCATAACAACTTGCCCTGTTGCTGAAGCACGTAAAGATAATTTACCTTCAATTTTAGGTGTTGATAGTCCTTTGGACTCTCTGTCCACAATAAATCCTCTGATTACATTATCTTCATCCTTGGCCCAAACAATAATTACATCTGCGAAGGGTGCATTACTGATCCATGTCTTGGTACCAGTCAATTCATAACCACCTTTGACTTTTATCGCTTTGGTTTTCATTGCGCCAGGATCACTACCGGCATCGGGCTCTGTAAGACCGAAGCTTCCGATGATTTCTCCTTTTGCAAGTCTTGGTAAATATTCTTCTTTTTGTGCGTCAGTGCCAAATTGATAAATAGGAAACATAACAAGGCTTGTTTGAACCGACATAATAGATCGGTATGCACTATCAATATTTTCAATTTCTCGAGCAATAAGCCCATAAGAAACATAATTCGTGCCAGCACATCCATATCCATGTAAATAAGAACCTAGAATTCCAAGCTCACCCATTTCATTGAAAATCTCTCTACTGAAATTTTCATTTCTGTTATCCTCTATGATTCTAGGTAAAAGTTTTTCCTGGCAATAAGATCTCACTGACGACTTTAAAATTTTCTCTTCACTCGAAAGTTGATCATCGATGACTAAGATGTCATCCCATGCAGACATTGAATTATGATGTGATTGTTTATCTTGAATATTTATAACCATTAAAGTTGTTATATGATATTATCCTGATATTAGTAAACTAATTTTTTTATGGATACTCAAAATAAGCCACTAATTGCTGTATTTGCCGACGTAATTGAAAAAGCAGAATTGCATCGGACATATCATGCGTCAGGAACGAACTATATAAAAGCTGTGGCTGAAGCTACTAGCTGTATACCTGTCATTTTGCCAGCCCTTGGTTCAACAATTGACTACAGAAACACTCTGAGAAAATTTGATGGGGTGATGCTAACGGGCAGTCTCTCAAACGTTTATCCTGAATTTTATAACAAAGACAAAATAGTTGAACCATTAGACATAGATCGAGATAAGACCGTTCTTCCTATGATTGATTTCATATTTAAAAATGAGATTCCTATGTTAGCTATTTGTAGAGGCTTTCAAGAAGTTAACGTTGCAATGGGGGGCTCTCTTCATGCGGATATTCATGATGTACCAGGAAGAATGGATCACAGATGCCCAGAATCTGATGATCCAGAAGTACAGTTTTCAAAACAGCATGAAGTTTATTTAACTGAGAATGGAAAATTTGAAAAGTTGGCCGGTACGCCAACTATAGAGGTAAATTCACTTCATACTCAAGGAATCGATAAGATAGCAAATGATCTGGTTATTGAAGGTGTTGCTAAAGACGAAACAGTTGAAGCTATCAGTTTATCAAATTACAGCGGTTACTTTTATGGAGTTCAATGGCATCCAGAATATTCAGCAACTACAGATGACTTTTCAAAAAAATTATTTGCAAGTTTTAGTGAATCTGTCGAAAAAAATAGTCTCAGTAAAATTAAATAAAAAAATTACTGTAAACTACAGTTCCAATCGTAAGTATAGCAAGAATAATCACTACAGTTTGTCTTATTAAATTTTTGTTACTTAAAAAGTTAAATATTAAGCTTCCAGACCAACACCATATAGAATGAGAAATTGACTGAATGAAAAAAAATGTACCTGCAACAATAATAACTTCCAATACCCAACTTGAAGAAGTGTATGTATTCCCAAAGGAAGTGAATTGTGTATAAGCGGCGATTACCATCGCCCAACCTTTAGGATTTAATGGGTGAACCAGTAAACCGTTTAAGAAATTAGGTGCCTTTTCATTTTGATTACTTTCTGTTGATTGCAAACTTAAAAAAAGTATTTTCCACGAAAGCCAGCATATATAGGCTGTACCAATTACTTTTATAATATTAACCAATATCGGATTTGAGTTCAAAATAGTTAAAAATCCAATTCCTAAACCAATTGTTAAAAATAATTTCCCACAAGTTACTCCTATTACAAAGGGTACTGACTTGTAAAATCCGTGTTGCGCTCCAGCGCTCATAAGTAATAAATTTGCGGGGCCAGGTGTTATAACCATAATGGTCGCAAAAATGAATAATGCAGAATAAAGTGACAGTGTCATTTTCTTCTAGCTTGAGCAATTTTTGAAGCTGATTTCAAAGCTGCTATTAAGCTATTGGGTGATGCAATGAATTTTTTTGCAATATCGAGTCCAGTTCCATGGTCAGGGCTCGTTCTTACAAATGACAGTCCAGCGGTATAATTGACCGTTTCATCAAAACTTATCATCTTGACGGGTATCAAAGCTTGATCATGAAACATGCAAATAAAGATATCATATTTATTTTGATTATTTTTAATAAATGCCGAGTCAGCAGGCAAGGGTCCCTCAACAGATATTTTCTTTTTTTTACAAAAATTTATTGCAGGTAGAATTTTTACCTTTTCATCATCACCAATAAGTCCACCGTCACCTGCATGTGGGTTTAATGCTGTAACAGCTATACGAGGTTTTTTGATTTTAAAATCATTCCTTAAGCTTAGGTTAGCATTAATGATGGCTTTAATGATATTTTTTTTATTTATTTTGCTAGAAACTTTGTTTACTGCAATATGAGTTGTCAGGGGAATAGTTTTTAAATTTCTATTCATCATCACCATTAATTGTTCATTTGTTTTATCTTTTTTAGCAAGATACTCAGTGTGGCCTCTGAAATTTTTAACTTTTTTTCCAATTACATCTTTATTGATTGGGTTCGTTACAATTGCTGCAACCTCTCCATTTTTTGCTAGTTTAACTGCAAGATCAATTGATCTTAAAATAGACTTAGTATTAGATAAATTTTTTTTTCCTAATCGTGTGCTTTTACTAATTTTTATTGGCAAAACCGCTAAATAGTTCTTAGGTAATTTTTTTACTTCTGAAGGGCTGTTTATTTCTCTAACTTTTAAGTTAGATTTCATTTTTTTTATGATTTTTTTTACAAAATCTGGATCATGTATAATAAAAAAATTTGGTTTTTTTATTTTTTTTATTTTTGCTCTGATTGCAATTTCAGTACCAACTCCAGACGGATCACCCATCGTTACGGCTATAATATTTGAATTCTTACTCATTAAAATATTCCTAGAAATTTCTTTTGAAACTTGTGCTCACAATTATCTAACTGGTTTTTATACTTATCTGAACGAATTTTTACTTTTTTTGCAACATCAATTAGCCAACTTTGACTTTGGTATGATTTTTTTTTGAAACCGCCATGGCCCTCGTGATAAGCCAAATACTGATTGTATGTATCACTTTTATTAATGCCATTGATTTGATGAGATTTATTTATGTACCAACCCGTAAAATCAATTGCGTCAGCAAAATTTACTCTTGATGCAAGGGGTTTATTGTTTTCATCGCGGTACCAATCCCAAGTAGCGTCTATTGCCTGTGTATAACCAAACGCACTTGATTTTCTTGTCCAAGGAATGACACCTAACAATTTAGTTCTCTCAGGTTTAACCCTATTTTGAAAAGCAGACTCTTGTCTTAAAATTGACATTTGAACATGAATTGGTGCGCCCCATTTTTCAAAGGAATTATTGGCTAGTCTATACCATGAAGATTTTTGTTCGAAAATAGAACAGATATTTTCCTGCTGAGAAGGAGGTTTACTGGCACATCCATAAAAAATTAAAAAACTAAAAAACAAAAGAGTAAATAATCTCATTTTTTTATTCATTTACTTTGAAAGTTTAAAATAATACCTTTCTCAAACACTAAATGAAACAAATAAATCAACCAAGTATTGTTAGTTGGATACTACTCTTTTCACTTGCTATCATATGGGGAGTAAATTTTTTATTTATAAAAATTGCTGTTATAGACGTTGGTCCCATAACTAATGTGTTTTGTCGTCTTTTTATGGCGTCCATAATTTTATACGTTTGTATGAAGTATACTGGAAATAAAATCATTCTTACTCGTACATATTTGACATTTTATATTGCTATCGGAGCATTGGGTTCAGCAATTCCATTTTATTTAATATCAGACGCGGAGAGAATTATTGATGCTGGTATTGCTGGAGTTTTGATGAGCCCTATGCCTCTTATAACTCTTGCTTTGTCAGCCATAATTTTAAAGGATCAAAACATAAATATAATTAAAGTACTTAGTTTTATCTTAGCGGCATTGGGATTAGTTGTGCTTTTTGGTTTTGAGAATCTATCTAAATTAGGTGGAAATAATAGAGTTGAATTTTTTAGTCAGATTTTTGTATTACTAGCTGCGATTTGCTATGGTGTAAATTCTATTGTTTCAAAATTAGTACCAAAAATAAATTTTATTTCTTTAGCAACAGGAACAACTATGGCAAGCACAATAATTATCAGTCCATTTGCTTTTTTTTATGAGCCATTCTGGCTAGAGAGTTTCACCAGCTCTTCAATTATAGCAATTGTTATTCAGGGCTTATTTGCAACAGCAATTGCTAATTTATTATTTTTTAAAATTATTGAACTTCAAGGACCAGTATTTTTATCTTTAATTAATTTTATGATACCTCTCATTGCCTATTTTTCAGGAGTTTTATTTCTAAACGAAATAATCAGAGTGAATGTACTAGTTTCTCTCGCTATGATACTATTTGCACTTTACCTCAATCATGTATCTTCAAAGCAAGTGCAAGAGGTTTAAAAATAGGAAATTTATTAATTAATTTAAATGTTAAGCATTAATCAATTATCGGTAAATTTTGGTGGTATTAAAGCAGTCGATAATGCAACTATGAATGTTGAAAAAGGCAAAATTACTGGCTTAATTGGCCCAAATGGAGCAGGCAAAACCACACTTTTCAATATCATTGCAGGTAATATTGCTCCAACAAATGGTACTGTATTTCTTGATGAAAAGAACATCACAGGACTTCAATCGCATGAGCTATTTGATCAAGGAGTGCTGAGAACTTTTCAATTAGCACATGAGTTTTCAAATATGACCGTACTTGAAAATTTAATGGTGGTCCCTGGATCTCAATCAGGAGAGAAAATTCTTAATACATGGTTTAAAAGAAAAGTTATTGAAGAAGAAGAGTCTATTATCAAAGAGAAAGCAATTGAAGTCGTAAAGTTCCTTAAGCTAGAACATTTAATGTTTGAGTTAGCTGGTAATTTGTCAGGTGGACAAAAAAAATTACTTGAACTTGGCCGAACTATGATGGTTGATGCCAAAATAGTATTGCTGGATGAAGTTGGTGCAGGTGTAAACAGAACCTTGTTAAATGATATATCGGATACGATTAAAAAATTGAATACTGAAAAAAATTATACTTTTTTTATGATTGAACATGACATGAATTTTTTAAGTCAACTCTGCGACAAAGTAATTGTTATGACCGAAGGGTCTGTTCTCGTAGAGGGTAATATTGATGAAATCAAAAAAAATGAAAAAGTAATAGAAGCCTACTTGGGAAGAGACGATATCAAATGAGTAAATTTTTAAGTTGCACTAATATGACAGGGGGTTATGGCGGTGAAGATATTATTCATGCATGTGATATTGAAGTAGATAAAAATCAAATTGTTGTAATTGTGGGTCCAAATGGTGCTGGTAAATCAACTGCAATGAAAGCAATGCTTGGTATGATTTCTCTTAAGGAAGGTAGTTTGATGTTAGATGGTTCAGATATTTCAAAATTAACGCCTCAAGATCGGGTGGCAGCTGGGATTGCGTTTGTACCACAAACAATGAACATCTTCAGTGAGCTTACAGTAGAAGAAAATTTAGAAATGGGAGCCTTTCTTAGGGAAGATAATGTTCAAGAAACAATTGATGAGCTTTATAATTTATTTCCAGCAATGAAAGACAAAAGAAATCAGCTTGCAGGTGAATTATCAGGTGGACAAAGACAACAAGTTGCAGTTAGTCGCGCATTAATGACAAGACCTAAGGTTCTCATGCTCGATGAGCCAACAGCTGGTGTTTCACCAATCGTTATGAAGGAAATTTTTGAGAGAATCATAACTATTAAAAACTCAGGTGTTGCAATCGTCATTGTCGAGCAAAATGCTAAACAAGCACTAAATATAGCAGATTTTGGTTATGTTCTGGTTGGAGGAGAAAACAAATTTAGTGGCGAGGGACAAGAGCTTTTAAATAACCAAGAAGTAAGAAAAAGTTTCTTGGGAGGATGAGTTGGAAAATTTTGAATTTATTAATGCGATAGTCCTGTTGTCAAATTTTGTAATTGTTCCAGCTTTGTCATATGGAAGTCAGCTTGCGTTAGCTACATTAAGTTTAACAATTATTTATGGTGTATTAAGATTTTCAAACTTTGCTCAAGCTGATTGGATGTCATTTGGAACGATGGCTACTATTTTATTTACTTGGTTATTTCAAAGTATAGGAATCACTGCTGGAATTCTTCCTACTGCATTACTTGCTCTACCTTTTGCTATTATAGTAACAGCTTTGTTTTGTCTTTTAATTGACCGATCAGTTTACAGTTTTTATCGTAAACAAAAAAGTCAACCTATAGTACTCATGATCGTTTCTGTAGGAGTTATGTTTATTCTGCAAGCAGTAGTCAGATTTATTATAGGACCAAATGATAGAAAGTTTTTTGATGGTGAAAAGTATATAGTACACGCCTTGGATTTTAAAAATTACTTTGGATTAGAAGAAGGATTAACAATCAAATCAACTCAATTAATCACAGTCATTGTAGCTTTAATTGCAATGATAAGTTTATTCTATTTTTTGCAGAAGACTAAACTGGGCAAGTCAATGAGAGCGTACTCAAATAATGAAGACCTGGCACTATTATCAGGAATTAATCCTGAAAAGATAGTGATTGTTACTTGGATTATATCTTCAATCTTGATTACTACTGCCGGAGTTCTCTATGGGCTAGATAAGAGCTTTAAACCATTTACATATTTTAATTTGCTGTTGCCAATGTTTGCGGCTGCAATAGTAGGTGGAATAGGGTCACCAATTGGTGCAGTAATTGGAGGCTATGTCATTGCATTCTCTGAAATTACATTAACCTATGCTTATAAGAAATTCTTTGTGTATCTTCTTCCAGAAAATTTAGAGCCTTTAGGATTAATGCAAGTACTCTCAACAGATTATAAGTTTGCTATTTCTTTCATTATTTTGGTGATTGTGCTGATTGTCAGACCAACAGGAATTGTGAGGGGTAAAATAATATGAGCGAGGACTTAAGAGCACCAGTTGCATTCACTGTAATGGCAGTTTTGCTTGCAATTGTGGGCTTTACTCAGTCCTGGTCTGTGTCTCTCAGTGTTATTAATCTCTGCATTATTTCATCAATAATGGCGATTGGTGTCAATTTGCAATGGGGGTATGGAGGTTTGTTTAATGCAGGAGTAATGGGTTTTACTGCGCTTGGAGGCTTAACAGCAGTATTGGTTTCACACGATCCAATTTACGAAGCATGGGATAAAGCAGGAGTCGGAATTGTCATTAGTGCAATAATTTTTGTTTTATCAATTACTGCTCTCTTGTTTGTATTCAGAAATATTGAAAATAAGCAAATAAGAAACACTCTTATAATCTTAATAATTGTTTTTGGTTTAATTGGAATTAATAATTTTTATGGACCTTCAATAGATATTATTGAGTCGATAAATCCTGCTAAAACAGGTTTTCTTGGAGGTTTGGGGTTACCAATTATTTTCTCTTGGCTGATTGCTGCAGTAGTCGCCGGACTTGTTGCATGGGTAATAGGAAAAATTACTCTCCGATTGCGGTCAGACTATTTAGCTATCGCAACTCTTGGGATTTCAGAGATTGTCATTGCAGTAGTTAAACATGAAGATTGGTTATCTCGAGGAGTTAAAAATGTTTCAGGTTTAGATAGACCTGTTCCATATGAAATTGAACTTCAGCAATCTGAATGGTTCCTTAATCTAGTTGAGAGAATAAACTTTTCAAAATTAGAAGCTATGCAATCTCTTTCATCAAGACAAGATTTGCTGAACGATCTTGTTATTAATAGTTCAGGAATATTTGTAAAACTCTGTTATGCAGGATTATTTTTTTCTGTTCTTTTGTTAATCTTCTATCTAAGTCAACTTGCTTTAAACTCGCCATGGGGAAGAATGTTAAGAGCCATAAGAGATAACGAAGAAGCAGCTAGTGCAATGGGTAAAAATATATTTGCACAACATTTACAAATTTTTATTATTGGCTCAGCTATAATTGGAATAGCGGGAGCGATGCTCACTACCTTAGATGGCCAATTTACACCCGGGTCTTATCGTCCATTAAGATTTACATTTATTATCTGGCTAATGGTTATCATTGGTGGATCGGGTAATAACTTAGGATCAATTTTTGGAGGATTCTTTATTTGGTTTATTTGGATTGAAGCGGAACCATTGTCCATTGGTTTCATGAACATGTTGGCTGGTGGGCTTGAATACGACAATCCTCTTAGAATGCATCTGCTTGGAAGTGCTGCACATCTTAGATTATTTATAATGGGGTTATTACTTTTATTGGCGCTGAGGTTTATGCCAAGAGGGGTAATACCTGAGAAAATCCAAAAAAAATAGGGGCCAAAATCGGCCCCTATTAATTAAAATGTTAAGATCTTAACGAACTGTAACTGTATTAAATTTACCGTTACCTATTTCAAGCTCTTTATAAGAACCAGAAGCTTCACCAACATCAGAGAACTCAACATTTGTTGCGCCTTGATAGTTAACTTGGCCTCCATCTTTTAAAATTTGTAATGCTTTGCCTAATTCACCTGGAAAAATTTCTGTTCCAGGAGCGTTTGCAACTCCCATTACATTTTGAGCGATTGAAGATCTGTCCGCAGAATTACCTGCTTGTATTGCAAGCAATATTAAAGCAGCTGCATCGTAGGACTCTGGTTCGAATGGTCCATCACCTGGGATGCCGTTTGAAGATGCAATTGATTTAAACATGTTTGCTCCTTCTGATTCAGATCCTGGTAAAGTTCCAAAAGTTCCTGTCAAATCACCATCTACATTTTCAATCAGACTGTCACCAATCATTCCATCGGCAAGAATAAATCTTGAAAATGCTCCAGTCTCCATTGAGTTCTGAATGATTCCTCGACCACCTTGGTCTACGTAACCAAGAACAGCAACTTCTGAAGCACCTGAAGCTGATAGTGTTGATACTTCTGCTGAGTAATCACCTTTGCCATCTTCATGAGGTACTTCAGTTGTAACAGATCCACCCATTGCTTTAAATGCATTTACAAAACTGTCGGACAGTCCTTTACCGTAGTCATTATTAGTATAAGTAACAGCAACTTCGTTGATACCTCTATCCATAACTACTTGAGCTAATACTTGCCCTTGTCTTGCATCTGATGGCGCAGTTCTAAAGAAGTAACCTTTATCATCAATGTCCGTTAATGCAGGTGAAGTAGCTGATGGAGAAATCATTGTTACTCCATTAGGCACTGCTACATTATTTGCAATTGCAGTTGTAACTCCGGAGCAATCCGCTCCCATTATTGCTGCAACATTATCTGATGTTACTAGTCTTTCGGCTGCTGAAGTAGCCGCACCAGCATCAACACATGTTGAGTCAGCACGAACAGAACTTACTGTTGCTCCGCCTAAAAGTAATCCAGAGTCACTTGCCTCTTTCATCGCGAGTTCGGCTGAGCTGGCCATTGTTGGTGTGAGTGACTCAATTGGACCTGTAAATCCAAGAATTACTCCAATTTTTATTTCGTCAGTAGATGCTTGATCTGACTGTCTGTCACAACCATAGAACAGTCCTAAAACCATCACCCCTGCGATTAAACTGAATATCGTTTTTTTCATTAATAATCTCCCATTTTAATTGACATATATGCTAGCAAATCAGCCAATACGGATCAACTTTGATTTTATTAATTAAGTTATTATAGTTGATAAAAATGACTATTTTCCAAAGTATATTTACAAGCACATTTTTTATACTTCTACTTATTATAGTTGTACTCACAGTTATTTATGCATTTAGTAGCTTTGAAAAAGGGGATTTAAAATCTTATCAGGAGAAATCAGACTATAATTTTGTCAATCTTTCTAAAGGGCTAACAGCCTATAAGGATTATGGAAATAAAAATGATCCTGCAATAATTATTATTCATGGCGCAACCTTGCCTTCAGAAGGATATGTTGGATTCTGCGATGGATTAAGTCAAAAAGGCTATAGAGTAATCTGTTATGATCATTATGGAAGAGGTTACTCGGACAGACCTGTTTCTGAATACAACATGGAATTTTATCTCGATCAACTTAACGAATTATTAGGTTATTTAGAAATAAAGAAATCTATTTTACATGGTTCATCAATGGGAGCTCCTATTGCAATCAATTACGCTAACAAATTTCCGGATCAAGTATCTGCTATTGGTTTACAAGTTCCTCTAGTAAATAGTAACAGTAAAATACTTAGTGCGTTAAAAACTCCAGTCTTAGGAAATTTTGTTTTAAGGGTCTTTGGAATTCCTTTTTCAAAAAATAGAGCTGAACAATGGGTAACAGATAATCCTGAACAGAGAGATTTAATTGACAGGTACATTGCTCAACTTACACTACCTGGAACAGAACAATCACTGCTTTCTTCAATACGAAATATTGCAAATACAAACTTTATTCCTGATTATGAAAAATTCTCACAATCCAATATTCCTATTCATATAGCCTATGCAAGTGATGATGATGAAATTGATCCGAAAACTGTTCAACAGGTTTTAAGCTTAATTCCAAGAGCTGAAAGTTTTATTTTTACAGGTGGTCACGGTGGTGGTGGTTTTATTGTAGATGAACTGAATAATATTTTTACTGACTTCCTTAATAAAAATTTAAACTAAGAGCAATCTATCAATCTGCGTTGTATAGTTTCTTGTACAGTTTTCTCTTTTTTGTTTCCAATTGCCAACTTTACATTCTGATGCCATCTGAAGTGTGTCCCGACCGTAACGATAGTTAATGGCATCGATTGCTGACATAAGATCAGAATTTTGGTTATAATTTTTTTCGAATAGTGTCTCTTGAATTTCTGATTCATCACACAAACCGCTAAGAAGCACACCTGCCTTTTTATACTGGTAGTTATTTTTAAAAATTCTCTTTGTAAGCAATAAAGCTGTTTCAATAATTGTTATGCTATCGTGAGTTGGATGAGAAAGCGTTCTTGATGCCCCGTTTGAATAATAAGCACTCTTTTTATCAAAAGGATTAGTTCTTACAAAGACCGAAACACAAGACGCCGCAAGGCTTTCAGAGCGTATACGTTCAGCAGCTCTTCGTGCAAAAGTTGTAACAGCTTGTTCTATGTCTTCTAAATTTGTCAGAAGTTTTCCAAATGATCTCGTGGTACAGCAGCTTTTTCTTGTCATTGAGTATTCTTCAAGAGGAATACAAGAAATCCCTCTTAACTCTGTAATTGTTTTCAAGCCATTGACACTCATCATTTTTCTTATCCATGAGTCACTGCAATTCTTTAGTAGTTTTGCATTATGTATTCCATGGTTAATTAATTTTTTTGATAAACGTCTTCCTACTCCCCATACATCACCCACTTCAGTTAGTTCAAGTATTTGGTCAATATTATTATAATTCACAAGTGAACATACACCGTTCAAAGAATCGTCTTTTTTAGCCTTATGGTTTGCAACCTTTGCAAGGGTTTTTGTTGAGGCGATACCTATGCTGACTGGAATTCCTGTATGCTGTAAAATAGTTTGTCTCAGTTGATGGGCATAAGACTCATAATCAATTGGTAAACTACTCAACTCTACAAATGCTTCATCAATTGAATATATTTCTGTATAAGGGGAAGAACTGGAAATAATATTCATTACCCGGCGTGACATATCCGCATACAACGTGTAGTTTGAAGAAAATACAACCACCTTTTCTTTTTCTACAATATCTTTCACCTTAAAAAGTGGAACACCCATTTTTATTCCAAGAGCCTTTGCTTCTTTAGAACGTGATATTATGCAACCATCATTATTTGATAGAGCTACGACTGGTCTATTGTTAAGTTTCGGATTAAAAACACGTTCACATGAAACATAAAATGCATTGCAATCGATTAGTGCAAAAACTTTGTCTCTCATTAATTATCTATTCTTTGGACTTAAACTATGAACAACGTTTGTGCATACTCCCCATATGGTAAAATCCATTTCCTCAGAGACTAAAACATCAATATAGTTCTTGTTAGATGACGACAAACAAACTTGTTTATTTTCTATTTTTAAAATTTTAACACTCAGCTCACCATCTAAAACTGCTATAATTATAGAATTATTTCTAGGCTTAATACTCCGATCAACAATGAGAAGGTCTCCTGGATAAATACCTGAACCAATCATAGAGTCACCGCGTGCTCGGACTATGAAAGTTGCATTTGGGTGCGGAATAAGTTCCTCATTTAGGTCAATTGTCCCCTCTGTAAAATCTCTTGCTGGAGAGGGAAAACCGCATTCTACTGCTTCTTTATAAAATGTTAAAAACATTGGATAAATTGTATTTTGTTCTTGTTTTGTTCTAATTATTGCACTAGTGGAGCTAAGAGTCAATACTACTCAATAAATTTTTATGAAAAAAATTGTTTTTGAAAAAATGAAACAGCGTCTTTGTGACATTGCTTACGAGCTGCCCAATTGCCTCCTGCGTGAGCTCCGAGAATATTAGGAGTTTCTTTTAACAAGCGCATTCTTTCTTCAAGTGAGTCTAAATGAAAAGTATTATTGTTTTCATCGGTAAAAATTTGTCGTCCATCCATCTTTAAATCAATGAACATATCTTTCAACCTGATTGCATAAGGAATAAATTCAACAGGATCAATAGAGTCAAAAGAATGATGTGCGTTTGGATAAGTTGTAAGCTCTACACTACGAACAGGTTTCATATACTCGATCATTTTCTTACAAAGACTTAAAGGAGTATAGTCGTCATCTTCGCCAAATAAAACATGCATTGGAGCATCTGACCAACGATTATCTTCGGGCTTAAGTAGTGTCCCTGGATAAATAGGTAAATGTGCAGCAAACTTTTCACCATTCTGGGTGAGAGTATCAATGATAGGTTGCCAAGCTGCATAAAAAGCTGTGCTACCACCAAGACTCCATCCCATGATGCCTATTTTATCGCTATCAACATCAGGATGTTTCGAAACTAATGTTAATGCACGAAAGGCATCTGTAATCATAGACGCAAGGGTTACCTCTGTTTGATTTTCAACAATTGAGATAACTCCTCTGGATTCAAAATGATGTATTCTGAAAATAGCAAATCCAGCATCTAATAAATTTACCATGTGAGTGTGATGACCTTCTCTCAACCCTGCACTACCATGAATGGGTATAATCAGTGGGCATGGCTTCTTCACATTTTCAGGAAAAATAAGTGTACCCCAAACATCTTGTTTATCATCCATGTTCTTACCATTTAGAAGATCATAAAACTCATATGGATTAGATGACTTAAAAAAGAAGACACCTTTTTTTTTCTTTTCAAATGGATTTATTTTATCGGACATAACGCGGAGAGATTAAAGGAAATAGAATACGAATACAAATGTAAAAAAGGGTCCACTTGAATAATCATTGGGGAAAAAAGTGGACCCTTTTTATTAGTTTAAAAGAGTGAACTTAGTCTCTAATTGAGTAGGCGATAACACCTGTCTCAGCTACGTCAGTTCCTTCTTTTTCAGCTTCTTCGCTAATCCTTATACCGATTGTGGCTTTCATAATTGACCATATGATTATGGACACTACGAATACGAACACACAAATTGATGCTGTGCCTAGGAATTGGGTTCCAAAGCTAGTATCCGGATTAGTAATTGGTACAGCAAGAGTACCCCATACACCTGCGATAAGGTGAACTGGAATTGCTCCTACAACATCGTCAATTTTCATGGCTGTGAGTAATTCAGTACCAGCAAATACTAGTGCACCACCAATACCGCCAATAATGATTGCCATTAAAGGTGTTGGCATTAATGGTTCTGCAGTTATTGCAACTAAACCACCAAGCGCACCATTTAACATCATTACTACATCAGTTTTACCTCTGACCAATCTTGTGATAGCAGCACATACTAATACACCAGCACAAGCAGCAAGGTTTGTATTAATGTAAATTGTAGCAACAGCTGTAGCATCATCAAAAGATCCTAATGCTAACTGTGAGCCACCATTAAATCCAAACCAACCTAGCCATAGAATAAATACACCCAGAGTTGCAAGAGGTATAGATGAGTTTGCAAACGGTACTAATTTACCGTTATCAAATCTTCCAAGTCTTGGACCAAGAACAATCGCACCAGCTAATGCTGCTGCACCACCTGCTGCGTGCACAAGAGTTGAACCGGCAAAGTCTGAGAAGCCAGCAGCAGATAACCATCCACCACCCCATTGCCAACCCATCTCGATTGGATAAATTACGCCAGTTAAAATTGCTACGAATAAAAAGAATGGCCAAATTTTAATTCTTTCAGCTAATGTTCCTGAAACAATTGATGCTGTTGTTGCGCAGAAAACCATCTGAAAGAACCAGTCAGATCCATCAGAATAACCTGTAGCAATAGCAGAGCCGTCACTCCAAGCTGTAAATGATCCGATGTATCCACCTTCAGGTATTCCATAAGCCAAATTATATCCTACTAGCCAGAACATAATTCCAGCAATTGAATAAAGGCCAATGTTTTTTGCGGCTATCGTAGATACACTTTTTGATGTAACTAAACCAGACTCTAACATACAGAATCCAGCAGCCATCCACATCACTAGGAAACCACTAATTAAAAACAAAAGTGTGTTTAAAGCATATGCCGTTTCGTCATCGACAGCTGCAAAAGCATTAGCGGATAATAGTGATGAAAATAATACTGTATAAAGTATAACTTTTTTAAACATGTATTTTCTCCCTATTTTTTTTTGATACCGGCATCATTTATTAAATAGCGGGATTCACAATTATGGTTGAATGCCAATATGACAACGTGTGGAAAAAAATTAAAATTGAATAAAATCAATAATTTAGAAATTACTTTTTAATGTTAAATATTCACTTATCTCGATTCCTCCAAGCATCGGCAGCAAGAAAAACTACTCCAACCATCATCGATAAGTAGACAAAGTATAAAATAGTGAGTCCATATGCAGTCAAATATGCCCAGCTAAACAAGGAACCTACGACAATAGATATTATGCTTGGAATTAAAAATTTCATGAATTCAAAAAATTGATTAAGAGAGAAAATCTACATAGATTGGTGACGACCATGCGCGATGTTCATCAATTTCAGAACAAGTTTCAATATTTCTAGGATGTCTCCAGTCTTGCGTACACAATTTAAATTCTACACAATTACCTTCATCATCAAACGTGCATACACCACCCTTCACATTTATCTGAGGTGATGGCAATTCAATAGCGCGTACATAATAACTTGCATCTTTTTGATCTTTAAGAAAATCCTCATCCTTAAATCTAAACGTACACCCAACATCATCTGGATTACAATAATGCACTTTCCACGTATCAATTATACGGTCATCTATAGGTTGATCAGAATATTCTTGAGGTAAAACTTTTATGACTTCAATGCGTTGTATAAAATTTCTTTTATCACTTGGATTATAACATTCGTTGTAACACAATTCATCTACCCTGTCTTCTCCAAGAGCATTATACGCATCTTCTGGACATCCTGGCTTTTGTTCAAATGATCCCATAGCCTTGACTTCAAATTCTGGTACAGCATACATTTCAACAGATGAGCCCATAGGAATTTTTTTATCACCACTAATCATATTGAACCAAAGAAGAATTCTAGTTCCACTTGTTGCGTAAGTTTCTTTTCTTTTAAGAGCATCCCATATTTCTTCTTTTGAACGCCCATCTGAATGCACAGCAGCTAATCCACCTGTGGTGAAGAAGCCTCTTTGTTTTTCCCATTCAATTGTATTAAATCCAACAATCAACTCTGGGATTTCATATTGTTGAGGTTGAGAGTCAGATATGTATGAGTCTTTTACTGGGTTTGAATTCTTGCCGGTTGGGCTCAGACTTTTTGGAAAATACCAAGGATCCATGTGAAGCAATCTGTCAAAAAATTTAGTAGGTGGACCGCTTCCATCAATGTTATTTCCAAATAATTCTTTATATCCACTTCCCGGCGCAGAAGAGTGATTATCGCTTGAGCCTATAAAGCCATATCGAAACCTATGTTTAGTGCCATCATCTTTGAATTTAGTGAGAGCCAAACCATATTGAGCGCTTGCACCAGGCACGTGATTCATTGGGGGACTGTAACAATCAGTACATTGACCAGAAATATTACGATCTAAGAAAGTATTTTTTGGAACCACTTGATAACCTGCTCGTCCCCTATCTACCACTGACTGTTTTGTTTCATCTCTTCTTGATGCGCACTCGGACTCATTGGTTCCTTCTTCAATGCATCGTTCATATATTATCTTGCCTGCCTGCCAACATTGAGGAATGTAATTGTCAGATGGATCAGGACATGTTTGAGTTCCAATATCGATTACTTCTTCCGAGCCATCAGGGTTTTCAATGGTAAAAGTTCCTTGATTTAAATCAATATCACCCATAGTAAAAGTAAAAGGCCTTGATTCTTGTTGGCCATTTCTGACTACATCAACACCACGCCAAGAGCGATATTCTTCAGCGTTACCGTGCCCGGAATAAGTTTCGAGAAGCTCAAACATTTTTGGAAATTTTTTTGAGTGCTCTAAACTTTTATCAAGAGTATAGCCAGCGGGTGTATAAAGTCCCCATGATTGGCCATGAGGTATAACCATGTAGTCACTGTCATACATCTCTAACCTTGTAACTAAATCAAGTGGCGTGACCGCTTGTTCGTAACAATCAAGCGGTAAATCTTTTGAAGGTGTTCTTAGATTACAATCAGGTACTTTAACTGTTTCCACCTGATAACGTTGAAAGTCATTGTAACGTTTGAAATTTTCAAGATCAACAAAAGGGTACAGTGTTCCTGGCAGCAGTGGTCTTGCAGTCATTGCTTGTCTTGCTACAGATAAAGAAGCGATTGCTCGAGGTGGTACCAATTGATCATCTTCTTCTTTTAAAATTACATTGTGATGCCCCCAATGATTACCTCTGACAACACCGACTTGTGTCCACTCCCAACCTAAGAATGCCACACAATCAGGATTTGCTGGGTCAACGTTCAAGGCATTACATTTTCTAATAGTTTCTTTTGTTTCCATCCATCTCTTTGGAGTGGTTGCTTCTGCATGGTCATTAATTGACCAAAAATCTAATGCTGAACAGTGTCTTGCAAAATCACAGGCATCTGCAACAGGATGTACACCATTCCCTCCAGTAATAGGCAAGCTCATTGCATGCGCATCTGCAGAAAAAGTAGAATGAACATGCAAATCACCAAATAGGATTTGCTTTGTTGGTATTTCATTTAATGACTCCATTGCCTGAAGTTGTCGTTTTTTCTTATCTTCAACAAATTCAACTGTATTTATTTTTCCAGTGATTTCACCAGGTCCAAGGTCTTCACTGAATAAACCAAATTGTAAAACAACAAGACAGCTAATGATAAAGAGAATAGATAGAATAAAAAAATATCTTATAACTTTTAAAATATTCATATAAAAAAAGTATAGTTCTGGCACTGCTTATGTCAAAAGTATTTTCGTTATAATGATAAAAAAACCTGTGGTAATCTCTCTAAAATGATGAAAATTTTTAATAAATTAAATGTATTATTTTTTTCTGCAATCTTAGCAGGACTGGTTTTGATTTTTTACGATACAATTAGTTTTAATGACAACTTATCTCTCAGTAATAAAAAAGCTGTCGCTATAGTGAATGAGACAGTAATCACTGAAGACCAATTCCTGAGATATGCAACAAATCTTGGAGCTGATTTAGACCTTAGTAACGATTTTGAAATACTTGATCTTCTTCTTGAACGTATGATTGAGGAGGAACTTTTGGTGCAAAGAGGCATAGAACTTAATTTGCATAAAAAAGATATTGGAGTAAGAAAGGAAATGATTACTCAGGTCATCGATTTTATTATTCAAGTTGAAGATAATCAAATAACCGAAGCTGATGTGAGAGACTATTTTCAAAAAAATATAAATAAGTATGCACCAACAGAAAAAATTAAATTTGATTTTATTTTTTTAAAATCAAAGAATCCCAATTCTGTTTTGCTAGGAACTGAGTCTGATCTTAAAACTCTTGAAACAAAAATAAATAATATTAATCTTGAGTTAGATACTAAAACCTTTTCTGAGGTGAAGGAGAAGTATAATGAAAACAATTTGTTTGATATCCCTCAAAAATTAATAAATCTGAAAGATTGTGAACAATTATTAGGCAAAGGCATTTGTAATCAGATAACCATGATGGAGATAAATTCTATTTCTGAACCAATTTTTGGAACCAATGGGTTTTATATTTTTAAATTATACGATATTCAAAAATTAGCAGTGAATGACGATTATTTCGAGGAGATAAAGGAAAGAATTATATTTGATTATAACAATCAGCTAGATGATCAAAAATTAAAAGACTACCTTATATATTTAAAAGAAAATTCATCCATCACTAGGTATGATTTTCAATAAATAATGAATTACATCATTGCAAACACAGTCATAATCCTCTTTTTTCTTTTATCGCCACTGAATGCCCACTACTTTAGTGAGTCATTCTCTAAATGGAACGTTGTAGATAACAAAGTAGAGGCACATTTTTCTCTTTTAACACTTGAGTCCACTCGTATTTTTCAAGTTGAAAACTATCAGAAGATTATGTTTGAAGAGAATTTAAGTGAGACCGATGTATTCAAAATCTACCTCAGCCAGCATCTCAAAGTCACATCAGAAGGCAAAAATTGTTCTCTTATTGATGAAATTAAAGAATTAGATTCTCAAGAAGGAAGTTTAAATCTCTCGCTAAATTTTGAATGTCCATCAAACAAAGAAATAATAATTATAAATAATGCGCTGTTTAATCTTGTTCAAAGCCATATTCATATAGCACGCATCTACATTGACAATAATTTATATACTGAAAAAGCCTTATTTTTTAATGATCAGTCAATTGATTTAAATGAAGAAAAGGAAAATAATAGCTTCTCGAATAGTTTTTCTAAATTTTTCTCATTAGGTCTTGATCATATTCTAAGTGGCTATGATCACTTGCTATTTATTCTTGGACTGTTGCTTCTAGTAACAAATTTAAAACGATTGCTTCTGGTAATCACTGGATTCACTATTGGACACAGTTTAACTTTATCACTTTCAGTAATAAACATTATCCAAGTAAAATCCTCTTTAGTTGAAGCATTAATTGGTTATACAATAATGTTCGTGGGCTTGGAATATTTGTATAAAGAAAATAACGATCATAGAGTAAGCATGATCTTTATAACAACACTAAGTTTATTACTTTTAATATTTGGCAATTTAATCAATCCTAATTTCCCATATTTCTTAATATTAGGAATACTTCTATTTTCTCTAGGTTATTTTTACTTACTTAAAAATTTAAATTCAGAAAATAATTTGCTATCTATTATAACAATTATTTTTGGACTTATTCATGGATTTGGTTTTGGAGGATTTTTACTTAGCTCAAAAATAAGTAGTGAAAATATTTTCTCTGGATTGTTAGGTTTCAATTTAGGAGTAGAAGTAGGTCAGATAATTTTTGTCTTATTAATTTTATTAATATACAAATTATTAATGATATTAAAAATTACAAAAACAATAGAAGTTATGAAAAACCTTTCATTCTTTGCGGTTGTTTTCTTTGGTTTCTTCTTTTTTATTCAAAGACTCATAGCTTAAAAAACGAATAAAAACATCAGACTCGTAATAACTATCACTATTGATGAAAGAGATATTCTCATTGTTATAAACCATAATTGTGAGATTTTTTGCTGTTGATACAAGTAATAATCATGAACGGCAGATATTAGAAAGCTTACAAGAATTAAACCTAATGAGAGACTTAAATTCTCAATACTCAAAAGTGCAGCCCAAGCAATCAATGGGGGCATAACAGAAATAAAAAGTGGAATAAAGACGTAGTAAATTTTGTCAGCAAAAGCTGTGATTAGGCCCCACTGAATACCACCCAGAAATGATGAGATGATTGCTGCATATGCAACATAAATAAATAAAAGTAATCCATACAATTCTTCAGTTGGAGGTGATATTGCGCATGCAATTAAAATTAAAATAAATGGAATTAATCCAAGTCCACCTAAAATAAATGATTGTTTTTGGCCCATAACTAGTCGGTAAATAATCCCAAGAATTTTAGAAATTCAAGTTTTCCACCTTCTACTTCGATCGTGTTATTTGCCAGGAGAAGAGAAATAGCAGCTACATTTTTTAGACCGGCAAATACTTCCTTAAGAGTTTGTTGATCAGTGATGACTTTAACTTCAGCACTAGAATCTGGTATTTTACTTAACTGGGCTACTCCTTTTCTTATATGTATAGTGTATACTTCTTCGCTATCTAAAAATCTAAATTCATATTTTTTTGTTATTTCAACAGATTTATCCGCATTAAGATTTACGGGAAGTGACTTCATTATCGCTTTCATTGGTGTAGCCTGTAATTGTTCAGACGTAACACTATTCGGAGTTGATGGATTTACATCAATTTCATTCCTTAATTCACTTGCAACTGTTTTATAAAAATAGTAATCGTTAGATGCAAGTTGAAACTTGGCTAATTGATCAGCTGCAGCGGCTTTTATATTTTTGGCTTGTGTATTGTTTGCATCAAGTGCGATGAGCATATCTGCTAGTTCCAAGGCCCACTGATATTCTCCATTATCAAGAGCATTTTGTGCCTCATCAGATATTTTAGTTTGCTTTTGAGCCATAGCATCTAATTTTTGAGCTCTCTCTGCAACAGTAAGAGGATGAAGATCGGAAATGTTGCCACTAAACCAGCCAATATACCCACTAAATGTTGATCTAACATAAGAGGATATAGAGCCATAAAAAGGTTGTAAGTATGGAGACTCAGCTAGGTGCTTTGGTAATTTTACTTTTTGCACAATCTCATCAGGCGTTAATCCTTTATTTGCATATCTTATAGTTTGGTCATGAACAAACTGAATGCCATCTCTATAATCAGTGAGAGCTTTTTCTACATTTTCTTTTCCACTTATAGGACGCGAGTGACTTGGAACCAGATGCTCAGCATTAAGTAATCTGATTTTATCGAGACTATCGACCCACTCCATAGGATTTCTAAATTTTGTTCCTCTTATTGCGTATAAATTTGCAAATGATCTATAAAAATTATCACCAACCATCACAGCTTTTTTCTTAGGTATCCACACATATAGATGATCATCCGTCTCACCAGGCACATGCGCTAAGACAAATGTAAGATTATCAATTTCAATAGTTAACTCATCATCAAAAAGTATAGTTGGTCTGACAAGGCCAAGTGTTTCTTGATCATTAATTTCTAAAAACCCTCCAATGCCTTGATGAACTATTTCTTCCTCGGGTAGAGGTATTCCAAACTGCCTTGCTGATCTTTGAAAGATTATCGGTCTTATAGTTGTTGCTATATTATCTAAATTATAAATTATATTTTCTTGCGCATATATTTCTGTTTCATTTTCGTTATAGAAAACAGTTGCACCACCAAGATGATCTAAATGATTATGAGTGTAAACGATAGCTACAATTGGTTTTTCTGAAATTTCTCTAAAATCTTGATATAATTCTTCCGCTCTTTCAACAGAACCCAATGTATCAACAATTACTAAACTGTTTTCCGTTTCAATCATAATTGAGTTCGCAAGGCCATATCCTACACCAACATAAATATCCTCGGTTACTTCAATTAAATCCTTTTTAAATTCTTTTTTATGCTCCTGAGACAATCCTTGATCTGAGCTAAATGTCTCATTAGACTGGTTTTGATCACCACATGAAACCAAAAAAGTAAAAAAGAAAAAGCTTATTAATATTTTCATGAATTGATTATTAAGAAATAAGTATTGAAATATCTTCTACGAAAAAATGAAAAAATACAACAATGAAATTTTTGGTGCAATTTGTCTTCTAGCGGCTGGATTTTTTTTAAGTTTTGGTGGATTATTTATCAGGCTTGTAGATGACGCAACTACAATGCAAGTAACTTCCTATAGATCGATTACATTTTGCTTAGTAGCTTTAATTTACATTTTAATAAAATTTAAATCTGAAACACCAAAGGCCTTTATTAATATTGGTAAAGACGGATTATTACTTGCTGTAATTTTAGGACTAAGTAATATTTTTTTTGTTTTTGGGATGAGCAACACCTCTGTTGCAAATGCTGTTTTTTTAATGAGCACTGGACCCCTCTGGGCTGCCTTAGCAAGTTATTTTTTTTTAAAAAAAATCGTTGGTACGAAAACTATTGTTGCAATAGCAGGGTCGATGATTGGAATCTCAATTATGTTTTCCCAAGGATTTGAAACAGCTAACAGTCTTGGTAATTTAATAATACTTGGTGTTCCAATTTGTTTTGCATTACAACTCACATTAATTAATAGACGGTCAGATGTAGACTTTATGCCATCAACTTTTCTTTCTGGTATATTAGTTATTATTGTTGGCTTATTGATTATTCAAGATCATTCAATAAGTACGAAAGACCTGCTGCTTGTCTTATTTATGGGTGCATTTCAAGTAGGTCTTGGTTTTATGTTTATTACAATAGGATCTCGCTATATTCCACCGCACCGAGCAGCTTTATACATTCTATTAGAACCTATCTTAGCTCCAATTTGGGCATGGGCTGGTGTTGGAGAAAAACCTCCTATGATAGAATTGCTGGGTGGCCTGATAGTCTTTGCTTTTGTAACGTGGAGGCTTATAGATGAATTTATTGAGAAAGAAAAAAACAATTAATTATCGGCCAAGTTTTTTTGAATAAAAAATGCTTGTGAGAAAATAAATATAAAAGTAAGACCCATAATTCCAAATAATTTGAAATTTACCCAAACTGCATCAGAAAAATTTCGATAGACTATTTCATTGGCAGCTGCCAGGAATAAGAAAAAAAAAGCCCATCTTTTACTTAATTGTATCCAACCATAATCAGTGAGTTTTATTGCAGTACCCATTAAAGACTTTAATAGTGGCTTTTTAAAATATAGACCTCCAAATAGTACAAAAGAAAAAATGAGATTAACCAAGGTAACCTTAAATTTAATAAAAAAGGGATCATTAAAGTAAATTGTTAAAGCGCCAAAAATAAATATTAAAATAGTACTAAACAACAGCATTGGAGAAACTTTGCGGTCTATAATGTATGACCCTACAATTGCAACTCCTGCAGCAATCATTAGAGGTAGAATTGCTTCTTCAATTTTACCAGTCTTGATAAAAAAATAAAAAAATATGACAAGAGGGCCGAGCTCAAATACTTGTTTTAGTGAACTTCTCATAAAATTTAATTTAGTTATGTTTTGTCTTAGAAATATATTTTCCGTTTTTTATACCAGTAAACATCTCTTCAACAAGTGGATGTGAAACAGGATCATCTGTTTCATCTGGTAATAAATTTTGTTGAGAGACGTAAGCAACATAAGAAGGTTGGCTAGGTGCTTCAGCCAACAAATGATAAAAAGGTTGATCCTTTCTAGGTCTTACTTGTAACGGAATAGATTGATACCATTCTTCAGTATTATTAAATTCTGGATCAACATCAAAAATTACTCCTCTAAAGTCAAAGTACTTATGCTTTACAATAGAACCTATTTGAAATTTTGCTTTATTAATCATTAATAAAGAGGTTACTGTATTCGTGATGAAATTCAAGCATCGAAATTTTATTTATTAAATAACTATTTAACTAAATTGCTTAACACTTCGTATTTAATATACCCAGGATAAATCGAATCATTAATTACAGATGCTGGGGTTCCTCTTAATCCTAAACTTTGTGCTAATTTAAAATTTTCATTAATCACTACATTTTCAGTTTGATCCAACGCCTGATTAAAAATTTTCTCACCATCAAAATTGTTTTCATTTAATAGAGTAATTATTGAATCTTTTTTCATTCTTGGTCCAAGTTTCATTAGTCCATTATGAATGTCAAAATACATATCAGGATAGTTATCCCAAATAATTAGTGCAATTTTTGCCGCTGTATCTGATATGTCACCAAAAATTGGCCATTCAAGATAAACAATTTTAACATTTTCTGACTCATTTAATATTTTTTCAAAATCTTTTGCCTGTTTTGCACAATAGCCGCATCTATAATCAAAAAATTCTACAACTGTAATTTCTGCATTACTGTTTCCAACTGTTGGGAGAGCGCTCGCTTCGTGATTTCGAAGGATGAAACTTGCAAGATTCTGGTCATCTTGTGCAGATGCTAAAGTTGAGATAGTCATTAGAAGTGCGGCGATTATAAATATATTTATTCTTTTAATCATAATTTCTCGTCGTATTTTTTTAAAGCTGCTGTAGTACCAAGATGTAAAACATTTTTATTGAATTTGTAGCCTTTGATCAAATTTTTTGAAATTAAATCATCCCATACTTGATTAATTGAAAAAACATTACTTTTTAAGTCTTTGAATGCTTCTTTTCTAATAATCTGAGCACCATTAAATACGTAGCCTTTACTAGTTGTATCTTTATATCTTTGTATATAGTCATCTTTTGTAAATGAAAAATCACCTTTATCATCATAGCCACTTATAAGATTTATCGGCGTTAGAGCAAGTAACGAAATTGTATCTTTTGGAAAATTCTCTATCATTTCTCTAAAGAAGACAGTGTCTTCATCTTCCCATAAATTGTCACAATTTAAAATAAATACTTGTTCTATATTATTTTCATCCATAATTTTTTTTATTCCACCACCAGTATCTAATAGGCAATCTGTCTCATCAGAAATTTTGATTTTTGGATTATTTAGATTTTTTAAATACGAGATAATTTGATCAGATTTGTAATGAACATTTATGAAAATTTCCTCAAAGCCTAACTCCTCCATAATATTTATTGAATATTCTATAAAGGGTTTTCCGTTTACTTCGATCAGTGGCTTTGGTAAATCCAAAGAATATTCTCTTACCCTTTTGCCTAACCCTGCAGCAAGAATAATTGAAGACTTCATAATTGAAGCTCTTTTATCTGCAACTCTTCAATCCATTTCTTCATATCAAAAAACAATGATGATTTTAAATTTGATTTAATAAAATTATAAGTTGCAGGAAAATACTTTAAATATCTTTCTTTTCCATCTCTAATCGAAAGTCTACTAAATATCCCAAGAATTTTTAAATTTCTCTGGAGAGAAAAAAAGTTGATTTCTCTAAGAACCATATCATAATTCTCATCCGTCAATTTAATATAGTATTTAATTAATTCTTCTTTTTCATTTTCATTTAAGGGCATGCGAACGTCCTCCAATAGCGAAGCAAGGTCATAAAATGATGAACCTAATAATGCATCTTGAAAATCTATCAAACCAACTTGTTTTAGAGGCTCCTTATGATCCCTTAGAATTAAATTATCAACGTGGTAATCCCTAAGAACAAGAGTATCGTTTTGAGATTTTATATTAAAGAAAGCTTGTTTTAAAATTTGATAAAATTCATCTCTTTTTTTATTGCTTATCTGCATTCCAAGTTTTTTCTCAATGAACCATTCAATAAATAAAATTGACTCTCTATATAGCTCCTCAAAGTTATAAGTTTTTAATTTACTTAAATAAGATTTATTTTGATGAGATTTAATTTTTATATCAATTAGAACATCAATTGCTTTCTTGTATAAATTTTTTTTATTTTCTTTATTCATATGTTTAGAAAAAACTTTATCTCCAAAATCCTCTAGAAGAATGAAACCTTCTTTGTTATTTACATCTATTATCTTAGGAGCACTTAAATTAAATGAATGAAGTATCCTTGCAATTTCTGAAAATTTTGAAACTGACTCACCCTTTTCAGGAGCTGCATCCATGGCTAGGATATTATTTTCTAATCTATAATATTTTCTGAAAGATGCATCACTTTTAATCGCAACTAAATTTTTAGTAGAGATTTTCTGTTTCTCCAAATATAATAATAGCTGATTGAAACGATTATCCATCGATTTTTAAATTTTTAAACCTACCAAATTTTTTTAAATCAACATTGCGATTATTATTTTTTAAAATTTTAAATATAATTTCTATACGATCTGTTGGAAGAATTTCTTTGAATTTATCAGACCATTCTATTAAACATGCATCGTCAAATGTGGACTCCATAAAATTTAATTCAACTAACTCTGCAGCAGAATTGAGTCTATAAAAATCAAAATGATTAATTTTAATATTTCTATGTTCATACACCTGCAATAAGGTGAAGGTTGGACTTGGTATTTCGTTTATTTTTGCATCTTTTAAATACTCTTGGATAAAATACCTACTGAATGTGGTTTTTCCAGATCCTAAATTTCCATTAAGACAAATTACTATATTGTTGCCTTTGGAAAACTTTACTAATTTTCTGGCAAAGAGTTGGGTATCCCTCTCGTTTTTTAGGAGCATGAATAAATTCTAACACTAAAATGAAATTTAGTATCGATAAGCTTCAGGTTTATAGGGTCCCTCTGGAGTTACACTAATATAGTCAGCTTGATCTTTGGATAATTGTGTAAGCTTGGCTCCTACCTTTTCTAAATGGAGACGCGCAACCTTTTCATCCAAATGCTTTGGTAGCACATAAACTTTTTTTTCATAATTTTTTGAGTTATTCCATAATTCAATTTGCGCTGTTACCTGATTAGTAAATGAAGCGCTCATTACGAAACTTGGATGACCAGTAGCACAACCTAAATTAACTAGTCTTCCCTCAGCTAATAAAATAATTCTTTTTTCATCAGGAAATGTGATTTCGTGAACTTGTGGCTTAATCTCGTCCCATTTGTAATTTCTAAGTGCGTCAACTTGAATTTCATTATCAAAGTGACCAATGTTGCATAAAATTGCTCTATCTTTCATATCTCTCATATGATCGGCTGTAACAATATCTTTATTGCCTGTTGCTGTAACAACAATGTCTGCTTCCTTAATCATTTCATCCATCAAAACGACTTCATAACCTTCCATCGCCGCTTGTAATGCACAAATTGGATCTGTTTCAGTAACCATTACTCTTGCACCACTTTGGCGTAATGATGCTGCGCTTCCTTTTCCAACGTCGCCAAAACCAGCAACAATAGCAACTTTACCTGACATCATAACATCAGTTGCTCTTTTAATTCCGTCAACTAAACTTTCTCTACATCCATACAGATTATCAAATTTAGATTTAGTAACTGAGTCATTCACATTAATAGCTGGTACCATTAATGTTCCATCACTCTCCATTTTTTTTAATGCAAGAACACCCGTTGTTGTTTCCTCTGAAAGACCTTTTACCTCTTTTAATAAGTCATTATATTCTTTATGCATCAAACTTGTAAGGTCACCACCATCATCAAGAATCATATTTGGCTTCCAACCCTCTTTACCTTCAATTGTTTGTCTTACGCACCACCAATATTCTTCTTCTGTTTCACCTTTCCATGCATAAACTGGAATACCTGCTTTTGCTATTGCAGCTGCAGCATGATCTTGTGTTGAAAATATATTACATGATGACCATCTTACATCCGCACCTAATTCTACTAATGTTTCAATTAACACGGCAGTTTGTATGGTCATATGAAGACAGCCGAGAATTCTAGCTCCTTCAAGTGGTTTTTTTCCTTTATATTCACGTCTTAAAGCCATTAATCCTGGCATTTCAGTTTCAGCAAGTGAAATCTCTTTTCTACCGAAATCTGCAAGATTTATATCTGCTACTTTGTAATCCTCATTTGCCATAGATCATAAAATATAGGTTATATATAACATTAATCAATCTTAATATTTCATCTAATCTGCCAATGGTAAATTAACAATGAACTTTGCACCCATTATATTTCCACCTTCTATGACGTTGTCCGCAGATATATAGCCATCATGAGCATCTATAATTTGCTTAGCAATACTCAGACCTAAACCTGAATGATCTTGGTTGCTTTTATTGTCTCTAAAAGAATAAAACCTGTCAAAAATTCTTTTTATATTTGGTTCCTTAATTCCTGGGCCTTCGTCAGAAATTGAAATACTTAGATAGTTTTCCGTTGACGATAATACAATCTCTATAATTCCACCTGATGGAGAAAATGAAGCGGCATTCATTATAATATTGTCGAAGGCTTGATAAAGAAAAGATTTTTGGCCATTAACCAGGAGATTTTGGTTTTCATTGGCAAAAAATTTCATATTTAATTTATTGGCAACATTCTCTTTATAATTATGAATTAGCTCATCTAAAAGTTCCCTGATATTAAAAACATTTGACTGACTTTTGTATAAATTAACTTCATCTTTAATCATTGATGAATAATCAGTAATAATATTCTCAATTCTAGCAATATCATTTAAAATTAAATCAAGAAATTTTTTCTGCTCATCATCTAATTTATCATTGATTACATCAGTAGCCATTCTTATAGATGCAAGTGGATTTCTTATCTCATGCATTAGATCAGCTGAGTTATTTTCAGCATTATCTATTTTTTGATATAGGTTTTTAAGCATGGTATTAATAATTTTTGAAAGTTGACCAATTTCATCTTCTCTCCTATCAAGAACAGTAATTAATGGTTTCGATTTAACATCTGCATCTACATTTTCAGCAGCTTTTGCTAATTTTTTTATTGGCTTAAGAATTATAAAATTTAAGAAAAAAGAAAAAAGAATGAGACTAAATGCAATAGCTAGACCAGCCAAAAGTACATTAAACCTTATTTGATTATTAATCCTTTGAATTTCAGTATTATCTTCATAAGCAACTATATGAAAGACATCGTCATTTAGACTCACAGGTAAAATTGAAAATAGTTCTAACTTTTTATTTTCTTGTTGAACGGAAAAACTACTCTTTATTCCTTTTTTTGAATTATTATATTTTTCAATAAAGATTTCGTTATTAAGTAAGTCCCTAAAGCTAGCGCTTTTTTTGTCCAAATTCAAAATTTCATTATCATTAGAATTTTTACCAAGCTCCTCAATCTCAATAAGCGGGCTTGGAGTAATGCTGCCTGAAGCAACATCATACCCTTTTGTATCAATAACTACATTTCCTTCATTATCTAGAATTAATATAGATAAATTTTTAATCTCTAGCTTAGATAAAATAGCTTCGTATATACTTTCAGACTCATTATTTCTAAAAAAATTTGATGAATTTAAAAAATTATAAATTATTAAATTTTGATTATCGATTTCCTTGAGTCTTTTATTTAATTGATAGTTATTTAAAACAACTATTAATACTGTAGTTGCTATAGCTAGCAGAACTAGTCCTAGCAAATTGTAAAATAAATATTTTTTTAATAAGCTGTTCAACTCTTTTATTTTAAACAGAAATATATTTTATTTCCATTGATATCCTGAACCATACAATGTGTGAATCGCATTGAACTTAGGATCTATTTTACGAAATTTTTTTCTAATCCTTTTTATATGACTATCGATCGTTCTGTCGTCTACATCAAGATCATCATTATATGCTATCTCCATTAGACGATCTCTGGATTTTACAATTCCTGGTCTCTCAACTAGCTCTCTAATTATTTTGAATTCTGTTGTAGTTAAATCTTCATCAAGTTCAACTTCTTTCCATTCACAAGAATGTCTTAAGCAGTCCAGCCTTAAATCACCATGTATAATTATTTCATTTACATTCTTACTATCAGAGTCAATTTTAACTCTATTTAGTGTATTTTTAATTGTTTCAATTAAAATTTCTTTAGAAAAATTACCTCCTTTTGTAACATAGCCATCAACACCCTGCATTAAACCTTTCAACTTATCTGCTTCTTGATCTTTTGATGTAAGAAATATTACTGGTATTTTAAGTTTTTCTCTTATCTTTCTAAAAAGCTCGTAACCATCCATACGAGGCATCTTTATGTCAATTACAGCTAAGGCGGGGGGATATCTAAACATCCCATTTAAAGCAGATTGACCATCAGCATAAGTATGAATTTCAAATTCCTCTTTTCTCAGTAGCTCTTCCAAGGAAATTAAAATATTACGGTCATCATCTACGAGTGCAATTAAAGTCTTCATACTTCTATTAATTAATAATGAGTTATGGCATTAAAATGGCAGAAAATCATAAAAATATAACTAACAGGTATATTAACTTTGTAAATATTTGCCCTTAACATAAATGTAATTATATGTTTTTATCACACACTCATATCATGAATAATCATCTAAATAATCAAATTATAGAAAATGCTTCTAAAGTAAGCCGTAACTTAAATTCTGAGGAACTATATGAAATATCTCACAAGAATGGTGAAGGACAGTTGTCTAAACACGGCGCGTTAGTTGTCGAAACAGGAAAACACACAGGACGTTCGGCGAATGACAAATTTTTTGTAAAGGAAGATAATAATAAAGATAAAATCCACTGGGGTGATACCAACGTACCTATTTCTGAGGAAAATTATCAAAAAATAGCTAGTTCATTTATAGAATTTGCTAAAGGTAAATCGATATACACTCATGATTTAATGGGTGGAGCAGATAGAAATCATTCGTTAAAAGTTACAATAATTACTGAGTACGCATGGCATGGTCTGTTTGCAAGACATCTTTTAGTCAGGCCAACGTCAGAGGAAGTTGATAATTTTATTGCTGACTTTACAATAATAAATTTTCCAAATTTAAAAATGAATCCTAAATTTCATGGAACCAATAGTGAAACAGCAATTATCGTAAATTTAAAAGAGAGGGTAATTCTAATTTCAGGAACTGAGTATGCTGGAGAGACAAAAAAATCAGTTTTCACTCTCCTTAACTTTTTACTGCCAGAAAAAAAAGTTATGCCAATGCATTGTTCAGTTAATACTGGGAGTGATGGTGATTCAGCAATCTTTTTTGGTCTATCTGGAACTGGTAAAACAACGTTAAGTGCTGATCCAAAAAGATCTCTATTAGGTGATGATGAGCATGGCTGGTCTGACGATGGTCTTTTTAATTTTGAGGGAGGATGCTATGCGAAGCTTATTCGTTTATCAGAAGAAGCTGAGCCTGAAATATATCAAACTACTCAAATGAAGGGAACTGTCATTGAAAATGTGGTAATGAAAGAAAATGGCCTTTTAGATCTTAATGATAATTCTCTTACAGAAAATACAAGAGGTGCATATCCGTTAGACTATATTCCTGGCGTAATAAAATCAGGTAAAGCAAATCATCCAAAAAATATAATTATGTTAACAGCTGATGCTTTTGGTGTGTTGCCTCCAATAGCAAAACTGTCACCTGATCAAGCTATGTACCATTTTCTTTCAGGCTATACAGCTAAAGTTGCTGGAACAGAGATTGGACTATCAAATGAGCCACAGGCAACATTTTCTACGTGTTTTGGAGCTCCTTTTATGCCAAGAAATCCAATAGAGTATGGCAACCTACTCAAAGATAAGATTTCAAAACATAATGTAGACTGTTGGCTAGTAAATACAGGTTGGTCTGGTGGTGTTTACGGCGTGGGAGAGAGGATATCAATAAAAAATACTAGAAGGTTATTGGATGCAGCATTATCTGGCGAGCTTTCTAATGTAGAAATGAGAAAGGATAAAAATTTTGGTTTCTTCGTACCACTAGAAGTTAACGGAATTGATGGAAGCGTCTTAGACCCAAGAAGTACGTGGGCTGATGTATCTGAGTATGATTTACAAGCTAAGAAATTAGTCAGTATGTTCATAGAAAATTTTATAAAGTTTGAATCTGATGTCGAAGAAAAAATACTAAATTCAGGACCTTCTCAAATTTAAGATTGCATAGCAAATTCTGCGTCTTTTTTATAATTAAAACTAGCAATATAAAAACAAAGTATTGATACAATTCCTGTTGCTCCTACAGCAACTAGTGACCAAGTGTATGGTGAGGCTGTATCATTAAATACATAATCGGCAAGGTACCCAGTAACGAAGCTACCTAATCCCATACCTATTATATTCACTCCTAAGATAAAGACTGCCAACATTGTTGATCTGACTTTATATGGTGTAAGTGTTTGCATCGCTGCGAATATAGGCCCTACCCAAAATGTAACATTCACAGATATAAAAAATAAAGTAAAATAGAAAAATAATCCGCTCGGTTCGATAAACCTATAACTTATAGTCAGAGGCGTTAATATTAAATATGAGATGGTCAGAACCGTCATTGCGCCACCCTCAAATTTAGGACCAAACTTATCTGTTACAATTCCGCCTACAATAGCGCCAAATGTTCCGCCTACTATAAAGAAGGTTCCAAACATTAAATTGTAAGACGAGCTTGTGAAACCTCTTTCATTAACTGCCCAGAGGAGTTCAAAATTTCCTGTACCAAGAGGTATATGCATAAATATACCACCAATTATTAAAAATATAATTGATTTTGAATTTGAAAAAGTCTCAAAAGTTTTCGAAATTATTTCTTTAGTGGACAAACTTTTCTGATTTGTATTTTGTAAATTTTCTTGTTCACCTCTTTTGGGTACAGTAAGAAAATATGTTATTGCTGCTAAAAACATACCAATTAAACCCAATGTTATAAAAACTGCTCTCCATCCAAATAAAGGTCCAAATACAGAGGCTATAATTAAACCAACCCCAACACCAAGTGGGATACCTAGATAATAAATTGCTGATGCTGTCGCTCTTTTATTTTGTGGAAATAAGTCTGAAAGCATTGAAACTGCATTTGGAGTTAGAGCTGACTCGCCAATACCAATTAAGGCCCTTGCAATAATCAAATGAATAAAACTTTTTGCTATACCCGTAAATGCAGTCATAAGACTCCACAAAAATACACCTACTGCGATAATTTTCATCCTATTAAATTTATCTCCAAGAACTCCCATAAAAATTCCGAATATTGAATAGAAAAAAAGAAAATAAACTCCTGTTAGAAGACCCCATTCAACATTTGAAAGATTAAAGTCACTTTTTATTTCGTTAGCAAAAGCCATTAATAGGTTTCTATCTACAAAATTAAAAATATTAAGCAGAAGAAAGAAAGCTAAATACTTATTTGCAGGAAGCTTACTCATTTATTTTAATTTCTATCATAATCGTCTTCGTATCTGACAATATCATCCTCACCAAAGTATGTACCTGTCTGAACTTCAATTATATTTAGCGGTGCATCGGTATTATTTTCAAGTCGATGTTTACTGCCTACCGGAATAAAAATTGAATTATTAACTTTTAAATTATGCTGACTGTCATCAATCAGTACAGTTGCATCGCCTTTAATAACCGTCCATACTTCAGATCTTTTGGCATGTGACTGATAACTAAGTCTTGAATTTGGATTTACTTGTATTTCCTTAATTTTATGATCATCACTATCATCAATTATTCTAAACCACCCCCAAGGTCTGTACTCAAGTGGTCCTTGCCAATTTTTTAATATCCAACTAGATGAATTTTTTTTAAAATCACCTCCTACACCAAACTCAAATTCTACATTCTTATTATTTTTAAATTTTTCCATCTCAGGAATATTGTCTGATGTTCTATCACCTCCATTTGCAAAAATTATTTTGTTATCTGGATATTGATCTATTACTTTTTGAATTGCATCAGATGCCGAGTTCAATTCATCATCATTAAATTCAATCGCTTTATCCACCACGGATAAATTTGATACTATTTCAATTCTTTCCTCTATTGGAAGAAAAGGGCTTCCTTTTTTTTGTGTCAACCATTGATCAGAATTGACTCCTACAATAAGTTTATCACCTAATTTTTTTGCATCCTTAAGATATGCTATATGTCCGCTGTGAATCGGATCAAATCCCCCGGTTACAAGTACAATTATTTCAGACATTAATGAGCATCACTCCAATTTAAAGCATGGTTATAATCAACCACTAAGGGAATAGAAAAATCAAATTTAGGTTTTAAAGCATTTTCCATTTCCTTAATTATTATCTCCTTGAAGTGGTTTAATTTATTATTTTTTATTTCAAATATTAACTCGTCATGAACCTGCAGTAACATTTTGCAGTCTTTTGAATCTTTGATTTTACTATTTATTTTTATCATAGCTAATTTTATTATATCTGCTGCAGTACCCTGAATTGGAGCATTTATTGCTGCTCTTTCCTGAAATGATCTAAGCGCAAAATTTTTATCCTTTATTCTTGGGAAAAAACATTTTCTTCCACAGACTGTTTCTACATAGCCATTTTTCCGACAAAACTCTTTAGTATGATCCATAAATTCTCTAATACCTGAAAATTTCTGAAAATATCTTTTTATAAAATCTCCCGCTTCATAGTTTGAAATTGCGAGCTGCTTCGCAAGTCCATAAGCTGAAATGCCATATATTATACCAAAGTTAACAGCTTTTGCTTTTCTCCTTAATTCATTATCAACCTCTTTTAATTTTACATTAAAAATTTCTGCAGCTGTAATTTGGTGAATATCTTCATTATTTATGAATGCTTCTTTTAGTTGTTTAACATCAGCCATATGAGCAAGAACTCTCAGTTCAATTTGACTATAATCAGCAGCTAGCATGACAAACCCTTCATCAGGTACAAAAGCTTTTCTAATTGACTTTCCTTCTTCAGTTCTTATCGGAATATTTTGTAAATTTGGATCTGATGATGCAAGTCTTCCCGTATTAGTTGAAGCCATAGAAAATGAAGTATGTATTCTACCTGTTTCTCTGACAATGTGATTTTGGAGTGCGTCAGTATAAGTGTTCTTGAGTTTTGAAAGTTGTCGCCACTGAATAATATTGTCAGCAACTTTATTTCCTTCGTATGCAAGGTCCTCTAAAACATCGATGCCCGTTGATTTTTCGCCAGTTTTAGTTTTTTTCGGAGGCTTAAGTTTTAATTTATCAAAAAGGATCTCTGATAATTGTTTTGGAGAACCAATATTAAATTCTGAACCTGTTTCTTTGTATATTTTTTTCTCAAGTTTTTCTATTCTTTGTGAAAATTTAATTGATAAATTACTAAGATATTTCTTGTCAACTTTAATTCCATTAATCTCCATTGATTGGATTGGATTTATTAGTTCTCTTTCAATGTTAGTATAAATGTAATTACCTCTCTCCTGGTTAACTCTTTTCTTTAAAAAAAGATACAATTTAAAAGTAATTTCTGCATCTTCAGCTGCATAATTTAACGCATCTTCAATTTTAACCCTGTCAAAAGTTATCTGGGACTTACCACTACCAACTACATCTTTGAATTTAATTGTTTGTCTATTTAAATGGATACTGGCTAATTCATCCATGCTATGTCGATTGACACCTGCATCAAGCACATAAGACATTAACATAGTATCGTGAAAGCCTTTAACATCGATTCCATATTTATTTAAAATTGAATTGTCGTATTTAATATTGTGGCCTATTTTTATGATAGACTCATCATTCATCAAAGGAGAAATAATTGTTAGAAAGTTTTTTAGAGAAATTTGACTTTTAACAGTCTTTTCTTCCTGGTCAACGTGCTGAAGTGGAATATAGTACGCATTTTCTTGGTTAAAACATAGAGAAACTCCAACTAAATTAGCTTCAATTATATTTAGGGAGTCAGTTTCAACATCATACACAAATTCGCCTACATTATAGATTTCACTAATCAAATTTTTAAGATTCTTTTCATCATTTATTAAAATATAAGAAGATTTAGATTTAGAAATTTTGATTTGATTTTTCAAATTTCTTTCAGGAATTTTATTATCGCCGCTTAAATTTCTTTGTTTATTTGTTTTTATTTGACTCTTCGCTATTATTTTTACGTTAGGATTTTTTTTTCTAATTCTCTCAGAGAGCTTTTTTAACTCAAGCTCGTCTAAGAAAGGTATCAATTTTTCAACGGAAACTTCTTTTTTAATTAAATCATTGAGTTCTGGAATGTCTTTTACATCTTTTCGCAAAGTTACTAATTCTTTACTAATAAGAATATTTTTCTTATTGCCTTTAATTGTTTCTCTTCTCTTTTGCTGCTTAATATTATCACAGTTATCAAGAAGACTTTCTAAATTACCAAAATCGTTTATCAGCTGTGCTGCTGTTTTTACTCCTATGCCTGGAGCTCCTGGGACGTTGTCTGAACTATCACCAGCTAGAGCTTGAACATCGATTACATATTCAGGGTTAACTCCGAACTTTTCAATTACTTCACTTGGTCCAATAGTTTTATTTTTCATTGTATCAATTAATTTCACCTGATTTGAAACAATTTGCATAAGATCTTTATCGGAGGAAACTATGGATACACTCCATTTTTTATTTTCTGCGAGTGATGCATATGTTGCAATAATATCATCTGCTTCATAACCACTTAATTCAATAGATGGGATACCAAAGGCTTTCACAGCATCCTTAATTATTTTAAATTGTGGTATTAAATCCTCTGGCGGATCACCTCTATTAGCTTTATATTCTTTATAAATATCATTTCTGAAAGTTTTTCTGGCACTGTCAAAAATTACCGCTAGATGTGTCGGGCTAATCTTTTTGTCAGTATCTTCAATTAATTTATAAAGCATGTTACAAAAACCATTCACTGCCCCAGTTGGCAGCCCATCACTTTTTCGATATAGTGGTGGCAATGCGTAATATGCTCTAAAAATATAGCCTGATCCATCAACCAAAAATAGGTGATTTCTTTCTGCCATTTATTTAAGTATGAATAGTTTACTGCAATAAGGACAAACGATCTGATTATCATCTCCCATATCAAGGTATACTTTTGGGTGACCTAAGGGACCTTCAACTCCAGCGCAGCTTAATTTTTTTGAATTTACATATTCAATATCTTTATTTTGTTCGCTTTTTATTTCTGGAGAATTCATAAACTGAATGATACAAGAAATTACTTTGAAAAACTATTAATTCTAATATTTATTATTTTTTTATGTCAAGCAATGTCGCTATATCAGTAAGAGATTTAAATAAAATTTATGGCGTGGGATCTAAAAATGAAAAGGTAGCTCTAAATAATATCTCTCTTCAAGTAAAAAAAGGCTCGATATTTGGATTGCTAGGACCTAATGGAGCGGGAAAATCAACTTTTATTAATATTTTAGCTGATCTGGTAAGAAAAACATCTGGGCACATAGACATATTTGGCATGAGTCATCATGAAAATTTAAAAGAAGTAAAAAAATTAATGGGTATAGTCCCTCAAGAATTAAATATTGATCCTTTTTTTACTCCATATGAGTTACTAGAAATTCAGGCTGGTTTATTTGGTGTTCCAAAAAAAAATAGAAGGACCAATGAGATCCTAAAGCTTCTTGCGCTAGAAGATAAATCTCATGCATACGCTAGAACATTATCTGGAGGTATGAGAAGAAGATTACTTATAGCTAAAGCAATGGTTCATGATCCTGAAATACTGATTCTTGATGAACCAACAGCAGGTGTGGATGTTGAGCTTAGGGCAAATTTATGGACCAACATAAATAAATTAAACAATGAAGGTAAAACAATTATTATTACAACTCATTATTTACATGAAGCAGAAGAGTTGTGTAATGAAATTGCAATAATTGATAATGGTAATTTAATAACAAAGGGTACAACATCAAACATAAAATCATTAATTGACAGAAAGCAAATAATTATTTCATTAGATAGTAAAAATTTTAATTTAGATCCAATAATTGGACTAGATGTAGAATGTGAAATAAATAGTGACTATCTAATAATTAATTACAAACCTAGCGAGATAAGTTTCAATAAAATTTTGGATGCATTACAATTATCTAACATTCAGGTTAAAGATTTAACAATAAATGAGACTAAACTTGAAGATGTATTTCTTAAATTAACTAAGAATTAATTTTTTTTCTTGGAAATAATTTATCAAGTACAACGGCAAGAGCAGGTAGTGTAGTCATCGCACAAACCATATTTATTATAAACATAAATGTGAGTAACGATCCCATATCTGCCTGAAATTTTAGTGCAGAGAATGACCATGTAGAAACACCGATTGCTAAAGTAATGGCAGTAAATACTACTGCAGCACCTGTATTTGCAAAAGTATGCTCAAATGCTTCTGTGATATCTAACCCTTCTTTCATTCTCATATTAAGTCTGTTGTATATATAAAATGCATAATCAACTCCTACTCCTACTGCAAGGACCATCACTGGCAAAGTAGAAACCTTTAATCCAATTTGAGCTAATTCCATGAAAGCATAACCCAGCATCGTCGCAAAAGTTAGAGGGACTGTGCAACAAATTGTAGCTCTCCAATCTAAGTAAGTAGTAAATACTAAAATAATTATAACAATATAAACTGCAACCATCATTGGCAATTCACCTTTTTCAATAACTTCATTGGTTGCATGTTGAATACCAACTGTACCACTAGCAAGCCTATATTTAATTTCATCTGACTCGAAAACGATATCTGAATACTCAGGATTATCCTCAAAAAATTTTTTAAATACTTTATCTGACTGCTTGATATCTTTAACTCTAAAATTTACATTTTCATCAAATGACTCTATGTCTCTGTAATAATTTCCAAGACTTCCGACCCACAAGTTTCGACTGTTAAATCCATTTTCATAAGCAAAGTCAGTGAATTCATCATCAGTAAAGACAGCTGGATTTTTTAAACCTAGAACCTCTAATGGTCGCATTGTTGTGCCCGAAAAGGCTGCAAAAGGAATTATATCAGTACCTTCTGTTGGTTTTTGTATCTGAACCCTGTAAGTAATTGAGTCTTCTAAATCACGGTATTGCTCATTGTATAACTCTACTTTTTTAATAATATGACTTATTGTAGTTGCCTTGTGATCTTCTGTAAAAACGTAAATAGGCATTATTGAACATGCTTCATTAATAAGCCCTGTTGAAGGGTCAACAACACTTGTTGCAAAAGCTAGAGCTCTTTCATTTCTTGGTAGATATGTCCATTTAAGGTTACCCTCTGCGTAACCACTTAAAGCTCTTTTTGCAACACTTGATAAGGAAATTACTTTCGTAACTCCCTCAATATTTTCTAGATACCAATGAAGATTATCCTGCGCCGCCATTACATCGTCAGATCGACAAGGATTGATTCCAACTGCAGCTCCAACTTCAGCTATAACAACTAATACATCAGTTGTAACATTATATCTTTTTGTTAACTCTGTAATATCTTGATTGTACCTTGCTTCTGCTCGAAGCTCTGGAGCGCCTGCATGAAGATCCCCGACATGTCTTTCACTCGCTAAGTAAGTTGCTCCAGCGAATAATAATGCACTGAAAGATAACGTTATCACAGCAGGTCGAGGTTTAGCTAATTTGCCAAAAAATCCCATCAAATTCTGTCGATACGTAATGGCAGATTGTGCTCTAGTTGCAAAACTTTCATTATACCTCGCATATGAAGCGGCAAGTGGGAGCATAACGAGGTTTGTGATTATTTTAAATGCAACTCCAATTGATGCAGTGATTGCAAGTTCTTGAATCATCCCAATGGGAAGTAAAATAAGTGTTCCAAATCCAACTAAATCAGTAATTAACGCCATCGTACCAGGCACTAATAATCTCGAGAACGAGGCTCTTGCAGCATACTCAGCTGATTGTCCTTCTATAACTTCTTTTGTAATCTGATTAACTTGTTGAATTCCATGTGAAACACCGATAGCAAATACTAAGAAAGGTACTAGAATCGCTAGAGGATCTAGTCCAAAACCTAAAATTTTTAACATTCCAAATTGCCATACTAATGATGTTAATGAGCAAACAAGGGGAAGAAAGGTAAGCGTCCAAGAGCGTGAGTACCAATAAACTGCCAACACAGTAAGTAAGAAAGCTAAAGCAAAAAATATTACAACGTTGTAAGCTTCGCTAGCAATATCAGATATCATTTTTGCAAAGCCAGTTATCTCAACTCTATATATCCCTTGCTCAAATTCATCTCTGATTTTTTCAATGTCTTTGCCTAATTGCAGGTAATCTAATTTCGCTCCAGTTTTTCTATTGAACTCAGTTAATTCAACTTTAATAAGCGATGAGGTAAAGTCATTGGAAACAATACTACCTACATGCCCGCCCGTTAATATTCTTTCCTTAATCTTGTTGATTTCTTCTACTGATAATTTTTCTGGAGTTAAATTACCAGGAATGACTTCTGTACTTTCAAAGCCTTCCTCTGTAACACGCATCACTTTTACATTAGGTGTCCAAAGTGATTGCATTGAGCCTTGGTTAACTCCTGGCAAATATCTAATAGATTGATTCAACTCAAAAAGTTTACTTAAATAATCTTTATTAAAAATATCTCCTTCTGTAGCCCTCAGAGCAACAGTAATACTATTAGTACCGCTTAAATCATCTTGATACTCATAGTAGGTTTTTACAAATGAATGGCTGCTTGGTAATTGCTTATAGAAACCCGCGTCCATTCGGATCTGAACTGCAAAGTAACCCATTATAATTGTTAACAATACAAAACTAGCTAGTACCCAAAAACGGAATTTAAAAAACCAATTTTCAATTTTTTGCAGCATTTTTCTATAGAGTTAATTTGTGATAGGGGAAAAAATATGAGAAAATCATTGCTTTGTATACGTTTAAATTAAAATGTATAAACTTTATTTCAAGTTTGTGTACGTGTGATAATAATGACAAAACTTTAAAAAATATTTAAGATATTGAAATTAATAGATATTTTAAACTTAAAAATGAACAAATGTTCACAAATATATTTTATAATTATTAAAATTCATTATAATTGTCACTATGGTTGAATTTTCACAAAAAATACAAATTGCAAAAATTTTAGCTAAAGACCAAGTTTATAAGGTCCAAGAAAAATGGCAAACTTCTAAATCAGGTAAAAATTCACTTACTAAAGACCCCGCGTACAATGCAGCAAATCCTAAACACTTTATCCCAATGATGGATGAAGATCGCTACAGTGATCGATCAGATGCTTTTGATAAAATTATTAGCGCTACACATAAACACTTCTGGGATCCTAACGATAAAAAATATATTGATTTTGATATTCCATTTGACATAAATAATGAAAATATTGTTGACCCTGATGGACCTTTTGGAATTGAACTACAAATTCCAAGCATCAGAGAGAAGCTGTCAAAGCATCAATTGATCAAATTAAATAATGAGAGTTTTAGATTTGTATTATCACAAATTCTACATGGCGAGCAGGCCGCTCTTTCGTTGAGCGCAAGTTTATGCCATGTTCTTAGAGATCCAGGCGCTCAAGAATATGCAGCTAATCAAACGAGAGAGGAAGCCAGACATGTTGCTGGTTTTACAAAATATATACAGGCAAGATGGGGGTCACCTTACAAAGTTGGGCCAACATTAGGTAGAGTAGCCAACGAAATTGTTTCGTCTGATTTAGTTTATAAAAAGATTATTGGAATGCAAATGATGATCGAGGGATTAGCTATGGGAGCGTTTGCCATGGCTTATGAAAATACGAACGACCCAGTACTGAAGACGTTATTAAAATATACAATGAGCGATGAAGCATTCCATCATAAATTTGGCAAAATATGGGCAGATAGAACAGTGCCAAAATTGACTAAGAAAGAGCATATTAAAGTTGAGGATTGGGCTGAAAAGATATTTGTTGAACTTCTGTTTAACCTAGTTAATCCATTTGAAAAGAAACATGTATATTCCTGTGTTGGCTTGGATCATAAGTGGGTTGATCGTGAATTTCATAAATATATTGATCAAGGAGAAGTGATCAAGGACGAGATGAAAAATCAAAATAATATCTTTAGGGTTCTCGTTAAAACTCTATTAAAGGCCCATATAATTACTGACAGAACTAAAGCAACTTATGCAGAATTTGTTAACATGGATGAACTAAATAATGAAAGCGATACTGTTGCTGGTCAGGAAATTGCTGATCAAGGTGTAAGTGCCTTAAGTGAAATTAATCAATTAAAGAAAACTGCTTAGATAATTATTTCGGAGACTTTTTCTGCAGTATTCTCTGTAAAGTTCGTCTGTGCATTTTTAGTCTTCGAGCAGTCTCAGAAACATTTCGGTTACACAGCTCATATACTCTAAGGATATGCTCCCACTTTACCCTATCTGCAGACATCGGGTTTTGTGGAGGTTCAGGAGTAGATGAGTAAGGAGCCTTTAATGCGGCCTCAATATCATCAGCATCTGCCGGTTTAGCTAAATAATCACACGCACCTTCTTTAACGGCCGCAACTGCTGTAGGTATATTGCCATAACCAGTGAGCATCACAATCTTACTATCTGGCCTTTTATTTGATAAAACTGAAACAACCTCCAGACCATTTCCGTCATTGAGACGTA
>CACIRX010000007.1 GCA_902589175.1 uncultured Pelagibacteraceae bacterium | reverse complement strand
ATAATAGAGTGATTGTACTCAATTATGAAATTGAAACAGGGGAGAAGATATGAGTTTTAAATTTCTAAAATACGTTGCTGCAAGTTTATTCTTGATGGCAGGTTTCTCAACGAGCACTTATGCTGCTGAAATTAATCAAGGTGCTTTTTCAGGAAACATTAACACAACAGTATCATCTGGTTTTTCAATGCGTGTTCAAGAACGCGATTGTTTAATGATAGATGGATTAAAATATTCTGAGGCAGAAACTGTTGACGCGGCTGTAATAGCAGGTGTCATTGCAGGTAGAGGTGCTTCTTCTAATTTAACTCAGTATGTATCAGGTTCAGGTGGCGGATGCGCTGCAGCTCGAACTGATGAATACGGCAACACAACTAATAAGTATTTAGACTTTTATGGTAACCAAGTTAATAATGGAAACTTGAACTATAATAGTGGTGATATATTTAGTGCCACTCAAAAAATTTATAGTGAAATTGATGGTACGATCAATGGTACAACTGGATTAAGACTTTCTTTCACTGGATCATTTAACCCAGCTTTGAGTATAGACTCCCCTAACTTCCAAGCTCTAACTAGTGAAGCAGAAAGTGCTTTTGAAAGTGACTTAACTCTCCTCGATGCGTACATCACTGAGTCTTACGAAGTAGATAATATGTTTGTTGATCTTCAAATTGGACGATTTGTTACAAGCTGGGGTGAGGCAACGTTCTTGCCAATCGGTATGAATGGTTTGGTTACAAACGCATTAGACTTATCTAAATTAAGATCACCTGGTTCTGGTGTTAAAGAGGCACTGATGCCAACTGAGACAATTTCAGTTGCTTTAGGTCTTGAAGATGGATCAGGTATTGAATTTTATTATCAACATGGCTCTGACCGTGTTGGTCTAGATGCGAGTGGAACATATTTCGGTAGTGAAACATTTGGTGAAGGCGCAAGGGCATTGCTAGCTAACGGGCCAAATTATAAAGAAAGATTATCACCAGAAGCTTGTCCACACATGCTTGTAGGAACTGCAGCATCTGCATTAAGTGGTTACGCTCCAGGTGCGGGACAAGATTGTACGCAAGCTAATGCTGAAGCATTTTCTCAACATGCATCAAACTGGTCAACTTATAATACGACAGCTCTTGCCATCTCAGGTTTTGAAGCTATGGGAACAACAGAATGGGCTCTAGCTCGTGGAATTGCTTCAACTCATAACTTTACATCAAATCAGGATGCTCTTACTGCTCCAGGCTTTAATGGTTTGACTGATGATGGTAGTAGAAATCACCTCGCTATTTCTGCGCCAGGTGCGACGGTTGCTGTTGAAGCAGCGTTTAATGATTTGGATTCTGCTCAATACGACATGGGTGGAACAGTTGATTTACAAATTAGCCGTGCTGGACTTTATAAAGACCCTTCTGATAGCGGACAATATGGTTTTAGATACAATAAGTATGTAGATACCATTGGATCAGGGGTTGATTTTGGTTTCTATTTTGCAAACTATCACTCTAAAGTTCCATACATTCAATTTAACATGCCAGGCAATATCTTCGCAGGTGATATTCTAGGTGCATACCTTCTAGGATCAGCTGATTATGCCGGTACTGACTTGACTGAAGCTGGTGGACCAGACTTAACTGCAGGATCATACGATCTAACTGGTACGCAAGCTATTCACCAAGCTCTATCGAATGCTGCTTTGAGTTCAGGACTGTGTAGTGCAGTATTAAAAAGCAGTTTAAGAGGCGTTGTTGGTGCTTCGGGTGCAACAAACTACGCAACTGGTAATGCAAGACAATCAGAAAGAGATAACCTTATGGTTCAAGCATTCTTTACTGATGAATTTGCAAATGGTGATCGTGCTCACGATGCATCAGAGTGTTACGCAATGACTACTACTCTGGGTAATGCGTCAGGTGCAACTGCAGGTGCAGCTTGGTCTGCGATTAACCCAACTGCAAGTGCGGCAACAGTCGCTCAAGTTACTGCGAATAATGCAGCTGCTGCCAAAGCCACAATCAATGCTGGCTTAATTGGAACAGGTGCAAGACTTTTCGCTGCCGTGACACCAATTAATATGATTACTTATCAAGGTATATTCCCAGAGGACAACAAGATCGTCTCTGGTAGTTTCAGTACCAATGTAGGTTCAACTACTGTACAAGGTGAACTTGCATTTAGACCAGACTTCCCATTAGCAACAGATGCTAGCGATCAGATTGCTCAGTTAAATGACAAAAATGGTGCTCACGATGCACTAAACTTTGTTGCTATAGCTGGTGCAGATGCTGCTGCTGCTAATGCTGCTGTTGGTTCGGTTGGTTCTGGAGATGTGCTTGCGTTTACTGCGACTGCTGCTCAAACAACTTTAGGTTTAAGTGCGGATGCATATTATTCACTAGTTGGTAACTATGAGAGATCAACTTTAGGTAGTGTTTGGGATGCAAATGGAAATCCAACTACTGACTTAACTAGTAGATATTATTCAAAAGCTTATATTGAATATGATACTTGGAGTGGATCTCTTGGAACAACAACTTCATTCCAAGCTTCTCACCCAGTAACTATGGGCCTTGGAGCTGATAGCGCTGCTTTCTTAACAGAAGTTGGATTTGTAGCGGTTCCAGACATGAACAATGCAGTTAATGGATTTGTTGCTAGAGGAGGCGCCAATGAAGGTCCTTCAGCTGGTGGATCTAAATGTTTAGGTGCGGTTGGTACAAGTGTTGCAAATTTATCTGCAGCTTCCGCCGCAATTTCTAATTTAGGATCTGGTGTTGTGGATGCATTATTTGGTAATGGCGGTTTCTGTGAGAAAGATCCAGGAGCGGACGACATGGCAATGACATACAGACTCATTGGAACAGCAACTTACAATAACTTTATGAATTCACCTTGGACACTGTCTCCAAATTTTGCTTGGGCGCATGACTTTAATGGTAATGCTCCATCATCTTTAGGTGGTTTCGTTGAAGATAGAATGACGCTTTCTTTAGGCGCTTCATTATCCAGAGGTGGCACTTCAGTATCAGGATCATACATTAATTATGTAGATGATCCTGCGATTCACACATCTGGTGATAAAGACTATCTATCTCTATCAATCTCACACTCATTTTAATTTAGGGAGAGGAAACAAATGAATAAAATGAATATAAAAAACCTAATTATATCTGTTGTTGTAGCTTTAGGCTTTACAGTGACAACTTCTGTCGCTGATGGTCATAAGTATACAGTAGATAGTTCAAACTATACTGAATATACGGATTTGTTGTCACCTGGTCAGATTACTATGTTTTCTGCCTATCCTGATACATACAAAATTCATGTATACGATAACAGCGGTGCATGTCAGATACCGCCTGAGATTAAAGCTATATCTCAAACAAATGGTACACTGATAAATGATAACGAAGGTTTTGAAGTTGCTAATATGGGTCAAGTTCCTTTCCCAAACCCTACAGAAGCTCAACACTTTATTTGGAACATGAGACTGAGTTCAAGTTTAGTATCATCAGTTTTCCGTGTTGCTACGTCAACTAACGTACAAGCTGATGGATCAATAATTATCGGTCAACAAGAAACTAATATTGTTTTCCCGAGAAATCCAAATACAGTTTCTCAATATGCGGACAAAAACATTTATGCGATGTTTATGCAAAAGAACCTTGGACCACCAAGATCCGCAGGTACAACTACTCTTGTGCATGACTTTATCGACAGTTACGTGCAACCTCGTAAAGCTTGGCAGTACAACCCTGCAACTAGACGTGTAAGAAGAGCACCTGACATTACTTATGACACGGTTCTTCTAGCTGGTGGCGGTATTGTTGTTGTTGACCAGTATGGTGGATTTAATGGAGCTCAAGACAAGTACGATTGGACTTATGAAGGTAAGAAAACAATGATCGTGCCTGCAGCTAATGAAGCGCTTGCAGAAAATGCAATTGAAACAACTCATTCACAATATCACTTAAACCCTGATTATGTTAGATATGAAGAAAGAGATGTTCATGTTGTTCACGCTCAATTAAAACCTGGGCAAAGACATTTATATGCTTCTAGAACTTTCTATATAATGGACGATGATTTCTACAATTTATCCATTATGGATGCCTATGATGATAATCAAGAACTCATGAGACACCAAATTGGAACAATGGTTACAGGTATTGAAGGTACAGGGGCTGATGAGTGTAATATTCAAGGTGAGTTTACATTTGACTTTGCAACAAGAACTTATACTGGTAATAACCAATTAGGTTCTGGTTTCAGTACAGTACCAACTATCTATAATGGTGAAGAAAAGCCAGCGAGCTTCTTTACTCCTGATGGTTTAAGACGATACGCAAGGTAATAATCTAAATTTATTTAACCTTTCTTATTTAAAACCCGGCTTGAAATCTTTAAGTCGGGTTTTATTTTTAGTAACTATGAAACTTAGAATTTTTATAACACTATTTTGTTGCTTATTTTTATTTAAAAATGCTTTGGCTAACCAATTTAATTACGGTACCGAGTTAGCAGCTCAATCTCCCAATGCACACAAAGCGTTAATTAATGCACTTGAAAAAACTGGAGATAGAATTTTTGGTGTGGGAGTGCATGGAATCATTGTTTATTCAGATGATGAGGGTGAAACGTGGACACAAGCTGAAACAGTGCCATTTACAAAAACAATAACCGACATAAGTTGTCCAAGTCAGAATAAGTGCTGGGCTGTAGGCCATGATGCTACAATCTTACATTCTTTCGATGGGGGGAAAACTTGGGAAATCCAATACCAAGATGTAGATTTTGATGCACCTTTTCTATCTGTCCATATGTATGATGATTATGAAGGAGTTGCAATTGGTGCATTTGCCTTATCCCTTAGAACAGCAAATGGCGGGATAAGCTGGGATTATTTGTTTATCGACGATGATGAATTTCAACCGCATTTAAATTATACATATGGTGATAATCAAGGCTGGAGAAAGTCAGCTCAAAATGAAGGTTATGCTGTGGGTGAATTAGGCAAATATTATGTCACTGATGATCGCGGCTTAAACTGGCTTTCAATTGAAACAGGCTATATTGGATCTTATTGGTCAGGTATAAAAGTTGACGAAGGGCAATCTCTTTTGCTTGGAATGTCGGGCAATATCACTTTGGCAACGTTATACGACCTTAACGATACTATACCACCTGGTAAAGAAACTGCAGTAGCATGTTATGAATCTGGATATTACCGCGGTGATTGTAAAGTTTATGCTTTTGACAATCTCTTTATTGGTACAAAAAATAGTCTTACAAATGCAAACTTACTGGATGACGGGAGAATTGTTCTTAGTGGTAATGGAGGCGTAATCTCAATTATTGATATGATTAGAGAAAAAAATATTAAAACCTGTGTTCGTTCTGATCGCTTAAGCAACACTTCTATTATCCCTTTAGGTAGTGATGAGTTTCTTATCGCAGGTGAAAATGGAATGCGAAAACACAGTATGAAAGAGTGTTATCAAAACTTTGTTTCAGAGACCTCAACCTCACAAGATGCATTCTATGAAATTAGTATTAATTAATGTCTCGCGTTGAAGGCAAGGTTGCAATAATAACAGGAGCGGCCTCTGGATTAGGTTATGCTGCTGCAATCAAGTTAATGAGTGAAGGTGCTAAAGTTATGCTTTCAGACATTAATGAAGATATACTCATGACCATGCCTGAAAGATTAAAAGATTTCAGCCAAACACAATTCAGTACATTCACTCATGATGTAACCAGTGAAGAAGCTTGGGTTGAACTTATTGAGAAAACTGAAACTGAATTTGGCAAGATTAATATCCTTGTAAATAGTGCGGGCATATCATTGGGTGCAGATATCGTTTCAACAGAATTTGATGTCTGGAAAAAAGTTCATCAGGTAAACTTAGACAGTGTTTTTCTTGGTTGTAAATATGCAATTCCAAAAATGAGTAAATCTGGGCAGGGTTCTATAATAAATATCTCATCTATATCTGGGATTGTAGCTGGATGGAATACTGCGGCATACAATTCATCAAAAGCAGGTGTTCGTTTATTGAGTAAATCTGTAGCGTTGTATTGTGCTAAAAAAGGGTATGATGTTCGTTGTAATTCAGTTCATCCAGCTTTTGTAAATACACCTATTCTCGATCCAATAAAGCAAGCGTTTGGCGCTGAGGAGGCCGTAGCGAAGCTGGCTCGTCAAATACCAATGAATAAAATTGGAGATACAGACGATGTTTCTTATGCAATATTATATTTAGCATCTGATGAGTCAAAATTTATGACAGGGACAGAAATTGTTCTTGATGGCGGTCTCAGCGCAATGTAATTTCGTTCATGTAACGATGAATTCAAAAAAAGCATTAATGATTGTACACCAACCTCGATCGAGTACAGGAGACGTGGGATTAAAATTACGCGACAGAGGTTATGAATTGGATGTTCGCCGTCCAGTCATTGGTGAAAAACTGCCCACGTCAATGAACGACCATGATGTTGCAGTCATTTATGGCGGGCCACCAAGTGCCAATGATAATTTAGATTATATCAAACTTGAGATTGACTGGATCACAGTTGCTTTAGAGTCAAAAAAACCATTGCTGGGTATATGTCTTGGAGCTCAAATGCTTGCAAAAAATTTAGGTGGAACCGTTCAACGTGCCAAGGATCAGCAATTTGAAATTGGATTTTATGACTTACAGCCAACTGGAGACGGTCATAAAATATTTCAAAATCAAAAAACATTTTTTCAATGGCATAAAGAGGGCTTTAAGGTTCCAAAAGAATGTGATGTTCTTGCTTACGGTGAAACATTCCCACAACAAGCATTCAAGTATAAAAATGCAGTGGGTATTCAATTTCACCCTGAAGTAAATCTTAAAATGCATTTAAGGTGGCTATATTATGCGGGTTATATGCTAAGAGAAAAAGGAGCTCAAAAACGTCAATATCAAATGGATCAAAGACTTAGTCATGGTAAAAAAATCAATATGTGGTTAGACTCTTTTTTAGATAATTATTTTCTTATAGATAAATCATGAACTCACTCATAATTCTCTTTGACCAAATTATAAATCTTTATACCTGGGTCTTGATCATTAATGTGATATTCAGTTGGTTAATTGCAATGAGTATTTTTAATACTCAGAATAGAATTATTATTGCAATTTATTTTGGAACAAAACGACTAACAGATCCTCTTCTTAATCCAATAAGAAATTTTCTTCCAAATCTAGGAGGGATTGATATATCACCAGTAGTCTTAATCCTAATACTTTACTTTATAAGAAACTTACTTTACGAATATTTCTACTTAGGTATTCCTATTTAAATATGTCAGATGCAAAAATTATCGATGGAAAAGTAATTGCGGCTGATCTTAGAGCTGAAACAGCTGTCAAAGTTGAAGATTTTAAAAATAAATTTAACAAAACACCGACTCTTGCTGTTGTACTTGTAGGTGAAGATCCAGCAAGCCAAGTTTATGTTAATACAAAGTCTAAAATGGCCAAAGAGATAGGAATGGATGTCGAGGATCACTTTCTCGATGCTACCGTATCTGAAGAAAAGCTTTTGGAATTAATTGATAAGCTGAATAATGATCAGAAAGTAAATGGAATTCTTGTCCAATTGCCACTTCCATCACACATTGATTCAAGGGCTATTATTGACGCAATTGATCCAGTAAAAGACGCTGATGGTTTTCATGCTATAAATGTTGGAAGAAATTCAATAGGAGGTGACTTGTTGAGTAAAACCTTTACTCCATGCACACCACTTGGATGTTATTTAATGCTTAAGAAAAGTATTCCTGATTTAAAAGGAATGCATGCTGTAATAATTGGACGATCTAATATTGTTGGTAAACCGATGGCACAACTACTCCTTGAGGAGTCATGTACGGTAACAATAGTACATTCTAAAACCAGAAATATTGAAGAAATTACTAAACAAGCTGATATTGTTGTTGCTGCAGTTGGACGTCCGTTAATGGTTAAAAAAGATTGGATTAAAGAAGGAGCTGTCGTGATTGATGTTGGTATTAATCGAGTAGACCATCCAGATAAACCAGGCAAAACAAAGCTTGTTGGAGATGTTGATTACGATGATGTATTCAGTCTTGTGTCAGCAATTACACCCGTCCCTGGTGGTGTAGGTCCAATGACCATTGCGTGTTTATTAAAAAATACGGTAGATGCTGCTTTTAGACAGCAGTAGCTTATTTTTTTTCTCTTAATCTAAGAGCGTTTAATTTTATAAAGCCTTCAGCATCTTTTTGAGAGTAAATGTTATCCGTCTCAAATGTTGCAAGATTTGGATTGTACAGGCTTAGAGACGACTCTCTTCCTGTAATCATTGTATTACCTTTAAAGAGTTTAAGTCTTACTTTACCCTCCACTTTTTCTTGTGATTTATCAATCATTGATTGCATCATCTCTCTTTCAGGTGAGAACCAATAGCCGTTGTAGACAAGCTCGGCATATTTAGGTGCTAACTCGTCTTTCATATGCGCAGCCTCTTTATCAAGTGTAATACTCTCTATTGCTCTGTGTGCGTGATAGAGAATGGTTCCACCAGGAGTTTCATAAATTCCTCTAGATTTCATTCCAATATATCTATTCTCGACAAGATCAACTCGTCCAATTCCATGTTTTCCACCGAGCTCATTAAGAGATTTTAATATTTCAAATGGCGTTAAAGCCTTTCCGTTAAGTCCACAGGCATCACCTTTCTTAAATTCAATAGTTATTTCTTCTGCATTATCAGGTGCATCTTCAGGTGAAACACTTCTGGTGTAAACATAATCAGGTGCTTCAACCCATGGATCTTCAAGAACTTTTCCCTCAGCTGAAGAGTGCAAAATATTTTCATCTATACTAAATGGTTGTTCACCTCTCTTATCTTTTGCAATTTCAATCCCGTGTTTATCAGCATATTCGACAAGTGATGTTCTTGATGATAAATCCCACTCTCTCCAAGGACTGATTATTTTTATATCAGGCTTATGATAATAGTATCCAAGCTCAAATCTTATTTGATCATTTCCTTTTCCTGTTGCACCATGGGATACCGCATCGGCTTTAATCTGATTTGCAATTTCTATCTGTTTTTTTGCAATTAGAGGTCTTGCGATAGAAGTACCGAGTAAGTAGTAACCCTCATAAAGTGGATTAGCTCTAAACATTGGGAAGACATAATCACTTACAAATTCTTCTTTAAGGTCTTCGATAAATATTTCTTTTGTTCCTTGCTTTTCAGCCTTTGCTTTTACTAAATCATAGTCTTCATCTTGACCTAGATTTGCTGTAAAAGTTGCCACTTCACATTGATACGTTTCTTTCAGCCACCTTAAAATGACTGATGTGTCTAAACCGCCTGAATAAGCAAGAACCACTTTTTTTATTTTATCCATTTGCTCTGAGTTCACTTTTTCTAATTTTTATACTGGAGGACTTTAATTGACCACACGCAGCCATAATATCTTGCCCCCTGGTTTTTCTAACTGGGCTTGCATAACCTGCATTTTTAATTATGTCACTAAATTTCTTGATTTCTTCCTTGCTAGAGCATTCGTAAGGTGAATTAGGCCAAGGATTAAAAGGGATAAGATTTATTTTTGCAGGAATTCCAGAAATTAGCTTAACAAGTTTACGGGCATCTTGCGCTGTATCATTTACTCCCTTTAACATGACATATTCAAAAGTTATTCGTTTAGAATTTTTTGATCGAGGATATTCTCTACACGCCTTTATAAGATCCTTAAGAGGAAATTTCTTATTTATAGGAACAATATCATTTCTCAATTCATCGTTTGTTGCGTGCAAGGAAATTGCTAATCTTGAGTCAACTTCATTTCCCCATTTAATAATTTCAGGAACAATGCCTGAAGTACTCAGGGTAATTCTCTTAGTAGATAACTGAATGCCTTCTTTATCTCCCATAATTTCAGCAGCATTTTTAACATTCTCATAATTATATAGAGGCTCTCCCATTCCCATAAATACAATATTTGAAATTTTACGATTTTTTCCATTCGGCCAATCTGAAAGATTGTCCTTTGCTAAAAGAAGTTGTGAAATAATTTCACCTGAAGTTAAATTTCGAACTAGTTTTTGAGTTCCAGTAAAACAAAACTTACAGTTAAGTGTGCAGCCTACTTGAGATGAAACACATAACGTTCCTCGATTTTCTTCAGGAATAAAAACCGTTTCAATAAGGTTATTATCATTTAATTCCAAAAGCCATTTCTGTGTTCCGTCTTTTGATATTTGATGTGATTTTATTTTTGGCCTTTGAATAATAAAATGATCTTTTAGTTTTTTCCTAAGGCCTTTCGAAACTGTTGTCATTTTGTCAAAATCAGTTTCACCTCTAAAATAAAGCCAATGCCAAAGTTGCTTGGATCTGAATTTTTCTTTAGATTGTATTAAATCTTTATTAATTAAAGTTTCAGATATTTCTTTAAGACTTAATCCTATTAAGTCGAGTTTATCTTCTGTCATTGTATTTTAAGAGCAGGCTTTATCGATTGCCGCCAGTGCTTTTGTAAATCCGATTAAAGAATATGTATCTGTAATTTTTGTTCCACGGCTTGAAGTGCTTTTAACTTTCACGCGCGCTCCATTTTTCATATCTTTAATGAGTTGTTTGCCGTTCTCTCCATCTGCTAACCAAGCTCTTGATTCAACTGTAAAAAATTTATACTTACTGCTACCAATGCTCACCTCAACCATACTTTTGGGTTTAAATGTGAAGCCAGTATCCACACTCGGCTCATGAAAAGTCTTATCATCTTTGAAATTCGTAATCATCAGAGCATGCTCGCCTCGATTAAGATCGGACGGGTTCGTCGCTATTGGCTCTGAAATGATATAACAAATTTTTGCCGTGCCATCTTTAAACTCTTTAGCTTGCCATGCGCCACTTTTGCCAAATGAGCCCAGATGTACGACATCAATTACTGCAAAAGCACTTATTGAACTCAACAATAAAATTGATAAAATAAGTTTGAAATTTACTAATTTCATAATCGCTAATTTATATCGAGATTCACAATTATGAAAGCAATTGTTTGTAAAGAATTTGGCCCTCCAAGCTCGCTTGTTTATGAGGATGTTGAATTACCTGAACTTAAAAAAAGTCAAATTCAGATAGATGTGCATTCTGCTGGAGTCAATTTTCCAGACACTTTAATTATTCAAGATAAATATCAAGTTAAACCCCCTCTTCCTTTTTCACCAGGCGGTGAAATCTCAGGAGTCATCAGTGCGACAGGTGAAAGCGTTTCTGATTGGAAGGTTGGTGATGAGGTCGTTGCTATGATAGGCTTTGGTGGTTTTAGGGAGCAAGTAATAACGAGTCCATCCAATATATTTCGAAAACCAAGTAGTATGGATTTTACCACCGCCTCTTGTTTTACATTAACTTACGGCACATCACACTACGCTCTTAAAAATCGCGGTCAACTTAAGGAGGGTGAAAATTTACTTGTCCTAGGGGCTGCAGGTGGTGTTGGTATATCAGCTGTTGAAATTGGAAAAGCAATGGGTGCCAGAGTTATTGCCGGTGCATCTTCTGATGAAAAACTAGAAGTATGCAAAGAGTATGGAGCTGACGAAGTTATTAATTATGGAAAGTATGATTTAACCAATAGAGATCATGTGAAAGAATTTAGAGCAGAAATTTCAAAAGCAACAGGTGGTAAAGGACCAGATGTAATCTATGACCCAGTTGGAGCAGATTTCACTGAGCCCGCTTTACGAAGCATTGCATGGAATGGACGCTTCTTAGTTATAGGTTGGGCGGCTGGTTATATTCCAAAAATACCAATGAATTTGTATTTAATTAAAGGTTGTTCCGCTGTTGGTGTATTTTGGGGTCAATTTACAGCTTTAGAACCACAGGAGCATCTTGCCAACATGAACCAACTTACTGGTTGGTATGAAGAGGGAAAATTAAAAGCCCCAGTAACTGAAGTATTGCCGCTTGAAAAGGGTCAACAGGCTTTGGAGACAATTCTAGCCCGTAAGGCTACTGGAAAAATAGCACTAACAACATCTTTTTATAAATCATAGGTATCTAACGTAGACACGCTGGTTTACTAAATGACACATCAAAATAATTATAAAATAAGCAAAATTATATTTTTCTCATTTTTATTTATTTTTTTATTTCTTATTTCTAGTGCAAATGCAGCTGACAGGTTTTGGGTTGCTAGTGGGAGTGGAGATAAGATTTGGTGGGATAATAATAACTGGTCCAATCAATCGGGGGGTACCCCAGGGGCAAACCCACCGTCAAATTCCGATAAAGCCTATTTTGATGCCAATAGCACACTGGATGTTAACGTAACCACTAATGTCACAGTTAACAAATTAATTATGCGAGGTGGATACACTGGTACAATGAATATCAATATACCGAGTGGACAATTCACAGCTAAACAAGGGGTTACTCACAGTGGGGGGCATATAATAGTTTCAGATGGACTATTTAAACTTGGAAAAAAACAATATACCTTAGGCGCTGGCGGCAATAATCCTACACTCACTTTTACAGGTAGTACTAGTACATTCAGATTAGATCACAATTTTGTAATGTATAACGGATCTACATTTACTGCTCCTGGAGCTGGTGCCTCTCGTTTTATTTTAAAAGGTGGCTTTCGACTTATGGGGGGAACATTTAATCATAATAACGGCACACTAAGGATGAACCCTAGATACGATGGTCCGGGTGAAAGTGCTTTAGGTGCAGGAATTACAATCTCTGGTGGTCCTGGTCCTAATAAAAATTTTTATAATTTAACTAAAGGCAATAATAAAAACGTAACTCTTTACACCGATATTGAAGTAGAAAATAAATTACAGGTTGTTGGAACAGGAAGGCTCAGGGCTAATGGCCACGATATAACCGTTGGTGGTGATTGGGATATGCAAAATAGCACAAATTTTGTACCAAGTACTGGACAAGTTATTTTTAATGGATCCTCAGCGCAAACTATTGATATGCCAGATAATTTTAGCAATTTAACTATAGCCAATACTGCTGGGGTTGTATCGCTAACAGGAAACAGTCAATTAAGAGTTAGTGGAACACTTACCATAAACAATGAAGCTAATTTTGATATTAACGGTAAAAATTTAAGAAAAAATGCATCAACTACTAACCCAGTTACGCTTGTCAATAACGGTAACTTGCAACTTCAAGGAAATGAAACCGTTTATATTACACCAGACACTGATAGTGGAACTGTAACCTATGATGGTTCCGGGGCTACTGGCTTAGCAGCGGGTAACAGTTATTTTAATTTAGTTTTTAATCAATCAGGTACATCGACACTTGATGCTAATTTAGATGTTAATGGCGACCTCACCATAACAAGTGGAACATTAGATGCGAGCACTAGTAACCATGATATTGCTGTGGGAGGCGACTGGACAAATAATGGTAGTTTTATATCTCGCTCAGGAACAGTAACTTTTGATAATAATTCAAATGTATTTTCTGGAGGCACTGGCGCAAGTAATGATTTTAATGATGTTGTTTTAAGTGGTTCAGCAGGCAGCCAATCAGATAATATGAAAGTTAATGGAGATTTTACTATATCTTCTTCTGGTACTTGGTCAACGAACTGTAACACACTCACAGTTGATGGAAATCAGGATGCAGGAATTGGTACAATAGCAAACTCGCTCACTCCGGATGTTGACTCATTTATCCCAGCGAATGGAAACTCAACACATGCTGCAGGAGATAATATAACAATTAATTTTAATACAGGATTAAGAAAAGCTAGTGACGACAGCGACTTAACTAATTCTAATATCGATGCCCATATTACACTAAAAGATACAAACTCAAGTGGAGCAGATATTTCTTTTGATGCAACAATTGATGCTTCTGATCAAGTCGTAACTATTAATCCTGACGCTAATTTTAACAGCTCTCAAGTTGTGTATGTTGCTGTTACTGATAACACTCTTGAAAACGCTTGCAATACAGCTTTGCCTGCCCACTCTGCAACATTTACAGTAGCTGATACTGAAGGTCCTACATTAAGTTCATCGAACCCTGCTGATGGGGCTACGACTATGGGAGTCAATTCAAATATAGTACTCACATTTAATGAATCTGTAACTGCTATCGCAAATAAAAATATTACAATTTATTCAGGAGAAACTCTAATTGAAACTATTGAGGCAACAGACTCAAAAGTAACAGGTTCTGGATCATCAGAAATTACAATTAATCCTGCTACTACTTTAGATGAAAAAACTGATTATTATATTAAAATTGATTCAGGGTCATTTGAAGATAGTTCAGGCAATCTTTATACCGGAATAACAAACGTTACTGACTTAAATTTTACAACTGCTGATACGACAGCCCCTGTTGTAACGATCACTCCATCAAACGGCCAAACAGGAATTGGAATGGACACCAACATTACGATCGAATTTGATGAAGCAATTAGAAAATCTGATGATAGTGAAATAACTGATACAAGCGTGGATGATCACATCATTCTCAAAGAAACAGATTCTAGTGGAGCAAATATTTCTTTTGATGCAACAATTAATACCGCTAAAACAATCATAACGATTGATCCAACAAGTGATTTTTCAAGTTCACAAACAATATATGCAGCCATTAAAGCCGAAGTTGAAGATTCTTCAGATAACGCAATAAGTCTATCTGAAACATCATTTACAACTGCTACACCCACTAATCCTCCAACAGTTTCTATAAGCGCTGAAGCAGGCGTTCCTGTGAATACTAATATTACAATTGAATTCGACAAATCAGTCAGGTTGCTAAGTGATGAGGAATTATTAGATACCAATGTTGGCAGCTTAATATCTCTTAAAGATACGGATGTTAATGGTAATAATATTAGCTTTGTTGCAACAGTTAACTCCGCTAAAACAAAAATCACCATCAATCCAGTAGGTAATTTTACAAGTGGGCAAACAATTTACGCTGCAATTGGAGCAACCGTTGAAGATTTTTTCGACAACGCTATTAGTGCTGCATCAGCAACATTTACGGTTGCAGACAATCTACCACCTACATATGTATTTAACCCTCCAGATACTGAAATAAATGTTGCAGTAAGTTCAAATCTGACAATTACTTTTAATGAAGCTGTAAGAAATATTAATGATACAGCTTTAACCGATAGCAATGTGGACAGTTTAATAACATTAAAAGATACCGACGCAAATGGATCGAATATTGCATTTAACGCAACAATTGATGCAGATAAGAAAATTATAACAATAAACCCAACTAGTAATTTTTCTAGTGAGCAAGAAGTCTATTTAGCAATCGGTGCAACAGTTGAAGATTCTTCAGATAATGCAATAACTTCAGGAAGTTCATCATTCACGGCAGTTGATTCAAATCCTCCTGATGTGGAATTCTTTCCAACCAACTCATCAACTGGTGTAGCAGTTAACTCTGATGTGACCATTTCTTTTTCTGAACCTATTAGAAACACAGACGATACACCCGTTACCGACTCAAATGTTGATGCTTTAATCACATTGAAACAAACTAATTCTTCTGGGTCGGATATATCATTCTCAGCTGTTATTGACGATGCAAAACAAATGATAACAATTACCCCATCAAGTGAGTTTTCAAGTGAGCAAGTTGTCTATGTGGCAATCGGTACAACTGTTGAGGATGAATGGGATAATGCAATAAGTGCGTCTTCGTCGACATTTACTACGGCAGATGCAACTGCACCAAGTGTAAACTTTGATCCTGAGGATACCGCAACTGGAATTCCCATTGAATCTAATGTTACACTTACATTTTCTGAAGCTATTAGAAACGTCGATGATACGGCTATTACAAATTCTAATGTTGGTGACTTAATTACTCTTGAATATGCATATGACGGTATACCTGTTGCTTTTTCAGCCACTATTGATGCGACAAAAAAAGTAATCACTATTAATCCTGATAGTGATTTTATAAGTGGTGAAGTTGTATTTGTATCAATTGAGTCTGTAGAAGATAATTCAGGAAATGCAATGAGTTCCACATCTGGTACCTTCAGTGTTACGGATGTCACTCCTCCAGTTGTTGCCTTCAGCCCTGCAAACTTAGCAACCAATGTATCTGTTGATACAGACATTTTCATACTATTTGATGAAGAAATAAGGCTTATTGATAACTCCGATATAAATAATATCAATGTTGATAATCTCATAACTCTAAAAGATACTAATTCTAGCGGAGCCGACATATCTTTTGATGCAACGATTAATGCCAATAACAAACTAATAACAATCGATCTAACGAACGATTTATCAAGTGAGCAGATTGTATATGTTGGTATTGGTTCAACAGTTGAAGATTCTTATGATAATGCTATCTCAAATTCTTTTGCAATATTTACGGTAGGAGATTCTCTTCCTCCTACGGTAAGTATTGATGCTGTTATTACCGCCTCTATTGCTACCAATTCTGATATTACATTTACATTTAGTGAGCCTGTTCGAAATCTTGACGACACTGAAATAACTAATTTAAACGTTGGAAGCTTAATTACTCTTAAAGATACCGATGCCAATGGTACGGATCTTTCATTTACCGCTTCAATAAATTCAGCTAAGACTGTAATTACGATTGATCCAACAAATAATTTTACAAGTGGTCAAATAATTTATGCCGCTATTGGTGCAACAGTAGAAGATTTTAATAATAACGTTATACCCGCCACTAGCAAAACTTTTACAGCAGAGTACTTAGTTGAGGATTTAACAAATCCCATGAGTGATAAGGATTTTGTTGGACTTCTGAAAGCTCAAGCTGAAACAGCAAAAAGATTTATTCAACAAACTACTTCTTCAATATTTAAACGTATAGAGTGGTTAAGAAGAAACAAAGATAAAAGTGAGTTATCCCATCAGGGTGTAAGTGTTAATTTTAGTAACTCAGATCTGAATGGAATTTCAAACGCACTGCAATTTTCAAAACTCGTTAATCAATCTGGAGATTTATTTTCAAACAATTGGTCCGTATGGAGTGAAGGAAATATTTCCGTCGGTGAGATTGACTCTGATGGTATTTCTTCACTTAGAGACATTACAACAAACGGCATAACTCTTGGAATAGACAATAAAATTGATGATAATCATATTTTGGGGGCTGCATTAAGAATCGGCAAAGATGATGTTAATGTTGGATCTTCAGGCCATTCTTTGGATACTGATGCGTATAGTTTATCCTTTTACGCAACTGCTCCACACACTGATCAAACATACATTGATATAAATGTTGGACTTGGATTATTAGAAATGGATCTTTCTCGATCTCACGCGTCTGGAACTATATTAGGCAATAGAGATGGAAAGCAATTGTATGGCTCCATAGTTTATAGCGCAGAACTTGAGAAAAATGATATTAATTTATCGCCTTATGGAAGAATTGATGGAGGTTATACAAAGTTATCCAGCTTTAGTGAAAAAGGAACAATTGCTGCCTTAAGATATGACGAACAAACAATTAAAACAGCCATTATCTCTCTTGGAATATTAGCTGACGACGAAATAAAATTTAATGATTTAAATCTTAACACTTACGGTCGACTTGAATACGGAAGAGACGTCAGCTCTTCTTCAAATGCCAGTGTATCTTACATGGCCTTGCCTAATACAATTTATTCTCTCGAGGTTGAAGATGAGAAATCCAGCAACATTAGAGCTGCACTTGGAACTGATATAGAAACCCCGAGCGAATGGTTTTACCAATTAGATTATGAGCTTAATTACAGACCAGGTTCTTCACAAATGAATAGCTTTAGTGCTTTAGCTTCTTATGAGTTAGATTTAGATAGTATGATAAATCTATCTTTAAATAGTGAGCCATCTTCATATTCAACAGCAAGAATTGAACTTGATTCAAGATTGATGAATGGATGGTTTTTCAATGGATCTTACGAATTCATAGATCGAGATGATCTAAGTAATGAAAATTCAATAAATATAAAAGCAGTAAGGTATTTTTAATTAATTATCTATGGTATCAACTTACTTTTTTTGATTCATTTCTCTCGCCATATCCAGGTCCAGATTTGTCACCCCACCAGCATCGTGAGTTGATAAAGTAACTTCGACAGTACTGTAGACATTAAACCATTCTGGATGATGATCTTTTTTTTCTGCATAAATTGCCATCGATGTCATCCAACCAAAAGCTTCTTGAAAGTTATTAAACTTAAATGTTTTTGTTATAGCGCTTCGACCTTTGACTAATTTCCAACCAGAGAGTCTTTTTAATTTTTTCGCAAGTTCAGTTTTAGAGATTTTTTTCATTATGGTGCTGGATTTGGAATTTCTTTGTGAATACTTCTAATGTCGTTCATCATTTCTTTTGTGATATCAAGATGAATACTCTCTATACAAGTTTTCAACTGTTCCATTGTAGTCGCTCCGATAATTGTTGATGTGACAAATGGTTGAATGTTACAAAATTGAATAGCTAGTTGAGCAGGATCAATTTCGTATTTTTTTGCGAGATTTACATACATTTCAATTGCTTGTTGCGTCTTATCTCCTTTATATCTCATCATTAAAGGACCATCACCAAATAGCGCGAGTCTCGAACCTTGAGGCATCTGTCCGCCTAAATATTTTCCAGTTAATGTTCCTTGTGCTAAAGGCGAGTAAGCAAGCAAGCCTACTTGTTCGTGCATCGCTACTTCTGATAAACCAATTTCAAAACCTCTATTAACCAAATTATAAGCATTCTGAATTGAAGCAACACGTGGCAGTGATCTCGTTTCTGCAAGCTCTAAATATTTCATTGTTCCCCACGGCGTTTCATTAGATAAACCAATTTGCCTGACTTTGCCTTGCTTGACTAATTCACCAAGTGCTTCAAGAGTTTCCTCCAAAGGAATGGAATCTGATGTATCCATATGTTTGTACTCAAGCCTTCCTGAAAATGCACCAAACGGTCTATCAGGCCAATGAACTTGGTAGAGATCAATGTAATCTGTTTGAAGTCTTTTAAGACTTTGCTCAACTGCATAGAAAACATGTTCTTTTGATAGTCGAGGAATTTCCTCATTTTCTCTTAGCCATGACATCCCGGAACGACCAGCCACTTTAGTTGCAAGTACCACTTTGTCTCTGTTGCCTCTCGCTTTGAACCAAGTACCAATATATTTTTCTGTTAATCCCTGAGTTTCAGCTTTTGTTGGTACAGCATATATTTCAGCAGTGTCGATAAAATTAACTTCATGGTCTAAGGAGTAATCCAACTGATCGTGAGCATCGGCCTCAGTATTCTGTTCTCCCCAAGTCATGGTGCCTAAGCATATCAAGCTTACGTCAATATCTGATCTACCTAATTTTCTGTATTCCATTATTTTGTAATCAGTCCAAGTTCTTCAAATTGTTTTACAGTTTGGATGATTGCCTCATCTGCACTTTCGAAATTAAATTTTAAAATATTTTTAGCATTTTCGGAATTAGTAAATTTTGTTTTACCAACAAAGCCAGATATTGCTCCAGCTTCTTTGCTAAATAAACCGAGAACTTTCATTAAAATATTTGGAGCCTCAATTGAAGGGGCTTTTTTATAACCATGTTTTCTTAAAAGCTTATTCATATCGGATAGCCACATACATTTTTCTGCAAGTATGAATCTTTTTCCACTTGCATCTGGATGTATCATTGCTTCAACATGCGCTCTTGCCGTATCTTTCACAGTAACCCATCCAAAATGAACTTTTGGAACAACAGGGTAAGAGCCGTCCAACATTCTTTGAATAAATACATTTGAAGTTCCAACATCATCAGATAATGATGGACCTATGACTAAAGTCGGGTTTATTGCAACAGCTTCTATTTTTTCATTGTCATCAAGACTGTCCAGGTAAGACCACATCTCTTTTTCAGCAATTGCCTTACTCTTATTGTACGCACCAATATTCTGACTTGGATCAGTCCAGTGGCTCTCATCATATATTTTTTCTTCGTTTCCATAGCCCACAGCTGAAAATGATGAAGTCATGACAAATCTTTTAATCTTGTTTTTTATTGAGCTTTTAAGTGCTCTTAAAAGACCTTCCTTGGCGGGCTGAATGATTTCATTTTCATCATCAGGAGCTTTGTCTGTTAATGGAGACGCAACGTGCAAAACATATGTACAGCCAGCGACCGCCTCATCCCATCCTTCATCCTTTAGCAGGTCTAATTTACAAAACTCTAAATTATTTTTTGCTTCAACCTCTTTGGCTATAGCTTGCCTTACTTCTGCTTCGCGATTTTCAGAGCGTAATGAAGTTTTTACAGAGTAACCTTTTTTAAGTAATTCAACTATACAATGCTGTGCTATGTATCCTGAGCCTCCAGTAACTAGAACTTTCTCCATAATTAGGCTTTATTCTTAATTGACTCAATGGATTTTGCATGTTCAATAAAGGCTTGTTCCCATGGCATAGGTTCCCAGTTAAGTACCTTAACAGTTTGAGAGTTATCGCACGGTACATACTTATCCAGCATTGGAACTAAGCTTTTTGTCCTGTTATCAAACAAGCCAATCAATTTGAGCATGAATGAAGGTGCCTTCTTCAGTTTGATTTTTTCATATCCAGCTGCACTTAAGACTTCTGCAACTTCATACATCCAAGTAGGCTTAGAATGTGCAGCAATAAATCTTTTTCCATCAGCATCGGGTGTGGTCATAGCTTTTAAATGAAGAATGGCTACATCTCTCACATCAATGAATGGGAATGACAAAGCGGGTATCATTGGAAACTTTCCAGAAATAAGTTGTGAAACTATTTGAGTTGAAGCGCCACCTAAGTCATTTCCAAGTTGAGGACCCATTACGCCGCCAGGATTAATAACTGTCAACTCCATTTTATTGTTACTGTCTTGATTATTGTAAAAATCCCAAGCAGCTTTTTCTGCAATTGTTTTACTTTTTTGATAAGGAGTAACATACTTACTATTAATATCCGTCCAAGTTGTATGATCGCTTGTTCCAGACATCATATGTGAGTTAACAGCGGCAACAGAAGAAGTGAGAACAACTCTTTTTATACCAGCTTTTTTTGCTGCATTGAGTGCTCTAAGAGTTCCTTCCTTTGCAGGCTTGATCAGTTCATTTTCATCTTTTGGATCTTCTATTACAAATGGAGAAGCAACATGCATTAAATAATCACAATCCCACATTGCATCTTCCCAACCGTCATCTTCAAGTAGATCAAGTTTGCAAAATTCTAATTTAGTGTCATCTGTTTCAGTCTTTACTGCACCTCTTACTTCTTGTTCTCTATTCATTGTCCTGAGCGATCCCTTTACTGAATAGCCATTTTTAAGAAGTTCAATTATGCAGTGTTCAGCTATAAATCCTGAAGCGCCTGTGACTAAAACCTTTTCCATTTATTTCTCCTATCTTATTGAAATTACTTAATAAAATCTTAACAATTAATAACTTGTATTGATCCTATTTATAATTATGTATTAAAATACAGTTAATAAATAATACAAGAGGTTTTTCTATATGGAATATCAAACTAGAGCTCAATCATCACCTGCAATAGATGCCGGCTTAAGACAATACATGCTGAGTGTTTACAATTACATGGCATCAGGTTTAGCTTTAACAGGATTAGTTGCATATATGCTATTTCAGGCAACAGCTGTAATAGGTCCAACAGGAGAAATTGTTGGTCTGACTAACTTAGGTGTTACACTTTATACTGGTCCAATGATGTGGGTAGTTGCACTAGCACCTCTTGGTATTGTTATGTATATGAGTTTTGGAATTCAAGGAATGTCTGCGTCGCGAGCACAGACAATGTTTTGGGTATTTGCATTTTTAATGGGTTTGTCCCTCTCTACAATTTTTCTAACTTACACAGGCGCAAGTATCGCGCGAGTATTCTTTATAACTGCAAGTACATTTGGTGCAATGAGCATATATGGTTATACAACAAAAAGAGATTTAACTAATTTTGGATCGTTTTTATTCATGGGACTGATTGGAATTATAATCGCATCAATTGTAAATATATTCATGCAATCACCCGCATTATATTATGGTATATCTATTCTAGGTGTTTTAATTTTTGTTGGTTTGACAGCTTATGATACACAAAAGATTAAAAATATGTACATGGCATATGATAGTGGAGAAGTTGCCGCTAAAAAAGCCATCATGGGCGCATTAACACTTTATCTTGATTTTATAAATCTATTTATAATGTTACTGAGACTTTTTGGTCAGAGAAGATAAAATCAGGCTATACGTTTTACAGAAACTTTAAGATATTTTGTAATATCTAATAGATATTTACTTTCCTTGATTTTTTTATTATTAAAATCGATTAATGTGAATGTTACATGCTTTCCTTTATTTTTATTTTTAATTATTCTTAAAAAAGCATTCTCGAAAGTGCTGCGATAAATTGAAAAAACTGCATTGTATTCTCCATGATCTATTGCATAGTCTTTCCAATGTCCTTGACTGACTTTTTGAGCGTAAACAGAAAGTATGAGATTAAGTTCAGTTTTATGAAAGCTAGTAAACTTTTTTTTTGATCGATTAGAGCCCTTAAAGGATATATCAGGACTAATGTAGTGTATTGTCATTGTTATCTCATGTTACCTTGAAAAATGTTAAAAAAACAAGGAAAATAGGGAAAAATTTCGCGATAACATCATCTAAATCGCCTTGAATTTCGATGAATAATTCCAATATAGTTTCTGAGAATAAAAATTATGCCTAAATCAGAAAAATTAGAGTTTCAAACAGAGGTCAGTCAATTACTCAAATTGATGATAAATTCTGTTTATTCAGAAAAAGAAGTATTTGTAAGGGAGCTTGTATCAAATGCTTCTGATGCATGTGATAAGTTAAGATACCTATCAAATACTAAAGAAAAACTCATAAAGGATGATCCTAATTTCAAAATTCAGATCACTATTAATAAAAAAAATAATCTAATCACAATTTCCGATAACGGAATTGGAATGAATAAAAAGGATCTTGTTTCTAACCTTGGAACAATTGCACGCTCTGGCACTGCACATTTTTTAAAAGAACTGTCTGAGTCTAAAACAAAAGACCTTTCACTCATTGGTCAATTTGGTGTCGGTTTTTACTCCGCTTTTATGGTTGCTTCACAAACCAAAGTTACTACACGCAAAGCTGGAGAAAATAAACTTTGGATCTGGACGTCTGATGGAGAAAGCAGCTTTACCATTGAGGAGAGTGAAGACTCAAATCTTCTAGAATCGAATAGAGGAACCTCAATAGAACTTATCTTAACGAAGGAGTCTAAAGAGTATTTAGACAAAGATAGAATTGAAAATATAATTAAAAGATATTCAGATCATATAAGTATTCCAATTTATGTGAGCGATGGCTCTGAAAAAAAAGATGAAAAAAATGATTCTGTTAATTCTGCATCAGCTATTTGGACGCGACCTAAAAATAAAATTACTGAGGAACAATATAAAGAATTCTATAATCATGCAGGACAGATGTTTGATGATCCTTGGATGACATCTCATTATAAGGCTGAAGGAAAAATTGAATATACAGTATTAAATTTTATTCCATCAACCAAACCTTTTGATCTTTATGATCCTGCAAGAGAAAACAGGCTAAAACTTTATGTTAAAAGAGTGTTTATCACAGACAATTGTCCAGAACTTATTCCTCCTTATCTTCGTTTTCTAAGAGGTATCATTGACTCGGAAGACCTTCCATTAAACATAAGTCGCGAAATGCTTCAAAATAATCCAGTCGTTACGAAAATAAAATCATCTCTAGTTAAGAGAACAATTTCTGATCTCAAAAAAAAGATTGATAAAGACAGGGAATCATATGAAAAATTCTGGGAAAATTTTGGTCCAGTGCTAAAAGAGGGAATTTATGAGGACTTTGAGAGAAAAGACTCAATTCTAGAAATATCATTATTTAAGAATTCAAAATCAAAAAAACTCATCACATTAAATGAATACATAGAGTCAATGGGTAAAAAACAAAAGGATATTTACTTTATGACCGGTGATAGTTACGAAAACATAATCAATAATCCGAGTTTAGAGGGCTATAAGTCAAGAGATATTAATGTGCTTATATTGGATGATCCTGTAGACAGTTTCTGGACTTCATCAACCCCATCATATCAAGAGAAGAGTTTTAAATCTGTTACAAGGGGAATGGATGACCTGAATAAAATTGATGGAGCAAAAAAAGATGATAAAAATGAAAAATCTGTTGAGCCGCTTATTAATCTACTAAAAGTAAAATTAAAGGAAAAAGTTAAAGACGTTAGAGTGTCCTCAAGACTTACAGATAGCCCTGTATGTCTTGTAAGTGATGAAGGTGCAATGGACCCTCAGCTAGAAAAAATACTTCAGCAGCACAATCAGCTCAATCAGGGTCTTTCTCTGAAAGTTATGGAAATTAATCCTCAACATAAACTTATCAAAAAATTAGCCAAAATGAGTAAAGATAAAGCATCAATTAGTGAGGTAGAAAATATTTCAATTTTACTTTACGAACAATCTAAGATCCTTGATGGTGAAAAACCATCTGATCCTGTTGAATTTTCAAAAAAACTCATCGAAACAATTACTACATCGATAAATTAATTCTAAAATTAAGACTCCAATACTATAAAATACTGGTTATAATCCTAACAAAATTTTGTGAGGTATATAATGAAAACACTTATTAAGACTATTGCAACTGGACTGCTTGCTACTTTTATTACTTTTAGCGCAAGTTCCGCTGAATTAAATGAAGTTGAAATTTATGAAGGTACAATCAAGGGCGCATACAGTGTTACAAATTTACCTCTTCTTCCGGGAAACTGGAAAGTTGATGATCTAGAAAAGTCTGGAAGCATAAATTCTGGAAATTTTTATGTTTATGTAACTATGATTCCAGCAGGAGCTAACGACGCAACGCGAAGATATAATGATATAATTTTTTACGCAATACTAGGGTCTAAGTCTGAAGAAACCAGTTATAGAAAAACTTTCTATGGCTGTGAGGGTGGTTTTTACTCTTTAGAAGGTTCAATTATTAAAATTGATTCTCGCGGTTCAGGAAATTTTGAAGAATATTGCAATGCGCATCAAACTGAATTTCAATCATTTAATTATTTCTTCACAGATTGTTCTGATGTTTGTGTCGAGGTTGGTATTAATTTAGATACTAATAATTATAAAAATGATCGTAAAAGCTTTGAGGAAATCACTGAATTACTCTCAGAAAATGTAAGAAAAATCGTAAGGTCTGGTAATGGATCTCTTGATTTTCTTGATGATTACAGAATAAATTAATATTAGTTATTAGCTATATTTTTTAAAACATACTGAAGAATACCGCCATTTAAAAGGTATTCAACTTCTGTTGCGGTATTAACTAATAGCTTCAAATCTATTGTAATGTTCTTACCATTTGCGTAAAAAATTTGAGCTTTGTACTTCCCTTGTGGTTTCAGTTTGTTAGCTATACCCGTGATACTTACTTTCTCTGAACCCAGAAGTTTTAATGATTTACGATTGTCACTTCCTAAAAATTGAAATGGTAACACACCCATACCAACAAGATTAGATCTGTGGATACGCTCATAAGATTCTGCTATGACAGCCTTTACACCCAAAAGATTAGTGCCTTTTGCTGCCCAATCTCTTGAAGACCCCATTCCATAATCTTTTCCAGCAAAAATAATTAATGGTGTTTTTGATTTTTGGTACTTAACAGAGGCATCATAAATTGACATTTGTTTCTGTGAAGGATAATGAATCGTATATCCACCTTCGATATTATCCAGCATTTCATTTTTAATCCTAATATTAGCAAATGTCCCTCTCATCATTACTTCATGATTTCCACGCCTTGCTCCAAATGAATTAAAATCAACTTTTTTAATCTTTTTTGAGATTAGATAATCTCCTGCAGGACTGTCTTCTTTTATTGCTCCTGCAGGACTAATATGATCCGTTGTTACAGAGTCACCAAATATTCCAAGTATATTTGCCTTATTAATATCACTTACACAATTGGTTTCTGAATTTTTAAAAAATGGTGGATGTTGTACATAGGTTGATTTTTTATTCCATTTATATGTAAGACCAATTGATGATTTCACTGAATTCCATTTTTTGTCACCTTTAAAAACATTTTTATATCGTTGCTTATACAAATTTGAATTTATTATTTTATTTATCACAACTTTTATTTCTTTAGTCTTAGGCCAGATATCTTTTAGATAAATTTTCTTATTATTGTGTCCAATACCAATCGGTTCATTTGATAAATTTATCTTTGTTGAGCCTGCTAAAGCATAAGCTACAACAAGCGGTGGTGAGGCAAGGTAATTTGCTTTTACAAATGGATTTATTCTACCTTCAAAATTTCTATTTCCTGATAGAACACCGCTTACAATTAAGTCATGTTTAGAAATTGCATCGGAAATGTTTTTATCAAGAGGCCCGGAGTTTCCTATACAAGTCGTACAACCAAAACCCACAAGATTAAAACCGAGTTTATCTAATTGCTCTTGAAGTCCAGATTTTTCCAAGTAGTCCGTAACAACCTTAGATCCTGGAGCTAAAGAGGTTTTAACCCAGGGTTTAGTTTTTAAACCCAGCTTATTTGCTTTTTGGGCAAGCAATCCCGCTCCAATCATTACGCTAGGATTAGACGTATTTGTACAACTCGTAATTGCAGCTATAGCGACATGACCATGATCAATTTCAAATTCATTATTTACAGAAATAGGATTTGATGTTTTCTTTTGGCCAAATTCGTCTTCAAATGAGGCCATAAATTGATCAGCAACATTTGACAGTAGTATTTTATCTTGAGGTCTTTTTGGTCCAGCTAAGCTAGCCTCAATGCTTGATAAATCTAACTCCATCGTATCAGAGTAAACTCTTTTATTTTTTTTATAATCTTCCCATAACCCTTGTGCCTTTGAATATCTCTCTACAAGTTTAATTTCATCAGCTGCTCTTCCGCTGACTTTTAAAAATTTTAAAGTCTCCTCATCTATTGGAAAAAATCCACAAGTCGCACCATACTCTGGAGCCATATTTGAAATTGTTGCTCGATCAGGAACGGATAACTCTTTCAGTCCTTTACCGTAGAATTCTACAAATTTTCCAACTACACCCTTTTTTCTTAATTGTTCGGTAATTGTTAAAACCAAATCAGTAGCAGTTATCCCTTCTTTGATTTTTCCTTTAATTTCAAAGCCAATAACCTCAGGAACCACCATAGAAATTGGCTGACCCAACATTGCCGCTTCTGCCTCTATTCCACCAACGCCCCAGCCAAGAACAGAAAGTCCATTGATCATCGTTGTGTGACTATCAGTTCCTACAACCGTATCAGGATAAGCTAAATTGATTTTTTTATTTTTAATTTTTTTCTTTTCAGACCAAACTGTTTTAGCAAGATATTCTAAATTAACTTGGTGACATATCCCTGTTCCTGGAGGGACCACCCTAAAGTTATTAAAGGACTTTTGTCCCCATCTAAGAAATTCATATCTCTCAATATTTCTTTTGTATTCAAAATCAACATTTGCTTTATGAGCAGTAGCTGTTCCAAATTTGTCTACCATAACAGAGTGATCAATTACTAAATCAACTGGCGATAATGGATTGACTTTTTTAGGATCACCTTTTCCATTTTTTATCGCGGATCTCATTGACGCAAGATCAACCACAGCTGGAACGCCTGTGAAATCTTGCATTAGAACTCGTGCAGGCCTAAAATTAATTTCTTTGTTAACTTTTTTATCAGACTTCCATTTCTCAAATTCTTTAATGTCATTTAATTCAACTGTAGCCCCATCTTCATTTCTTATGAGGTTTTCTAAAAGAACTTTTATCGAAAATGGTAATGCGGATATATTTTTAAGGCCATTTTTTTCAGCTGCTTTGAAACTGTAATAGGTATAGGTTTTTTTTCCTATTTTTAGTGTTTTTTTTGTCTTAAAGCTGTCGTACATAGAGGTTTACTGCTGCTATATTTAGACTAATTTAACAAGCTATCAACATAAAGTTTATAATGAACGAACTAAAAACTGAGAATTTGAGTTGTAAAAGAGGAGAAAACATAGTTCTCAAGAATATTAATTTCTCAATTAAGTCAGGTGAAACATTGGTTGTAAAAGGGCGAAATGGCTCTGGAAAAACTACCCTTTTAAGAATCCTATCCAATTTTATTACATCTTATGAGGGTAAGGTATTGTTTAATGATGTCGGTATAAGCGATGATAATTTATACAATAGTAAATTCAACCTAATTGGCCAAAAGAATTCTTTAAAAGAAAATCTTTCTATAAAAAAAAATTTAGAGTTATGGGATATTCTTTTTAATGAAGCTCTCAATCATGCAAAGCTTTTAGAACATAACAATTTGTATAATTTGATAAATAAGGATGTTAGTTCCTTAAGTGATGGACAAAAAAAATGTATTTCCCTCCACAGACTGAATTATAATAAATGTGATCTGTGGTTTTTAGATGAACCATTTGTTTTTCTTGATGAGGTTAACACAAACTTACTTATAGAAAAAATTAATCAATTTAATGAAAATATGGGAACCGTTATACTTACTTCTAATATAAATTTACCGAAAAAATTTCATAAGGAATTGAATATTTAATATGTCTAACCTTATTAAAAGAGATCTCTTATTATCTTTTTATTCGAGTGCCAATTTCTTTTTTACGGTATCTTTTTTTATCCTTATTCTAATGTTAATTCCACTTGCATTTGGTACTCAAACTGAGCAGCTTAAAGTTTTATTTAGAGGTGTAGTTTGGATTGCGCTAGCTTTATCAATCATTATTACAGTTGATAGGATTTATAATGCTGATTATGAGGATGGTAATTTAGATATTATTATGCAGAAAAATAAGACGATTGAGTATTTAATAATCAGTAAATATATAACACATTGGTTTATTTATTGTCTTCCACTTTTAGTAATTCTACCAATATTGAGTTTTCTATTTTATTTGGATTATTCAGAGACCATACAAATATTTATAAATTTATTCATAGGCTCGTTCGGTATGGTTTTCATTGCAAATTTCGTGAGCGCACTTACGCTTGGTGCCAGAAGAACAATTTTTTTGAAAGCAATTATAATGATACCACTATTTGTGCCTTTTATTATTTTTGGCTCTGATACTGGTTCTTGGCCAATTCTATTAGCATTATCAATGCTTTCTTTCGTTATCTCCATATATGTAACTGCATATGGTCTGCGTCTTTATGGAGAGTAGGCAATACTTCAAGTCGATATATATATATTAGAAAATGTATATTAAAATTAAAAATAACCATATTGAACTTATCAAGTCTGCTAATCCATACCTGATTTTTGCAACAATTTTTGCATTTGTTATAGGCTTATATTATTCACTTTTTCAATCTCCTCCAGATTATATTCAAGGAGATTCAATGAGGATTATGTATATACATGTTCCCTCAGCATGGTTTGCACTCATGACTTATTCAATTCTAGCTGGTTCATGTGTTCTTTGGTTCATAACCCGAAATCCTCTTTTTAATGTTGTCGCAAGATCAATAGCTCAAGTAGGAATGGTATTTACTTTAATGTCATTAATAACCGGAAGTATATGGGGCAAGCCTACATGGGGTGTATGGTGGGTATGGGATGCAAGATTAACTTCTATGTTAATATTATTTTTCCTTTACATCGCTTATATCTTTCTTTGGCAGGCAATATCAAACAAGGAACTTGCTTCAAAAATATCAGCAGCACTAGCAATAATAGGTTTTATCAATATACCAATAATTAAATTTTCAGTTGATTGGTGGAACACTTTGCATCAACCTGCTTCAATTTCGAAACTTTCTGCGCCAAGTATTGATGTTAGTATGCTGATTCCATTATTTATAATGACAGCTGCCTGTTTTTTATTTCTAGTAACAGTATCACTAATTAGATTCAGACTTGTTCTGATTGAAAATAAAGTGTTAAGGACCAGCAACTAATGAATGAATTATTAGATATGGGTGGATATGCAATATTTGTTTGGTCTTCATATGGTATTTTTTTCTTTTCTTTAATTATATTTTTTTTAATCAATATATTGAATTTAAGGAAATACGAAAAAATTTTTAATAATACAAAAAACAAAATTGACTAATTTAGTAAAAAGCAGATTAATTAAATTTCTATTAAGTTTAATTATTGTTTCAATCGCTGTATTGATAATTATTTTTAACTTAAGAGATAATATAATATATTTTTATGGCCCTACTGAACTTTTAAAAAATTCAGATAAACAAGGTCAAATAATGAGGTTGGGAGGACTTGTATCAGTAGACTCTTTTCAAAACGAAACTGACAGTATTTTTTATTTCAGTATTACTGATGGTGATAACAAAATTGATGTGAAATACGAGGGTATTTTGCCGAATTTATTTGCTGAAGATAAGGGAGTTGTAGTCGAGGGGGTTTATATGAATGATGGTAGATTTATTGCAAATAAAGTCTTAGCTAAGCACGACGAAAACTATATGCCTCCCGAAGTTATAGAAACTCTTAAAAAATCTGGCAAATGGCAAGGTGAATGAGTTTATATATTTTTTATATTTCAAATTTTTTACTACTTCTTTGTCTAACTGCATCACTGATTCAGTCTAGTAAAATTATAAATAATAAAATATTCACAAGACCTGGTATTATGATGCTGGCCTATGTACAGTTAATTTCAATATTATTATCATTTTTAATTCTAATTTATCTTTTTCTTATTTCTGATTTTAATTTTGATTTAGTTTATTTCAATTCTCATTCAGAAAAACCACTTATATATAAATTCTCTGGTGTTTGGGGAAATCATGAAGGAAGTATGCTTTTATGGATATTAATTTTGGTTTTATTTAATTTTTTATTTGCTCTTTCAAGAGGAATTTCAGAACGGTTTAAAGAGATAACAGTTGCGATACAAAGTATTATGATTTTTGGATTTGTCGCATTTTTATTTTTTTTATCTAATCCATTTACGTTAAATCAAAATAATTTTTTTGACGGGATTGGTTTAAATCCTATTTTACAGGATCCACTCTTAGCAATTCATCCACCTGTGTTGTATATAGGCTATGTTGGTTTTTCTTTGGTATTTAGTCTAGCAATCGCAGGATTAATTACTAAAGAAGTTGATCAACAATGGGCTTCAATTGTTAAACCTTGGGTTTTTTCTGCATGGGCATTTCTTACAGCTGGGATAGCTCTGGGTTCATTTTGGGCTTATTATGAACTTGGCTGGGGAGGTTATTGGTTTTGGGATCCAGTTGAGAATGCATCGTTAATGCCATGGATAGCCGCAACCGCATTAATTCACTGTGTGTTGATACTTCAGAAAAGAAATGTCATGCAATCCTGGACTATTATTTTAGCCATACTTACATTTTCATTGAGCTTAGTTGGAACATTTCTTGTCCGGTCCGGAATTCTAAACTCAGTTCATACCTTCGCTAGTGATCCCGGAAGAGGTTTATTTATTTTACTATTTATTTTTCTTATACTTGTCTTTTCTTTTAGCTTATTTGCCTACAACTCTGAAAAAATTAATAAGATAGGTAGTATGGGTTTGGTCAGCAGGGGTACAGGTATACAAATAAATAATTGGCTTTTGATAACTATTTTAACAATTGTTTTTTTGGGAACCATGTATCCTCTTGCAACAGATTTATTACTTAATAAGAGCTTAACTGTTGGTCCAAAATATTATTCAACGACAATTGCCCCCATCATAATACTTTTTCTTTTTTTTATGTTTATTTCTCCACGTTTAGGATGGACTGATACAAAACTTTATCAAATAATTATTCAATTGCGATATCTCGTTATTACATCATTAACAATTACATTGATAATCAGTCTATATTTTGAACTATTTAATTTGACTGAAATTTTAATTATTTTTTTTAGTTTACTTTTAATAATTTCTTCTTTGACAGCTAGTATAAACTTTAATAAGCAAAACATTTTAGTAAGAACCAACTTAGGCCAAAATCTTGCACATGCTGGATTTGGTATCTTGATGATGGCAGTTGTGAGTAATGCTGTTTATTCTGAGGAAAGAATTTATAACGCTAAAGTTGGAGATAATTTACAACTGCAAAAATATATTTTTAGTTTTGATAAAATTGAGCAAGTTGAGGAAAGTAATTATAATTCACTAAAAGCATATTTTCTCATGAAAAAAGATGGTAAGTTAATAGATACATTCACTCCTGAAATCAGATTTTATTCAAATCCACCTACAATTACTTCGGAAGCAAGTATTTTGCACAAGTTTTTTTCAGATATATACCTTGTCATGAATGTTCCTCAAGATCAGCAGTCAATAAGTGTCAGAATGCATATTAAACCTTTCATGACAATACTTTGGTTAGGTACTTTAATGATAATCATTGGGGGGATTATATCTGCTTCCATAAGAGTCGGACGTCTCAATGAAAAGTAATCATTTAAAATTTTTACCTTTGGTTTTAATAATTTTGTTGAGTATATTCTTATTTTTTTCTTTAAATAATGATACATCAAAACTTTCAAGTCCTCTTGTTGGGAAAAAAGTACCAGAATTTTCGTTACCGAACCTTTTTGGACAGGAAGAGCTTTCAAATTTAGACTTAAATAGTGAGAATCCAATTTTATTAAATGTTTGGTCTTCTTGGTGTATACCATGTCGAGCAGAACATGACGTATTAATGGTATTGTCAGAACTTTATGAAGTGGAAATATTTGGTTTGAATTACAAGGATAATAATGAAGAAGCAAAAAATTTCATAAATGATCTTGGAAATCCATTTGTCAAAATTGGCTCAGACAATTCAGGAAGAACATCTATTGATCTTGGAGTTTACGGCGTTCCTGAGACTTATATTATTGCCAACGGTATAATAATTTATAAACATATTGGTCCAATTCATATGAATGAGATGGAAGAGAAAATTCTTCCAATAATTAGGGATAATTGAGGTATGACTAAAATAATTAAGATATTTTTACTCATTTTTTTGCTGCAAAATAACGGTATAGCAGAAGATCCTAGGGCAATTGAGCTTTTTAAAGAGGTAAGGTGTCTTGTTTGTCAGGGCCAAACAATTCATGAATCTAATGCAGAATTAGCAGAGGATCTAAAAAAACTTATTCGTGAAAAAATTAGTCAAGGTGAGACCGATCGCCAAATTAAAGAATATTTAGTAGAAAGATATGGCGATTGGATTTTAATGACGCCGCCATTTAACAGCTTAACTTATATATTATGGTCTCTGCCATTCCTCATAATGACAATTGGAGCCATTGCAATTTATAGACAAAAAAGAAGCCATGCCTAATTTTTGACAATTTGTAGATATCTTTTAAACAATTTGAAAATTTATATTATAGTGAAATTAAAAGAGGTGTATATGAAATCAAAAATTTATGCGTTTTTATTATTTTTTTTCCTTGGTCTGAATTTCACTTTTGCAGGTGGAATTGAAGATGAGACAAAAGACTATGAAGATGTTGAGCTTACAACAAGAGAAGATATTTCTGAATTTCAAGAATTACAAGAGCCATTATATGAGAAGCTAGAAGAAATAGTTGCTGATGGATGTGACGGTGAAGGTAACGTTGTTAAATGGTCAGGTGGATGTGTAACTTGGTCAGGTGGTTATGTACAAGAAGGTGAAGTAGCCGATACATTTGTAAGATACGGATCATAAAAATCTTTTTATGAAAAAATTATTTTTTACAATTTTAATTTTAATATCCTATGGATTTAGTTCTCAAAGTAATGAAGAAAACATGTGGTCTTTTTCATTAGGTCAATTTGATGTAAATGACACAGTTGACTCATCAGAATTAAGATTTGAATATTTGTATGGGAATAACTTTTTAAAAAATGATTATGATCTTAAACCTTTCTTGGGTGTTATGAGAAATGGAGATAACGGAAAATATATTTATTCAGGTTTAAGAAAAGATATTGGAATTTCAAAAAAATGGTTTTTTACTCCAAGCTTTGCGTTGGGATATTATGATCGAGGAGATAGTAAAGATTTAGGATATAATCTTGAATTTAGAAGTCAGATTGAGTTTTCATATAAACTTAAATCAAGTCGAATAGGATTTAATTTAAATCATATATCCAATGCAAGCATTGGTGATACGAATCCTGGAACAGAAAGCGCAACAATCTCACTCATAAGACCTTTTTAATTTTTAATAAAATTATTTGAAAATTGCTCAGGATCAAAATCAATAAGATCACTGATTTGCTCACCACTGCCAATTGCTAAAATTGGTATTTTTGTTTTATTGGAAATTGATACAAGCGTCCCCCCTGCTGCATTGGAGTCAAATTTTGTCATAATAATCCCAGTTATTTTGGTAAATTTATTAAATTCTTCCACTTGTTTTAAGGCATTTTGACCTGTTGTAGCGTCAATCGATATTATTGAGTCATGAGGAAGTGTTTCATCGTGTTTTTTAAGCACTCGGTCAATTTTACCTAATTGTTCCATTAAATCAGTTTTATTCTGAAGTCTTCCAGCTGTATCGATTATAACTACGTCAATATTATTTTTATTTGCATATTCAATTGACTTAAATACGACACTTGCAGGGTCAGATTTATCATCATCTCTTATGAAGTCTGTTCCTATTTTATCAGCCCATTTATTCAATTGCTCCGCAGCCGCTGCTCTAAAGGTATCGGCGGCAACCAACAGAACATTTTTCTTTTCTTGTTGAAATTGATTTGCCAATTTTGCAATTGTTGTAGTTTTACCTGAACCATTTACTCCTACCATTAATATAACGTAGGGTTTTGTATTATTTCTATAGTCAATTTTCTTTATATTTTTTGATACAATTTCATTTATAATTTTACTAAGAGATGATTGAATTTCTTCCAGTGAAGGAGCATTAGAAAATTTTTCATTTCCTAATTTTGTTGTAATCAGTTCTGATGTTTCAACATCAACGTCAGAAGTTATGAGAAGATCCTCGAAATCCTGTATTGTATTTTGATCAATTTTTTGATTTGTAAATACTTTTGCTAGGCCTGATTTTAAACTCTTAAACAATTATATTTCCAATTAAGCCATCTTGACGCTTTCCAGTGACAAGCATTTTTATTATTTTACCCGCTTCAAAATTATCATCGAGACAGACTTTTGCAAATGTATCTGACCTACCTTGATTTTGACTCTCAACAATAAGGTTAATCTCTTTATTTTTAAGCTTATCGTAGTGCTCGGTAATCTTTCGCTCGCCAATATTTCTGAGTATTTTTGCTCTTTTTTTTATAATTTCTCGGTCTAGTTGAGGCATTCTAGCAGCGGGCGTTCCTTCTCTTGGTGAAAATGGAAAGACGTGCAAAAAAGTAATGTTACATTCGTCTATAAGTCGCACTGAATTTAGAAACATTTCCTCCGTCTCTGTTGGAAATCCTGCAATTAAGTCTGCACCAAATACAATATCAGGTCTAACAGTTCTGATGCGCTCTATTGAATTAATTGCATCTTCTCTTGAATGTCTTCTTTTCATTCTTTTTAAAATCATATTATCACCAGCCTGCAGCGATAAATGAATATGAGGAAGTAAACGTTTCTCACTCCCGTAAAGATTTATTAATTCATCATCTATTTCTGCGATATCAAGTGATGACAGTCTCAGTCTATTAAGTTGAGGTAACTTATTTAGAATAATTTTTACTAACTTTGACAATGAAATTTTTTTCTCTAAATCAGTACCATAGCTTGTGAGATCAACGCCTGTCAGCACTATTTCCTTATAGTCCTCCTTTAGAAGTGACTTTATTTGTTTTATAATATTTTTTGGATCCACACTTCTTGAATTACCCCGCCCATATGGAATAATACAAAATGTACACCTGTGATCACATCCATTTTGTATTTGCACAAATCCTCTTATTCTGTTTTTAACTTTACTTATAATCGGTGAAATTGCCTGCTCATTTTCGAATATATCTCCTACTAAGTTTACTGGCTTATTACTTTCTCTTATAGTTTTATAGGTCGAGGATTCTAATTTTTCTTTATTTCCAACGATGGAGTCAACTTCGCTCATCGCCTCAAAGTCTTTTTTATGTATCTGTGCAGCACAACCAGTAAGAACGACTTGACTATGTTGATTTTCTTTTTTTACTTTTCTAATTTCATTTTTCAGATCAGCGATAGTTTTATTTGTAACGGCGCAACTATTAATAAAAATATGGTTATGAAGATTGTTATCTTTAGCGTATTTTCTTATAACTTCAGACTCGTAAAAATTCAGTCTACATCCGTAAGTTTTAATTTCTGGATCTTTCATTACTTATTTGATTTCGATTTTTTAAATATAGAGCAAATGCAAGAACTTCATACAATATATGACTCAAATGATAGATAAGCGGCAATTTAATAAAATTATAAAGCCATTTATACCTTGGAAGTTGAGACCATATCAGTAAAAAAGCATCGATTCCTTCTAATATCTTTCCATCATGTTTGGCATGAAGACGTCTTATCAATTGACTTGGTTCTTTTGAGGTTTCCTTTTCAGCAACTTTATTTTGAGTAACATCGACCCAATCAATAACATTATTAAGTTTCTTATAATGGTTTATTTCAAACCTACAGACACTGCATGAGTTATTGAAGTATATTTTAGTATTTTTTTTAGAATTTTTATTGCTCACAGCTTATATTTATCAGTAAAATTTATCTCAGTTGGACCAGTCATAATAATATTATCATTACTTTTGTAATATATTTCTAAATCTCCCCCTGGCAATGTTACTGTCACCTTATTTTTTATCAATCCCATTTCAACTCCTGCTACAGCTGTTGCACAAGCAGCCGTACCACAAGCATTTGTTTTTCCTGCACCCCTTTCCCATACATTTAGTACAATGTGATTATCACTTTTTAAATTTGCAAAACTCACATTTATTTTTTCAGGAAATAAACTATCGTTTTCAATTAAAGATCCAAAACTTTCAACATCATATTTTTCGATTTCATCATCAAAAAAAATAATATGTGGATTACCAATGTTAACTAAAAATGGTTTTTTTAGAGTAAGGTCTTTGATTGAAAAATTTATATCCACTGGATCAACATCTTTAATTAAAGGTATTTCATTCCATTTGAATTTTGGCTTGCCCATATTTACACTAACTGTGACATCATTAATCTTTTCACATGTAATTGTTCTTTCACGCGTAGTTAAGTTTATTTTCTCACTCTTTGTTTCTTTCATTAAAAAGTTTGCAACACAACGCGAACCATTTCCGCAAGCATCTATTTCAGTTCCATCTGAATTAAAAAATTTAATCATTGGATCGCTGTTATCTTGTGACTTCCTAATCATGATTAGTTGATCGCAGCCAACCCCGTCTGTTCTGTTACAAATTAATTTTATTTGTTCTTCTGATAAATCAAATTCAGATACCCTTTGGTCAATAACAATAAAATCATTTCCAAGGCCATTCATCTTTACGAACTTAAACTCGTGCATAAACACTTTATATTGAGCCAATTTTGATTTTTCCAGTAAATAAGAAATTAAATGAATCTTGACATTAACTTACTGAAGTAATAAAAAACTCACGTTTTCCGTCAGAAATATTATTTCTGCGGTGCCATAAATAAAGGTATCGACACCAGTCAGCGAGTTTCGCCCATTGGTGCATTACCTGCTGAAGGAGAGTTTATTTTGTTTGAAAACCTTAGTAATCGGTTTGAGGAAATATTTAAGAGTTTAAAAAAGACAGGCTCTATTGATGAGGTTTCTCTCGATAGCGCAATGAGAGATATTCGAAGAGCTCTTCTCGAAGCTGATGTTGCATTGCCAATTGCAAAAAAATTCATAGAGGATGTCAAAAAAGAGGCAATCGGAAAGGAAATTATTCGATCAATAACGCCTGCGCAAATGATAACAAAAATTGTGAATGATCAATTAATTCAAATTTTAGGGTCAGCTTCACCCGAATTCCAAATAAACGATAATCAAATTTCATCTTATTTATTTGCAGGACTTCAAGGTTCTGGCAAGACAACGACTGTTGGTAAAATCGGTAATTATCTCAAAAGTAATTACGATAAGAAGATTTTATTTGTTTCATTAGATACCACAAGACCAGCTGCTTTTGATCAGCTAAAAAAACTTTCTGAGTTAATTGATGTAACAATTTTACCCAAACTCGAAAATCAAATACCTATTGATATTGTATCAAGAGCAAAACAATTTGCTGAATTACAGGAAATTGATTGTGTTTTATATGATACAGCGGGGAGAATGAATGTTGAAGAAGGGCTAATGAGCGAATTGAGTTTGCTGGAAAAAGAAATTAACCCTCTAGAAACGATACTTGTTTTAGACAGCCTAACTGGCCAGGAGGCAGTGAATGTTACAAGCGATTTTGCAAAAGCAATCAATATTACTGGCTCTATTCTTACTAGGATTGATGGCGATGCTCGGGGTGGGGCCGCATTAAGCATGAAGTACATTACTGATTGTCCAATTAAATTTATGGGAGTTGGGGAGCAAGTCGATGACCTTGAAAAATTTCACCCAGAGCGAATTGCCAATCGTATTCTTGGAATGGGAGATATTGTAACCTTAGTTGAAAAAGCTGCTGAAACTGTTGCTCAAAAAGATGCCGAAGAAATGGCCAAAAAATTGCAAAAAGGAGAATTTGACCTCGACGATTTGCTGAGTCAAATCAGACAGATGAAAAAAATGGGTGGCATTTCGGGTATGATGAAATTCATTCCTGGACTAAGTAATCTGAGCGATAAGATCCCACAAAATACTAATCCTGACAATTCAATCGCTCAACAAGAAGCAATTATTCTCTCAATGACAAAATACGAGCGAAGCAAGCCAAAGATAATTAATGGATCAAGAAAAAAAAGAATAGCGGCAGGGTCAGGGACTTCAGTATCCGAAATAAATAAAATTCTAAAACAACATAGAAAGATGTCAGACATGATGAAGAAGCTATCTAGAAAAGGGGGAGGATCAATTGATCCAAATATGTTAGCAGGCCAACTTGGAAGTGGCATGCCGAGTGATTTTTTTAAAAATAAATTTTAATTATTAACAAATAAAAGGAGAATAAAATGGCGTTAAAAATAAGACTATCGAGAGCAGGTTCAAAAAAAAGGCCTGTATACAGAGTTGTAGTTGCAGATTCAAGAAGTCCGCGAGATGGTAGATTTATTGAAAAGGTAGGATTGTACAATCCTCTTTTACAAAAAGATAATAAGGATAGGATCCAACTAAACTTAGAGTCAATTAAAGAGTGGATTTCTAAAGGAGCAAAACCAACAGATAAGGTTGCAAGATTTTTGGGAGAAGCCGGCGTAATACCAATGCCAGCACAAGGCAACAATCCGAAAAAAGCTCAGCCAAAAAAGAAAGCACAAGAAAGATTAGCTGCAGCTGAGGAAGCAAAGAATCAGCCTACTCCTGAAGCTCCAGCGGAAGAGACTCCAGCAGAGGAAGCTCCAGCAGCAGAAGCAAAAACTGATGAAGCTCCAGCGAAAGAGACTCCAGCGGAAGAGACTCCAGCAGAAGAGACTCCAGCAGACGAAGCTCCAGCGGAAGAGACTCCAGCAGAAGAGGAGAAAAAAGACTAAGCTTATTAATTATGTCCCAATTGATAGTTATTGGAGAAGTAAAAGCAGTTCACGGTTTAAAGGGTCATTTCAAGATTACATCATATACAGAAACGCCAGACGATGTATTTAGATATGGCCCCTGTAGACTTGGGAAAAAATATTCAAATATCACTCTTAAAAAATTGAAAGAGTTAAAAACTGGTTATATTGCTAGTTGTGAACAAATTAAAACAAGGGAGTTGGCTGAAAAAATTGTAGGGCTTACAATAGAAATCGATCAATCGTATTTACCAGCTATAAAAAAATTAAACCAATACTATTACCATCAATTAATTAATTTAATTGTTAAAACTAATGATGGAAAAAATATTGGAAAAGTAATATCTGTTCAGAATTACGGTTCATCGGATTTACTAGAAATAAGAAAAAAAATGCTAAAGACTACTTTATTCCAATAAGTGAAAATACAATAAAAAAAATTGATCTTATAAAAAAAATTATTATTACAAAAAATATCAATGACTATATAGGCTAGTAATGTATCGAGTAAAAATTATCACACTTTTCCCAAATAGCTTTCCTGGACTTTTAAATACAGGAGTCGTGGGTAAGGCATTAAAGAAAAAAATATGGTCATTAAAAACAATTGATCCGAGAAAATATTCAAAAGGTAATTACAAAAAAGTAGATGATACCACAGCTGGTGGCGGACCTGGTATGATTTTAAAAGCAGATGTAATCGGGAAGTCTATTGATGCTTGTTACAAGAATATAAAATCTAAAAATAGTTATCCAATGATATATTTAAGTCCTCGCGGTACTCCTTTAACTCAAAGTAAAGTTATTAATTTTTCAAAAATGAAAGGAATTAATATTCTCTGTGGTAGATATGAAGGCATTGATCAACGCATACTCGATTTCTATCCTATTGAGGAAATAAGTATTGGAGACTATATACTGGCGGGCGGTGAAATAGCTTCCCAGGTTTTAGTGGAGTCAATAGTGAGACTGTTGCCAGGAACACTTGGTGACATGAAGTCTGCTAGTTCAGAGACCTTCTCAAATGACCTTCTTGAATACCCCCAGTATACAAGGCCTAAAAAATGGAAAAATTTGACAATTCCAGACATATTGCTCTCTGGAAATCACAGAAATATTAGTGAGTGGCGCTTAAAACAATCTGAAAAACTGACAAAGAAAGTTAGGCCAGATTTATGGAAAAACTACAAAAAAAGCAAGACAAGGAAGAAATAAAGTATTAAAACACGGTGCGAGGCTACCATGAACATCATAGAACAATTCGAAAAAGACCAGATAAAGTCACTAGTCAAAGGTAAGAAAATACCACAATTCCATCCGGGAGATACAGTAAGAGTGAATGTTAAGGTACGTGAGGGTACTCGTGAGAGAATACAGGCATTCGAGGGCGTTTGTATTAGAAAGAAAAATAGAGGTCTAAGTTCTTCATTTACAGTAAGAAAAATTTCTTTTGGTGAGGGCGTAGAAAGAGTGTTTCCAATCTTTAGTCCGTCTATTGACTCCATCTCGATTGTAAGAAGTGGACAGGTCAGAAGAGCTAAGCTTTACTATCTTAGAGATTTAACCGGTAAGAAAGCAAGGATCGTTGAGAGAATTCGAAAGAAGCAACCAGATCTTGCTAGTTTATATATTGATGAGAGTGAAGAAGTTGTTGAAGAAGAAATTGTTGCTTCTGATGAGCCTGCTCAAGATGAGAATGTTGAAGTTGTAGCTGATGCTTCTCAAGCTGAGGAAAAAACAGAATCTGAAGTTGATGTGTCTGCTCAAGAACAAGTTCCCGAAGATAATGCTGAAAGTTCAGAAGAATCAGAAACAACAAAAGAATAATTACTTCTTTATCTTTTTTTGTTAATCAAAGTTATTTATGAGTACTCCAAAGACATTATACGATAAAATATGGAATGATCATTTAGTTTCAGAAAATGAAGATGGAACATCAATCATTTATATTGACAGACATCTTGTTCATGAAGTTACAAGTCCCCAAGCATTTGAAGGGCTAAAAATTGCAAACAGATCAGTTAGAAAACCTAATTTTACATTAGCCACTGCTGATCACAATATCCCTACAACAAATAGAGATGAGGGAATATCAGATCCAGAGTCTAAGTTACAGGTAGATACTCTTGAAGAGAATTGTAAGGAGCACGGAATTACTTTTCTTTCTATGTCTGATAAAAGACAGGGCATAGTCCATATTATCGGACCGGAGCAAGGTTTCACACAACCAGGAATGACTATCGTTTGTGGTGATAGTCATACTTCAACACACGGTGCCTTCGGTGCTCTTGCGTGGGGAATTGGAACTTCTGAAGTAGAACATGTTCTTGCAACTCAAACATTGGTACAAACTAAAGCTAAGAATATGCAAATTAATATACAAGGTGAACTGCCACTGGGTGTCACAGCAAAAGATATTGTTTTAAAGATTATTCAAACAATTGGAACAGCTGGGGGCACTGGGTATGTTATTGAATACACAGGTGATGCGATCAAATCCCTAACAATGGAGGGAAGAATGACTGTCTGTAACATGTCAATTGAAGCAGGAGCAAGAGCTGGTTTAATCAGTCCTGATGAAAAAACAATTGAATACTTAGAGGGTAGACCATTTTCTCCAGCAGAAAATGAATATCAATCAGCATCAGATTATTGGTTATCGCTAGCTTCTGATGAAGGTGCTGCTTATGACAAAACAGTAAATATTGATGCAAGCGACATCATTCCACAAGTCACTTGGGGCACAAGTCCTGAGGATGTAGTTTCGATTGATGGATTGGTTCCAAACCCTGATGATGAAAGCGATGAGACAAAGAAAAAATCAATGATTAGAGCCTTGGAATACATGGGTCTTGTTCCGAATACACCACTTAAAGAGGTTAAAGTAGATAAGGTATTCATTGGTTCATGTACTAATGGACGGATTGAAGACCTGAGAGCTGCATCAAAAATTGCAAAAGATAGAAAAGTTGCGGACCATGTAAATGCAATAATCGTTCCTGGGTCTGGTTTAGTTAAACAGCAGGCAGAAGAGGAGGGTTTGGACAAAATATTTATTGAGTCAGGCTTTGAATGGAGAGAGCCTGGATGTTCAATGTGTCTTGCAATGAATGCCGATAAACTTAAACCTCAAGAGAGATGTGCTTCCACTTCAAATAGGAACTTTGAAGGTAGGCAAGGAAGAGGGGGTCGTACTCATTTAATGAGTCCAGCTATGGCTGCTGCTGCGGCTATCAATGGAAAACTATCAGACTGTAGAGAGATATAATGGAAAAATTTAAAAAAATAGAAAGTAATGCAATTCCTTTACCAATGGTGAATGTTGATACTGATATGATTATTCCAAAACAATTTCTCAAAACAATTAAGCGAACAGGTTTAGGTAAAAATTTATTTTATGAATTAAGATATGATGAAAAAGATGCACCTATAGACTCGTTTGTCCTTAATCAAGATAAATATAAAGACTCTCAAATTTTGATTACTGGTAAAAATTTTGGCTGCGGGTCATCTCGTGAACATGCACCCTGGTCAATCTTAGATTATGGTATTAAATGCATCATCGCTTCGAGCTTTGCGGATATCTTTTATAATAATTGTTTCAAGAATGGTATTCTTCCAATCAAATTAGATGAGTCTGAAGTAACTAAATTACAAAAAGCAGCGGAAAACAGTCTTAGTTTTACAATTGATTTAGAAAATCAGAAGATTTCTTATTTTGATAAAAATATAAATCATGAGGTAAATTTTGAACTTGATAAAGCGAAAAAAACTAGCCTATTAGAGGGTTTAGACGATATTGGATTGACACTAGCTAAAGTTAATCATATTTCTGATTTTGAAAATAAGCAAAAGTCAAGAACACCCTGGTTGTATAGCCAGCAAATAAAATGAGCAATTCTTATAAATTATTAGTCTTACCTGGCGACGGTATAGGGCCTGAAGTAATGAAGGAGGTCATAAAGGTTGCTAAGAGTATTGGTGAACTTAGTAAAGTTAAATTTGAGATAGAAGAGGACGATATTGGTGGATCTGCCTTTGATCGCTATGGCACCCCTCTATCTGATGAGACTCTTGAAAAAGCTAAAAACTCTCACGCAGTTTTACTTGGTGCTGTGGGTGGAGAAAAGTGGGATAATTTAGATTTTTCTCTTAAACCTGAACAAGGCCTTTTGAGAATTAGAAAAGAATTAGACTTGTTTGCAAACTTAAGGCCTGCTCTATGTTTTGAGTCAATGGTTGACGCCTCTTCTCTTAAACCAGACTTAGTATCAGGTCTCGATATATTAATTGTTAGAGAGCTTACTGGTGGTATTTATTTTGGTGAACCAAGAGGTATTGAAGATAAAGGTAACGGAAATCGTGTTGGAATTAACACTCAATCTTATAGCACTGAAGAAGTTAGAAGAGTTGCACGTATAGCATTTGAACTTGCAAGCAAAAGAGGTAACAGGGTTACTTCTTGTGAAAAATCAAATGTAATGGAGTCTGGAATATTGTGGAGAGAAGAAGTCTCTCATGTGCATGAAAATGAATATTCAAATGTCGAGTTATCTCATATGTATGCAGATAATTGTGCGATGCAATTAGTTAGAAACCCTAAACAATTTGATGTTATTGTTACTGATAATTTATTTGGAGACATTCTTTCAGATGAGGCGGCCATGCTCACAGGTTCGCTTGGAATGTTGCCCTCTGCTTCTTTGGGTGCAGTCGATAGTAATAATTTTAGAAAGTCTTTATACGAGCCAGTTCATGGGTCTGCGCCAGACATAGCTGGTAAAGGAATAGCAAACCCAATTGCATCTATTCTTAGTTTTGCGATGTGTTTAAAGTACTCATTCAATATGGACAAGGAATCAGATCTTATAAATAAGGCTGTAAATAATGTACTTGCCAGTGGCTTTAAAACTGCGGATTTAATAGGCGATGATAACAAAAACCTATCAACAGTTGAAATGGGTGATCAAATATTAAATCAATTGAAAGAAAACTTTTAAATTATGAATTTTAATATTGCTATAGTGGGTGCCACAGGAAATGTTGGAAGAGAAATGTTAAATATTCTCTCTGAAAAAAAATATGATGCGTCAAAAATATTTCCTGTAGCTTCTAGTAGAAGTGAAGGCATGGGAATTGAATTTGGGGAGGATAGACTAATTGTAGAATCTATTGAAAAGTTTGATCCTTCAAAAGTAGAATTGGCACTCTTCTCTGCAGGAGCTAGTACCTCAAAGGAATGGGCACCAAAGTTTGCAGAAAAAAACTGTATTGTTATAGATAACTCTAGTCATTTTAGAATGGAAGAAGATATTCCTCTGGTCGTACCTGAGGTTAACCCAAGTGATCTAAATAATTATAAAAAAAGAAATATAATTGCTAATCCAAACTGCTCAACAATTCAATTGGTGGTTGCCTTAAAACCATTGCACGAAATTTCAAAAATAAAAAAAGTTATTGTATCAACTTATCAATCTGTTTCGGGTGCAGGTAAGGCTGGTATGGACGAGTTGTTTGAGCAAACAAAAAATATGTTCTCTGATGATATTAAAGATAATGTTAAGTTTACCAAACCAATTGCCTTTAATGTCATACCTCATATTGATAAATTCATGGATGATGGATACACAAAAGAAGAATTAAAAATGAGACAAGAAACTCATAAAATTTTAAGTAGTGAGATCAGCTTTAGCGCCACATGCGTTCGCGTTCCTGTATTTATTGGTCACTCTGAAGCTGTAAATATTGAATTTGAAAACAAAATTTCAGTAGAAGAAGCACGTGAAGCTATTAAAAATGCTCCTGGGTGCACACTACTTGATGAAAGAGCTGATGGAGGTTATGTAACTCCAAAAGAGTGTGCTGGAAATGATGACACGTATGTATCGCGAATTCGAGAGGATACGTCTACAAAAAATGGATTATCTATTTGGGTAGTTTCTGATAATTTAAGGAAAGGTGCTGCTTTAAATACAATCCAAATCGCTGAAATGCTAATTGAGGAACATTTATCTAAATGAGACAAGATGTAAGAAAACCAAGAAGAAGCGTACTTTATGTTCCTGGATCTAATCCAAAAGCATTAAAAAAAAGTAGTACGCTTGATGTAGATGCAATTATTTACGACTTAGAAGACTCGGTAGCTGCAAATGCCAGAAATGATGCACGCACAGCAATTATCGAAATTATAAACTCTGGTGTAAACAAAAATAAGGAACAGGTGATAAGAGTAAATGCTTTGGATACTGATGATGGTAAAATAGATATTAAGGTCTTGGACAAATGTAATCCCGATGCAATATTAATCCCTAAAGTAAATGAAGCTAAAGATGTTAAAGCTTTTGAAAAATATCTTAAAAATAAAGAAACTAAAATTTGGGTTATGATGGAAACAGCTTTATCCATTGTAAACGCGTATGATATTGCAAAATCATCAAAATACTTAAAATGTTTTGTAATGGGAACTAATGACTTGTCTGCAGAGTTGGGTATAGAGGAAGAACTAAAAAGAACTGCATTAGTCACAAGTTTTGAGAAATGTATGATGGCAACAAAAGCCTACAAATTATCACTACTTGATGGAGTTTTTAATGACATCAGAGACGCTAATGGCTTTGAAGAAGAGTGCATCTATAGTCATGGTCTCGGATTTGATGGTAAAACCTTAATACACCCCGGACAAATACAAATATGCAATAAAATATTTACCCCTACGGCTGAACAACTAGATAAAGCAAAACGAATTGTTGCAGCCTTTGAGGATGCAAAAAAAAAGGACCCAAATGTTGGAGTAATTACTTTTGAAGGCAGTCAGATAGAGGAATTACACGTAAATCATGCAAAACGAATTATAGAAGCAGAATTGCTTGTTTCAAAAGTTACAGAACTAGATCAATCAGAAGTTATACAAACTTCTTCAAGTAAATATAAAATTGGTAACTTTTTTGAAAATTTTAAGTTAGGACAAAAAATAATACACGCAACTCCACGAACAATAACATATGGAGATTGTGCACTTTACACAGCTTTATACGGTTCAAGGTATGCCCTGCACTGCTCAGATGAGTTTGCAAAAAAACTCTCATTAGAAAAATCACCAATTGACGATTTTCTTTTATTTAACATAGCTTTTGGTAAAACTGTCCCAGATATCTCATTAAATGCAATTGCCAATTTAGGTTACGCAGAGTGTAAGTTTTTAAAGCCAGCTTATCCAGGAGATACAATTAGTTCAACTTCAGAAGTGATTGGCATTAAAGAGAATTCAAGTGGAGAAAATGGGGTAGTTTATGTTCACTCTGTAGGCACTAACCAGCATGACGAACCAGTTATTGATTATAAAAGATGGGTTATGGTTAGAAAAAAAAATAGAAATCTAAATAAAGCAGAACCGTCTATACCGGAATTAAATAAAGAGCTTACAAGTGAAGAGGTTGTAGAAATTGCAAAAAAATATAATTTTGATTGTACAGGATATGATTATAAAGCCTCAGGCTCTGATCTTTGTTATGAGGATTATTCTATTGACGAAAAAATAAATCATATTGATGGTATGACAGTTGAAGAGGCTGAACATATGATGGCAACAAAATTATACCAGAACAACGCCAAAGTTCACTTTAACCATTTTGTTGAAAAAGGTGGGAGGTTTGGAAAAAGAATTGTATATGGCGGTCACGTTATAAGTTTAACAAGAGCTTTATCGTTTAATGGACTTTCAAATGCTTTCAAAATTATTGCGATCAACGGTGGAACCCACGCATCACCGTGTTTTGCCGGAACAACTGTTTTTGCCTGGAGTTTAATTTTAGATAAAGTTGAAGTATCAGATTCTTTAGGTGCAATTCGAATCAGAACAAATGGAATTGGTGATGCACAGGCTTATCAGTTTCAACATCAGGATGGTGAAAAGCGTTTTGATCCATCTGTTTTGTTAAGTCTTGATTACTGGGCTTTAATTCCAAGAAAAAAGTAATTTACTGTCGTTTAATCTCCGGCAATTTGGTATATATAAATACTACTAATGAGCAGTCCCTTATCACCACATTTGCAAGTTTATAGATGGCAAATTACATCGATACTATCAATTCTTCATAGAATAACGGGTATTGTTTCATCATTAGGTGTGATCATATTAATAATATTTTTATATTCAATTAGCGCTGGCGAAGAAGCTTTTCAATTTATAATTTCTTTATCAGGAAATATATTTATAAGAACAATATTAATAGGTCTTACGTTTTCATATTTGTTTTACTTTTTAAATTGCTTAAGACACTTGTTTTGGGACGTTGGCATTGGGCTTGATTTAAATACTGCCAAATTGACAGGTTGGATTACAATTTTGTTTACAGTTTTGCTCACTGTTCTATTTTGGGTTTTAATTATGATTGGATATTAACTCTATGTCTGCCAAAAATACTTGGAAACTTCATCGATGGAGTACGATTTTACTACTACCACTCGTTGCTTTTTTATTTATAAAAATAATACACCTTTCCGCTCTGCCATATCAATTAATCTTGAGTGAATTTAGTAACTTATGGGGTGTAGGGTTTATATTGATTTTCACGGTCTTAGGATTAATTCATATGAATACTGGTGTGCACGAAATCCTTGATGATTACGTTCACTCTGATGTTGTTAAAAAAATATTAAATTTAATAATTTCAATATTTTTTTTACTAATACTAATTTTTGTTTGTTTGTCTCTACTACTAATTTTTATAGGTTAACTTAATGAATTACGAAATTGAATATCACGATTACGATGTAGTTGTTGTTGGTGCCGGTGGATCTGGTTTGAGAGCGACAGTAGGCGCTGTTGAGAATGGTTATAAGACTGCTTGTATTTCAAAAGTATTTCCAACCAGAAGTCATACGGTTGCAGCACAGGGAGGCATCTCTGCTGCACTTGGAAATATGGGTGATGATGATTGGAGATGGCACATGTATGATACCGTTAAAGGCTCTGATTGGCTTGGGGATCAGGATGCAATTGAGTACTTGTGCAAAAATGCACCAAAAGCTGTTTTAGAATTAGAGAACTATGGAGTTCCATTCAGTCGAACAGAGGATGGAAAAATTTATCAAAGAGCATTTGGAGGGATGACCAAAAATTATGGTGAAGGTACTGCACAAAGAACATGTGCTGCCGCTGATCGAACTGGTCATGCAATAATTCATACTTTATACGGGCAATCATTAAAACACGACGTTGACTACTATATTGAATATTTTGTTTTGGATTTATTGATGGTTGAGGGTGAATGCAGGGGCGTTGTTGCATGGTGTTTGGAGGACGGTAAATTACATGTATTTAATTCTAAACAAACAATACTAGCTTCTGGTGGATATGGCCGTGTTTATTTTTCTGCAACTTCAGCTCACACTTGCACAGGCGATGGTAACGCTATGGTTTTAAGAGCTGGCCTACCTTTGCAAGATATGGAATTTGTTCAATTTCATCCGACAGGTATTTATGGTGTTGGCTGTCTTATAACAGAGGGTGCAAGAGGAGAAGGTGGCTATTTAGTAAACAGTGAAGGCGAACGTTTCATGGAGAGATACGCACCATCAGCGAAAGACTTGGCTTCAAGAGATGTTGTGTCTCGTTCAATAACAAAAGAAATTTTAGAGGGCAGAGGTGTTGGTAAAGATAAGGACCATGCTTATCTGCATCTTGATCATATAGACTCAGATATATTGGAAGAAAGATTGCCAGGTATTTCAGAGTCCGCAAAAGTTTTCGCAGGGGTAGATGTAACTAAAGAGCCAATTCCTATTATACCTACAGTTCATTATAATATGGGTGGAATTCCAACAAACTTTCATGGAGAAGTAATGAACCTCGAAAAAGGAAATGAAACAACCGTACAGGGCCTGATGGCGGTTGGTGAAGCTGCCTGTGTGAGTGTTCATGGTGCAAACAGACTCGGATCAAATTCTCTTATTGATTTAGTAGTTTTTGGCAAAGCAGCTGCAGACAGAATAAATGATACGGTAAATAAAGATGAGCCAAATAAGGAAATTCCCAGCCATGTCATTGATGAAGTCATTGCAAGATTTGATAGTACACGATCTTCTGATGGGGATATTTCAACTTCAGAATTGAGGTCTCAAATGCAGAGAGTTATGCAGAAACACTGCGCTGTTTTTAGAGATGATGAGATTATGTCTGAAGGAAAAAAACTCATTGAAGAAACTTGGTTAAACTCAGAAAATATTAAAATTAAAGACAAATCACTTATATGGAATACCGATTTGTTAGAAACACTAGAATATAAAAATCTAATTGCACAAGCTGTAGTTACAATGAACTCTGCACTAAATAGAAAAGAAAGTAGAGGAGCTCACGCTCGAGAAGATTATAAGGAAAGAGATGATAAAAATTGGATGAAGCATACAATGTCATGGCTGAACGATAAGAGTTGTGAGCTGGACTATAGATCAGTTCACGAATACACTTTATCAAATGAAGTTAAATATATTGCACCAAAGGCCAGAGTTTATTAATGGTTCAGTTTAATCTTCCCGACAATTCTAAATTAACAGACGGTGATTATTACAAGTCCGAAAAAAGCACTGGGAATACTAAAAAATTCAAAATCTACCGTTGGTCCCCTGATGACTCAAAAAACCCAAGAATGGATACTTATGAAGTTGATCTAGACGATTGTGGCCCAATGGTATTGGACGCAGTTATGAAAATCAAAAGTGAAATTGATACTTCATTAACCTTTAGAAGATCATGTCGCGAGGGTATATGTGGTTCTTGTGCAATGAATATTGATGGAACTAATACACTTGCTTGTACTAAAGCAATCAGTGATGTGAAAGGTGATATAAAAATTTATCCTCTGCCTCACATGCCAGTTATAAAAGATTTGGTTACAAATTTAAAAACACTTTATAAGCAATTAAAGTCTATCAAGCCATGGCTTATGAACAACAAACAAAATGCAAATGATACTGAAAACATACAATCGAGAAATGACCGAGAAAAATTAGATGGCCTGTATGAATGCATTCTGTGTGCCTGTTGCTCAACTTCATGTCCAAGTTATTGGTGGAATAGTGACAAATATTTGGGCCCTGCAGTCCTGCTTCAGTCATATCGTTGGTTACAAGATAGCCGTGATGAGGAAAGAAAAGAGAGATTAAAAGAATTAGATGATACTTTTAAAGTATACAGATGCCATACGATTATGAATTGTACTCAAGCATGTCCCAAGGGTTTGAATCCTGCAAAAGCGATTGCTGGAATTAAGCAGATGATTGCCCAACAATAACTAAATTATTGTAATTTCAAAAAACGTGATTGTACTGAGTATTAGTATGATTACCGAAACCGCAATAAAATAATTCAACATTATTCGTTTACTCAATGGTGGGTAGTTGATTAGGGGATTTGATGAAAATATTACTCACCCACCATTGAACATAACATATAATATTGTTTACTTTGATTTAAACACACATACGTCTGCCAAAATGACAGATCATGGTCTCAATACTTTTTTTGAATTTTCACAATATAACTGCCCTCGTGCCAGCTAGCTTCGATATACCTTATTTGATGACTGCTCTCTGCCCAATGAGGGAATTCTTGCCTTATGCGACCACTTTTTCCAGTTATTATTTCCACTTTAGAAATATTCTCTTGATAAGCAGCGTAAATAAAATCAGTAAATTCTTGATAAGCTTCTTCGAGTGTGAAGCCGTGAAGATCAAGTTTTCTCATACTTTTCCGCCATTGCCATTGATTACAATTAATCTACAATATCAGACTCTATTAAAATTATTAAGATCATGAATAAAGTTTTTCACTATATTAACGGCAAGGAACACGTTGGAAGCTCTGATAGATTTGGCGATGTATTTAATCCAGCTAATGGGGAAAAAATCAGGGAAGTTAATCTCGCTAACAAAGACGATGTAAAGCTTGCAATCGAGTGTGCCGTTAAAGCAGGTCAAGAATGGGCTGCCACTCCATCTCTTACAAGATCAAGAGTTTTATTTAAATTCAAAGATTTGATCCTCAGAGATATGGACAAATTAGCTTTGGAGTTAACAACTGAACACGGAAAAATATTATCAGACTCAGTTGGGTCAATAACAAGAGGCATGGAAGTGGTTGAGTTTGCTTGTGGCATTCCTCATTTGCTTAAAGGCGAATATTCTGAAAATGTTGGATCAAATATTGACAGCTGGAGCATGAGGCAGCCTCTTGGGGTTTGTGTGGGAATTTCACCTTTCAATTTTCCTGCTATGGTTCCAATGTGGATGTTTGTTATGTCTATTGCATGTGGTAATTCATTTATTTTAAAACCGAGTGAAAAAGATCCAACAGTTCCTTACATGATGGGAGATTTACTTAAAGAAGCAGGTCTACCAGATGGAGTTTTCAATGTTGTCAATGGCGATAAAGAAGCGGTAGATCTTCTGATCACCAATCCTGAGGTTGCATCAGTTAGTTTTGTTGGCTCGACTCCAGTTGCTGAGTACATTTATCATACCTCTTCTAAACATAATAAGCGCGTTCAGTCATTAGGTGGTGCAAAAAATCATATGGTTGTAATGCCTGATGCAGATTTAGACCAAGTTGTTGATGGTCTTATCGGCGCAGGCTATGGATCCGCAGGAGAGCGATGCATGGCTCTTTCTGTTGCTGTTGCTGTTGGTGATGTGGGTGATAAATTAATTGAAAAGCTTACTCCTCGCGTACAAGGACTTAAAGTTGGGCCCGGAACAGATCCAGAAGTTGAAATGGGTCCACTTATCAGTGATGTACATTTATCAAAAGTAAAAAGCTATGTTAACTCAGGAGTTGCTGAAGGAGCTAATCTTATAGTTGATGGAAGATCAATATCTCTTCAAGGTTATGAAAATGGATACTTCATTGGAGGCTGTTTATTTGATCATGTTAAGGAAGATATGCAGATATATAGAGAAGAAATATTTGGGCCAGTATTATCTGTTGTGCGTCAACCTACTTTTGATGATGCTTTGAAAATGGTTAACGATCATGAATTCGGCAACGGTACTACTATTTATACTCGTGATGGTGATACAGCTAGAGCTTTTGCTAATCAATGTAAAATTGGAATGGTTGGAGTGAATGTTCCCATACCTGTACCGATGGCTTTTCATAGTTTTGGTGGTTGGAAAAGATCCTTATTTGGGGATCATGCAATGCACGGTATGGATGGAGTAAGGTTTTTTACACGCTTAAAAACTGTTACATCAAGGTGGCCAACAGGAATTCGAAAAGGAGCAGAGTTTACAATTCCGACGATGAAATAACTTAGAATCATATGGCAATAATAATACACGACTCCCATCCAGATTACATTCTTGGTTTAGATTATTTTAAAAACCCTCTTGAGCTACCTCAAAATTTACAGATTAATTTACATAATTGGATTTCATATTGGGATTCTGACAATATTGGTATGTGGCGTACAAACGAAATTCCAAATAAAGAATTAAGAGAATCTTGCATCAGAGATATCATTACTTTCATTAATCAAAGTAGGCTTAATAGCCAATTGAAAGTTTTAAGTTCAAATGATCAGACCAAGATTATCAATACTTACGACCATATGAGAGATTGGTTTTATAGAACCTGCATAGAGGAACATATCTACAATTCTGATAATATACTAGAACAAGCAGTATTAGAGAAAAATAAATTTATTAAATTTGGCTCTGAAGAAACTTCTCTCAAAAGTAATACTAATTTAATAAAAAATATGTTTTCTCAAAAAAAATAGATAATATATTCTTCTCTTGATTTTAAGTTGTATCTAGTTAATTTACAGCCTAAAGATAAACGTATTAATGAAAAAAAATAAAATATCCCTCATTGGAGCTGGACAAATCGGAGGCACACTTGCTCATTTAGCTGCCATGAAAGAGCTAGGAGATGTAGTTCTTTTTGATCTGATGTCTGGACTGGCAAAAGGTAAAGCTCTAGATATAGCACAGTCCTCAGCCATAGATGGTTTTAACGTTTCCTTGTCTGGTACTGATAATTATGAGGATACAAGTGACTCTGATGTAATAATTATAACAGCTGGAGTTCCTCGAAAACCAGGAATGACCAGAGATGACCTTTTGGGAACAAACTTAAAAATCATCAAGCAAGTAGCTGAAGGTATTAAATCAACTTCTCCTAATGCCTTTGTTATTTGTATTACAAATCCATTGGATGTAATCGTTATGGCTCTTCAAAAATACTCAGGGCTTCCAAAAAATAAAGTTGTTGGTATGGCTGGAGTTTTAGATACTTCACGTTTTAAATATTTCTTATCACAAGAATTGAATGTTCCAATTAGTGAAGTAGACTCATTTGTTCTTGGTGGCCATGGTGATACAATGGTGCCTGTTCCAAATAGAACTATGGTTAGTGGTGAAAACCTGACTGATTTAGTGAATAAAGGAAAAATTTCAAAGGTTAGGCTTGAAGAGATCATTGATAGGACGAGAAAAGGTGGAGCCGAAGTTGTAAAGTTATTGGAAACCGGATCTGCTTTTTATGGGCCGGCAGCCTCAGGAATTGAAATGGCCGACTCATATCTAAATGATAAGAAAAAAACGTTACCATGCGCAGCATATTTAAATGGTGAATACGGTGTTTCAGATTTATATGTTGGAGTTCCTGTTGTTATTGGCTCAGCTGGAATTGAAAAAGTTGTTGAACTTGATTTAGACGAAGAAGAAAAAAAATATTTTAAAACTTCAATCGAAGCAGTCAGTGAGTTATTTGAGGCTGCAAAAAATATTGATTCCTCACTTAAATAAATGAATATACACGAACATCAAGCAAAGGAATTATTTGACAGCTATGATATACCGGTGTCCAAAGGAAGCGTTGCATATGAAAAAAGTCAGATAAATGATGCAGTAGAAAAAGTTAAGGGTCCAATTTGGGTTGTTAAAGCGCAAATTCATGCAGGTGGCAGAGGTAAAGGTGGAGGCGTTAAAGTAGTTTCTTCAAAAGAAGAAGCTGTAAACGAGGCTGAAAAAATGTTTGGTATGACTTTAATAACGCCTCAAACAGGCCCAGCAGGAAAAGAAGTAAAACGTATCTACATTGAAAATGGGTCGGATATTAAAAAAGAATTATACCTTTCTTGTTTATTAGACAGAGCGACAAGCAAAGTTGCCTTTATTGTATCTAAGATGGGAGGTATGGACATTGAAGCAGTTGCAAAAGATACCCCAGAAAATATAACAACAGTTCAAATAGAACCTTCAATAGGTGTTACTGTAAAAGATGTAAATACAATTAGTACAGCTTTTGAACTCAAAAAAGATCTTGAGGGCCAACTTTCTGATCTTATAAAAAATATGTATAAATTTTTTTTAGAAAAAGATGCTAGTCTTGTTGAAGTTAATCCGTTGATTATAACTGAGACTGACAAGCTATTGTGTCTCGATGCTAAAGTTAATTTTGATGATAATGCTTTATACCGCCATCCAGAAATTGAGAAATTAAGGGATGAGAATGAAGAGGATGAATATGAAAGAGAGGCATCAAAATTTGATCTCGCATATATAAAATTGGATGGGAATATAGGCTGTATGGTCAATGGCGCAGGCTTGGCAATGGCTAGCTTAGATATTATTAAAATGTATGGTGGTGAGCCAGCGAACTTTCTTGATGTTGGCGGTGGAGCTTCTAAAGAAAAGGTTTCGAGTGCATTTAAAATTATTCTTTCTGATAAAGGTGTAAAAGGCATCTTAGTTAACATCTTTGGTGGAATCATGAGATGTGACATCATTGCTGAGGGAATTGTTGCCGCAGCAAAGGAATTAGAAATTTCTGTACCGCTTGTAGTTAGACTTGAAGGTACAAATGTTGATGAAGGTAAAAAGATTCTTGATAATTCAAGTATTGAAATTATTTCTGCCAACGATTTAGATGATGCAGCAAAAAAAATAGTTAAGCTCGTCTAATGTCAGTAATAGTTAATAAAGATACAAAAGTTATTTGCCAGGGTTTCACAGGATCACAAGGTACCTTTCATTCAGAACAGGCAATTAAATACGGCACTAACATGGTTGGTGGTGTTACTCCAAAAAAAGGAGGAACAGAGCACTTAGGGTTACCAGTATTTGATACAGTAAAAGAAGCCAAAGATAAAACGGATGCGAATGCCACTGTAATTTATGTTCCACCCCCTTTTGCTGCAAAAGCAATTTTAGAAGCAATAGATAGTGAGATGGACCTAATAGTTTGTATAACAGAGGGAATTCCTGTTATGGACATGCTAGAGGTCAAAGATAAATTAAGATCTTCCAAATCACGTCTTATCGGCCCCAATTGTCCGGGAATCATAACTCCTGATGAGTGTAAGATTGGTATAATGCCAGCGCATATTCATCAAAAGGGAAATGTTGGAATTGTATCTAGGTCTGGAACACTAACTTATGAGGCAGTTTATCAAACAACTGTGGAAGGTCTTGGACAATCCACCTGTATTGGAATAGGGGGCGATCCAGTGAATGGAACCAACTTTATTGATTGTTTGGAACTTTTCTTATCCGATCCAGAAACTGAGTCAATAATCATGATTGGTGAAATTGGCGGTTCGGCTGAGGAAGAAGCAGCTGAATTTTTGAGAAAAGAAAAGGTAAAAAAGCCAACTGTTGGATTTATTGCAGGAACGTCAGCCCCTCCAGGAAGAAGAATGGGACACGCTGGAGCAATTGTATCTGGAGGGAAAGGTGGAGCAGAAGATAAAATTGAATCCATGAAGAGTGCTGGGATACAAATTTCAAATTCTCCAGCAGCTTTAGGATCAACTTTACTTGAGGTATTAAAGAATCAAAACTAAAATCAAGCTACTTAATGACAAAGTCATCCATAAACGACATTTTTGATAAAACATCTTTCCTGCACGGTGCAAACGCAGTTTATATCGAACAAATGTTCGAAAGATTTCAAAATAATCCCGCTGACATTCCAGATGATTGGAGAACTTTTTTTTCTGGCATTACAGATAACTTAAATCAACAAAATATTCTTCGTGCTAGTTGGGCATCTCAAAATGTAGAAACCAATAATGAAGAAGATATTTTAGAAAATATTAATGAGAGTGAAATCAAAATAGAGTCCCAAACATTAAACAAAGATAACATTGTTACGAGTGAAGCATTTAAAGAACAGGTTTTTGATTCAATAAGGGCAATAAGACTTATCAGAGCTTATAGAGTTAATGGTCATCTCGCATCAAATCTGGATCCACTAAATTTAAAAGAAATTAAAACATATTCTGAACTTGATTATAGAAATTATGGTTTCAAAGAAAATGACCTTGATAAAGAAATTTTTATTGACGGAAGTCTTGGTCTAAACTTTGCTAAACTCAGAAATATTATTGAAATACTTAAGGAAACTTATTGCGGATCTATAGGTGTTGAATTTGTTCATATTCAAGATGCTGATCAAAAGCAATGGGTTCAAGAAAGAATAGAGGAAGTTAGAAATAAAACACAGTTTACCTCAAATGGTAAGAAAGCAATATTCAAACGTTTGCTTGAAGCTGAAATGTTCGAGCAATTCCTTGATAAAAAATTTATAGGCACCAAAAGGTTTGGGCTCGTTGGCAGTGAGTCGACTGTCCCAGGCATTGAACAAATAATTAAACAAAGCTGCTTAGCAGGAGTCGAGGACATATATATAGGAACCGCACATCGTGGTAGATTAACCCTTCTTTCATCTGTTATGGAAGTTCCCTTGCGATCAATTATGGCAAAATTTGAGGGTGGAGGAGAGGATCCCAATGAAGTTTTAGGATCCGGGGACGTGAAGTACCATTTAGGAATTTCAAGTGATAGAGAGTTTGATGATAAAAAAATTCATCTTTCTTTGACGCCAAACCCATCGCATTTGGAGGCAGTGGATCCCGTAGTGATAGGAAAAGTTAGAGCTGAGCAAACATTGCTTCAAGATAAAACAAACGACAGAGTAA
>CACIRX010000006.1 GCA_902589175.1 uncultured Pelagibacteraceae bacterium | reverse complement strand
GACAGAGGAAAGAGCGAGAAAAAAAAATAAAAAATTCTAAATAGTCTTATCCAAAAACCCTATTAATTTTCTTACCTCTTCTATGCTATTGTAATGAACCATAGAGACTCTAACTACCCCATCATTTGGCTCAATGCCCAAACCCTGCAAACATCTCCAGGCATAAAATTCACCATTTCTAATGCCAATATTATTTCTTCCAGCCTCCTGGGCTACATGCAATGAGCTTTTATCTTTAACAGTGAATGATACAGTTGGCATACGATCACATCTAGCATGTGTTTGTTTGCCAATCATTCTTATATTTTTTTTTGTTTTGAGGAAATCAATCAGTTCTTTCATTAATACCTCTTCATGTTTGGATACCAATTCAAAAACTTTTTTACCTTTGCGATGAAGATCTAAATTATTTTCGCCAAAATGATGATCATATAAAGTTTCGTAGTAGTCAGTTATACCTGACAAACATCCAAGTTCCTCATGATTAGGACCACCTGGATTAAGAGTATATGGAACACTTCCTTCCAAGAATTCATGATTAAGATTTTTTGTTTCAAGTAATAAATCTCTCTTACCATATAATAGTGCTAAATGTGGTCCATAAGTTTTGTATAAGCTAAAACCATAGAAATCTATATCGAGATCTTTTAAATCCGCAATATCATGTGCCATGTAAGCTACACCGTCTCCAACAACTTTGATATTATTCTGATGCGCCAATGTAATGATATCTTTTAGATTATTAATTGACGCAACAACATTAGATGTATGACAGACACAGATAAATTTTGTTTTTTCTGTTATGAGATTTTTTAATTCATCCAATTCTAGTTCAGCAGAGTCAGGGTTAAACTTCCATTCATTTATTTTGATACCGTGTTCTGATAATTTTCTCCATGCACCAATATTTGCTTCATGATCTTGATTTGTGACTATGATTTCATCCCCATCGTTAAGCCACGATCTCACAGCATTAGATAGTAAAAACATGTTCATAGTTGTAGATGGTCCAATCATAAATTCATCATTATTGATATTTAGGAGTTCAGCAATTTTGCTTATACTATTATCCATTTCGTTACCTGCTTCAATCGACGGACCAAAGTCGCCATAAGGCTGTACTTTTTTAGTCGTCATAAAATCATTTAACTTTTCAATAACCTGTTTTGGCACATACGTACCACCAGCATTCTCAAAAAATGCAAAGTTTGAAGTTTTAGGGTTTTGAAAAACAGGGAATTGTTCTCTTACAAAATCTATATCCAGCTTTGTCATATTAATTATTTTGCTGCCTCTTCCACAATATTCCAGCCTAACTTTCCTAATATTGGAACAAAGCTCTCGTAGTTTTTAGCCTCTGAACTAGAGGCTGTCCCATCTCTAACTCTACCAACAATTCCTTGCGCAATGCCAGCCAAGCGGAAAATGTTATATGCCATATAAAAATCCCAGTTTTCAATTTTACTTCTGCCTGTTTTTTTGTAATACATTTCAGCGTACTCATGTTCAGAGGGAATATTAAGCTCTTCTAAGTTTGATCCCATCATTCCAAGACCCTTTGCTGCAGCAGGCAGTCGCCATGACATCATGTGATAAGTAAAATCCGCTATAGGATTGCCGAGTGTAGATAGCTCCCAATCAAGTATAGCCATAACTTTATTATTTTGTTTATCAAATATCATATTATCAAGACGAAAGTCTCCATGTACAATTGTAGTTTCATTATCTTCAGGAATATTTATTGGCAACCATTCTATTAAATTATCCATTTCATTGATTTTTTGTGTTTCAGAGTCTTTATACTGTTTGGTCCAACGATGAATTTGTCTTGCCATGTAATTTTCGTGTTTTCCATAATCACCTAGCCCAATTTTCTGAAAATCAACGTTATGAAGTTTTGCAATCGTATCATTCATTGATAGGTAAATTTCACGGCGTTGATTATTATCTGTATCTGGCAATAAAAGTTCCCAATATATGTTCCCATCAACATGATCCATTAAAAAAAATTGTGTTCCAATGACGTTTTCATCTTCACAAAAACAATAAGTTTCAGGAACCGGTACATCAGTCTTGCCAAGTGCAGTGATGACTTTATATTCTCTGTCTACCGCATGTGCAGATTTTAGTAATTTTCCAGGAGGTTTACGCCTTAACACATAGTTTTTTGTTTTATCCTCAATCAAATAAGTAGGATTGGATTGCCCGCCTTTAAATTGCTTTATACTTACAATATCAAACTCACTTCCAATTATTTTTTTTAAGTAATCATTGAGATTATCACTATTAAAAACTAACTTTTCGTCAACCTCCTTAGTACCAGAAAATATTTCGTCACGAGTTGTCATTTAATTGCCTTTTTTCCTATATCTCTTCTGTAATAACCATCTGGCCAATCCAGCTTACCGATGTAAGCATAAATCATATTAAGAGCATCTCTTAGATTTTTATTTTTTGCTGTTACGGAAAGAACTCTACCTCCGTTCGCTAGAAGGTTATTTCCATCATGTTTTGTTCCTGCGTGGAATACTTGAAATAGATCATTACTCTCAAAATTTTCATAGCCAATAATTTTTGTATTTTTTTTATAGTCGCCTGGATAACCTTTTGCCGCCACAACCACTGTAGCACAATTATCATCTTCCCATTCCAATTTAGTATTACTTAGACTACCTTCCAAGCAATTAAGAATTAATTTAATTAAATCATTTTTCATTCTAAGCATTAATACCTGACACTCTGGATCACCAAATCTAATATTATATTCAACCAATCGGGCATAACCATCTTTAATCATTAATCCAGCATAGAGAATACCTTTATAAGGATGTCCATTTTTTTTAAGAGCTTTTAGAGTGGGTGTAATAATTTCCCTGTCTACTTGTTCTTTTATTTTAGGTGTAAATATTGGCGCAGGTGAATATGCTCCCATTCCGCCAGTGTTAGGCCCCGTATCATTTTCACCTATTCTTTTATGATCTTGAGCACTTTCTAATGAAACAAAATCTTCACCATCACAACAAACAAAATAACTCGCTTCTTCACCATCCATAAATTCTTCAATAACTACATCCATATTTGCCCCAAACTTCTCATCAAAAATATCATTTATTGCTTGTTCTGCCATTTTCTTTGTGTCCGCAACAGTGACGCCTTTTCCAGCCGCTAGACCATCAGCTTTAATTACAATAGGTAAAGGCTGTGCATTTAAATAGTTTATAGCTTCTTCTTTATTATCAAATCGAGCATAATCAGCTGTTGGTATCCTATTTTGTTTGCAAAGATCTTTCATAAAGCCTTTAGATCCTTCTAACTGCGATGCATACTTATCAGGTCCAAAGATTTTTATTTCTGTCTCTCTAAAAAAATCAACAATTCCTGCAACTAATGGTACTTCGGGGCCAACAATGACTAATTCTATCATTTTACTTTTACAGAAGTCGTATATTTTCTCAAAATCTGTTTGATCAATTTGTTCACATTTAGCAAGTTGACTTATTCCGTAGTTTCCAGGTATTGCATAAATAGATGAAACCAGAGAGCTCTTAGATATCAAGTAACATAATGCATGCTCACGAGCCCCACTGCCAATCACTAAAATTTTCATAAAGTATATTTTTGATTTTCTTGTTATATTAGCACATTAATATTTTAATTAAATGGTAAGAGAGAACATCAAAGAATATACAGTTACTGAAATTTCAGCCTCAATTAAAGAGACCCTTGAGGATAACTTTGGCTATGTGAAAGTTCGTGGAGAAGTATCTGGTTTAAGCAAGCCAGCATCAGGCCATGTATATCTTAACCTTAAAGATGAGAATGCAATTATAAAAGCGATTGCATGGAGAAGCACTGTGGCAAAACTAAGCTTTATGCCAGATGAAGGCCTTGAAGTAATTTGCTCAGGGAGACTTACAACTGGGTATTCTGATAGATACCCTGGAAGATCGGATTATTCTATTATTATAGATTCAATTGTACCAGCGGGAGAGGGTGCACTAATGGCATTGCTTGAACAAAGAAAGAAAAAATTAATGTCTGAAGGTACTTTTGATCAAGATCACAAAAAGCCTCTTCCATTGTATCCTGAAACAATTGGTATTATTACTTCACCAACAGGAGCAGTTATAAAAGATATTATTCATAGACTTGAAGATAGATTTCCGTGTGATGTTATTCTTTGGCCAGTTCCTGTTCAAGGAGATGATGCCGCGCATTTAATAGCAGATGCTTTAAATGGGTTTAATAATTCTCTAAAAGGGAGCGAATTTAAAGTTCCAGATTTAATTATTGTAGCCCGAGGTGGAGGGAGCATAGAAGATCTCTGGGCATTTAATGAGGAAATTGTTGTAAGAGCTGTATTCGCCAGTGAAATACCTGTTTTATCAGCTGTTGGACATGAAACAGACACGACGCTTATTGATTTTGTGTCTGATCTCAGAGCGCCAACTCCAACTGCGGCAGCAGAGTTGTGTACACCTAATAAAGATGAGCTTTTAATCAATTTAAAAGACCTTCAAAAAGACCTTCGTGATTCAATTAATAGTAATTTAGAAAATAAATTAAGTTCATTTAAAAATCTAAGTGATAAGTTGCCAGTCTCTTTGAAATTATTTATAAAAAGCCTGTTATCAGAATTTAAAGAAATTACTCAGTCACTTAACTATCGTATTTTAGAGGAACAAGTAAATAATTTTCAACAAAAACTGATTTCAAAATTTGATAAATTAAATAGTTCTACAAACTTATTTTTAGAAAATATGCGCAATCAAATTAATTATAATGAAAAGTTATTAGAAAGTATGAGCTATAAGTCAGTCTTAAATCGAGGGTACTCTGTTACAAAAAACTTAAAAAATAAAGTTATTAAATCTAAAAAAGATATAGAAAACGATACAAACATAATTATTGAAACAAGCTTTGCAAAAATTTCTGCTGAAGTGAAGGAAATTAAAGATGAATAATTTTGGGACAAAAGCTGAAATTGTTCTTAATCATGGTCATTTTCAAGTTAAGACACTCGGTGATTTTGTGGAATGTTCAATAACGGGAGAAAAAATTACACTTGAAAATCTTAAGTATTGGAACGTAGAGCTTCAAGAAGTCTATGCATCTCCTGAAGTTGCGCTTAACAGATATAAAGAGCTTAATGGTCTTAATAAATAGAGTTTTTCTTCTTTTATTTTGTTTTAACGTATGCGCGTTTTCATCTGAACTTTCTAAAAGTTTTCCACAAGGAAGTCTTGTTATAGGTCAAAATAATGAAGCAAATGAGATCTTTGTTGATGGACAGCCGATTAAAATCAGTCATGATGGATACTATGTTTTCCCAATATCTCGAGAGCAGATAGAGCCAATAAATGTTACGTACAGCAACAGTGATGGTATTTTCTTAATCCACCAAATATCTATCGAAAAAAAAGATTATGATATTCAAAGAATTGATGGCTTACCTGAACAGATGGTTACGCCTCTTGATGATAATATCATAAAGCGAATTATTGCTGAAAATGAAGTAATAAAAGAAGCGAAGAAATTAGACATGGATTTGACATATTTTAAGGAAGAATTTATTCAACCAACAACTGGCATTATCAGTGGAGTTTTTGGCAGCCAGAGAATTCTTAATGGTAAAGCAAAAAGCCCACATAGGGGTATTGATATTGCTGCTGATGAAGGAACACCAGTAATGTCTTGTAATGAAGGAATAGTTATTCATGCCGAAAGTGATTTATATTATACCGGAGGCACAATAATCATTGATCATGGACATGGAGTAAAATCTATTTACGCCCACTTGTCTTCCGTAAATGTTGCAGTGAATCAAAAAGTTAGCAAAAAAGATATAATAGGCAAAGTAGGATCAACAGGCAGGTCAACCGGACCACATCTACATTGGGGTGTGATGGTTTTTAATACTTATGTTGATCCACTTTTGTTATTAGAAAATTAAATAAAAATCAGTCCAGTTTCCACCTATTATGAAACCAAAAATATTGTTCAGGGTATTTCTTAATCATGCTTTCATAATAAGTAATAATAATTTTCGATATTTTCTCCACGTTATCTAAAGAATCTATATAATCGCTGGCATGTATTGATTGATGAATTTCAAATTCAAATTTTCCATCATTTTTTCTTATAGGCCATCCTAAAAATATTTTACATCCAGATTTTAGGGCAAGTTGCGCAGGTAAAGATGAAAACTTCATTCTTTTTCCAAAAAAATTAAGGTTAATACCTGACGATAACTGAAGATCAGCTAACAGGGCAATTGACTCACCATTTTTAAAATTATTAAGTAACTGTTTTGTGCCTATTCTGTTTTTACTCAAACATCTAAGACTATATTTGTCTCTAAGTTGCTTTAAAACAAAATTAATTAGAGGATTGTTAGGTTCTCTAACAATCGCAGATGCTCGATGCATTGTTTTTCTTATGGACATTCCTGGTATTTCCCAATTTGAATTATGAGCAGATATGATGATTGATCTTTCGCTACCCGAGAAGGCTTCTCTATAAAGATCATTTTCAATTACATTAATTTTATCTTTTAATATTTTTTTGAGATGTGAGTATTCAGCTATTGTATGCCCTAAATTTTCCCATACTTTTTTTGCTTTAGTATTAATCCATTTTTCATCTTTATCCTTAAAAGCAATTCTTAAATTTTTTTTAACTAATTTATTAATTGTAAATAAGGGGCCTAAGCTTGTCGTTATACTAACTCCTAGTTTTCTAGCAATGGAAAGAGGTAGTAATTTGAATAAAAAATAGAAAAAAACAAATAGAATAAATTCGGAGGGATATCGAATATATCTTTTTAGAAAAATCTTCATAAGAGTTAGTTAACCAGTTTATTCATAAATTCGTCCATATTATGTAATTTTATCTCCACTCTTAAACATTCAATCCCCCCCCTTTTTTCTTTAGGAATTCTAACTAAATCTTTTTCAGTCGTAATAAGTGAAAGATTTCTTTCTGATGCAGTTTTTTTAAGTTTGTTAAGATCATTTTCAGAAAAAAAGTGATGATCTGGAAATTCAACTGTTTTAAGTACGTTGCAATTATTATCGATAAGTGTATTAAAGAAGCTTTGATTGTTTCCAATACCGCTAAAAGCTAAATATTCTTTATTTTTGTCGACATATAATGGTTTTATCGAAGCAGTAAGGGTATCAATATTTATATTTTTATACATACTTTTAATTTTTGTTTTATCATCGCCAACAATAATTAAAAACTGGGCTTTTTTTAACGCAGGCTTAATTAATTCTCTTAATGGTCCAGCTGGCAAACATAATCCGTTTCCAAAACCACGTTCCCCATTTACCATCAAAATGTTTTTATCTTTAAAAAGAGACTTATCTTGGAAACCATCATCAAGTAAAATAAAATCAGGTTTAACATCATCTAAAATTTTTTTCACAGCTAACTTACGGTTCGTCGAAATATAAGTAGGTACATGATTTGAATAGAGAATTGCCTCATCACCCACTAGGACCGCTGACTCATCTGGTGATACTTTTTTAAACATTGTTTTTTTACCGCCATATCCTTTTAATAATACACAAATATTTTTGTTATTAATTTTGAAATGTTTAATAATTTCTAAAAGAGTTGAGGTCTTTCCAGTGCCACCCAAGTTTATATTACCAATACATATAATTGGGATATCAATTTTGTATTCAGTTTTGAAAACTCTGATTAAATAAAAGATTAATATATATAATAAAGATATTGGAATAAGTACGTACGATACCAATCTATAAAAAATTTGATTGGAATACCATATATTCAATATTATTTTTTCCATGCGCAACTATAAATATTGATAAATAACGTCCAGTACTTTACTTACTGTATCATCACCTTCTTTTTTTAGTCTATTTATATTAATATCCTTATTTATAGACTTTGGGTTAGCTAACGCTTCTTTAACGTAATGCTCTAGCTGTCGTTCATTTTCTACCTGTTGAGTAAATTTTAATTGATTAAGAACATCGTAAACATCAATGAAATTCTCTATATTTTTGCCATGATATATTTTTTTACCTAAATAAGCAGCTTCTATAGGATTTTGTCCGCCATGTGGCACTAAACTGCCTCCAATAAAAACGATATTTGCTAAACTATAAAATATGTTCAATTCTCCTATTGTATCAGCAAGATATAAATATGTTCGATCATTGATCTTTTCTTTCTTTGATCTGATTGATAAGCCAAGTCCTTTAGATGATGAAAAAAATGATTTTCTAGTTACGTGTCTGGGCACAATAATTGTTAGAAGGTCTTTTACGGTTTTTTTTAAATTAAGTGTAATGTTTTTAATTATTTCTTCCTCTCCAGGATGTGTACTGGCTGCAAGAAATATTTTACGTTTCTTTGTAAAGGATTTCAGTTTTTTTAGTTCATCTGAAATAATTTCATCAGGTTTATAGGCAAATTTAAGATTTCCTGTATTAATAGTATTTTTAATACCTAACTTCTCATAAAAAAAAGCACTATCACTGTTTTGAGTACAACATGCAGTAATTTTAGAAAATAGATTTTTTGATGATCCACTGAGCATTGACCATCTCTTAAAACTTTTAATTGTCATTCTTCCATTAACAATTAGAGAACATACATTTCTTTTTTTAAGCTCAGTTAGAAAGTTAGGCCAAATTTCAGACTCGACAAATACAGCCAAAGAAGGGTTCCAGTGATTTAGAAACTTATGTATATAAGATGGAATATCAAATGGCATAAATTGATGTACAATTTTTTTTGATAATTTATCTTTGAGGATGTTTGCAGAAGTAAGTGTCCCGGTAGTAAGAATTATTTGATCAATGGATTTATCAGCGTTTAATTTTTTTAGTAAAGGTAATATTGATAAACTTTCTCCAATACTAGCGGCATGAAACCATATGACTTTACCGTCTTTTCTCTCAATATTACTTATTCCATATCTTTCTGTTACCCTTAATCTATCTTCTTTACCCTTTGAAATTCTAATAAGAATATAGAAAACAATAAATGGTCTTATGAGTGTCGTAATTAACTTATAACTATAATAAGGTAGCATTATTAATTATTTCTATTTGCTCTTTTGGTTAAATTTTCCATTTTACTTTCTAATTTATTCTTAGTCTGATTAATACTTTTTTCATTTTTTATGGCTGGAATTGCTTCACCCCAGATTATCGTGATTTGATTAAATGGTTTCGGTATAATAAATTTATCCCAAGTATTCAGTACCCATTTTTTTTTAAAACCTATTCCTACAGGAAGTATCGATGAATTACTTAGACGGGAGATGCTCAGGATGCCGTCGCTGACCTTGTGGCGTGGCCCTTTAGGACCGTCGGGCGAGATTCCAATTGAAATACCGTTTTTAAGAGATTTTATCATTTGGCGCGCTGATGTCAGACCACCTTTATTCTTAGTTTTACCAGATTTGTGGGTCGATCCTCTAATAGCCTTAAATCCAAGTTTTGATATTAATTTAGCTATTATATCGCCGTCTCTGTGCTTAGAGATTAATACTTTTATCTCAAATTCACTTTGCCATGTAAGAGGACAAATTAAAAGTTGATCATGCCAAAATGCATAAATGAATGACTCATTTTTTTTAAATAACCTATCAATATTTTTTCTATTCTTTAAATTGATTGTTGATGTCTTATAAACAAATAATACGTATAGTGATCCAAACAAGGAGATTAATAATTGGGTTAATTTAAATCCAGCAATATATTTTATCATCAGCTTTTAAAATTCGCGCTCATATAATTTTTTATAAATGCCATCTTTATTTAATAATTCTTCATGAGTACCAGTTTCTATAACCTTACCTGAATCCAAAACAATTATTTGATCTGAATTTATAATCGTACTGAGTCTATGAGCTATTACGAGAGTAGTTCTATCCTTCATGAGTATACTTATCGCTTTTTGAACTAGATGTTCAGATTCTGTATCAAGACTTGAGGTAGCCTCATCGAGTAAAAGTATTGGTGCGTCTTTTAGAAAGGCTCTTGCAATTGAAATCCTCTGTTTTTGCCCACCCGATAAACTATAACCTTTTTCACCTACTACAGTTTTATATTTATCTGGAAGCTCATTGATAAAATCGTCCGCCGCAGCTGCTTTTGCAGCCTTGATGACTTCATCATCAGAAGAGTCTGGCTTACCATATAAAATATTATCATGAATAGACATATCAAATAAAATAGGCTCTTGACTTACTAATGCGATAGAAGATCTTACTGATGCAATTGATAATTCTTTTATATCTTGGTTATCAATTTTTACACTTCCTGTATCAGGGTCATAAAATCTTGGTATAAGATTTAGAATTGATGATTTGCCTGATCCACTTGGTCCAACCAAAGCGGTTGTTTTACCGTGTGGGACTTTTAAGCTAATTTCTTTCAAAGCTGAGTTTTTTTGCCCTTCATAGGATAAAGTTACATTTTCAAAAGATACATCTGATTTACTGAGAGATAGATCAGATGCGTTGGGCTTCTCATTAATGTAGCTTTTTTGGTCAAGTAGTCCAAACACTCTAATTGCTGCTGCAAATCCCTCTTGCAAGGTTGCATTTATTTGAGCTAGGCGTCTTAGAGGTTGAAAAGCGAGCATCATTGCTCCCAAAAATGATACAAATTCGTTTAAAGCCAATTCACCTTGCAGTCCTCTTAAACCTGCATAGTAGAGTGCGCCAGCGATACCGAAACCTGCCAGAAATTCTGCAAATGGAGATGCAGCACCTCTTGCATTAATACCTTTCAAAATTTTTTGCATTCTTCGAAATACGGATTTACTAAGCTTTTCTATTTCCTGAGTTTCCTGTTGATAGGCTTTTACAATTCTTGTTCCATCTAGATTTTCAGATAATATAGAAGCAAGAACACCAGTTTCCTCTTGTGTTTCTGTTGAGGCTTTTTTTATTCTTTTTCCTAAACGTCTAGTGAGTATCCCAACCAACGGAAAAGCAATTATTGAGATTGTTGCTAGCTGCCAATCTTGATAATACATAACACCAACCAGACAAATCAATGTGAGTATATCTTTTACTCCATTTGCCAAACTACTACTTACAGAATCTTGTAACAATGTAACATCGTATAAGAAATTCGATATTATTTTAGCTGAATGAATTTTATGCAACCAGGCAAGATCTGCATTTATAATTTTCTTAAAAAGTTTTATTTGTGTATCAGCAATAATATTCTGAGCAACTCCATTCAATAATATTATTTGTATGTAAGTAGCTACACTCTTAATAAATAGGGTTAATATTATTGCAATCGGAATTAATAAGAGCATTGACTCATCTTTATCCAGAAAAATTTTATCAATTGCAGGATCCAAAAGCCAAGCAGTTGCTCCAGTTGCAAGTGCTATGATGACCATAAAAAATAGAGAACTGAACAGTCTAATTGTATAGGGTTTAATACTATCCTTAAACAGCCTGATTAGTATTTGCGATCCTGTCATGAAGAGGTATTCATAATACTATTATCAAAAATTTAAATCTAAATATTGATAAATGGCTAAAACTCTTATTTTCCAGCTAAAGTCATACTCTCGATAAGTACTGTTGGGGCATTGGTGCGGTATTTGAATTCTAAATCGTTTGCTGCTGATAAATTCATAAATATTTCTTTTAGATTTGAAGCAATTGTTACTTCGCTTACTGCATGCGTAATTTCTCCTTTTTCAATAAGCATACCGCTCGCCCCCATGCTGTAATCGCCAGTTACTAAATTAACTCCCATACCAATCAATTCAGTCGCATAAAAACCATAACTAATAGAGGATAAAATATCATCGTAACTTTTTAAACCATTTGTCATGTATAAATTAGAGGTTGATACACCTGGTGGTGAACCAACTGATCTTGATGCGTTTCCAGTAGTTTTTAATCCTAATTTTTTTGCAGTTGATGTATTTAAAATCCAAGTATTGAGTTTGCCGTTTGTAACTAACTCTCTTTTCTTCACTTTAATACCTTCACCATCAAATGGTTTTGATCCAAGCCCTCTATTAATCGCTGGATCATCTATGATTGTTACGTCTTTATTAAATATTTGTTTTCCTAAACTATCTTTTAGAAAACTTGTACCTCTAGCTATTGAAGTACCTGATATTGAACTTGCTAGATAGCCCAATAAGTCATTACTTATTCGTTTATCAAAAACAACAGGCAATTTTGTTGAACTGATTTTTTTGGCGTTAAGCCTTTTGAGAGTTTTTTTTGCAGCAGATAATCCTATTTCGTTTGCACTTGGTAAATCACTTGAGTGTCTTTTCACAGCATATTCGTAATCTCTCTCCATGTCCTGACCCTGTCCAGCGAGAACTGAACAAGATACCGAACTGCTTGATGATTGATATCCACCTTGAAAACCATTACTTGTAGCAAGATAGAACTCTCCCTTGGAACTAGAAGCCCCAGCTCCCTCTGAATTTGTAATACCTTTTACTGACAAAGCTGCATCTTCACACTCCTTGACAGCATCAATAAGTTTTTCAGTATTTACTTCGTCTTTTTCAAATAAATCTAAATCAATTGCATCGTGTTCAAACATAGAACTGTCTCCAAGTACAGCAGTATCATCAATTGGAGCCAATTTTGCCATTTCAACACATTTTGAAACAAGTTTATCAATATTTCCAGTCTCAATATCTGACGATGAAACAAACGCTTGGCGTTGATCAACTAATGCTCTAATACCTATTGTTTTTTCATTGGACTCATCTAAATCTTCTATTTTTTGAAATCTACAACTTATTGACTTACCATAGGACTTAGCAAGAACAACATCGCAATCTGATGCGCCTGCTTTAAGAGTTAAATCTATTATATTTTGAGCAGTTTCTTCAAAATTCATTTTTATAAAATACCTATAAATAAAGTCAGGGCAACCATCAAACCTAAGTATTGGTTACTTTTAAAAATATTTAAACAATTGTCCTTGTTTTCTATATCTAGTCTTTTTATCTGGTAAAACAAATGGGTACTAACGAATATCAATAAAATAAAATAGTAAATATTTTGATCATGCAATAAACCAAATAATATCAAGCACAATACCATCAAGCTATAGAAAATAATGATCCATTGTTTTGTATTATTACCGAATAAAATTGCAGTCGATTTTATTCCAATATTTAAATCATCCTCACGATCCTGGTGAGCATATATTGTGTCATAGCCTAAAGTCCAAAAAATACCAGAGAGATATAAAATCATAATTTGAAAATTTAATTGATTTTCAATTGCAGCATATCCTATCAAACAGCCAATATTAAAAGTTATGCCTAAAAAAAGTTGAGGCCAATACGTTATTCTTTTCATTAAAGGATAAAAAATAAATAACATAAAAGCAATTAAACCAATAATAATGGCGAGCAAATTTAGAGATAGTAATATAGCCAGACCAATCAAATTAAGTATTGAAAAAATTATGAAGGCTTCAAAAGAAGAAATTGCATCACTAGCGAGTGGTCTTTGAGATGTTCTAGATACATGCTTATCTAAATCTTTATCAAAAAAATCATTTATGATACATCCAGCCGATCTCATAACAATTGATCCAATTGCAAAAATAAGAAATAAGTAAATATTGCTCCATAAGTGTTGATAGGAATTCGAGGCAGCGAGCACGCCCCAAAAACACGGCAACATTAGCAGAAAAAAACCAACGGGCTGCTCTAATCGCAATAATTGTGAATATTTTTTCAACTTATCTTTATAAAATAAATAGTGTTATAACCAATATATATATGAAAAAAATTAAAAACAGAATTTTTGTAGATAAAAAAATAAATTCGAACGATCAAATCATTCTTGATGCTAACCAGATACACTATTTAAAGAGTGTTTTGAGAACAAAAAAAAGTGACTATGTTTCAGTTTTCAATCGTGAGCTACTTTGTTTAACAAAAGTTATCAATATTACAAAAAATACATGTGAATTAGAAATAATTGATCAAAAAAAAATCGAAAGTGAAGATCATAATATAACTCTATTTTTTTCTCCTATAAAACGTACACCTCTTGAAATAATGATACAAAAGTGCTCAGAAATCGGAATTTCAATTTTTCAACCAGTAATTATGGAAAGAACTAATATGAAGAATATAAATTTTGAAAGAATGAGACTTATTGCTGTTGAAGCGTGTGAGCAGTCTAATCGTAATAAGATACCAGAAATTAATAAACCTATATCATTTACCACTATGATTAATGATAACTCTTTAGCAGATTATTTATATTGCTCGTTAGATAATAATGAAGAAAAAATAAAGAATAGAAAACTGACCAAAAATGAAGCAATTGGTATAATCATAGGACCTGAAGGAGATTTTTCAGCTAAAGAGTATGAAAGTTTAAAATCAAAGAAAAAATTTATTGGTGTTACACTTGGGCCAAATATTTTAAAATCAGAAACTGCTGCAATTACCGCGACTTCAATTATTATGGACAAAATTTATAATGCTTAACAAAAGTGATCTGATAAAATATTTTGAAAACGGTATTAAGAACACCTCTGAAATTAAAATAGGTACCGAACATGAGAAATTTATTTATCACAAAAGTGATCTTAGTTTAGTTTCCTACAGCGGCGATGTAAGTATTAAATCAATTTTTGACGACTTTATGATGGATGGTTGGACACCAGTAAAAGAGAATGAAAATATTATTGCACTCAATAAAGATAAGGCAAGTATAACACTTGAGCCTGGCGGTCAATTTGAATTATCTGGAGCACCCCTTAAAACGATCCACGAAACTTGTAAGGAAATAAATAATCACCTCGCATTTACAAAAAAATTAGAAGAAAAATATAATATTGGCTTTTTAGGACTGGGCTTCTTTCCAATTGGTGAGCTAAAAGATGTGCCAATGGTTCCAAAGAAAAGATATTCAGAAATTATGACTCCTTATATGAAATCTCTATCTGGACTAGGTCTAGAAATGATGTATCAGTCGGCAACAGTTCAAGCAAATTTCGACTATATTTCAGAAAGTGATATGCAAAGAAAAATTAATGTATCAGCATTCGTTCAGCCAATTGTTACAGGATTATTTTCAAATTCTCCATTTAAAAATGGAAAGCTTTCTGGTTTTGAAACTTATAGAGGGTATGTTTGGACAAAAACTGATGCAGACAGAACTGGTATTCCAAAGTTTTTGACTGAAGAAACTTTGAGCTTTGAGGAATACGTCGATTATGCTTTGCAAATTCCCGTATACGCAATTATCAGAAATAATAATTATCATAATTGTACAAAATATACATTCCAAAACCTTTTAGATGGAAAAAATAATCAATTTGCTCCCGATGATATTTTAATTGAAGATTGGATAAATCATATCTCTACTATCTTTACTGAGGTGAGATTAAAAACTTTTATTGAAATGAGAGGTGCTGATGCAGGAAGTTACGACACGCTCTGTGCTTTACCAGCTTTTTGGTCGGGTATCTTATATCAAGAAGACTCATTAGAAGAAACTTTCAAATTGATTAGTGAATTTGAATATGACGATTTAATTAAATTTAGGAGTGATGTTCTATCAAATGGACTCAATTCTACATACAAAAATAAAACTGGCTGGGAATTAGCAGAGAAACTTCTAAATATTTCATTTGAGGGACTCAAGAGAAGATCTAAGAAAAATTTATATGGAGATGATGAAACCGTTCACTTAGATTACTTATTTCAAGTAATTGATAGAAAGGAAACTGCAGCAGAAAAAGCCAAAAAAATATATTTTCAAAATGATAAATTGAATACCCAGAAGCTTTTCGAAGGCGAATCTTTTTAATTTTTCTCAATATAAATTGATTGAGAAGGGAAAGCGAAGCCAGCGCCATTTTTTTCAACAATTTCTTTTATTTCTAAAGCTAATTTTTCTTTGATCTCTAACCACTCACCCCAATTTGTAGTTGTTGCAAAACAGTAAATTAACAAATCAATTGAGCTATCTGAAAACTTTTCAATTCTTATGAACAATGGCTGTTCGGAAGATTTAACAAAATTACCATCGCTTGTGATATAGTCATCTATCTCGTCTCTAATTTTTCTTAATTGGTCACGTGTTGTCCTGTATTCTAAGCCAATATTCCAATATATACGCCTACTTTTCATATTGCTGAAATTTGTGACAGCATTTTCAGCAAAATTAAAATTTGGAACCATAACAGGTGAAGAATCAAATCTTCTAACTAATGTGGATCGAAAACCTATTTTTTCTACTACCCCTTCAACAATGTTTTCAACTTTAATCCAATCTCCATTTTGGAATCGTTTCTCTAATAAAATTAAAATCCCTGATATTAGATTTTTAAACAAATCTTGGGCACCTAAAGCCACAGCTACACTAAGAAGTCCAAGTCCAGCTAAAATTGGTCCAACCTTTATTCCCCATATTTCTAAAACCGCAGCTGCCCCAATCACAAATATGAAGAATTTTAAAATTCTTACTCCCCAATCTATAAGATCATTTGTTAGCAATTCTCCCAATTTGTGAACAAATGATGAAATCGGATCAATAATTTTGTATAAAAACCAAAATATTTGAATTGTTATGAGTGAACGATTTAAATTCGCAGCAAACAGTTCAAGAGTTGTATTTAAATTTAAATACTGAGTGCTTATGTAGACACCGATTACTACAGGAAAAAATCTGAGAGGGCCATCAAAAGCCTCAAGCATTGCATCATCTATCTTAGTCTTAGATTTTTTTACAAGAACTTTCAATCTACCTATCACAATTTTTGAAAAAACTGATCTCAAAATTATAAAAATTAAGAGTATTACTATTGCAACTAAAATATTGTTCAGATCGATACCAAAAACCCCTTGGTTCCATACGGATGATACTAAATTTACAAAATTTTCCATTTACTAAACATACCTTATTTGTTTTGTTAAGAACAGATTTAGTTAGGTGAGAAAATTATTAATTTCACTTGCAACATCCTCAGTTTTTTCAAGTGGGAGCATATGGGATGTTTCATCAATAAAACAAATTTCAGTTTGAGGATTTAATTTTTTAATTCTATTCTGACTTGTCTCATTACAGACAATACTGTTAGGTGTGAGTATAATCTTAATTGGAATATTTATTTTCTTTAAATCAAACCAAACCTCGTGCGAGGTAAGCTTAAAGCAAGCTGACTCCCAGTGTGGGTCACATTTTAATACATATTTATTTTGGCCATTTTTTTTAAGTCCATGTTGCACATAGTCTGTTATTATCTTTCCACTGATATTTTTAAAAAGAGGTTTACTAGAAAAATACTTATGAGCTTCGGCTTCGCTATCCCACAAATTACGTCTAATCAAAGCATTTTTTGAAAGAGGACTTGCTAAATGAGCAAGATTAACAATCTGCAAAAGCTTATATGAAATGATATAACGTAGTGGTAATACCACTGGATCTATGAGAATTAGTTTCTTTACTAATTTAGGTTTTGAGAGAGCGAGCAGCAAACTTGCAGTACCCCCCATTGAATGGCCTGACAAAGTCACCGGCTTATTATGTTTTTGTACCAATTGTTCTAAATCATCTCTGAAAGTATACCATGATTTTAGTTTCCTAGAATCTGCAATTAAATCGGTTTCACCATGACCACGCATATCATATGTAATGACCTCGTATGAACTATCAATTTTATTTAAAAGGTCAGTATATACTTGTCCACAGAAACCATTAGCATGAGAAAAATATAGTATATCATTTGTTTTTTTTGATCTTCTGTAGGTTACGATCTTACCAGTGTCAATTTTGACATTTTCTTTTATCATTATTTTAGTGACATGACTCGTTATATTTTTTGAGTCTGTAATAATTATATGGAAGCGGGGTAATAAAACCCACAAGCAGCATAAAAGGAATTATTGTAATAGTGAGAACTCCGCCAGCAAATATTAAGTCTGTAGCATTCATAGCTATTTCCATACTAAGCATGCTGATGAAACTCATTTTAAATGCAATACTAATTGCTTCGGCAAAAACAAATGTTCTCATTAGAATTAAGGTTTCTAATATAATGCTTGTAATTAAACCATTTACTATTGCAAGCAACATCACCACATATATAGATAAAGAGTGATCAATGATTTGAAAGTAATAAATTGTTCCAAAGTCACCAATGCTGCAGCCTATTAAACACCACATTGTATTATAGCTTGCTTTCTGCCAAGTATTTTTACACGTCCAGCTAATATCAAACATGATTTTTTAAAAATTTTTTTTTTCTTTCTATAGTATCTTCTATTACTAACTGCTTTTCAGAGTTGCTCATTTTTACCCAATTGGTTATTTCAAACCGTTCCCTAAAACAACCAATGCAAACGTTCCCATCCATGAAGTCTTTTTTATACTTACAAATTTTTACACATGGACTACCTATATATTCAGTGTTTTCTTTAAATTGGGCCATTTGCTTAATAAATTACACTTTCAGCTTGATTTATTTATATATTTCAATAAAAAGCAACATCAATTCCAAATATTCTTATGGCACGAATTACTGTTGAAGATTGTATAAAGTTGGTGAATAACCAATACGATTTAGTCATATTAGCTAAGGAAAGAGCTGTTCAATTAGGTAGAGGAGCTGCCCCAGCTGTTGATCCTGAAAATGATAAAAAACCTGTTATTGCTCTTCGAGAAATTGGAGAGTCAAAAATAACTGCTGAAGAGTTAGAGGAAAGTATTGTTTCGAAGCTTAGACAAATACCTGATTATGAAGAAGAGGAAGAGCTAGAAGAAGTTGATAATGATACTTTCAGACAAATGTATCAAGGTGGTTTATCAAAGTCAGAAATGGAAAAATCGGCTACGAGAAAATTTACTGCTCGTTCACCAAGAGTAGAAACTAGAGCAAAGCCAATTGAAGAAGTTATTCAACCACAACCATCCTCTGATGAAATAGTTCCAAGCGATGATGAACTTGAAAAAATTGAACAAGAAAATTCTGAAATTGATATGATGAATGATGTAGAAAGTTCAGCGTCAACAGAAGAGCCTACATCACCAAGTGAGTCCATGAATGTATCTGAGGTTGAGGAAACTGAAGTCAACAGCATTGAAGCAGAAGAGGTTTCAGAAAGTATCGATATAGCTCCTGAAACTGAGACAGTAGCTCAAGAAGAAAACGGTACAAAAGATTAGTAGCTAAAATGAATTTTGATTTTTCAGATGATCAAAAACTTCTACGTGATCAAGCTAGAAAATTTTTATTCGATAAGTGTGACCGTAAATCAGTAAGAACAATTCTTGATGACGATCAACTGCATTATCATAAAGAACTATGGTCACAAATATCTGAAATGGGTTGGACTGGAACTGCAATTCCAGAGGAATATGGTGGACTTGGTCTCGGTATGTTGGAACTATGCGTCATAGCAGAAGAATTAGGAAGATCTCTAGCACCCACACCATTCTCATCCTCAATATATTTATTTGCAGAATTTATTAAAAACTATGGATCTGAAGATCAAAAGAAAAAATTCTTACCTTTGATTGCATCAGGTGAAAAAATAGGTACGTTTGCCCTATCCGAAACAAATGGGACTCCAAAACCATCAAATGTAAAAACAGAATATTCATCAGAAAAAATTAATGGCTACAAATCACCTGTAAGTGATGGAGAGACCGCTGATTATCTAATAATTGCTGCCAACAGCGATAATAAAGGAAATAGAAATTCACTTTCATTATACATAGTTGATTTACATCAAGATGGAGTAAGCAAAACAAGCCTTGAAACAATTGATCCGACGCGACCTGCGTGCAGTATTAAATTTGAAAATGTAAAAGCCGAATTGCTCGGTGAGCAAGGTATGGCATGGGATATGACAGAAAATATATTCAATAGAGCGGCAGTTTTGTATTCTTTTGAGCAAGTAGGAGGAGCGCAGGTTTCTCTGGATGAAGCAAAAAAGTATTCAATGGAAAGATTTGCTTTTGGAAGACAGATTGGTTCATTTCAGGCTTTAAAGCATAAAATGGCAGATATGTATGTTAAAATTGAATTAGCTAGATCAAATGCATACTATGGGGCATGGGCTTTGAGCACTGACTCCAATGAATTGCCAGTTGCGGCAGCTGGAGCTAGAGTCAGCGCCTCTGATGCCTTTAATTATGCTGCAAAAGAGAATATTCAGATTCATGGAGGAGTTGGCTTTACCTGGGATTATGATTGCCACTTGTTTTATCGTAGATCAAAACTACTTTCTTTAAATATTGGCAGTACAAGACAATGGAAAGAAAATTTAATTTCAAATCTTGAGAAAAGGAATATAGTTTAGTTATGGACTTTAATGATTCACAGCAGGAAGCTGCATTTAGAAAAGAAGCGAGGGACTTTCTTGAGGCAAATGCAGAAAAAAGATCAATAATTTCTGATAAGCCTAATGATAAAAGTCCTCAGATTGCTGTTGCAGGAGCTCCTGAAACAGTAAAGGGTGGTAAAGAAGCAGCTCAGGAGGCCTTAGAGCGAGCTAAAGTATGGCAAAAGAAAAAAGCTGAAGCAGGGTTTGCTGCTATTTTATGGCCAAAAGAGTTTGGTGGATATGGTGGTTCGCCTATACAGCAAGTTATCTATTCTCAAGAGGAACATGATTATTTAGTACCTTCTGGTTATTTTGAAATTGGAATTGGCATGCTTGGCCCGACAATGATGGTGTGGGGTAAAGATGAAGATAAAAAAAGATACTTACCTAAAATGATTACAGGTGAAGAAATATGGTGCCAACTATTTTCAGAGCCATCAGCAGGATCGGATTTAGCTGGAATAAAAATGAAGGCAGAAAAGGATGGCGATGAATGGGTTTTAAATGGGCAAAAGGTCTGGACATCTGGGGCGCATTTTGCTGATTATGGAATGATAGTTGCCAGATCTGATCCATCTGCGTTAAAGCATAAAGGCCTTACTTATTTTTATTTAGATATGAAAACACCTGGAATAGAAGTAAGACCAATCAAGCAAATTTCAGGCACTTCAAATTTTAACGAAGTCTTTTTTAATGATGTAAGAATTCCTGATAGTCAAAGATTAGGTGGAGAAGGTGAAGGCTGGAAAGTTGCGCTTACTACATTAATGAATGAAAGACTGGCAGTAGGCGACCCTCCTGGGCTTGACTTTGATCAAATATTTGAAGCAACGAAGGAATTAGAAGTGGAGGATGGTCTTGCAATTAAGAATAGTGAAGTAAGACAAAAAATGGCTGACTGGTATGTTCAATCTCGTGGTTTGCAATACACAAAATTTAGAAGTATTACCGCTTTATCAAAAGGCCAAACACCTGGCCCAGAGCTATCAATAAGCAAACTTGTTACAGCATCAAAAATGCAAGATGTTTCAGCCTATGCACTTGAATTAATGGACTCAGCAGGAATGGTTCATCACGATCAAAACCCTGTATTAAAGAACTTGTTTCAAAATGGATACTTTTTCTCTGCGGCAATGAGAATTGCTGGCGGTACAGATGAAGTTCTTCGAAATATCATTGCAGAGCGCGTTCTCGGTTTACCACAGGATGATAGAGCTGATAAAAAAGTTCCTTTTAACGAACTTCCTTCTGGCAAAAACTAAGCTCTAAGTGTTTACAACGATATTTAGCAATGTTGCCTCTGGCGACTTGCTATTTTCTGTAATGTTATTGGTAAGTACTGGTATTTTTGCTGGATTTATTGCAGGACTCTTTGGAATTGGAGGAGGTGTAGTTGTTGTGCCTGCTCTATACTATATCTACACACTGGCAGAAGTAGATGAGAGTATAAGGATGCATTTAGCTGTTGGAACTTCTCTTGCAAATATTGTACCAATTTCAATTATATCAGCCATAAATCATCACAGAAGAGGTTCAGTCAATTTAGATTTTTTAAAATTTATTTTTTTGTCATTATTGATCGGAGTGATTTTTGGTTCGATAGCAGTATCATTTCTTAAAGGCAGCAGCCTAATACTAATTTATTCTATAATTTTATTTTTTGTTGCTCTTCAATTTTTCTTTTGGAAAGATGAATGGAGATTTGCAGATAAATTTCCAAACAATTTAAAAGGTCATGGGTATGGATCAACAATTGGTTTTTTATCCGTAATAATAGGTGTTGGTGGCGGCTCAATAAGTATACCCATCTTAAAACTTTATAACTTCGATATACACCGTGCCATTGGAACCGCTGCTGGTATTGGAACAATAATTGCTGTTCCTGGTACAATTGGTTTCATCATAGCGGGAATTCAAAACAATGTATCGTTACCTCTTACTTATGGATACGTAAGTTTAGTAGGTTTAATTTTAATAACGCCCATGACAATTATTGGCGCCCCTTTAGGAGTAAGATTTGCCCATTATCTTTCCAAAGGTAAATTAAGTTTTATTTTTGGTTTATTTATCTTATTTATGTCCATTCGCTTCTTTATTGAATGGACATCACTAACATCATAGTTTTTGGTCAAATTCTCCAACTTTACCAGTTTCATTTAAAAGTGTGTTTATGTATTTAAAAATCATTTCTACTTCTTCATTTGAAACAAGGCTCTCAATAACTATAACTAAAGATGGCTTATTTGATGATGCTCTGATTAATCCCCATGAACCATTGGATAAACTAAACCTGATACCATTTACCGTATTTGTTTCAACAATTTCACAATCGGTAACTTTTGTTTTATTTTTTTGGTCTTGAATTATTTTTTCTGTTATTTCATCTACGATCGCATATTTTTCCTCATCCTTGCAGAAAGGCGCCATAGTTGGAGATTGATAGGAAGTATTCAACTTTAAATATAGTTCCGACATACTTTTATCTTTATGGTGATCTAAATATTCAATCATCATAGAAGCTGACCTCAAACCATCATCAAAGCCCAGTCCTAGAGGTTTACCAATGAAAAAATGACCACTTTTTTCAAAACCACATAAAGCATTTATTTCATTAACTCGTCTTTTCATATGTGAGTGACCAGTCTTCCACATATCAACAATACAATTATTTTTTTTCAAAATTTCATTATTAAAAAATAAACCAGTCGATTTTACATCAATAACAAACTTGGAGTTAGCATGTTTCTCAGACAAATATTCGGCTAACATTAAACCTATCTTATCAGAAAATATTTCATTCCCTTTATCATCAACAACTCCAAACCGATCGCCATCGCCGTCAAAAGCAAATCCAACATCCGCATCGTTTTCTTTTACATTTTTTGACAGATCATTAAGCATAATTAAGTCTTCCGGATTAGGATTATAATTTGGAAAATTAAAGTCCAGATCACAATGCAGCTCAACCACCTCACAACCAAGACTTCTTAATAATTCAGGAGCGAATGCACCAGCAGTTCCATTGCCACAAGCAATTACAACTTTTATCTTTCTATTTGTTGTTTGGTTACTTTTAAGATATTCCAAGTATATCTCGCGTACACTTGCTCTAAATTCATAATTTCCATTTTCTTCTGCCTTAAAATCATTTGAATTATCAACAATGCCTTTTATTTCTTTTACTTCATCAGGACCGAATGTAAGTGACTTTTCAATCCCACATTTTATACCAGTCCAACCATTTTCATTATGGCTCGCCGTTATCATTGCAAGACTATCAGTGTTCAGGTAGTGCTGCGCATAATAAACCATTGGCGATAGTGCTAAGCCTATGTCAATGACATTTAACCCACTTGTTATAAGTCCTTTTGCTACGTGATATTTAACTTCACTGCTGTACGATCTATAATCATGACCTACAACAATTGAAGAGCCTTCCCCTTTTTTTTGGGAAATATATTTTCCAAGACTAAAACCAAATATTTCTAGACCTTTTTTATTGATTTCATCTGGATAAAGCCAACGGACGTCATACTCTCTAAAACCATTTGGAGATATTAAGTGAGCTTCCAATTCTTCACGAAAATTAAATGTAAGAGGCTTTTGATTATCAAAAATATCCATTTTTAGCTTGATTTGTAATTTCAAATATACAATAGTTTTTATGTTGGTTCACGTAAAGTGAATAACAGGGAATGAAGTTAAAAGCTTCAACTGTACCCGCAACTGTAACTAAAGAGTTTAAATACAGATACCACTGAATCTTCGGGAAGGTGTATTTAAATGTTGAAATAGAAGTCAGGAGACCTACCAACAAAACATAGTCATCCACAGATGATCGGGATAATCATTTGGACAAAATTTGTTTGCGGTGACTTCAAACTGGAGACAAATTATGATTAAAAAATTAAATACGCTTTTAATAACATACTTATTACTGGTATTTTGCGCTTTTGCAGATGTTCCTGAGATATTAATTAAGCCCAGTAATGATCAATATACAAGACTTTCTTCAGGACTAGCCGGATCAAACATTACAATTATTGATGAGTCTGAACTCAAAAATAATTACGATAAAAATCTTCCCCAAATATTAGAGATGTATTCTGGTATAGAAATAAGGAGACTTTTTGATGGCGTTGAAGGTACAAATTCTTCGATTGATATGAGAGGTTTTGGGGAGGCATCTAAATCAAATGTCTTAATTCTTGTGAATGGAATTAGGTTAAATGAAATAGATATGTCTAACATCAGTTTTTCCAATATACCCTTAACTTCAATTGATAGGATTGAAATTGTGAGAGGCGGCTCATCAGCTACTCTTTATGGCTCGGGCGCTGTAGGGGGATCTATTAATGTTGTTACAAAAAATGATATAGCTGAGAATAATGTTGGTTTCTCATATGGCTCTTACAATACACAAAAGCTTAACGTTAATACTGGTACAAAAATAGATAACAACAGCTCCATATCTTTTTCTGCTTCTGCTAATTCTAGTGATACTTACAGAGACGCAGCTGATTACGAAAATCAAAATTTTGTTGTCAATTATATGAATAAAATTAAAGACACTGTAGTTAACTTAGATCTTTTTTCATCATTCAAAGAGCAAGAATTGCCTGGACCTCGAGTGAAAGGTGGGGCGGTGTATAATTATCATTATTGCAATCGTTACGAGAATAGCAGAACTGCAAAGCACATTGGAGGCTCTACAGATAAAAATGGAAACACATGTAATACAAATCAAAGAGATGACTACGCAGATGCAGACAACATTCGAGTCAATGCCAATGTTGAATATGAAATAAATTCTTTAAATAATATATTTATTAACCTTGGTTATAGAGATAGGCTTGATAAAGCCTTTCTTGCAGGTAATGAAAATACAATCGATACACCAGTAGCTGGCGACAGATATTTAAAGACAGAAACTGATAGCAATTCATTTAATTTTCGATATGAAAATAGACATGTTGAAACCGATTTTTCAAACATATTAAACTTGGGTTTTGAAATAGGTCATGCATTTTATAATTCTAAGAGATACAGAAAAGAAAATGAAGCACTTGGTCATAAATATCATGCCAGTTCTAAAACAAGAGCATTTTTAATACAAAATACGATTTTCTATAATCAATATGACCTAGCCCTTTCATTTGGTGCAAGACAAGAGAGATCTGAAACAGATGCCAGAGACGAAGTGTATAGATCAGTCGCAGGGTTTGAGAGTATTTATACGACAATTGATCATGATACTTACGATAACAGTAGAAATAACTATGCCTATAATTTTGGATTTGAAAAAGGGCTAAATAAAAACTTATCTTTTTATGGTAATTATTCTGAGTCATTTAGGATCCCAAATATTGATGAGAATATTAAAGCTACAACTTCAGGATCTTTCCATTTGGAAGATCAAGAGTCCGAGGGTGTGGAACTGGGAATTCTGTATCAAAATGAGACTTTGAATTTAAATGCTAGTTATTATCAAATGGATACAAAAAATGAAATACAGTACGATCAATCAGTCAATACAAACCTTGATCCAATTGAGCGTGAAGGAATAAACGTTGATTTTAATTATATAATCGATCAGAGACAGAATATTTCGGCATCAATAAATGTTACAGAAGCAGAGTTTACAAGTGGCTCGCTATCCATGGGTACTGGCACCACTGAATTTGAGGGAATCATTTATTACCTTGGTAACGAAACTTATGGGTATGGCACAAATACAGCAATAAACTACCTAGGTTCAGACGGTACTGCAAATCAATCAGTAAACTTAGCAGGGCGTAAAGTACCCTTAGTTCCTCCACTTACTTTTAGTATTGATTATGACAGACAGATAGACAACAGTACATCTTTCAATTTTGGAATTAAATATGTCGATGAGAAATATGTTTCAAACGATCAAGAAAATATTGAACCAAAAATACCTGACTATTACCTAATTAACACTTCTCTTAGTAAAACCAGTGGTCCATACAATTATAAGATAGGGATAAATAACCTAACTAATGAAAAATATTATGACTATGCTATATCAAGCACGTTTCATGACGATGCCCATTATGGACTGTCAAATGTATACCCTTTGCCAGAAAGAAATTACTTTGTCGATTTTAAATATACATTTTAATTTATTAGATATATAAGGATGAAAATGAAAATGAAAATAAATAAAAATTTACTATTTGGTATTTCAATTATTTTAATTTTAGCTTTAAGCAGGTTGTTACCCCATCCACCAAACTTTACACCAATTCTTGCTATGGGATTTTTTGCAGGAGCTGTATTAGACAAAAAGATTTTCGCATATATTATTACATTATCTGCAATGATACTGAGCGATTTATTTATTGGGTTTCATTCAAGCATATTTGTTGTTTATTTTGCTCTCAGTATTTGTGTATTATTTGGAACATTTATTCAAAATAAGCTGAGTATTTTGAATGGTGTTATTGGAATAAGTGGAGGCGTCCTATCTTTCTACTTGATTACTAATTTTGCGGTATGGTATGGCTCCGGAATGTACGCGTTAGATTTTAACGGTTTAATAACATGCTATATAATGGCCCTGCCATTTTTGCAGAATACCATATTATCAAGTGCAATTTATGGAATAGCTGCATTTGGAGCCTATCTTTTGGCTGAAAAATATATAAATTTTAGGCCAAAAAGCGCCTAAAAGTTTGTTGAAAACTCAATTTTTAGACATTATATATTTTACAAATACTTTTAGGAGATTCTTATGGACATCGCGTTTTCAAATGAAGATTTAAAGTTTCAAAGTGAAATAAGGGATTTTATTAAAACAAATTACCCACAAGAGCTTAGAGACTCAATCAATTCAAAAAGAAAACTAGGTAAAGAACTCTCGAGAGAAGATCTTACAGCTTGGCATAAGATTTTAGGAAAGCACAACGGTTGGTCAGCACCAAGTTGGCCTAAACAATATGGGGGTGCAGAATTTACACCTACACAAAAATATATTTTCGAGCAAGAATGCGCAAAAGCTGAGTGTCAATATATTATGCCATTTGGAATAAATATGGTTGGTCCTGTAATTTATACTTTTGGAAATGAAGAGCAAAAAGCGCAACACTTACCTGGAATTTTAAGTGGTGAAGTTTTTTGGTGTCAGGGATATTCTGAACCTGGTTCAGGTTCTGATCTAGCTTCACTCAAGACTAGCGCAGTAAAAGAGGGGGACTATTATATTGTAAATGGTCAAAAAACTTGGACTACTATGGCGCAGTATGCAGATTGGATATTCTGTTTAGTAAGAACAAATCCCGAAGCTGAAAAACCTCAACAAGGCATTTCGTTTCTTTTGATTGATATGAAAACTCCTGGTGTAACAATTAGACCAATCAAGCTTATGGATGGATCGCATGAGGTGAATGAAACTTGGTTTGATAATGTTAAAGTTCCAGTAGAAAATTTAATTGGTCAAGAAAACATGGGTTGGACATATGCAAAATTCTTATTAGCCCACGAAAGATCAGGAATTGCTGGTGTTGCAAGGTCAAAAAAAGCTATCGAAAGAATTAAGCAGATTGCAAGCTCTGAAATGTCATATGGCGAACCTTTAATTCAAGATCCAGCATTCAAAGCAAAAATAGCAGCTGCAGAATTAGAATTATCAGCACTTGAATACACTGAATTAAGAACGCTTGCAAAAGACTCTGCTGGAAAAGGTCCTGGGCCAGAATCTTCTCTTCTAAAGATTAAAGGAACAGATATTCAGCAAGCTGTTACTGAGTTGGCTATGGAGGCTGTTGGATATTATGCAAATCCTCACCTTGGTACAACTTTGAGTAATGAATATGTCGGTCCAGACTATGCTACGAACCTATCAGGAACATATTTTAACTTTCGTAAAGCATCCATTTATGGAGGATCTAACGAAATTCAAAGAAATATCATAGCTAAAATGGTCTTAGGACTTTAGTACCTTTTGACATATTTACTGTCATAACTTATAACGCTTTTTTATGAATTTTGATTACACCGAGGAACAGACCTTGCTGGACAACATGGTTACTTCTTTTGTAAGAGATAATTATGATTGGGACACTCGCTGCAATATAGTCAAATCAGAAGAGGGATGGAAAGCAGAAAATTGGAAACAATTTGCTGAACTTGGTCTTTTAGGCGTTCCATTTGATGAAGCTTATGGAGGACTTGGTGGAAAATCTACTGATTTAATGATTGTAATGGAACAATTTGGAAAAGGTCTGGTTGTTGAACCATATTTACCAACTGTAATATTAGCTGGAGGATTGATATCAAAACTTGGAACAGAGGAACAAAAGAATTCGATTATACCAGAAATAATCTCAGGCAATATAAGATGTGCGTTTGCATATGCTGAACCACAAAGTAGATTTGATTTAAATGATGTAAAAACGTCAGCTGTACTTAATGGAGATGACTATGTATTAAATGGTTTTAAGTCAGTGGTATTTGGAGCGGGCATGGCTTCACACCTTATTATTTCTGCAAGAACTGACGGAGATCAAAGGTCTGAGTCTGGAATTACATTATTTATTGTTGATACTAAGTCCGAGGGACTTACGCTGCAAAATTATCCAACAATAGATGAGTATAGAGCCTCTGAAGTTATTATAGAGAATTTAAAAGTTTCAAAAGACAATGTATTAGGAAAGGTTAACATGGCTTACGATGCCATCGAGGAAATTGTAGATATCAGCACTATTGCTGCATGCTCTGAAGCAGTTGGTATTCTGCAAGTATTAAAAGACTCTACAACTGAATATTGCAAAAACCGGAAACAATTCGGACAGTCAATTGCTAAAAATCAGGTTATACAGCACCGTCTTGTGGATATGATGATTGAGTATGAACAGGCTAAGTCAATTCTTTACATGGCAGTGACAGCGGATTTGAGTAGTTCAGATGAAAGAAAAAAAGTCGTGTCAGCCGCCAAAGCGCGTATAGGTAAAGCAATAAAGTTTGTAGGCGAAAGCGCTATTCAATTGCATGGCGGAATGGGTGTTGTTGATGAGTATATGGTAAGTCACTATTTTAAAAGGGCGACAATGATTGGAGTATTATTTGGAAATACTGATTATCATATGAAAAGATATATGACACTTACTCAATCAGGCATTTCATCATCTGACGAAGCTATTTCAGTTAGCGTTACTTAAATATATTTTATTCAGCCAGTTTTTTAAATATGTGAGCGGTATGCTCTGCACCTGTTTTAAGCGCCTTACCACCATCCATATTAGATGCTTCAGTCCACTTTTCAGCTAACATATCCGCATTAAGCTCATCGCCTTTAAGAGCAACACCTTGTGAATGAACTATTTCCGCAGAAGCAAATACACCAGCACCGGCTGATATCATCGCACCATTCGGCGCATCTTCTGATGCCATAAACATGACTGCAGGTGAAACAGTTTCTGGTTTCAAACTATCAAAAACTGCATCTGGCATTCCTAAATTTTCTGTCATTCGTGTCGCTGCCACAGGAATTAAGGAATTTACTCTAATGTTATATTTCATTCCTTCAATTTTAAGAGTATTCATCAGCCCAACAACTCCCATTTTAGCTGCACCATAATTTGATTGTCCAAAATTTCCAAACACACCAGAAGATGAAGAAGTCATGATTATTCTTCCATAGTTTTGTTCTGTCATAATTGGCCAAACCGCTTTTGTACAATAGACAGAACCCATCATATGTACATTCACTACAAACTCAAAATCATCAAGAGTTACTTTTGCAAACGATTTATCTCTAAGAACACCTGCATTATTAACTAAAATATCAATACGGCCAAAGGCAGCCATTGTATCATCAACTAATTTTTTCACTCCTGCTTTGTCAGTTACACTTGATCCGTTAGAAATTGCCTCACCGCCCATGGCTTTTATTTCATCAACTACTTTATCAGCAGCTTCACTTGATCCACCAGTACCATCAACAGAACCACCTAAGTCATTTACGACAACTTTAGCTCCTCTTTTTGCAAATTCTAATGCGTGACATCTTCCAAGACCACCACCTGCGCCTGTGACTATTGCAACTTTATCGTTAAAACTAATTGTCATGTATAACTCCTATTCGATTAATTCCGTTAATTGAGAAAAATTGTTTATAACTAAATCAGCATCATTGTAAATATTTTTATTATCAGTATATCCATAACCCACCAAAACAACTGGCATATTTGCATTATGACCAGCATTTAAGTCTGTTGCACTATCTCCAATCATTATTGACTCATTTTCACTTACATCTAATTTTTTACATATTTCAATCAATGGAAATGGGTCAGGCTTACTTTTTGCAAACGTATCTCCACCAACTAGATAGTCAAAGTAATGCAAGACTCCAAGTTTTTCTAATAACATATTGCTGAGCTTTTCCATTTTATTTGTACAAACTGCCAACTTTAATTTTTTAGATTTTATGAGCTTTAATACCGTTTCAACATTTTCAAATAATACACTATCGTCATCAATATTGTGAGTATAGTGAAGCAGAAATATTTTTAACATCTCATTAAGTTTATTATCATCATGAGAAATATTTTTTGTTACCACAGTTCTTCTTATTAATTCTCGAGCTCCATAACCAACTAAATTCCTTATTTCCTCCAATGTGACTAGTGGTTCATTCAGCTCTGAAAGCATATAATTCAGTGAGTTCTTAAAATCTGGAGCTGTATCAACTAGAGTTCCATCCAGGTCAAATATGAAGAGTTTCTTATTTTTTAAATTCATTTTCATGAGTAAATCTCTGAAATAAAATTTTACGATACAATTAAAGGCATATTGGTTATTTTCCAAAAAAAATTCAATGAAAAATTTAGAGATTATAATACTTGCCGCAGGTAAAGGCACAAGGATGAAATCAAACAAACCCAAAATACTTCACGAATTGGGTGGTAAGCAAATAATTGATTATGTGATTGAAGCATCAAATAGATTGAAGCCAAAAAGAATTCATCTTGTTGTAAACAACCAAATTAAAGACAATTTTAAAAACTATAACAATTTAAATATTGTTATTCAAAAAAAACAGAATGGTACAGGCGATGCAATAAAGTCTGCTATAAAAAGTCTTAAAAAAGATTCAGTTACTCTAGTTCTTTATGGCGACGTCCCTCTTATAAAATATAAAACCATTCTTAATGTCTCAAAAATCAAGACCAATAAAGTTAACTTATTATGTTTCAATAAAGAAGAAAGAAATAACTACGGTAAAGTTATATTAGGTACAGATGGCTTGATCAGTCAAGTGGTTGAGCAAAAAGAGCTAAAGAAAAACGAAAATTACTACTTATGCAATTCAGGAGTCTTTGCTATCGAGACAAAGCTATTAGGCTCTTTGTTGCCTAAATTAAATAATAATAATAAGAAGAAAGAATTTTATTTAACTGATATATTTAATCTGGCATTTAGAAAAGGTGTAAAAGTTAATCCGATAGAAACATCTGAGACAGAAGTTATGGGCGTAAATGACAAAAATGATTTAGCGATGGCTGAAAAAGTAATCCAAAATGAATTGAGATCCAAGCACCTTACTGCAGGAGTGACCATGAGAGATCCTGATACTGTTTATTTATCCAAAGATACTAAAATTGGAAAAGACGTTACAATTCATCCATTTGTGATCATCGGCAAAAACGTCGTTATTGGCAATAATACTGAAATTCACGCATTCAGTCATATTGAAGATTGTAAAATCGGAAATGAGGTCAGTATTGGACCTTATGCAAGAATAAGACCAGCCACAAAAATATCTGATAATGCTAAGGTTGGTAATTTTGTAGAGATCAAAAATTCAAAAATAGATAAGGGGTCAAAAGTTAATCATTTGTCATATATAGGTGACACAGAAATAGGTAAAAAAGTTAATGTGGGAGCTGGCACTATTACTTGCAATTACGATGGTACCTCAAAATTTAAAACAGTTATCAAAGATAAAGCATTTATAGGCTCAAACTCATCTTTAGTAGCCCCGTTAATTGTAGGAAAGAATGCATATATTGGTTCTGGTTCAACTATAACTAAACATGTAGTTGAGAACAGTCTTGCGGTTGAAAGATCATCTCAAAAGATGGTAAAAAATTGGTCAAATAAAAAAGGGAAAAAGTAATGTGCGGTATCATTGGTATAGCTTCTAAAGAGAATGTGTCCTCGAACATTATAAATGCATTAAGGAAATTAGAATATCGTGGTTACGACTCTGCTGGCATTGCAATAAATACTGCCAATAAGATCAATCAAAGAAAAGTAAAAGGCAAGCTTGATAATTTGATTTACGCTCTTCAGAAAGATCAATTTGATGGCAATACGGGAATAGGTCATACTCGTTGGGCTACTCATGGGGAACCTTCTGATAAAAATGCTCACCCCCATTCATCAACCTCGGTATCGCTTGTACATAATGGAATAATTGAAAATGCTGCAGAATTAAAAAAATTAAAGGAGGTTAAAGATTACCATTTTGAATCTGACACTGACTCTGAAGTAATCACTGCATTATTAACGTTTTATCTAAAGGAAGGTCTGAGCCATCTTGAGAGTGTTCAAAAGACAATTTCTTCTCTTGAGGGATCATATGCACTAGCAATTATTTTTAGTGACAGTGAAGACACTATTTATGGAGCTAAGAACGGAAGCCCACTTGTTGCAGGTACAAATGGAGTTGGCAATTCAATAGGATCTGACTCAATTGCATTAAGTTCAGTAGCCAATAAAGTGTGTTACTTGGAAGATGGGGATATAACAGTATTAAACAAAGAAAGTATAGAAATTTATAACTTGGAGGGTGAAAGAGCGAATAGAGAATTTGTTGAAATAGGAATAAACGAGTCAGAAGTTTCAAAAGGTCCTTATAATCATTTTATGGAGAAAGAAATACATGAGCACCCTCATGCAGTAGGTGAAACATTTCGACAATTTGTAGATTACGATAAGGGTACAATCGCAATTTCAAATATTAATTTAAATTTTGATAAAATTTCAAAGATTTATCTGATTGCTTGCGGAACAGCTTATTACTCGTGTTTGGTGGGAAAATATTATTTTGAACAATATGCAAGGACACCAGTTGAATGCGATATGGCATCAGAGTTTCGTTATCGTGATCCAGTAATTGATCTAAATGCATTATGTATATTTGTCTCTCAATCTGGTGAAACCGCCGATACTAAAGCTGCATTAGATTATTGTAGAAAGCAAAAAATTCAGACATTGAGTATTGTAAACGTTAAAAATAGCTCAATAGCAAGAGATAGTGATCACTGTATTTATACTAAAGCAGGAGCAGAAATAGGGGTTGCGTCAACGAAAGCGTTTACCGCTCAATTATCAGCACTTTTATCTTTATCAATTCATTTAGCATCAGAAAAAAAATTCATGTCTATTGAGGAAAATACAAAATTATGCAATGAGATTATGCAAGCACCTCTATTGCTTGAAAAAGCAATTGAGAGATCTTATTCACTAAAAGACACGGCAAAAGCAATTATAAATGCTAAGGGTGTAATGTATCTTGGCCGTGGTACTGCGTTTCCATTGGCACTGGAAGGAGCATTAAAGTTTAAAGAAATATCATATATTCACGCAGAGGGATATCCTGCAGGTGAAATGAAACATGGTCCACTTGCTTTAATAGAAAAAGATTTGCCAGTTGTCTGTATTGTTCCACCAGGTCCGCTATTTCATAAAACAATTTCAAACATACAAGAAGTTATTGCTCGTGGAGGTAAAATACTAATGATAACAGACGATGAAACATTGGAGTCAAACTCTGAAAATATTTGGGAAGTTTTTCGTTTACCAAAATGTCCCAAATCAATTGAAGCAATTGTTTATTCAGTTCCCATTCATATGCTTGCGTATTACACAGCAGTTGAGCTTGGCAATGATGTCGATCAGCCAAGAAATCTTGCTAAGTCTGTTACTGTAGAATAATTTATTGACACAAAAACTGACAGCATATTATCTTTGTTTAAATGTTGGCAAAAATAAGCATTCTTATTTTTTTATTTTTTTTTAATGCAATAAGTTTCATTCATGCATATGAAGTTTCACCTGGTATTTTGAGAACGCCCGATACACAATTTGAAAATCTAGAAGATTATCCATTTGAGCCAAATTATATTGAAATTGACGGTCTAAGAATTCACTATCTCGATGAAGGACCTAAAGATGGTGATCCAATTTTTCTTCTTCATGGCTTACCAACTTGGAGTTATCTATTTCGAACAATGATACCGGTATTAACTGACGCAGGTCATAGAGTCATTGTTCCTGACTTAGTAGGATTTGGAAAGTCAGATAAATTTATATCTAAATATGACTATAGTTATGAGTTTCATATCAACACTATGAAGGCTTTGGTGGTGCAACTTGATTTAAGAGAAGCTACATTCTTTGGACAAGATTGGGGAGGCATGATCGGACTTCGGGTTGTAGCTGAGATGCCTAATCGTTTTGCAAGAGTTGTTGTTTCAAATACAGGCATGGCTGCTAGAGATGGAATAACTGCATGGCTATTTGAGAATTTTGTAAAATTTATGGTCTGGTGGAATGGGGAGGTCACTTTTGAGGAACTTAAGACAGCCGCCGATAAAGCACTAATGTTGGAAGAGCCATCACCACTTGAAGGTATGAGAATGTTTTCAAAATGGATTGCACATTCGTATTACTCGGATGATATGGATGTATCAGGAATTATTTCTACCTTCGGGCGTTTAGAGCTATCTGATGAGCAAATCAGAGCTTATGAGGCTCCGTATCCTTCAGGTCAATATAAAGCAGGAGCTCATGTCATGGCTTATTTTATACCAACACAATTATCCGAGAATGAGAAATACTGGAAAGATGTTTATGAAAAATGGGATAAACCTTTTCTTGTGGCTTTTGGAGGTAATGAACGAATAACATTAACTATGAAGGAAGATTTTTTGACTAGGATACCGAACCCGACTGTTGTTACCTTGGAAGGAGTTGGACATTTCTGCCAAGAAGAGGCTGGTCCTGAACTAGCAAACTTAATAAATGATTTTATTCTAAAAAACTAGAAAATATAAAATTTATACCTATTATAAATTAAACTTTTATTTAAAATTAAATATATGACAGTAACTTTAAGATCAGATGGAGATGTTTCGATCATTCAAATGGATGATGGAAAAGTTAACGTATTCTCTCCTGATATGATAAAAAATTTTAGTGAAATATTAGATCAAGTCCCCTCTGACAAAGGGTCTATTTTAATAGCAGGTCGAGAAGGAATGTTTTCTGCTGGGTTTGATTTAAAAGTTATGATGTCTAGTCCAGAAAATGCAGCTGATATGGTTAAAAGTGGTTTTAATTTATTATTAAAAATTTTTACTTTTCCAAGACCGATTGTTGCGGCTTGCAGCGGACACGCAATCGCACTTGGTGCTTTTTTACTTTGTAGCTGTGATCACCGTATAGGAATTAAAGGTGACTTTAAAATTGGAGCTAACGAATTACGAAATAATATGATTATTCCAACACCAATACTTGAACTTGCAAAATTTAAATTGACAAAACCGCACAAGCAGAGAGCGCTCTTAAATGCAGAAATGTATTCAATAGAAGATGCTATTGCTCCAGGTTATTTAGATGAAGTGACTGAACATGAAAAGTTAATGGACCTTGCATTGGCTAAAGCAAAAGATTTGGCAACACTCGCTCATCCACAATATCAGCAAACCAAAAAACTCGACCAGGAAGATGTAGCAGCAAAAATAAGTGCTGGGATAGATACCTTAGGAGCAATAAACTAAGTAAAATCAATGTATTTTACTGAAACTCTAGTATTTTACTTTATTTAGTACTATAAAGCCCGCAAAACGAATATTTAAAAAATATGAAGAAATGGTCTGTTAACAGTTGGAGAAATTACGAGGCTAAGCATTTGCCGGAGTATCCAGATGAAAAGAAATTAGAAAAAACTGAGGATCAGTTAAGATCTTATCCACCACTTGTTTTTGCAGGTGAAGCAAGGGATTTAAAAAGGAATCTTGCCAAAGTTTCAGTAGGTAAAGCATTTTTGCTGCAAGGTGGTGATTGTGCAGAAAGTTTTGATGATTTCAATGCAGATTATATAAGAGATACATTTAAAGTATTATTGCAAATGTCAGTTACATTAACTGCTGCAGGTAATTGCCCTGTCGTAAAAGTTGGAAGAATGGCAGGCCAATTTGCAAAACCACGAAGTGCACCTAAAGAAGAAATAGATGGTGTTGAGTTAGATAGCTATAAGGGTGACATTATAAATGATATGGACTTTACTGAAGATGCGAGAGTTCCTGATCCTGATCGAATGATCAGAGCATACACACAATCAGCTGCAACACTTAATTTATTAAGAGCTTTTGCTAAAGGTGGATTTTCAGATTTGAATAAAGTTCATCAATGGAATATGGGATTTGTAGATGAAAGTTCTCAAGGAAAGAAATTTAGAGAACTAGCGAATAAAATCTCGGACACACTTTCTTTTATGGAAGCTATTGGAATTTCATCAAGAAACACAAAACGTTTAAGAAGCGTTGACTTCTTTACAAGTCACGAAGCTCTATTGCTTCCTTATGAAGAATGTCTGACGCGACTTGATAGTACATCAGGTGAAGTTTACGACACATCAGCTCATATGGTTTGGATCGGTGATCGCACCAGACAGCCTGACGGAGCACATGTAGAATTTTGCAGAGGGATTAAAAATCCAATTGGAATAAAATGTGGACCATCTTTAGATCCTGAGGAATTGAAAAGGCTTCTTGATATTCTGAACCCCGAGAATGAGGCTGGAAAAATAACATTAATTTGTCGATTTGGTTCTGAGACTATAAATGAAAAGTTACCAAAGCTTATACAACCTTTTTTAAATTCAGATCACAATTTAGTTTGGTCTTGTGATCCAATGCACGGTAACACTATGAAAGCTAATTCAGGCTTTAAAACAAGGCCATTTGAAAGTGTTCTTAAAGAAGTTGAGACATTTTTTGATATTCATCATCAAATGGGAACATACCCAGGTGGAGTTCATTTGGAAATGACAGGTCAAAATGTAACTGAATGTATTGGTGGCGCTCAAGCCATTAAGGATGAAGATCTTTCAGCTAGATATCATACCCACTGCGACCCAAGGCTGAATGCAAATCAAGCACTTGAACTTGCATTTTTAATATCTGACAAGCTCAGAGAGTCTCAAGAGTCAAATAATTCAAAGATTACGATTGCTAAGTAATTGCGACTAAATTATTTAGTTGTAAGATCAGTCAAATGACAAAAAAAACCTCCATATTAATTGTTCAGTCCAACCCACAAGTGGGAAACATTGATAAGAATAAGCAAATTGTGATTGATCATATTGAAAGCAATAAATCTGATCTCATAATTTTCTCTGAATTGATGCTCACAGGTTACCCACCAGAAGATTTGGTTTTAAAACCAGCTTTTATGGAAAAAGTTAATAATGCAATTTCAGATATTTTGAATTGTTCTAAAAATAGTAATTCAACAATAATCATAGGCACTCCTTTTTTGGAAGAGAACAAACTGTTCAATACAGCTCTAGTAATTAAAAAGGGTAAGATCTTACATAAACATCATAAAATGGCTTTGCCAAACTATGGAGTATTTGATGAAAAAAGAATTTTCTCAAATGGAGAGCAAATCAGCATAATCGAATTCAATGGAATTAAATTGGGTCTATTTATTTGTGAGGACATATGGGTGAACGATACAATTGTTGAGATTGATAAAAATGAAATTGATTTGGCGGTATCATTAAATGCATCCCCATTTGATATAAATAAAATTGAGGAAAGAGAAAAAAAAGCACTTGGTTTTGCAAATTCTATTGATGCTCCTTTGATTTATGTAAATCAAGTTGGAGGTCAAGATGAGATCGTTTTTGACGGATCTTCCTTCTTATGTGATCAAAAAAAGGTAATTTCTAAATTTAAGTACTGCGTTGAAGAAAGCAGGGAATATACATTCAACCTCAATACTAAGACTTTTGATATTGAAGAAGAGGCACCTCTCAGTAGTGACAAGCACGATATTGTCTATTCCAATCTTATGCTTGGGCTAAGAGACTATGTTGAAAAAAATAAATTTCCAGGAGTTGTTATTGGCATTTCAGGAGGCATAGATAGTGCATTTAGCGCGGTTGTCGCAACCGATGCACTAGGACCTGATAGAGTAAAAGGTATTTTAATGCCATCTCAGTTTACAAGCGAGGAAAGTAATGAGGATGCAAATCAGCTAGGCAAAAAATTAGGTATCGAGTTAATAAGTGTTTCTATAAAAGATATCGTGAATTCATACGATAGCACTCTCTCAAATTTATTCGCGGGCAAAGAAAAAGATATTACTGAAGAAAATATTCAATCAAGAACCAGAGGCGCAATATTGATGGCCTATTCAAACAAGTTTGGCCATATGGTAGTTACTAATGGTAATAAATCAGAAGTCTCAGTTGGGTATTCAACTTTATACGGAGATATGTGTGGGGGGTTTTCAGTAGTTAAGGATATTTATAAATCTGATTTATATAAACTTTCCGAATGGAGAAACGAAAATCTTCCATCTTTTTCAGCAATTAAAGCAAAGGAAGTTATTCCTAAAAATATTATAACAAAAGAGCCCACTGCTGAACTTAAAGAGGATCAGAAAGATAGCGACTCCCTTCCGCCTTATGATGTCTTGGATAAAATTTTGTACTTACTTGTTGAGAAAGAAAGTTCAATTAACGAGATTATTTCGAAAGGTTATGAGCCAAGCTTGGTTACAAAAGTTCAGAATTTGCTTTATAATTCTGAATATAAAAGACGACAAGCTGCTCCGGGTGTAAAAATTTCAGAGAGAAATTTTGGGTATGACAGACGATACCCAATTACAAATGCATTTAGAGATAAGGAAAAATAGATGACAACGACAACAAGATTTGCGCCTAGTCCAACGGGATTATTGCACTTGGGTAATATCAGAACAGCCCTAATAAATTGGTTGTATGCAAAAAATAATGGTGGAAAATTTATTCTTCGAATTGATGATACCGATCAAGAGAGGTCAAAAGATGAATACATTTCTCAAATAAAATATGATTTGGAGTGGCTGGGAATAGACTATGACGAGACTTTTAATCAATCTTCTAGATTTGAAAGATATAAAGAACAATTCGAAAAATTAAAATCTGATGGCAGGATATATGCCTGCTATGAAACTCCTGAAGAACTTGAGAGAAAAAGAAAGCTTCAGATGGCTGCCGGTGGAAAGCAAGTGTATGACCGTTCTGCATTAAAATTAACGGAGCAACAAATAAAAGATTATGAGAATGATGGAAGAAAGCCTCATTGGCGATTTCTTCTTCAAACAGAACGCATGAAATGGAATGATTTATTAAAGGGTGAAATTGATATTGATTTGACAAGCTTATCAGATCCAGTTTTATTTCGAGAAGATGGTGTTCCACTTTATACATTTAGTTCTGCTGTAGATGATGTTGATTACAATATTACTAATGTAATTAGAGGGGATGATCACACTAGCAATACTGCTGTACAAATTGAAATCATAAATGCATTGGATGAAAATAAAATTTCATTTGCACATCATGCCCTTTTAAAGGCATCAACAGGAGACAAACTATCAAAAAGAGACAATGTAATATCAATCGATAGTTTCAGAAAAGATAATATTGAGCCCATCTCAATTCTAAGCTTACTAGCAACGATTGGAACTTCAAATTCAATTGAATTAAAGAGTGGGATAAAACAAATCATCGAAGAATTTAAACTTGAGACAATTTCAACATCACCAGGACGTATCGAAATTGATGTCCTAAAGGCGCTTAACAAAAAACAAGTTCAAAAATTTGATTATGAGGAAATTCAATCAAGACTTACTGAGATTGATGAAAATGTTGATAAAAAGTTTTGGGACACCATAAAAGGGAATCTGGAAACTGTTGAAGAAATATCTTCTTGGACTGACATTGTATTTAACAGCAAGCCTGCTGAGTCTGATGATAAAGATTATATAAAATTAGCATTAGAGTTAATGCCAGAGGAACCGTGGGATGATGATACTTGGACCACTTGGACGAATGCCATAAAAGAAAAAACAGGACGTAAGGGCAAAGAACTGTTTCTTCCATTGCGAGTAGCATTCACAGGACTGACACATGGTCCAGAAATGAAGCTTCTCATACAACTAATTGGTAGAGACAAAATTGTTGAGAGGATACAGACTTAAATGGACTTGATGCTTTACGATACATTTACCAATTTAAAAAAGAAGTTTGAACCAATTGATCCAAATAATGTGCGAATGTACGTTTGTGGGCCAACTGTTTACGATTATGCGCATGTCGGCAATGCTCGACCAGTTATAGTGTTTGATATTTTATTTCGATTACTCCAAAAAATTTATGGCAGTGAAAATGTAACTTATGTAAGAAATATCACTGACGTTGATGATAAAATTATACACGCAGCAAATGATCAAAATGAAGAAATTGGAATACTTACAGAAAAGACAATAAATTATTTTCATGACGATGCGAAATATATTGGTGCTTTAAAACCTACATTTGAGCCAAGAGCAACTGAACATATACCTGAGATGATCGAGTTGATTGAAAAACTCATATCAAAAGAGTTTGCATATGTAGCGGATGGTAATGTTCTTTTTTCTTCAAATAAATTTAAAGAATATGGAAAACTCTCTGGCAAGAATTTAGATGAAATGATTGCTGGTTCGCGTGTAGGTGTAGAAAGTTATAAAAAAGAAGAATCTGACTTTGTATTATGGAAACCCTCTAAAGAAGATGAGCCCAGTTGGAAAAGTCCATGGGGAGATGGGAGACCTGGCTGGCACATTGAGTGCTCTGCAATGAGTGAAAAACTTTTAGGGGCAAATTTTGACATTCATGGAGGAGGCCAAGATTTAATATTTCCACATCATGAGAATGAAATTGCTCAAAGTGAGTGTGCAAATAATAACAAATTTGCAAATTATTGGGTTCACAATGGCTTTGTCACTGTTGAAGGTAATAAAATGTCAAAGTCTGATGGTAATTTTGTAACTGTAAATGAGTTAAAAGACAGTTTCCAAGGGGAAGTTATTAGGCTAACCATGATATCAACTCACTACAGACAACCTCTGAATTGGACCAAGGATAACCTCAATGAAAGTAAAAAAACATTAGATAAATGGTACACATTTTTGAGCAATTTTAATGACGATGAATTAAAAGATGCAAGTAATGATAATGAAATTATGGAAACACTTTTGGATGATATGAATACACCTAAAGCTATTAGTGTGCTTCATCAAAAATTTAGAGACTGCCAATCAGGAGATAAAGTCTTAGTGAGCAATTTTTTATATTCAGCAAATATGCTTGGACTTTTAAATGAAAAACCGTCTGAATGGCTTTCTTGGAAAAAGGAAAATTTAAAAATTAATACCGCTCAAGTTGAGTTGCTTATTGCTCAAAGAAATGAGGCAAGATCGAACAAGAACTTTGATGATGCTGATAGGATCCGAGATGAGTTAGAAAAAATGGGAGTTATTCTTGAAGATCAAGGTGGTGAAACAACTTGGAAAGTTAAGTAAGTGAAAGAAAAATTATACATATTTGATACAACTCTTAGAGACGGAGCTCAAACTTACGGTGTTGATTTTAATGTTGATGAAAAAAAGCTTCTCGCAAAAAAATTAGATGAGCTTGGTGTTGACTATATTGAGGGTGGATGGCCAGGCGCAAACTCAACTGATACTAAGTTTTTTAATGAAGATTTAAAATTTAAAAACTCAATGTTTACTGCGTTTGGTATGACTAAAAAATCTGGTCGCAGCGCAGAAAATGATCCTGGTTTGGCTGCAATGATAAATATTAATGCGCCTTCAGCATGTGTTGTTGGAAAATCTTGGGATTTCCATGTAGATCTTGCGCTGGGAATTACCAATGAGGAAAATTTAGAAAATATTGGAGAGTCGGTAAAATTTTTAGCAAAAACGAAAAAAGAAGTACATTTCGATGCTGAACATTTTTTTGATGGTTATAAATCTAATCCAAATTATGCAATTGAATGTCTTAAAGCTGCAAAGTCAAATGGTGCACGCTGGCTTGTTCTTTGTGATACGAATGGAGGAACTCTTCCGCATGAAGTTGAAGATATCGTATTAAAAGTTTCTAAAGAAATTTCTGGAGATCATCTTGGAATTCATGCACATAATGACACAGGTAATGCAGTCGCCAACACTCTTGCAGCTGTAAGAGCAGGTGCAAGACAGGTTCAGGGCACGATAAATGGTTTAGGTGAAAGATGTGGAAATGCTAATCTAATTTCACTATTACCAACATTTGCTTTTAAAAATGAATTTGAAAACAAATTTGACTTATCAATTAATAAACAACAACTTAATATTTTAACTGAGCTTTCAAGGCTCCTTGATGAAATCTTAAACAGAGTTCCAAATCGAACAGCGCCTTATGTTGGCTCTTCCGCTTTTGCACATAAGGGTGGATTACATGTTTCTGCGGTCAATAAAGATCCAAAGACTTACGAACACATCAATCCTGAACTTGTGGGCAATCAAAGGCAAATTATCATCTCTGAACAATCAGGAAAATCTAATATTTTATCAAAGTTAAAATCAGCAGGAATAGAAGTTAATGAAGACGATAAGACAATCCAAAAAATTTTAGATCGAGTAAAAGAAAGAGAATTTAATGGATACTCTTACGATGGGGCCGATGCTTCTTTTGAAATTCTTGTTAATAAAGTACTTGGCAAAATGCCAGAATATTTTGAAGTGATTAGTTTTAATGTGAATGTACAAAATTCAGGTGAAGAGGGGCAGACCATGTCAGAAGCTTCTGTGAAATTAAAAATTGATAATGATGAAATTATTGGTACCGGTAAAGGAGTTGGTCCAGTCAATGCATTGGATAATGCCCTTCGAAATAATTTTAAGTCAAGCCGTTACGCTGAGTACATAAACGATTTATCATTAATTGATTATAAGGTTCGAATTCTCAATACGGGTACCGATGCGATAACTCGAGTTTCAATTGAAAGTTCCGATGCAAATAAGAAAAGTTGGTACACGATAGGTGTTTCAGAAAATATTATTGAAGCATCTTTTAGAGCGCTTATTGATAGTGTTGAATTTAAATTAATGAAAGAACAAGTAAAAGTTTAAATTCAAATGAATTTTGATAAAATTTCAATTATTCTTGTTGATACTCAATTACCTGAAAATGTCGGTCTTGTTGCTCGCTCTATGTATAATTTTGGTTTCACTAATTTAAAACTGGTATCACCTAAACTCGAATGGCCATCAGAAAAAGCACTTGCTGTAGCTGTAGATGCTAAGAGCATAGTTGAAAATATCAACATATATAGCTCTCTTCGAGAGGCGTTGAGTGATTCCAATTATTCAATTGGCTACACAGCACGTCTAAGAGATATGAGTAAACAGTTTAGTGACAATTCTAAAATTATCGGTGAAATAAAAGAACAAAAAATTAATGATAGTATCGGTGTTGTTTTTGGCGGCGAAGCTTCGGGACTTACAAATGATCATTTGTCACTTATAACAAAATGTGTGACCATTGATACGCATGAAAATTTTTCATCTCTTAATTTATCTCATGCAGTCAATGTATTTTGTTATTCATTATTTTCTAAAGTATTTAAAACGGAGCAGTTAGTTGATAAGAATTCTGAGCCTCATGGAAGTCAGAATGATCTGATGTATTTTTTTGATCATTTAGAAGAAGAGCTTGAATCTAGAGGTTTTTTTCAACCTGAAGAAAAAATGCCAAAAATGAAGCAAAACCTAAGAAATATCTTTCATCGTGCTGATCTCAGTGAACGTGAGATAGCAACACTTAGAGGGGTTGTGACAGTGCTTACAGAATATAGAAAAACTAAGGAAATTTAGCTTTCAGGTTTGACATTGGCGAGGAAACCAGTATAAACCACGGATCATCAAATATGACAAAAAGAGTTGCACAAAAACATAAAATAGACAGACGTCTGAGTGTTAACCTATGGGGCAGACCAAAAAGCCCATTCAACCTAAGAAAATACAGACCCGGCCAGCATGGACAAAAGCATACAGGTAAATTGTCTGATTATGGTGTTCAGTTAAATGCTAAACAAAAGCTAAAAGGTTATTATGGAAACCTCAACGAAAGACAATTCCGTAATTGTTATAAAGAGGCTATAAGACAAAAAGGTGACTCAGGTGAAAACTTAATTGCTATTTTAGAACGCAGACTTGATACTATTGTTTATCGATCAAAGTTTGTACCAACTGTATTTGCTGCTAGACAATTTATTAATCATGGGCATGTCAAAGTTAATGGAAAAAGAGTTAATATTGCGAGCTGTCTTCTTAAAGAAGGTGATGTTGTCGAAGTAAAAGATAAATCTAAAGAGATGGCATTAGTAGTTGAGTCAATGAAAAGCCAGGAAAGAGACATCCCAGGATACATCACAGTTGATGAAAAAAAATGTTCTTCAACTTTTGTAAGGACACCTCAGTTTGCTGAAGTTCCATATGCAACTCAAATGGATCCGAAACTAGTTATCGAGTATTACTCTCGATAATATTAAAATGAGTGCATCGCACTGGTTTTCCAAATCTTATACTGAAGCTAAGAAACGGTTTAATGAGTCTGTTAACCAACTAGAATCACTGGGTCACCAAGTTCAACGTGATAGCTTATCATTAGATTTAGTAGGTCCTGATGGAGAGGATCTCACAATAGATATCGCAGTTCTTGGATCTTTAACGAGTAATAAATTATTGTTATATACCTCTGGTATACACGGTGTTGAGGGTTTTGCCGGTTCAGCTATACAACTATCAGTTATTGATATGTTAAAAAATCAAAAACTAATTGAGGATTATTGCATAATTTTCGTACATATCATTAATCCTTTTGGTATGGCTTGGCACCGAAGAGTCAATGAAAACAATGTTGATATGAATAGAAATTTTATTAATACGCATAGCGGTGAGCCCGATGGTTACAAAAAAATAGATAAATTTTTAAATCCAAACTCAATACCAAAAAAATTTGAATTATCTTTTTATATAGATGGAATAAAATTAATTTTGAAATATGGTTTCACTAATTTCAAGCAATGGTTTGCTCAAGGTCAATACACAAGGCCATCCAGCCTGCAGTATGGAGGTGATAAACTTCAAAAAGGTCCTAAATTATTAATTGATTGGTTGAGAGAAAACTTAAAAGAAACTCAAATGATATTTGGTATCGATTTGCACACTGGGCTTGGTAAATCTGGTTACGATACTATTTTAATTTCAGACCAAATTAATGAAGTCGATTATGAATTGCTGCAAAATTTATATGGAAGTCATATAGCACCGTTGGATCCAAATAAGGGAGTGGGCTATCACGTAACAGGCGACATTCACTCTGGAATTTCATCTGAATTTCCATCTATTAAGTGGCTTACAATTACACAAGAATTTGGAACTTATGGACCTGTAACAGTTTTTAAAAATTTAAGAGCTGAAAATAGATGGACACAAAATAATAAACTTAATGATCCGATGGATATAATGGAACATTGGAGTAGAAATAATTTATTACGTACATTTAATCCAGACAATAGGAAATGGCATGAAAGTTTAATTGCGCGAGGAAAGATTGTATTTAATAGAGCAGTCGAATATCTTATTTCAATAGACTAATCGTGCGCAATTCCTTTTGTATCAAAAACTGATGCTAACTCTCCACTTTTATGCATGTCTAAAATAATATCGCATCCTCCAATAAACTCGCCCTTAATGTAAAGTTGTGGAATTGTAGGCCAGTTAGTGAAATCTTTTATACCTTGTCTTAGTTCGTCACTTTCCAAAATATTTACGTCTTTATAATTTACGTTCATAAAAGAAAGAGTATTTACAACAGCATTCGAAAAACCGCATTGAGGCTGGTCCTTTGTTCCTTTCATGAAGAGAACTACATCGTTTTGATCAACAATGTTTTTTATTTCATCTTGTACATTATCAGTCATGAATGAAGAATTAACTGCTTTTTATAATTATTCAATAATAATTTTGAGCCCTTTAGGTCAAAATTCATTGAACCATTTTACATGGTGGTCAATTAAGCTTGATAATTCAATCTCTCCAATTGAATTAATTGATATAGATGTTCCTCCAATTTCTCCAATTCTTTCTATTTTGACTGCACTCTTGCTTGCGTCAGCTTCTATTTGTTCAAGTTTATTTTGTGAGACCTCAACCAGATACCTAGCTTGATCTTCGCCAAAAAAGAATCCGTGAAGAAAATCTTTTGTTATATCAATTTTTATACCTTGCATACCTGAGATACACATTTCAGCAATTGCAACAAGAACACCACCTTCACCAACATCATGAACAGATTTAAGTAATTTGTTAGCGACGCAATCTAAAATGAATTTTCCATTTTTTAATTCATCATCCAAATTAATTGACGGGGTACCACCGTCTTCTTTATTTTGTATAATTGAGAGATAATGACTATTGCCTAAATGATTATTGCTTTCCCCAATGAGGCATAAAACATTACCTTCATTTTTAAGATCTATTGTCATTGTATTAGATAGATCTCTAATTAGTCCAACTCCACCAATAGCGGGAGTAGGATAAATCCCTTCACCATTAGTTTCATTATAGAGTGATACATTCCCTGAAATGACAGGATAATTAAGCTTACTACAAGCATCTCCCATGCCACGAATGCATTCTACAAATTGTCCCATGATTTCTGGCTTTTCAGGATTTCCAAAATTCATACAATCTGTAATTGCAATTGGTTCAGCTCCGGATGCAACAATATTACGCCAAGTTTCAACAACCGCATGCTTTCCTCCTTCATATGGATTATGTCTGCAGTATGTTGGTGAACAGTCTGTACTGATCGCTATTCCTTTGTTTGTTCCATGCACTCTGACAACAGCTGCATCAGAACCAGGTCGTACAACTGTATCTGCCATCACCATGTGATCATATTGTTCCCATATCCATTTTCTGCTGCATAAATTTGGATGGCTGATCATTTTTAATAAATCGCTTAAGATATCTTTATCTTCAAAATCCTTACTTTCGAAACTAATTAGGGGAGAAGGGTCATTGACAATATAATCTCGCTGATACTCTGGCGCATCTTCTACCAAAATATTAATTGGTATACTTGCCTGCTCTTCACCATCCATATGTAATATTAATTTTTTTGTATCTGTAACCTCACCAATTATTTCAAATTCAAGATCCCATTTTTTAAAAATGCTTCGGGCGAGCTCTTCTTTATTGGGTTGAATAACCATTAACATTCTTTCCTGACTCTCCGATAGCATGAGCTCGTAGGCAGTCATGTTAGCTGCTCGCATAGGAACCTTTGATAAATTTATATCAATCCCTACATTTCCTTTGGATGCCATCTCAATAGATGATGAAGTTAAACCTGCTGCTCCCATATCTTGAATTGCTATAATTGCATCCTCTTTCATAAGTTCTAGACAAGCCTCAAGTAATAATTTTTCAGTAAAAGGATCACCAACTTGAACAGTGGGTTTTTTTTCTTCAGAGTCATCATCAAATTCTGCTGATGCCATAGTTGCACCATGAATACCATCTCTACCTGTTTTTGAACCAACATACACTACTGGATTTCCTATTCCTGCAGCCGCTGAATAGAAAATTTTATCTTTTTTCGCGATGCCAACTGTCATAGCATTGACCAATATATTGCCGTTGTAGGATGGATGAAAGTTTACTTCACCTCCAACAGTTGGAATTCCAATACAATTTCCATAACCTCCGATACCACCGACAACGCCTGAGACTAAATGCTTTGTTTTTGGATGATTGGGATCTCCAAATCGAAGTGCATTCATATTTGCTACAGGTCTTGCACCCATAGTAAAAACATCTCTTAAAATACCACCTACACCAGTTGCAGCTCCCTGGTAAGGCTCTAGAAATGAAGGGTGATTATGACTTTCCATTTTGAAAACAGCAACATCTCCATCATCAATATCAATCACACCTGCGTTTTCACCTGGTCCTTGGATAACTCGTTCCCCTGAGGTTGGTAATTTTTTTAGCCAATATTTAGATGATTTATAGGAGCAATGTTCATTCCACATTGCACTAAATATTCCAAGTTCAGTAAGATTAGGTTCACGCCCAAGGCCCTCAACAATTTTTTCAAACTCATCAAGCTTAAGACCGTGACTTTCTACAAGTGATTTTTCTGTATCAAACTGCCAATTGGATGAGGTCATTAACTTAGAAGACTTTCAAAAATATTTCTTCCATCATCACATCCATGAATGCTTTCAGCTGCTCTTTCGGGGTGAGGCATCATACCTAGTACATTTTTGCTTTTGTTGAACACCCCAGCAATATTATTTATTGAACCATTTGGATTTGAATGGGCATTGATATCTCCATTTTCGTCACAGTATTGAAATGCAATTTGATCATTGTCTTCAATTTCTTTTATTTGATTACTGTTTGCAAAGTAATTTCCCTCATTGTGAGCTATTGGCATTTTCGAAATTTTAGATTTATTAGTAAATATGGTTTTTGTATTTGTTGGTTTGATTATTATATCGCGACATATAAAGCTTAAACTGCTGTTCCTTATTAGCGCGCCTTGAAGAAGACCACTTTCAATTAGAATTTGAAATCCATTACAAATGCCCATTACTGGCACACCTTTATTTGCATTTTCAATCACGCTTTTCATGATAGGTGATGTTGACGCCATTGCACCACATCGTAAATAATCACCGTAAGAAAATCCACCTGGAACAACAATCAAATCTGATCTTTTTATTGTTGAGTCTTTGTGCCAAACCATTTCAGGTGAAGAGCCAATAATGTTTTGAATTGCAACAGCGACATCTCTGTCGCAATTCGAACCCGGGAAAACAATTACATGTGTCTTCATTTAATTTTCAATTTCTACTGAGTAGTCTTCAATAACTAAGTTAGCCAATAATTTCTCACACATATCATTACACTGCTTCTCAGCTTCCTCTTTACTGTTACTGTTGATTTCGAGTTCTATGAATTTTCCCTGTCTGACATCATTAACGTTGTCGAATCCAAGAGATTTCAGTGAATTTGCAATAACTGAACCTTGAGGATCAAGTACGTCTTTTTTTAATGTGATATGAATTTTGGCAAGCATTAGACTTTAATGCATGATTCCTAATCTTGAGGCAACCTCCTCATACGCACTTAATAAACTGCCGAGGTTTCTTCTGAACACATCCTTATCAAGTTTCTTATTAGTTTTTTTATCCCATAATCGACAAGAATCAGGACTTATTTCATCAGCTAATACAATTTTTTTGGGGTTTGATGAGAGTCTGCCGAATTCAATTTTGAAATCTACAAGTATGATATTCTTTTTGAGAAAAAGATTTCTTAAGTGCTTATTAATTTGGAGAGACATTTTATTTATTTTTTTAAGCTCAGAGTTAGTTGCCCAACCAAAAGTGATAAGGTGATCTCTTGAAATCATTGGATCATCCAAACTGTCTTCTTTGTAATAATATTCTAGTAAGGGTTTTTTGAGTTTTAATCCTTCTTTAATCCCTAATTTTTTAGCAATAGAGCCAGCTGTTATATTTCTTACGACAAATTCAATCGGAATAATTTCACATTTTTTTATAAGTTGCTCACGGTCATTCAGCTTTTCTTCAAAATGTGTTGGGATACGTTTAGACTTAAGGTACTGCATAATGAAAGCAGAAATATGATTGTTTAGTACGCCTTTGCCTTTAAAAATTTTATGTTTTTTTTTATTATAAGCTGTAGCATCGTCTTTAAAAATTTGAATGAGTGTGTTTTTTTTAGGCCCTTTAATAATTTTTTTAGCCTTACCTTCATATAAAGTTTTAGATGATCTCATTGCAGGTAATAAAAATATTTGTTAAGATAAGTGCTTAAATTAAATTAAATTCATTCAAAAGTACAAAAAATCATGAAAAAACTTGATGAGAGAAAAAAAGGTTTCGAGGGTAAGTTTGCTCGTGATCAGGAACTAGAGTTTAAAATATTAGCCCGTAGAAATAAGTATTTAGGTGTGTGGGCAGCTGAAAAATTAGGCATATCAGGCCCGGCCGTTGAAGAATATTTTGCAGAGGTTGTAAAATCGGATCTTGAAGAAGACGGGGATATGGATGTTTTCAGAAAGGTTAGAAAGGATTTTGACGATAAAGGTATTTCAATTTCAGACGACGAATTAAGACAAAGTATGGATCAATTTTTACTTCAAGCAAAAGAAGAAATTATTGGCAAAGATAACATATAAGAGTTTTTTATGAAGTATCAGTTTGCCCAAAAAAAGAAAAAGTCGGTAAAAAAGAAAGTAACCAAAAAAAAGAAGCAAGTTACTAAAAAAAGGATTGTTAAGAAATCAACAAAGAAAAAATCAGTTAATAAAAAGAAAGTTTCTTTATTGGATATGATTGATCGTTCTAATTATGTCGTATTTTACTATGCAGGAGCTTATGCGCTGATTTTTGGTTTATTTGCAGTCGCAATTTACTATTCAAATTAAATTACTTAAAAACTTTTTTGAAAATATAGTCAGTTCTACGAGCGGCGTGTTTTAAATCTAAAATTTTTGATATCTCTTTTTTGCTTAGGTATTTTTTTAATTCTTCATCTTTGTTAAGTATTACTTCAAAATCTGTATTCGTTTTCCATACTTCCATTGCATTACGTTGAACTATCTTGTATGCATTTTCTCGCGATAAACCTTTTTGTGTCATTGCGAGCATTAAACCTTCTGACATTGGCAGTTTTTTTAATCTATCTAAATTAGTTTTCATATTTTTTGGATATACAACAAGATTTGATATCACATTATTCATTCGTGAAAGTGCAAAGTCGATTATAATATTTGCATCTGGCGCCATTATTCTCTCTACACTTGAATGCGATATGTCTCTTTCATGCCAAAGAGTAATATTTTCTAAAGCAGGAACCGTATAACCTCTAATCAGTCTTGCCAGTCCAGTTAAATTCTCAGTCAGAACTGGATTTCTTTTGTGAGGCATCGCTGATGACCCTTTTTGTCCTTTTGAAAAAAATTCTTCAACTTCTAAAACCTCAGTTCTTTGTAAATGTCTTATCTCAGTAGCTAAACGTTCAATCGAACTTGCAATTACTGCAAGAGTATTAAAATATATTGCGTGACGATCTCTTGGAATTATTTGAGTTGAAATCGTTTCTGCTTTCATGCCCAACTTTTTTGCGACGTACTGTTCAACACGTGGATCAATATTTGCATAATTGCCGACTGCGCCTGAAATCGCGCATATATTTATTTCTTCGATTGCTTTTAGAAAACGCTTATGGTTCCTTTGAAATTCTGCATAAAAAGATGCCATTTTAACTCCAAAAGTTGTAGGTTCCGCATGAATCCCATGACTTCTTCCAATACAAGGTGTGTTCTTATGTTTTATTGCAATTTTTTTTAGTGATTTTAGTAAATTTAGTAGTTCCTTCTCAATAATGACTGAGGACTGTTTTAGTTGAACATTAAAAGCCGTATCTAAAATATCTGAAGAAGTTAGACCTTGGTGAAGAAATCTTGCAGGTGGACCTGCGTATTCAGAAATTGTTGTCAAAAAAGCAATTACATCGTGTTTCACTTTTTTTTCAATTTGATCAATTCTCTTTTCATTAATCTTTGCTTTTGATCTAATTTTTTTACTTGTTCCCTTAGGAACAGATCCTAATTTCTCCATGGCTTCACAAGCGTAGAGCTCAATATCAAGCCATATTTTAAATTTAGAGTTAGAGCTCCAAACGTCAGTCATCTCGGCTCTAGAATAACGAGGGATCATATAAGTATGTTTTTAATCTTTAATTTACGGTTTATCAAGCCCAGCGGGTGATTTTGTAAAAATTTCTACACCATCGTTGGTAATGCCAATACTATGCTCAAATTGTGCTGACAAACTTTTATCTTTTGTAACAGCCGTCCAACCATCGCCTAACATTCTAACATCATATTTTCCAAAATTTATCATCGGTTCCACTGTAAAAAACATGCCTGGTTCAATTCTTTCACCTTTACCTTTATCCCCGTAGTGAAGAATGTTTGGAAACTCATGAAAAACTTTTCCTAGTCCATGACCACAAAAATCACGAACAACACTGTAATTTTGTTTTTCAGCATACGTTTGAATTGCACTACCAATATCACCTAATGTTGCATCAGGTTGAGCAGCATTGATGCCTTCATGCATTGCATGAAAAGTGCAATCAATTAATTTTTGTGCTTTGGCATTTATCTTGCCAACAGGAAACATGCGGCTAGTATCGCCATGCCAACCATCAACAATTACGGTTACATCGATATTCACAATATCTCCATTTTCTAAAATTCTTGATGAAGGAATTCCATGACATATTACGTGATTAATTGAAGTACAAACTGACTTAGGGTAGCCCTTATAAAATAAAGGGGCAATAAGGCCTCCATGACGGACTATATAATCAAATGCAATATTATCTAACTCTTCGGTGGAAACACCTGGTTTTACTTTTTCAACAAGTAGATCCAATGTAGATGCTGCAAGATTACCTGCTTTTCGCATCCCTTCAAAATCATCAGAACTATGAATAGTGTTATTCAATTTAATACCTTTATTTTTTTATTTACACTTATACCATTTCTACCAAAAGAACAGTCATAACATAAATGCTCAACACCCATTTTTTTAACCCTCTTAAAAGTATCTGCATATTTAGTATCAATATCTGCAGCGATCTTAAACTTACTGCAATCATCTCTTTGGACTAAGAAAAGCATGACCGCTCTTACAGATTTGGTTGGAAGAGTGGATAGCTCTATTAAATGTTTTAACCCTCTCTCAGTGATCGCATCAGGAAATTCTGCAATTGATTTGTCTCTCGATAAAGTAACATTTTTAACTTCTATGTATATTTCTTCTTTTTTTGTTTGAACTAAGAAGTCAATTCTAGAATTTTGCCCATACTTTACTTCTCTTTTGAATGATGTAATTTTTCCTAACTCTGAAATTTTGCCATTGCTTATTGCCTCTTCAACAATTCGATTAGCTCGATGAGTATTTACTCCGACCATTGCTCCGTTTGATTGAATTGCCTCTAAAGTAAATTTTAGTTTTCGGTTTGGGTCATCTGCTTCTGTTAAATAGACTAAATTATCTTTTTCGAGCAGCCCCATCATAGAGCCTGTATTAGGACAATGAGCTGTGACAATTTTTTTACTATCAAGTTGAACATCTACAAAAAATCTCTTATATCTCTTTATGAGTTTACCAGTGAGGAAATTTTTAGAATTTTTTGACATAAGATTATGAAAGCATCATTAATTATTATAGGTAATGAAATTTTATCAGGTCGTACACAAGATAAGAATCTATCATATCTTGCAAATTGGTTGAACGAAATAGGTATTCAATTAACAGAAGTCAGGGTAATCCGTGACGAAGAGGATGTAATTGTTGAGACAGTTAACCATTTAAGAAAAATTTATGACTATGTGTTTACTACTGGTGGTATTGGGCCAACGCACGATGACATCACTTCAGAGTCAATTGCTAAAGCATTTTCTGTTGATTTGGAAATTAACCACGGAGCGCTCTCAATATTAAAAGAGTATTATAAAGACGGAGAGCTTACAGAAGCTCGAATGAAGATGACAAAAATGCCTGTTGGCTCAGAGCTCATTGAAAATCCAGTCAGCAGAGCGCCAGGGTTTAAAATGGGCAATGTATTTGTCTTGGCAGGCATACCAGGAATTATGCAAGGTATGTTGGAAGGAGCTCGTCAATTCCTTAAGAAAGGGGATGTAGTAAAATCTAAATCAGTCGATATTTTTACCCCAGAAAGCAATGTGGCCGAGATACTTACTAACCTTCAGGCAAAATACAGCTCTATTGAAATAGGCAGTTATCCATTTAGCAAGGAAAATAGATTTGGAACATCAATTGTTATGCGTTCAACGAGCGATGAACAGTTGTCAAAATGTGATACAGAATTAAAGGAATTAGTTAAAAATTATGATACAAAGTATTAATAATTTTTATCCACAAATCTCTAAGTAATTGATTTTATTTATTATTATTATTTTTTTAATATTTACTTAAGAAGGATTCTCAATAATAATTGCCTAATTTTATAAAATTAAGGGGAAAATAAACATGAAAGTATTAATGCTAAATCCCGGAGATCACGTTGCGATTTCGTTTTGGTTGATCTCTATGGCCATGGTTGCCGCTACTGCTTTCTTCTTTCTTGAAAGAGATCGTGTAGCAGCTAAATGGAAAACGTCCCTTACAGTAGCTGGATTAGTTACTGGTATTGCGGCGTGGCACTACTTCTACATGAGAGGCGTATGGGTTGCTACAGGTGACTCACCAACAGTCCTTCGTTATATTGACTGGTTGATTACTGTGCCTCTACAAATCGTAGAATTCTATGTAATTCTTGCAGCGATGACTGCTGTTGCTTCAAGCCTTTTCTGGAGACTATTAATTGCATCAATTATTATGCTCGTCTTCGGTTACATGGGTGAAACTGGAGCGATGAATGTAACTCTAGCCTTCGTAATAGGTATGGCTGGATGGTTATATATCATCTACGAGGTTTTTGCAGGTGAAGCAAGCAAGGCAAGTGCTGGTAGTGGAAACGCTGCTGGTCAGACTGCATTTAACGCATTGAGATTAATTGTTACAGTCGGATGGGCAATTTATCCAATCGGTTATGCTGTAGGTTACTTCGGTGGCGGCGTTGACGCTGGTTCATTGAACTTAATCTATAACCTTGCAGACTTTGTTAATAAAATTGCATTTGGTATGGCTATTTATGTAGCTGCAGTATCAGACAGCAACTAATTAACTGCAAAGTAAATAATAAAGAAGGGGCCTTCGGGCCCCTTTTTTTTGTCCATCATTAAAGTTCTGGAACTTAATTACACATAGAGTTATAAATTATTGTATTGGCCTCATGGCGGAATTGGTAGACGCAAAGGACTTAAAATCCTTTGGGATTTATTCCCGTCCCGGTTCGAGTCCGGGTGAGGCCACCAAATAATTAGATAATTTTTATCAGTGCTATAAACCCATTATTTTGCTATCATCATACTGATGAGAATTCTTAGGACTTACATTTATTCAATAATAGGTATTTTCTTGCTGATAGGTATTTCAAATGCCTCTAATTTAGAAAATAGAGTTACCTCGTATTTTAATGATTTAGCTAATAGTTTTGGTAATAGCATTTCATCATTATTGAGCGAAAATAGTAGAGTGAAGTATCTCGATTTAAATTTGGGCGTACAAGAACATTTAAAGCCAACGATATCTCTCACCAATGTTAATATGATTTCTGAGTATGGTAAAAGCGCAATATTTAACCAAAACTCTTTGAACCTTCACAACAATGACCAAACAATTAACTTGGGACTTGGACATAGAACTCTTCTTAATGATGACAAAGTTTTATTTGGATTGAATGTATTCTTTGATTATGCATTTGATGACTCACATCAGAGAAATGGAGCGGGCTTAGAGGTTATAAGCAGTGTATTCGACTTGAGATCCAATATCTATGACGCTACTTCTGGTATTGAAACAGTTTCAACAGGTAAAGATGAAGAGGCAATGGACGGATGGGATTTGCGTCTTGATTATCATTTACCAATTAAAGCAAATGCAAGAATATTTGCAGGATTATTTGAATTTGAAAATGCGGCTGGTTCCTATGAATTAGAGGGAGAGAAGTACGGTCTTAATCTAATTGGTAATGACTTCGATTTAGAAATTGGATATATCGATGACAATAGAACAGGTGATGGCACATTTGCTAATATAAGTTATGTTGTGCCTCTTAGAGGTAATAGTTCTTTTAAAAATAACTCTTCTAATTATTTTGAGTATACAACCGTTGCTGAAAGATTGTATGAACCAGTTAAACGTGAAAATAAGATTAGAGTTGTCTCTACGACACTAAATATTAAAGCAAGTGGGTTTTAAATAATGAAATTCAAAGTAATAATCAAAATATATACATTTTTATTTTTAATTTTTGCTCCTATTTCGAGCTTATTTGCTGATAGTCATGTTGATAGTTGTACAATTACAAATGGAGTATTTTCAGCCTCACAAGTAATAGATAATGCAGGCGATGAGTATTGTGCAAGCGCGCCAGACTCTTATGAAATTGTTGCTTATGAAATGTATCTGTGCACAGCAGCTCCAACTGCACCCACAACATCTTCGTCGATAGGATTAGATAATTGTTTTAAAAACTGGGAATCTTCCTCTGGTACAACGCTCGCTCTTCAACAAAACCAAACAATAGACATGCCGGGTTCTATGTCAAGGCCACCTAATGCAACTTATACTCACGGTGTCATGTTAATTGACAATACATTTGGAATCACAATGGCCATGCAGTTTGATGGTGCGATGGGTGGACAAGATGGTACAACAGGTATTTTTTGTGCATCAGTTGCTGGCAGTGAAACAATGGGTTCGGGTGGAAATATACCTTCCGCTAGCTCAACGTGTGGATCCTCAGCAATCACGCCTGGAAAATTTGTCGAAACTCTAACAAGTTTTGACAGCGGCACTTTTGACGCAGACGTAACTGCAGACAATTTGAATGGAACTTCCGCCTCAATAGCTGGTTATTTGATAGATACTGATGGAAACTTGGCTGTTAACGACGCTGATGTAGATAAATTAATTGGGACACTAGTCTTCGCCTCAGCGGTAAGCTTTACAGATGCAACTACTACTCTAACAATGTCATTCAATGTCGGAGAGGGAATGTCACTTTATGACGATGGTTCAGATCAGTTAACTTTTGGTAGTGGTCCTTTTCAGGCAATTTTATCAACTGATTAGTATTAAAATTTAAATTGTTCATTTAGGATTCGTTCGTCAAAAGAATGATCCTCATCGAATAAAAGTTCTACAACTTGATCTTTACTTTGATGTACTTCAACAGAACTGATATCTCTAAACTCGGCACTATCAGCTACGGCACTTACGGGTCTTTTCTTGCTTTCAATAATTTCAAATTTTACATTTGATTCATTATTTAATATCGCACCTTTCCATCTTCTAGGTCGAAAAGCACTTATGGGAGTTAATGCAAGAACATCTGCATTTATTGGCAGAATTGGACCGTGAGCGGATAAATTGTAAGCTGTACTTCCAGATGGCGTTGAAATTAATACACCATCACAAATAAGCTCATCTATCCTAACTTTTCCATCAACTGAAATTTTTATTTTTGATGCCTGATGTGTTTCTCTAAGTAATGATACTTCATTAACAGCAATTGCTTCATGAACGGAGCCATCGACACCAACGGCTTTCATTATCAACGGAGATATTTTAATTGATTGCGATTGATTAATTCTATTTATCAAATCATTTTCATTTGAAGAGTTCATCAAAAATCCAACACTACCATAATTTAAACCAAATATTGGCAAGTGCTTATCCATGTGAGATTTTATAGCTTCAAGCATAAAACCATCGCCACCTAAGACCACTATTACATCAGCTTTATCAAAGTCATTTATGCCAAATTTGTCTTCTAAAATCTTCTTCTGAGAACTTGCCTCATCACTACTAGAAGCCAAAAAAACTGGTTTATTCAAATTCATGGTTTTTTACCTACAAAAAAGTATTCCTTTATCCTAAAATCCCTTTTAATTGAACATAATTAATTAATTATTCTTATCTTATGTCTTTAGATGGGTATTTACTCTCAATAGATCAAGGCACAACCAGTTCACGGGCCTTAATTTTAGATATTCAAGGAAATATTATTAGTCAAAAAAACTTTGAATTTAAACAGTATTTCCCGAATGATGGCTGGGTTGAGCATGATCCAATAGAAATTTTAAAGACAACACAAGACGCTATTAAATTTGTGATTGGAGAAACTAACATAAGCCCAAAAGATATTAATATTGCAGGTATTACAAATCAAAGAGAGACGGTCGTTGCATGGAATAAAGTAACTGGAAAGCCGGTCTACAACGCTATTGTGTGGCAGGACAGACGAACAGAAAACTTTTGTGAGAAATTAAGAGAGAATAATTTAATAAAACTAATTCAATCAAAGACTGGTCTCATAATTGATCCTTACTTTTCAGCAACAAAAATTAAATGGATTATTGAAAATATTGAAGAAGCAAAAAAATCAATTCGTGAAAATAATTTATTAGTTGGAACTATTGATTCTTGGCTCATTTGGAATTTTACAAAAGGTGAATGTCATTATACTGATGTTACTAATGCATCAAGGACAATGCTTTATAATATAAATGAAGATTGTTGGGATGATGAATTATTAAATATTTTTAATATTAATAAAAATATTTTGCCTGATGTAAAAAATTGCGCTGATGATTTTGGATCAATAGATTCTAGTTTCTTTGGAGAAAAAATTTTAATAGGCGGCGTAGCCGGTGATCAGCAGGCAGCTACTATTGGACAGGCTTGTTTCAAGGAAGGAATGGTTAAATCAACTTATGGTACGGGTTGTTTTTTATTAATGAATACTGGAAATAAATTTATAGAGTCAGAGTCCAAATTATTGTCCACTAAAGCTTATAATATATTTGATAAAAAAGATTTTGCTTTAGAGGGTAGTATTTTCAATGCGGGTACTGTTGTTCAATGGATGCGTGATGAAATGAATTTCATTAACGATGCAAGCAAGGTTGAAGAGCTCGCAAATAAAAGTACTAACGAAATACAATTCATTCCTGCTTTTACTGGTTTGGGTGCTCCTTATTGGAATTCTGATGTAAGGGGTCAAATTACAGGCATTACTCGAGATACTTCAAAGGCTGATATTGCCATGGCTGCATTAAAATCAATATGTTTTCAAACAAGGGATCTTCTCGAGTGCTTGCTTAACGACACAGAACTAAAGAGAAATGATTTTACTATTCGTGTTGATGGAGGTATGTCCAAAAATAATCTTATGATGCAATTATTATCAAATATCACCCAAGTAAGAATTGAAAGGCCTTTGAATCAAGAGTCGACTGCTATGGGTGCAGCTTACTTAGCTGGAATGAAATCTGGTGTATACAAAGATGTTGCAGAGGTCGAGAAATTGTGGAAGACTGACCGCAAATTTGAGCCTGCTATTTCGTTGGACGAGGCAGATCAACAATATTATAGGTGGTTAAAAACTGTAAAAGGACTGATGAATAATGGTTGATGTAAAAAATAATGTTTCAAAAGAAGAATGGGTAACAAGACAAGACTTGGCAGCATTCTATCGAACAATTCCATATTTTGGTTGGGATGATTTAATTTTTACTCATATTTCTGCTAAAGTTCCTGGAACTGATGATGAATTCCTAATTAACCCTTATGGTTTTTTATTTGATGAAATAACTGCTTCAAACTTGGTGAAAGTTAACTTAAAGGGAAAAATACTTAGTGACACAAATAATTTTATAAATCCTGCAGGTTTTACCATTCATAGTGCAATACATGAGAAAAGAGAGGATGCACATTGTATTGTTCATCTTCACTCAAATGATGGCGTAGCAGTTGCATCACTGAAAGATGGTTTATTACCTTTATCTCAAACTGGAATGTTAGTTAGAAGTCAAATCGCATACCACGATTATGAAGGAGTTGCACTTTTTGAAGAAGAAAAAGAAAGATTAGTAAAGGATCTTGGTGATGCGCGTTTAATGATACTCAGAAATCATGGAACATTAGCTTTAGGTAAAAATGTTGCAGAAGCATTCACTAATATATATTTCTTAGAGAAAGCATGCTCTTATCAAGTGAGAGCTCTTTCTGGAAATCTTGAATTGAACTTCCCCTCAGAGGAATCAATTGAAACAACAAGACAACAAGGTGAGGGAAGAGAAATGGCTGCGGCTTTACTATGGCCTGCAGTTAAAAGAAAGATGGAGCGATTAGACTCATCTTTTCTTAGTTAATCAAAATAAATAAGGAGATATAGATGAAAGTATTGTGTATTTTATACGATGATCCAAAAGGGGGAATGCCGTCAAGTTATCCAGTAGAAACTTTGCCAAAAATTGAAAAATATCCAGATGGTCAAACATTACCAACACCAAAAGGGATAGATTTTAATCCTGGTGAATTGCTTGGATGTGTTTCTGGCGAACTAGGCCTAAGAAAATTTCTTAAGGACGCTGGCCATACTTTGGTTGTTACAAATGATAAAGATGCGCCTGGATGCGTAGCGGAAAAAGAACTCGTAGACGCTGATGTAGTAATTTCACAACCCTTCTTTCCATTCTATTTAACAAAAGAACGTATTGCTATGGCTAAAAATTTAAAAATGGCCATAACTGCCGGTATAGGTTCAGACCATGTTGATTTGCAAGCTGCCATGGACAATAAAATTGATGTCATGGAAGTTACCTTCTGTAATTCAAGGTCTGTAGCTGAGCATATTGTAATGATGATTTTATCTTTGGTAAGAGATTATCATAATCAATACCGAATTATTAATGAAGGTGGATGGAATATAGCAGATGCAGTACAAAGATCGTACGACCTTGAAGGCATGCATGTAGGTACTGTTGCAGCTGGAAGGATAGGTTTGGATGCATTAAGAAAACTTAAGCATTTTGATGTTCACATGCATTATTTTGACAGGCATAGATTACCAGAGTCAGTAGAAAAAGAATTGAATTTGACTTTTCATGATTCAGTTGAGTCAATGGTTGCGGTATGCGACGTTGTTACAATCAATTGTCCACTTCACCCTGAAACTGAAAATCTCTTTGACGATGAGATGATCGGAAAAATGAAAAAAGGAGCATATATTGTAAATACTGCTCGCGGTAAAATTTGTGATCGCGATGCAATTGCCCGTGCCTTAGAGTCAGGTCAATTAAGTGGCTATGCTGGCGACGTATGGTTCCCACAACCAGCTCCTAATGATCATGTATGGAGAACGATGCCAAATCACGGTATGACACCTCACACTTCTGGAACATCACTTTCAGCACAAGCAAGATATGCAGCTGGAGTAAGGGAAATTCTTGAATGTTTCTTTGCTGGAGAAGATCAAAGAACTGAATACACAATTGTTAAAGATGGTGCACTTGCTGGAACAGGCGCTCACTCTTATAGTGAAGGTTCTGCTACAAGTGGTTCAGAAGAAGCAGCAAAATACCAAAGAAAATAGTCTAAATTTTATATTGGGACGGAGTAAAATCCGTCCTATATAATGCTAGTATGCTAAGCGTATTTAAAAACTACTTCTCACATTCCACCATTTATGGTTTCTTCTTAATGGCAGCCTTGGGACTCTTTTTTATTACTTCGAACAGTCTATTAACAGATTATTTATTTTGGTTTTTTATTCCAATTATTTTAGCGCCTTTCTACGAGTGGTATGTTCATAAGTACCAATTGCACCGAGAACTTTCAAAAAAAGAAGGGTGGTATAGAAGATATCAGATCGTATTACACCATGGACACCATAAAG
>CACIRX010000005.1 GCA_902589175.1 uncultured Pelagibacteraceae bacterium | reverse complement strand
GTTCATTTAAAATCCACAAGTTGAAAATGTTTTTAGTATTTTTGATATCAAAATCTTTATAAGTACAGTTATTTATTTCACATAATTTCACAGCATTCCATATCTTGGTGATAAAATTTCTATATCCTTCTACTCTTTTTTTTGAGAGCTTAATATCTCTACCCTGGGCTGCCATTGAGCAAAGAGTCATTCTTAACGCATCCGCTCCATACTCATCCAGAAGCACCAGAGGATCTATGACATTGCCTTTTGATTTTGACATTTTTTGACCCTTCTCATCTCTAACCAGGGCGTGAACGTATACCTCACTAAATGGAATTTTTTCAGTAAAGTAGAGGCCCATCATCATCATTCGTGCAACCCAAAAAAATATTATATCGAAACCAGTTACTAAGGTTGATGTTGGATAGAATTTTTGTAATTCAGGGGTTTGTTCAGGCCAACCTAAAGTTGAAAATGGCCACAGAGCTGAAGAAAACCATGTATCAAGAACATCGTCGTCCTGAGCTAATTTTACATCTTTATTATAATAATCTATAGATTGTTTTTTAGCTTCTTCTAAATTTTCAGCGACAAAGATTTTACCGTCAGGCCCATACCATGCTGGTATTTGATGGCCCCACATTAATTGCCTCGATATACACCATGGCTGAATATTTTCCATCCACTCAAAATATGTTTTCTCCCAATTCTCTGGAATAAATTTAGTTTCTTTTGATTTAACTTTATCAATTGCTTTGAGTGAGAGTTTTTTAGCATTGACAAACCATTGGTCAGTAAGCCAAGGCTCAATTACTTCACCTGATCTGTCACCATATGGGATGGTATGAATATTTTCCTCAATTTTATTAAGCGCCCCAATAGTTTCTAATTCACTAACAATCTTTTCTCTTGCTTTGTGGCGATCAAGCATTTGATATTCCAATGGACAATTGTCATTAAGTTCTGCATTTTCATTAAAAATATTTATAACTTCTAAATTATGTCTGAGACCGAGCTCATAATCGTTGAAATCATGAGCAGGAGTAATCTTTACAGCGCCAGATCCTTGATCAATCTTTGCGTAATCATCGGCAACAATAATAATCTTTCTATTAACAATAGGAAGAACTGCATATTTTCCAACTAAGTCTTTATATCTATCATCATTTGGGTGAACAGCAATTGCTGTATCTCCAAATATTGTTTCAGGTCTTGTTGTAGCAACAGTAATGACTCTATCATCATTTTCAATTTTATAGTCTATGTACCATAACGAACCTCTAACTTCCTTCTGAATTACTTCTAAGTCAGAAATTGTTGTTTTTAATTTAGGATCCCAATTGCTTAATCTTTTATCTTTGTATATAAGATTATCATTATAAAGTTTTACAAATACAGTTCTAACCGCCTTAGAAAGACCTTCGTCTAATGTAAATCTTTCTCGAGACCAATCGCAAGAACATCCCAATCTTTTTAACTGATTGATAATTTGATTTCCTGACTTTTTTTTCCATTCCCATACATGGCTTATAAATTCATCACGAGATAATTTTTTTTTATCAACATTCTTTTTTTTTAACTCTCTTTCAACAACCATTTCAGTTGCAATACCAGCATGATCTGTTCCTGGTTGCCACAAAACACTTTTACCCTGCATTCTATAAAACCTAACCAAAATATCTTGAAGAGAATTGTTTAGCGCATGCCCCATATGCAGCGTTCCAGTTACATTTGGAGGCGGAATTACTATACTAAAGGCATCATTTGAAGTTGTTGAAGCCTGAAAGTCTCCACTATCTTCCCATTTTTTATATATTTTACCTTCAACTAAATTTGGTTGATAATATTTTTCCAACATTATTTTTTTTTGTTTTCAGTGCTAACAGTGATAATTGACGAGTTTAATCTTTCCTGAATAATCCTAGTTAGTTCTTCATTTATAATCTCATCCAATTTTGAAGAGGGCAAAGTGTCTATTGCATTTCGTACAGCTCTTTTTATTTGTTCGTTGCTAATTAAGTTTTCTCTATTATTGTTTATTTGAAGGTCCTCATTTTTTGCAGATGGATTTTTTTCATCACTGATTGGGTTTGAAAGTTCTAAAATATCTAATTTTTCATCTTCTTTGTTTTCACTTTCATTTATTGGATTTGTTAGCTCAATTACATCTTTAGGTAATTCTTGGTTATGCTGAATAGGTCTCTCTGACATCATATTTTTTATGGCATCAAGTATCTCTTCAGTATTTGGATTATTTTTGCTCATTTATAAACTTTTATAGCCATATGTAATTAGAAACTAAAGCTATTTTTTTTCTTAAATACATCTAGAGCTGGTAAATAACAATTAAATAGGTTCTGTTCATTAAATTTGTTACCAGTTTTTGTAAATAGAATACCTGAACAAACTTCACCTTCATCAATTATAGCAAGTAGTCTGCCACCTTCCTCTAACTGTTCTAATATGTTACGAGGAACTTCTTGTACTGCGCCTTCAATTATGATTGCATTAAATGGTGACTGATCACTATAACCTTTACTCAATCCACTTTTAATGAAAACAATATTGTTTATATTATTTTTTTTTACTGCTTTCTCAGACTCATCTAGTAATCTCTCGTCTTCCTCAACAACAATGACTGTTTCAGCCAAGTGAGATAAAATTGCGCTAAGATATCCAGTTGACGAACCTAGAACTAAAACATTTTCATCAGGCTTTAAGTCAATAAACAATGCAATTTTAGCTATTAACTCAGGCTTTAAAATAGTTCTATTGTTTTCCAAAATAATATTTTTGTCCACATATGACATGTTATTTAGCGTTTCAGGCATAAAGTCATTTCTATTTAGAGAATAGAAAGCAGAAAGCAGTTGTTCACTCATCCCATTTATAGGCTTGATTTGTCCATCAACCATGTTTTTATTTAAAACTGTTTCATCCATATTTTATTTTAATGCGCTTTATAGTATATGATCATTTACATTTCAAAAGTATTCACAATTTCTGAATAATAATGATATAAAAATTATCGGTTTGGCCACGTGGCGGAATGGTTACGCAGAGGACTGCAAATCCTTGTATACCGGTTCGATTCCGGTCGTGGCCTCCATTCAGCTTAAGCTAGGTGTTTTCGAAGGGAATCAATGATCATTTCTGCCTGATCATCTCTTATCCATGAGTGAAAACTTTTGATCATAGTTGGCGAGAAGTTTGGTAAAAGTTGGTTTAGTTTACTTTTCATTGATCTAACAGATGCATTTTTGTGATGTGATGCGAGGTAAGCAATATAAGATTGAGGATACTCAGGTTGTAACCTTACAAGCTTTTCAGAAAATTTTTGAGCCTCCTTGATTTTACCATCAATAAAGTTAAATCTCCATAACTCAAAATACGTTCTCCATTGTCCATATATATCTTCATATAGTTCAAGAGCCTTATTCATTTCTGAATATGCTCTCTTCTTTTCATCGATTTGAAATAGGGATGATCCAAACAGTCGTCTACCATGTGCAAACTTCTTATTTAACTTGATTGAGTTATAAGAGTGATTCAAAGCAAGGTCAAAATTACCTCCATAATAATATGATAACCCAAAGGCAAATTGACACAGAAAATTATTTTCATTTAATGAAACTGAACTTCTTGCAAGATTTAAAAGTGTTTTTCTAACTTTGTTTGGATCTCTTACATTGAACATCCATAGTTTATCTGCGTAGGACATGGCAATTTTTGAAATTGTTATTGCCAAGTCTTCTTTTGGTATAGAATTACTCAGTTTGTCGTACGAATTTTTTGATAATAAAAATCTAATTGTTCTTTTATCTTTTTGGTTTTTTGATTTTCTGATTACTCCATTCTCCTCAAGATATTTTAACCTTCTCCAAAGAGTTCTCTCTGGAGACTGAGTAAAGTATTGAATGTCATAGAATGAGAGACCTTTATAAAAATTCACATAAAGTCTAAATACAATTTCTAAATCTAATAAACTTGTAAGCGCAAGTGATTTAAGTACTTTAAATAACCCCCCGTATAAAAAGCTAAATACAGCCTCATCAAGTAAATTTACATTTTTAGATACTTGATCACTTCTTCCAAATCCAAACTCATAAATATTGTCTTTTTGTACTGTCATTGAGAATATTTATATCTTTCTTATCAAAGTAAAACTAGATATAAACTTTATCTTTTGTTATAAGAAATTACATAATCCCCGGTAGCTCAGTTGGTAGAGCAAGCGGCTGTTAACCGCTTTGTCACTGGTTCGAGTCCAGTCCGGGGAGCCAAATTATAAAATTTGGCTTAAGAATGTTTTAGTTCGCTCACTTTCAGGGTTATCAAAAAAGTCTTTTGGGTTTTTTGCTTCTACGATTTGTCCCTCATCCATGAAAATAATGCTATCAGCAACCTCTTTTGCAAATCCCATTTCGTGTGTAACAACAATCATTGTCATGCCACCTTGAGCAAGGCCGACCATCACATCTAATACTTCCTTAATCATCTCAGGATCAAGAGCTGAAGTGGGTTCATCAAAAAGCATAATTCTCGGCTCCATACAAAGTGCTCTAGCTATTGCTGCTCTCTGCTGTTGGCCTCCGGACAACTGAGCTGGATACTTGTGAGCCTGATCATCTATTTGAACTCGTTTTAAATATTCCATAGCCTTATCTTTAGCTTCAGCTTTGGGTAGCTTGCGAACCCATATAGGAGCAAGCGAACAATTGTCTAATATGGATAAATGTGGAAATAGATTAAATTGTTGGAATACCATTCCAACTTCTCCACGAATTCTCTCAATACTTCTGCTATCATTAGTCAGCTCTGTACCTTCTACTATAATATTGCCTCTTTGATGCTCCTCTAATCTATTGATGCATCTTATGAGTGTTGATTTGCCAGATCCGGATGGGCCACAAATAACAATCTTTTCCCCTTTGTTAATTTCAAGATTAATATCATTCAGCACGTGCAGTTCACCGAACCATTTGTGAACATTTTTCATTTCTATCATTAATTCAGAGCTCATACTTATCTTCCTGTATCTAATTTTTTTTCAAGACGTTGACTATACCAACTCATAGCATAACAAAAAACCCAAAACACTGCAGCAGCAAATACATATCCCTCATGAGAAAAGCCTAACCAATCTGGATTTGTTCCAACAAATTGAATAATACCAAGAAAATCAAATAAACCTATAACTAAAACCAGGGTTGTATCCTTAAATATTGCTATAAAGCTTCCTATAATTGCTGGTATCACCATCTTGAGTGACTGAGGTAAAATTACTAATGCCATCATTCTCCAGTAGGTTAACCCGACTGCTTGCGATGCTTCGTACTGACCCTTTGGCATTGCCTGCAAACCCCCTCTGACAACTTCAGCTAAATATGCAGCTGAAAAAAACATAACTCCAATCAATGCTCGAATTAATTTATCAAAGTTGACCCCCTCGGGCATGAACAGTGGAAACATATTTGAGGCCATAAATAAAACTGTTATAAGCGGAACACCTCTCCAAATTTCAATAAAGATTGTACATAAAATTGAAACTACCGGCAGCTTAGACCTTCTGCCCAGAGCTAGCATTACTCCAATTGGTAAAGATAATACAATTCCAACTCCAGCAATAACCAATGTTAAAAATAAACCACCCCACAAACGAGTTTCAACCGCTTCAAGGCCAAGACCCCCTGACAACATAACCACACAAATGATTGGGAAAATTATAAGCAGAAAAGCGCCTACCCAGCCTTTGTACTTCAAATTAGGAATAAGTAGATATACACCTGATATTAATAGAATAAGATAAACAAAATTTATTCTCCATAATTCTTCAGTTGGGTATAGTCCATAAAATATAAGCTTGATATTTTGTTGTATAAATATCCAGCATGCTCCTTCATTTGTGCAATCATCTCGGGTCGAGCCGACAAAATTTGCATCTAAAAATATCCAGTTCACTAAAGGAGGGATTAGAATATAAAGTAGGTATAAGCCAAAAACTGTAAGCAAAGAATTATACCAATTAGAAAAAAGATTTTTTCTAAGCCATCCCATTGCTCCTAGCTCTATAACTGGAGGTCCGATCTCTTTGTTAGCAGTACTCATTTATCTTTCACCATCAACTTTCATAAATCTGTTAAATAGATTCATAATTAAAGATGTGAATAGGCTTAAAAATAGATATACGCCCATCACCATTCCAATAATTTCAATTGCTTGACCAGTTTGCATTAACGCCGTTCCAGCAAATACCAAAACGAGATCAGGATATGCAATTGCAGCCGCCAAGGAAGAGTTTTTAGTTAAGTTTAAATATTGATTAGTTAATGGCGGTACAATTACCCGCAAAGCCTGAGGAATGATAATTAGACGAAGTATTAGATTTTGTTTTAGACCAACAGATTTTGCAGCCTCTGTTTGACCTTTTGACACCGCCATGATGCCACCTCGGACCACCTCTGCAATAAATGAAGCTGTGTACATGGCTAACGCAAAAGTTAGAGCAACTAATTCAGGTATTAACTTTACGCCACCTTTAAAATTAAAACCTTTTAATTCCGGGTATTCAAAAGAAACTGGAAAACCAGTTGCAGCTAAGCTAATAAAGAATGTACCTAAAATTAATGCAGTTGATACATAGAAGGCAGGGAATCTCTCTCCAGTACTATTTTGTCTACGTTTTGCCCAAATGAATATTCCAATTGAAATTATTATTGTTAGCCAAAGCAAGTAAAATATTATTGAAGATCCCTCACCGAATACAGTGTCAGGTATAAACAAACCTCTGTTATTTAGAAAAAATGAATCGTAAAGCTCTAAACTTTGCTTGGGTTTTGGAAGTGCCCTTAAAACAGCAAAGTACCAAAAAAATATTTGAAGAAGTAATGGGATATTTCTAAGAATCTCAACATAAGCCTCTGCGATCTTTGCAATCAACCAATTAGATGATAACCGCATGATACCTACTGTAAATCCGATAATTGTTGCAAAAAGAATTCCTATTCCTGCAACCAGCAAGGTATTCAATAAACCTACAATGAATGAGTCAAAATAAGTAGATGTTGGAGAATACTCTATAAGAGTCATCCCTATATCAAATTGAGATTCAACTCCTAGAAAGTGAAAACCGCTTGCTAAGCCGCGTTCCAACATATTGCGAGCTGTGTTAGTAACAATGTAGTAAATGCCAAGAGCTACTAGCCCTAATGTGATAAGCTGATAGAAGACTCCTTGAACACTCCTATTAAATAGAAAACTTCCAATTTTTGATTTATCCGTCTCCATAACAGCTAAAAACTATATATTGATTTGAATTATTTAAACATAAAAAAAAGGGGGCCAAGAGGCCCCCTTTAAAGTGATCTTTGCTAGAAATTACTTTAACTATTATCTAGCAGGAGGAGCATAAAGTACTCCACCATTTTTATAAGAAGCATTAGGTGATCCTGCTCTTGCAAGTCCTACCGGAGTATTTTCCCCAACGTGTTTTTCATAAACATCACCGTAGTTTCCTACTTTTGTAACAATGTCATAAGACCAGCTGTCACCTAAGTTCAAGCCTGCTCCTGTACCACCTTCTTTACCGCATAGTCTTGCAACTACAGGATTTGAAGTTAAGGCACACTCTGTCTTAGCATTTGATTGACTTAAGCCGAATTCTTCAGCTTCAATCATAGCGTTCAATGACCATCTAACAACGTCAGCCCAGTCTCCATCACCTTCTCTAACAACAGGTCCTAAAGGTTCTTTAGAAATTGTTTCAGGAAGAACAACGTGTGCATCTGGGTCAGCTAGTTTTGTTCTTTGAGCTGCTAAACCTGATTTATCAGTTGTATAAGTATCGCAACGACCTTCGTCATAAGCGTTTACAACCTCGTCAGCTTTTTCAAAAACAACTGGCTCATAAGCCATGCCATTTGCTCTAAAAAAATCAGCCATATTTAATTCAGTAGTAGTACCAAGGTTAGTACAAACACTTGCGCCATCTAGTTCCATTGCACTAGTAATGCCTGAGTCTTTTCTAACCATGAAACCTTGACCATCATAGAAGTTAACGCCTGCAAACTCTAAACCAATTTGAGCGTCACGTGACAATGTCCAAGTAGTGTTTCGTGATAATACGTCAATTTCTCCAGCTTGAAGTGCTGTAAATCTCTCTTTCGCAGTAAGAGGTACATACTTTACTTTATCTGGATCACCAAAAATGGCAGCTGAGACAGCACGACATACGTCTACATCAATACCACTCCAGTTTCCATCTGCATCTGGGTTTGAAAAACCAGGAACTCCCTGACTTACACCACAGTTGAAAAATCCTTGTGATTTAACAGTGTCCAACGTTCCAGCAAATGCAGCTGGTACCATCAACACTGAACAAACTAATCCAAGGAAACTAATTCTCATTGTATTCATAAGTGATTAATCCTTTTTGATTTAATTAATTAAATAAAGGAAAATATAATCACAGTTTTAATTCGAAGAGAAACAAATAAAGTAGAAACAAAAAAGGCAAATTGACACCGCTATATATTGTGTCTTTTAATTACCGAACCACAATTGCTCGTGCTGCAGTTATTCTTATATCTACTTCTTCAATTGTATCTTCCACAAGTGACAGTGCGTAGTTTAATTCATCAGGACTTAGCTCTGCAATAAGGTCATCAATTCCTTCTTTTCCTGCACCACATAATGAAGACTTGTTACATTGCAAATACCATCTAACTGATTGAACAAGATCTTTTTTTACTCCGTCTCCAAACTCGTACATGTTTGCAACATTATATTGAGCTTCGGGCACACCTCTCTCTGCAGCAAATAAATAATACTTAAATGCTTTTTTATAGTTTGGCCAAAATACCCAGTGATTGTCGTAATATTCTCCAATGGCATACGCTGCTCTTGGGTCGTTCTCATTTTCGTAAAGATCTAAAAAAATCTCATATGCTTTTTTGTAGTTTGACTCGTTCTGATCTACACAAAAGTCATCTATTTTACACAAGTTTATAGATGAAGCATCGTTATATAAAAGTCCTAAAATATATTTTGCATCTGGATTTGACTCTGTATTCACAAAGTCTTTTAAAACTTGTATTGCTTCTTCTTTTTTTCCAGTTGCAAAAAGATCATAAACATTTTCAGCTTTTGAGAATGCTGAAGAACTGAGTAATGCTATTAATGTGACTGTAATAAATAATTTCTTCATTGTGTTGATGGCGCGCCCGAGAGGATTCGAACCTCTGACCCACAGCTTAGAAGGCTGTTGCTCTATCCAGCTGAGCTACGGGCGCCTACTTAAAGTTATCTGCGTAAGATTTGTTTATAACTTTCCTTTCTGAGGTTTCAAGAACTTCATAATCAATACTATTTTTTTTTGCATAACTGACCGCTTCTTCTTTAGATGAGAACTTTAATTCAATTTGAGAAACAGTGCTACTACCACCATTCCAACCCATCATAGTATCTTTAAGTTGATTTTTTTGGTCCGAAAATTTTAAAACCCATTTATTAAATTTTGATCTTCCTGACTGCATTGCAGTTTTAGAGGGTTTATATATTTTAGCTTTCATATTCTCTATTCTGATCCATCTAGATTAAGAAGGCCTTTATAGAGTTCAGGTCTTCGATCTCTAAAAACCCCCCAAACGTTTCGCAAGGTTTCAGCTTCGGACAAATTTATCTTTCCTATCAGTACTTCTTCTTTATCTCTACTTCCTTCTGCGATCTTATCACCAACATGATTTGTCACGAAGGAACGACCATAAAAATAGTTTTCAATATCAATTCCTTTTTCAGTTCCAATTCTATTTGAAGCAATGACTGGTATTTGATTTGATGCGGAGTGACCTATCATTGCTCTTTGCCACATATCTGAGCTATCAAATCCATCATCTTCCGGTTCTCCTCCAATAGCAGTTGGATATAGTAATAACTCTGCTCCACTTAGAACCATGGACCTTGCGGCTTCCGGAAACCACTGATCCCAACATATACCAACTCCAATCTTAGCGTATTTAGTGTTCCATACTTTGAAACCTGTATCTCCAGGATTAAAATAAAACTTTTCCTGGTAGCCTGGTCCATCAGGAATGTGCGACTTTCTGTATTTTCCTAATATGCTTCCATCTGCATCTACAATCGCAACTGAGTTATAATGAGCTCTATTTGCTTTTTCAAAAAAACTCACTGGCAAAACAACTTTCAGCTCTTTAGCTAATTCAGAAAATTTCTTTATTGTTGGATGGTTATCAAAAGGCTTTGATAATTCAAACAGTTCTTCTTTTTGGTCCATGCAAAAATATTGTGATTCAAATAACTCTTGAATTAATATTATTTGAGCACCTTCGGAGGCGGCCTGTCTGACAAGCTTCTCAGCATTGCTTACATTCTTATCAGTATCATTAGAGCAGGCCATTTGCGTTGCTGCTACGGTTACTTCTTTCACAATTTACTCCTTGGTTGTTGTTGCGTAATGCAGTGTACACCACCTCCTCCCAAAAGTATATGAGACCCATCAAGAGTAACTACTTTTCGATCAGGAAATGAACTTTTAACTATTTCTAAAGCATTTTGATCTGCCTTTTCATCACCAAAAATTGGAAGAATTACAGCTGAATTTGCAATATAGAAGTTAATATATGAGCATGGCTCATCATCATTTGGAATTATTCTTTTATAAGACATCTCTAATTCAATTACATCTAAGTCATTTCCATTTGCATCTTTTGAAGTTTTTAAGATTTCCAGATTTTCATTCAGTAAGTCATAATACGGATCTTGTTTGTCTTGACATGTCATGGCCATAACTCTTCCAGGTGAGATAAAACATGCAACATTATCCACATGACCATTTGTGCCCTCGTCTGTACCGTGTTTTAGCCAAATAATATTTTTAACACCAAAAAAATTTTTAAGGTTTGCTTCAATTTCTAATTTTGAAAGATTAGGATTTCTATTTTTATGGAGTAAGCATTGTTCTGTTGTCAATAATGTTCCATTACCATCTACATCAATTGAACCACCTTCAAGCACCATATTGTTTTTAAAATATTTAGCTCCAGATTTTTCAATCATCATTTTGGCTACTTTATCGTCAAGCTCATAATTTTCTTTGTAACCCCAACAATTAAAATCTGAATCTACCCCTGCTAATCCATGATTATGATCTAATAGAAATATTGCACCTGTATCCCTTGACCATGCGTCATTAATAGGAAACTCGATAATATCTATTTTTTCGCTCAACAGACTTTTTGCACTAGCAGAGTCCTTTGGATGAACTATCATTTTAGTTTTTTCAAATTTTGAGATGGCATTTGCAACTTTCGCCCATGCATCTCTACCTTTTTGATAATCAAAATGTGACCAAGATGATGTAACATCTGTTGGAAATGTCTCTGTTGGCCATTGCATCCAGCAACACTCGTGAGGAAACCATTCAGCTGGCATTGTGTAAGAATTTTCGATTGGCACGCTCATTCAAAACCTCATTGGTCGGGGCGGCAAGATTCGAACTTGCGACCCTCTGGTCCCAAACCAGATGCGCTACCAGACTGCGCTACGCCCCGAAACGAGTGAGAATGTATCTAAAAACAGATAAATCTTCAATCTATTTAAGAAAATCTAATAGTATATTATTTACTTCGTCAGGCTTCTCCTGTTGTACCCAATGACCTGCATTTTTAATTATATGATTTGAGACAAGGTTTTCATGTAGGGCTGGATTTATCAAACTCCATTTAGCCACAGGATCGTGCTCGCCCACAATAAAACATGAAGGAGGTGATATTTTTTTCTCATGTGTATCTTTTGTAATTTCCCAATTTTTGTCAATGTTTCGATACCAGTTAATTGGTCCGCGCATTCCTCCATTTGTAAATTCTTTAAGATAAAAATCAAAATCCTCTTCTGACATAAACTCAGGAATTTTATTATGTTCACCAAGTGAGTCTAAGAATGTCATCTCATCTGTATACGGCTTAGGTTCAAAAGTTTGTGACTCTTCTCCATCACTTGTGAGAGAACTATATACTGCAATCAGAGATTTTCTCATGTCTTGCTCTAATTCTTTCTCGACACGTCCTTCTTCTTGAAAATAAATCATATAAAAAAATACATCTTTGAATAAAAATTTCATTGTTTCAATTGGAGGCATTTTTGAAACTAAATATGGCACGCTCATTCCACAAACTTTATTAACTCTATCAGGATGATACAATGACGTATTCCAGGCAACTGGTGCTCCCCAGTCGTGTCCAATTAATGAAAAATTATCTTCTTTCATCTCATCTGCTATAGCAATAATATCTGAAGTGAGCTCCATAATATTGTAAGCATCGATTTCAGTTGGCTTTGAAGTTTTTCCATAACCTCTCATATCTGGCACTGCTACTTTGAAACCGTTTTTAACTAAAGAAGTAATCTGATGTCTCCAAGAATACCAAGACTCTGGCCACCCATGTGCCATTATAACTAATGGACCCTCTCCATCAATATATGTATTTATTTCGATATCCTTATTTTTAATAATTTTAAAATTTTTCTGATTAAACATTGTTAAGATGGATCCTTTTTTCCGTGATTTCTTAAAATTTTAAAAATCCCATCTGATGTAAAAATAATTTTATCATCTATAAATAAATTACACTTCATAAATAAAATTGATTTTGTCTCTCTAGTAATTTCTGCAAAACCATATACCCAGGATCCTTTTGGAGCGGGGCCTACATAATTAGCATTTAATTTAGCAGTTAAGCATGGGAATGAGTCCTTTTTCCAAGCAGTATACCCCATAATTCCATCTGCAAATGCAATGAGTGTGCCTCCATGCGCTATACCAGCTTTATTGCAATTAATTTCCTCAACCGTAAATCCTTTATAAAAAATTCCATCGAGTTCTAAATTATAGAGAAAACCATTATTTTTTGAGAACGGTCCAGGATCAGTATCCTTGGTATAGTTTTTTATATTTTTTAATATGTCAGTTTGCATTGCAAAAATATATTTGATTAATGATGAATGATAAATATATAATTGATCGAAGATTATGGGGAGCTATTGCTGAGAGGTTCCAGATAATGGAACGACCCAAAACCTGATCTAGATAATGCTAGCGGAGGAAATATGCAAAAAATATCAATAGTCTTATTTTTCTTTATTTATTTAAACAGCTCCTTTGCCCAAGAAAAATTAGTTGTTGGAACCTACGACTCTTTCTCAGCTGATTGGGGGCCAGGACCTATTATAGAAGGAAAGTTTGAAGAAATTTGCAATTGCGATCTTCAATTCATCTCAACCAGTCAAGCAGGCACTTTAAATAATGAGATTTTTCTGAATGGAAAGGATGTAATTCTTGGCGTAGAAATGCACGAATTTGATTATTCAATTGAAGATTGGCATGAGTATGATCATGGTTTCTTTTCGTTTATTTATGACAGTAGTAAACTAACTGACCCACCCAAAACTTTTGAGGAGTTGGTAAATCGTGAAGATCTTAAAATAGTTGTGCAAGATCCTCGTACAAGTCCAGTTGGCATTGGTTTGTTAAGGTGGATGAAATCAATATTTAAAAATGACTTCTCTATTAAGTTAAAACAATTAGATCAGAATATAATAACATACTCACCAGGATGGTCTGAGGCTTATGGAATTTTTCTTGAAGGAAATGCAGACCTTGTCTTGAGTTATAGTACTTCACCATTTTATCACCAAGAATATGAAAATGAATACAAATACAAGTCACTTAATTTTACTGAGGGTCACTTAGCCACAAGGGAGATTGTTTATGTTCGAGAGGAGTCAATGAATCAAAAACTTGCAAAACAATTTATAGATTTCATTATTGAGGATGAAATTCAAAAAATAATATCTTCAATGAACATTATGTATCCATCAGTTGATAAAACTGAACTAGTTCCAGATAAAATGAAAAATTTGATAAAACCAAAAGAAATTGATTATAAAGTATTTCTAGAGTCTGAACCATTAATTGAAACTTGGCTTGAGACTATTGCAGGCTAATATAAAAGATCTAATTCCAATAGGAGTTTTTTTTCTCGTTTTAGCGGCAGTTGTGTTGCCTGTATTTAGTTTAGTTTATTATTACAATTTTAGTTTCACACTTAATTTCTCAAATTATTATTTTATCATTATTTTTTTTACAATCTTTCAATCATTTGCCTCTGCCTTTTTTTCTATAGTAATAGGTTCCGTATTTGCACTTTTATTAATAAGGCACAGGCATCATAAAACCATAAAACTTATCGTAAATTTTTTGTCAATTTTATTTGTATTGCCAACAATACTATCAGTATTTGGAATCCTAACATTTTACGGACAATATTTTTCTATTTATGGAATAATTGGCATATTACTTGGTCATACAATTTTAAACACTCCATTAATAACAAGAATTATATTTCAAAGTCTAAATGATATCAGTTCAAATGAATATATGCTTGCAAAACAAATGTCTTTGGACAAGTTAGGAATTTTCTTTGCTATTGAATGGCCTATTATAAAAAAAAATATACCCAGTCTCTTTGTTATTGTCTTTTTTATATGCTTTGTAAGCTTTACCCCAGTTTTAATTCTGGGTGGAAGCCCAAAATATTCAACTTTAGAAGTAGCGATTTATTATTCTGTAATTTTTAATAATGATTTTGATGCAGCCCTAAATTTATTGCTTATACAATTATCAATATGTCTTTTCATATACGCTGCTTTCTTTAAAAATTTTAAAAGTTCAAATTTTATAATTGATGAACAAAGAAATTTTTATGAAAATAAAAAAAGAGGATTTTTTTTCTATTTTGAAATTATATTCATAATACTGATATCTATTTTCATTTTTTCTCCGATATGCTTCATAATCTTAAATGGATTCAATAAAGAACTAATAAATATATTTTCATCATCATATTTATGGCATGCAATAAATAACACATTTGTGATTTGTTTTTTTTCAGGAACTATTTCAGTTTTTGTAGCTCTCAACTACCTTAATTTGATCTATCGCAAAAAATATTTTACAGAAATATTGATTTATTCACTTATTATATTTTCGCCAGTTGTAATGGCTGTTGGATATTATATTTTATTATTTAAAATCAGCTTGTTTGATATACCAAATATTCTTATTGTTATCGTTCTAAACGCAATTTTTTCACTGCCATTTACATATAACTTTCTAGCACCGTCTTACTTTAAAGTTACACATGAGAATGAAGACATCTCAAAAAGTATCAACATGTATGGATTACAGAGATTTCTAATTATTGATTTTCCTAGACTAAAAGTACCAATAATTACCGCTTTCTCAGTATCTTCAATACTATCTGCAAGTGATCTCGTTATCATTTCCTTTTTTGGTACGAATAGCTTGTCAACTCTAACTCAAACAATATATAGACTTATGGGAAGTTATAGGATGGATGAAGCATATTCAGTTTCTCTAATATTGCTAATGTTTTGCATCTGTTACTTTGGAGCTTCATACGTATTTATGAAAGGCAAGTTATGGAACACTCATTAGATTTAACCTATCACTGGGCTGGTTTCTCAGCTTTAGTTGTCTTTGTCATCGCTTATGCATTTGTGATGGCAGAAGAATTCACTCATTTAAGAAAATCAAAACCGGTTGTACTTGCGGCTGGCTTAATATGGGGAATGATTGCAATTGCATATTCCAACACTCCTCATTACGAAATGGTTGAACATGAAATTAGACACAGCTTTCTAGAATATACAGAACTTGCTTTTTTCCTCTTAGTTGCAATGACATATATAAATGCACTTGAAGAACGCAACGTGTTTAATTCTCTTAAGTCGTGGTTGATTAAAAATCAATTTAGTTACAGACAATTATTCTGGATTACAGGCGTATTAGCATTTTTCTTGTCTCCATTAGCTGATAATCTAACAACTGCTTTAGTGTTATGTGCGGTTGTAGTAGCTGTAGGTTCATCAAGTCCTAAGTTTGTTGGATTAGCCTGTGTGAATATTGTTGTCGCTGCAAATGCAGGTGGTGCATTTAGTCCTTTTGGCGATATTACAACTTTAATGGTATGGCAAGCTGGTCAATTAGACTTTTTACAATTCTTTGCTTTGGTTATTCCATCTGTTGTAAATTATATTATTCCTGCAAGCATAATGCACTTTTTTGTTTCAGATCATAAGCCCGATGTTGCAGAGACAAGCGTAACAATCAAATATGGCGGAAAGACAATTATTCTACTTGGTCTTTTAACAATTGTGACTGCTGTAAGTTTTCATAATTTTTTACATCTTCCTCCAGTGTTTGGAATGATGACTGGTCTGGCATACTTACAGCTCTACAGTTTTTATATTAAAATTAGTGTTAAAGACATTGAGGAGCAAAAATATGACTTCTTCGAGAATGTTGCTCGTGTTGAGTGGGATACTTTATTATTTTTCTTTGGTGTAATTCTGTCTGTTGGAGGCCTGGGCTTCATAGGCTATCTAGAATACGTATCAGAATTTATGTACACAGACTTGGGTGCAACTACTGCCAATGTCTTAGTTGGCATACTCTCAGCTATTGTAGATAATATTCCAGTGATGTTTGCAGTATTAACAATGGAACCTGCGATGCCAGACTCACAATGGCTGCTTGTTACTTTAACTGCTGGTGTTGGCGGCAGTATGTTGTCTATTGGATCTGCAGCAGGCGTTGCTTTAATGGGTCAGTCAAGAGGTATGTATACTTTCTTTGGTCATTTAAAATGGACACCAATTATTGCAATTGGATACTTTGCAAGTGTCTATGTGCATATATTGATAAATTTTTAATTCAGAATGAGAGTTTTTTTAACTTTTTGCCTTATATTTCTCTTAAACACAGGATCCTCAATGTCAGAAAATGCATATAGTTATTCTTTTAAAGATATTAATGAAGAAGATGTGATTAACCTGTCAGACTACAAGGGTAAAACGCTTGTCGTTGTAAACACTGCAAGTTTATGCGGTTTTACTTATCAATACGATGGGCTACAAAAACTTTATGATGATTATAAAGATCAAGGTCTGGTTGTATTGGGTGTCCCATCAAATGATTTTGGAAATCAAGAGTCAGGTACAAATAGTGAAGTAAAAGAATTTTGTGAAAGTACTTTTAGTATAACGTTTCCACTTACAGAAAAAAATGTTGTCAAAGGTAAAGATGCTCATCCATTTTTCAAATGGTCCAAAAAAGAATTAGGTTTTATCGGAGGAGTTCCTAGGTGGAATTTTCATAAAATTATAATTGGCAAAGATGGTAATGCAATTGCAGGCTATACGGCATTAACTCGTCCGTCCTCTAAAAAATTTATAAGTGAAATAGAAAAAGCTCTTCAGCTTTAATTCTTTTAATTACTTATGAGCGATCTTTTTATTATTCTAGGAAATCAGCTTTTTGATCCAAAACATCTAAGTAAATATAAAAAGAATAAGATATTCATGTGTGAGGATCTTGGTCTGTGTTCGTATGAAAAACATCATAAGTTAAAAATTCTTCAGTTTCTCTCCTCTATGAGAAGTTACCGAGATTTATTAATAAAGAAAGGTTTTTCAGTTGACTATTATGACTGTAAAAACAATTTTGAAAAAAAGTATGAAGATAAATTAGAAAAATCTATAAAAAAACATAAAATAAATAAAATAAGCCACTTTGAAATTGAAGATACACCATTCGAAAAACGTATTAAAAAATTTATTATTCAAAAAAATCTTGAGCATAACGTAATACAAACACCTATGTTTCTTAATTCACGTGATGATTTTAAAAAATATCTGTCAAAACAAAAAAAGCCTTTCATGGCAACTTATTATAAAGAAAGTAGATTAAAATTTGACTTACTAATTGAAAACGAAAAACCTGTCGGTGGCAAATGGAGCTTTGATAAAGATAATAGAAAAAAACTCCCACAAGACCTAAAACTTCCAAAACAACCTAAATCAAGTGAAACCAAACACACAAAACATTTAAAAAACTTCATAGAAGAAAAATTTAAAAAACACCCTGGTAGTACAAATAACTTTTGGCTACCAACAACACATAAAGATGCATCAGATTGGCTGGACGATTTCATTAAAAATAAACTGAATTTATTTGGAGACTACGAAGACGCAGTAAGTCAAAGAGATAATATCCTGTTTCATAGCGCATTAAGCCCACTTATTAATATAGGATTGATTACACCCCAAGAAATAATTAATAGATTAAAAAAATATAAAGGAAAGATAAGTATAAATTCACTTGAGGGATACATTAGACAAGTTATTGGATGGCGAGAATTTATGAGAGGTATTTATCATAACTACTCGCCTAAAATGGAATCATCTAATTTTTTTAATCATAAAAGAAAACTCAAAAATGATTGGTATACTGCTGAAACAGGTATACCCCCTTTAGATCATTCAATTAAAAATGCTCTTAATTTTGGTTGGACGCATCATATTGAACGGCTAATGATACTGTCTAGTTTAATGAACTTGTGTGAAATACACCCAAAATATGTCTATAAATGGTTTATGGAAATGTTTGCTGACTCCTCTGAATGGGTGATGGTGCCAAATGTCTATGGGATGGGACTATTTAGTGATGGAGGCATCTTCGCAACCAAACCATATATTTGTGGTTCAAGTTATTATTTGAAAATGATGGACTTCAAAAAGGGAGAGTGGTGTGAGACTGTCGATGGTTTATATTGGAGATTTATAAATAAAAATAGAAAGTTTTTCAGTAGCAACCCAAGACTAAATATGATGGTAAATGTATTTGATAAAATGAAACAGGATCGAAAGAGAAGAATACTACAGAAGGCGGAAATTTTTATCAGAGAGCATACAAGCTAAGCAAATTTATTTACTCAATCGCATTATCTATATTCATAAGTATAGGTCTTCCATCATGAGCTGTATTTAGGGGAATAATTTTTCCATCATACTGTGCGCACAAGGTTGGAGCACTTCTTTTCTGATTACCTAGATTGACCTCAAGATCAACTATAATTAGCTTTGCATCTTCAAATGTTTTTAAAATTTTCATATTGTCCTCCTAATAAAAATATACAAATACAATAAAGATAGATCCAAAAAGCTGTGAAATAAATAAAACTACTGAGAAAAAATGAAGCATTTTAAATTTTTTTTCAGCCTCAACGATACCACCTTTAAATTTATCTCTATAAATATTGATTCTAGGAGTTAGATAAATGAGATTGATTAAAAAGAAAGCAGCGGAAACCAACGATATAATTAGAAAATCAATTATGCTAATTACAAAAAAAACAGCACACGATAAAATAGTAATGATTAACCCATAAATGAACATTCTGGGAAAAATAACTCGTAATAACTTGCCTGCTTCATCTTCATTTAAAATTGAAAATACAGATGGGGTTACAACAGACATAAAAAAAATCATAAATCCAATAATTAAAGAATGTAGAAAAATTCCAAATTCCAACATTATAAACTTATTTAGTATTATCTTTTGAGAGTATTTCCCTAGAATCTGTATAAGTCTCTTTATGGTCTTTTTGATCAATAAGTGTTACAAATTCATGGTTAACGTCACGATGACCCATCTCGTCGTTTCTAACGGCAATGATAACATCTTTTAATTTTGCAAACTGTGATAAACCCCAATAATCAATTGCTATCTGAGGTGCTTTAACGTTTTCAATATTTCCATTTTCAATTTCATCTAAATATTCTGTGTAACTTATAATTGCTTGCTCCTCAAAATATCCCACAATCCTATGGCAGGTACGAGGTGAAACTAAATACATTACAAAATAAAGATTAAAAAATATTCCTTGCACCATTATTACTAAAAATCTCTCAAAAACTGATGGCTTTGCAATATTAATAAAAGTCATTAAATGCATTCTTTCGTTTTCAGCTTCATCTAAAAGTGTTTTGATCCAGCCTCTATCTTGCTCCATATTTCTAAGGCTTTTTAAGTGATTAAGCATGCCAGCGACCATTCCAGGGACAGCTGCTACAGTCTCTAATATAACCGCTCTGTGCCCGTAACGTTTTTTAAAGAAAAGATCAGCGAAAAGACGGAGGGCTTTTGTAAACAATAGAGCTATGCGGTCACTATTGTTTATTGGTTTATAGTGCTTAAACATTTCGTTCATACTAAATAGATAATATTTATTTATAGAAATTAAATACTATAAAACGGATGTTTTACTGACATTTTGTCACAGATAAGACCATAAAAATGGCGGTCCCTACGGGATTCGAACCCGTGATCTTCTGGATGAAAACCAGATATCCTAACCGCTAGACGAAGGGACCTTGTATCTTATTTATATATCTAATAATCGGTCTAAATCAATAATTGATTAACTATTTTGTGATGCGGAAATATCAATAATATGTATTTGAGGTATTTTTTTACCCCCCCACTCATTGATCTTTATTTTGCCGAATAAGCAAACTGATGAACCCTTATTTTTTATTAATTCTTCTCCAAGCTGTGTTTTTGCACTTCTGAAAGCCATCGCTTCAATAAATTTTCCTCCATCAGATTTAATAAGACATTTAAAATGCTCCTCACCTATTTGATCAACGGTCGCGAGTATCACATTTTTAAAAATAAAAGATGGTTCAGGATTCTCTGATCCAAAAGGACCAATTTTTTCAATTTCCCTATGAACATCTAAATTGATTGCTGATGTACTTAAAATGTCATCAGCAAATAAAATTTTATTATCTTGAGTATTTATTACTTTATTGGTCAATTGTTTTTCAAAAAATTTTTCTAATTCTTCTATCTTTTTAGACTCTATTGTTAATCCAGCTGCCATTGAGTGTCCTCCGCCTTTTTTAAGCAAATTACTTTGAACAGCAGAAATAACTAACTGTCCAAGATCGATGCCTTTTATTGAGCGTCCGGAACCTTTAGCTTCGCCATTGTTTATCGAGAAAACAATGCTAGGCTTATTAAATTTATCTTTAAGTCGACTTGCAATAATACCAATTACCCCCTCATGCCATCCTTCGCCAGATACGATCAGTAGTTTATTTTTTAGTTTTTTATCATCAACTTGGGCGATAGCTTGATCTAAAACATAACTTTCTATAGTACGTCTCTCAGAATTAAATTTGTCTAAATCGTTTGAGATACTATCGATTTTACTTTTTTCACTTTCAGTTAATAAGTCTGTGCCAAAGTTTGAAAAACCTAATCTTCCGCCAGCGTTAATTCTTGGACCAATCTTGAAACCAAGATCATGAACACTTACTTTTGATTTTATATTTGATTTTTCAATCAATGAATTTAAACCTGGATTTAATCGTTTTTGTATCACGTCGATTCCCTTTGAAACTAGAATTCGATTTAATCCTTTTAGTGGAACAGCATCGCAAACAGTTCCTAAGGCAACAAGATCTAACAATGCAATAAGGTTTGGTTCTTTTAGGTTATTTTTTTTAAACCAGTCTTCACGTCTTAATTTCCGGTTAAGCCCGATAATGAACATATACGTTACACCAACTGCAGAAAGATAGTTTAATCCTGAATTATCGTCCATTCTGTTTGGATTTATAATTGCTGTTGCTTTTGGTAGTTTTATTTCTGGAATGTGATGATCTAAGACAATTACATCCATACCTTGCTCTCTCGCATATTCAATCTCAGAAAAGGCCATTGTTCCGCAATCGACGGTAAAAATAATTTTTACATCTCTTTTTTTAAAATTTGAAAAACTATCTACACTGGGTCCATATCCTTCACTAAATCTATCGGGTATATGAAATTTTAGATTCACTGAAATTTGTTTAAAATAATTAATTAAAGTCGAAGTCGAGGTTGAGCCATCAACATCATAATCACCAAATACAGCAATTCGTTCTTTATTAATTATTGCCTGATAAAGTCTCTCGCAGGCTTTTTCCATGTCTACTAAAACGTATGGATCAGGTAAACTTTCTTTTAATGAGGGACTTATATAAGAAATAATGTCGTCTAAATTTACTTTTCTAATACTTAGTAATTTCGCAACTAGCGGGCTTACTTCGTAACTTTGCGAAATATATTCCGTATCTTTTTCGCTGTATTCTTTTAAAGACCATTTTTTATTTGTTAGAGAAAAAAAATCTTCGTCGAAAGAATCTTTTCTCATAGTTCAATCTTTTTTGTGATAAGTCTCGATATATTGAGATGCAGCTTCGCCAGTTCTTAGAACTAGTGAATGGGTTATGTAGTGACTGCTGTCAGATCTTACTCCTCTAACCATAGTACCTTCTGTTACGCCTGTAGCAGAAAAGATAATATCGCCGTGTGCAAGTTCATTAAGATTATATTTTTTTTCTAGGTCTTTAATACCAATCTTTTCAGCTCTTTTTTTTTCATCATCATTATTGATTACAAGTCTAGTTTGCATTTGACCGCCAATGCATTGCAGTGCTGCAGCAGCTAAAACTCCTTCAGGAGCTCCACCGATGCCAAGGTAAATATCAACTGGATTATGTTCTTGTGTTGTCATAATTACACCTGCTACATCGCCGTCAGGAATAAGAACAATTTTTGAGCCAATTGTCCTTAAAGACTCAATTATATCATCATGTCTGGGTCTTTCTAATACACAGGCAGTAACTTCACTAATTTTAACTTTTTTAGCTTCCGCGATACTTTTTATGTTATCTTCAACAGCAGCATCAAGATCTATTACATCTTTTGGAAGACTACTGCCAACTGCAATCTTATTCATGTAAGTGTCTGGCGCATAGAGCAACCCTCCTTTTTGAGCTGCAGCTACTACAGATAATGAATTTGGCATACCCTTTGCTGTTATAGTGGTTCCTTCTAAAGGATCTAACGCAATATCAACTTCGTGATTTTTGCCAGTTCCTACTTCCTCTCCAATATAAAGCATTGGCGCTTCATCTCTCTCACCTTCACCAATAACAATTCTGCCATCAAAATCAATTGCGTTTAAAGCTGTTCTCATTGCGTCTACAGCAACTTGATCTGCTGCTTTTTCGTCACCAAGACCTATTAATTTAGAAGATGCAATTGCTGCCTTTTCAGTTGCAGCTACAATTCCTGATGCATATTGAGTTGATATTACGGTCATAACGAATCTTCAATTCTGATAAATTTAACAGATGAGCTTACTTCTGGTAATCTTTTTATCTGCTTAATAGATGATAAAAGCGAAGATTCTTTAACTTTGTGAGTTATCAAAATAATTTCAGCAAAATTTGACCTTTTCGATGGCTTTTGAATTATACTTTCAATCGAAATTTTTCTTTTTGATAGAGCTTTTGAAATTTTTGCCATTACCCCGGCTTTATCTTTGGCAGTAATTCTTAAATAATATGGGAATGACAAATCATCAATTTTCTGGATTTTTAACTTCTTTTTCTTTTTCATTGATACGCCCAATGGATAATTATAAGTACCTCTTATAATGTCCATAAGGTCTGACATAACAGAGGCTCCCGTTGGTCCAGCTCCAGCACCAGGGCCTTCAAAAATATTTTTTCCAATTACTGAGTCATTTACAACTACAGCATTAATCTCATTACTCACTTTTGCAATATCCGATTTTAGTTTAACAAAACAAGGATGAACTCTTTGTTCGATCTTACTTAATTTTTTAGAAGCAACTGATAACAATTTTATTGAGTATCCTAATTCTTTTGCAAAAACAAAATCATATTTATCAATCTTAGTAATACCTTCTATAAAAGTAGCTTTAAAATTTACAGGAATGTCAAAAGCAATACTTGATAACAATGTGATCTTATGAGCTGCATCAATACCCTGAATATCAAATGTTGGATCTAACTCAGCAAAACCTTTTTTTTGAGCATCATTTAATACATTTTTAAAATCTCCCGCATTGTTTTCCATCTTTGTTAAAATGTAGTTGCAAGTACCATTCAGAATACCATAAATTTTGTTTATTTTATTAAGTCGCAAATTTTCTCTTACAGCTTTTACAATTGGTATACCGCCAGCAATAGCTGCTTCATAATTGAGACAAACATTATTTTGTTCAGCAATTTTAGATAATTCATTTCCATGTACTGCAAGCAAAGCTTTATTAGCGGTAATTACATGTTTTTTATTTTGGAGTGCTTTTTTAACAACGTTATATGCTATTCCCTTTGAGCCACCAATGAGCTCAATTAAAATATCTACATTGTCATTTGTTGCTAATGACATTGTATCAGTTGTTAACGGTAGAGACTTAACTGATAAACTTCTTTTTTTTCTTAAGTTCTTAACAGCAATTTTAATTACATTGATATTTGCAGTTTTTTGCGAGGGTGTTTTAAAATTTTTTAATTGTTTGAGAAATCCCGATCCAACTGTTCCAAATCCTGCAATTCCGACACCATAAGTTTTACTCATCGATTTCAACCTTTTCTGGTACGCTCTCTAAATCTGGTTTCTGAGCATTTTCTTGATCATCTAAAATTAATTCTGCAGCATTTGGGTTGATAAAAAACTCATAAAAAGAAAAATTTTTTACTGATGAGCAGGCATTGAAAGTAAATATAAATAAAAATAAATTAAAAATAATTATTATTTTTTTTCTCATTCCAGTCCTAACCTCTCATCATAATCATTCATAAGATTAAAATTTTGCACTGCTTGTCCAGCAGCTCCTTTTACCAAATTGTCTAAAACACTAACAATACATAATTTATTTTCTTTATATCCCTTTTTTAATCCTATGACTAAATTATTGGTACCAACTACTTCCCTAGAGGAAGGAATTTCATTCATTGGTAGCAATTGTATAAAATGCTCATCATTAAATCTTTTTTGTAATATATCGTAAATATCATTTTGAGATACCTCATTTGTGTCAATATATATGTTACTCAAAATACCTCTTTCAACAGGTAATATATTAGCCGCAAAAAAAACTTCAGTTTGAATATTTTTGATTTTACTTAGTTCTTGGTTTATTTCAGCTATGTGTTTGTGGTCACCAATACCATAGGTTCTGATATTTTCATTTACTTCCTTAATTAACTCTTTTTTTCCCTTTGTTTTACCTGCACCTGAGTAACCTGATTTTGAGTCAATAACGATATCATCGGTTTTAATTGCATTTTGTTTTATCAATTCAATTAGTGGGATTAAGATGCTAGTTGCATAGCAGCCAGGGTTTGCAATATGTTTACATTTTTTTATCTTATTTCTATTAAACTCTGTTAAGCCATATTGGAATTCATCGTTTACCTCAAAGTTGCCGTGTTTAAAGCCATACCAGTTCTCATAATCATTTTTATCATCAAGTCTAAAATCAACTGAAAGGTCAATTATACTGACATCTGAATTCAATAGATCGCTTCTTTTGTGAAGATTTTCATTTGGCAAGCAATTAAATACATAATCAATGCTACTAAAATTTATGTCCTCATAGCTTTCGTATTTGAGTGGTGCTTGTATACCAACCGAGTCATGGATTTGAACTGTCTCACCTGCAGACTTGTTTGCAGATAAAGCAACAATCTTAACATGGGGGTGGTTGAGGCAAATTTTGATTATTTCTTGTCCTACAAAACCACTAGCACCTAATATAGCTACGTTTTTCATAATTAATTTTTAGTTTTAAAATAGAAGTTTGAAAAAAATTATCTTTTTGAGAATTGGAAACGTCTACGCGCTTTACGTCTACCATATTTTTTTCTTTCAACAATTCGAGAGTCTCTAGTAAGTAAACCTTCAGTTTTAAGGATTGGTCTTAAGTTTGGATCTAGCAAAGTTAGAGCTTTTGAAATTCCATGTCTGACAGCACCAGCCTGACCAGACATTCCACCACCACTAACTGTAATTGTTGTGTCAACATTCATTTTTTTGTTTGTAAGTTCAAGCGGCTGATGAACTAACATGTTTAAAACAGGTCTTAAAAAGTATTTATCTACATCCTTACCGTTTATTACAATTTTTCCAGATCCATCTTTTATCCATACTCTTGCTACAGCATTCTTTCTTTTGCCTGTTGCATAAGATCTGCCTAAATTATCTAATACAGGTTTAGCTAAATTTTCTTCAGTATTGTTATTCATGGTTTCGTTCATTTAACTACATCCCGTATGTTATATGTTTTAGGATTTTGAGCCTCGTGTGGATGCTTATCTCCTACATATACTTTCATATTAGATAGCTGCTTTCTTCCTAGAGGCCCTTTAGGAATCATTCTCTTAACAGCTAATCTTACAAGCCGGTCTGGAAATTTTCCCTCTAATATCTTTCTAGCATTGATGCTCTTAATACCTCCAGGATATCCAGTGTGTTTGTAATAAGTTTTGTCATCAAGTTTTTTGCCTGTAAGCTTAATTTTTTCAGCATTAATTATAACAACGTTGTCACCGCAATCCACATGTGGCGTATACGTGGGCTTGTGCTTTCCTCTTAAAATATTTGAGACATTTGTAGCCAGTCTGCCCAAGACTATGTCTTTTGCATCGATCAAGAGCCAATCTTTCTTAATGTCTTCTTTTCTTAGAGACGCTGTTTGCTTTAGTATCTTAGATGTAGTCATATTGTTGCTTATTAGAGAATACAGTAAAATATGTCAACAACATATATTTATATAATAAATTCATATATTTAATTACTGGTATTATGATACTTTTTAAATTATTACGCTTTACATAAGTCTTAGAGTGTTATTCAATATATTGTCGAGTTTAATACAGCTTGCGGACTTATACAGCTAAGCCATCAGCCGCACATAGTATTATGATGCGGTTTTTTTGTTTGCTGTGAAACTCGAAGAAAATAGAAATAGAGGTAAAAAAATGGCAAAAAATAAATTTAATCCAGCAGATTCTGTAAACCCTGAAACAATCGCATTACATGGAGGTGATTACAGAAGTGACCCTTCTACAACGTCAGTAGCTGTTCCAATTTATCAAACAACTTCATATCAGTTTCATAACACTGAACATGCAGCTAACTTATTTGGAGCTAAAGATTTTGGCAATATTTATACAAGAATAATGAACCCTACAGTTGATGTTCTTGAAAAAAGAGTTGCAGCAATGGAAGGTGGAGTAGGAGCATTATGTGTTAGTTCTGGTCAATCAGCATCTATGTTGAGTATTCAAAATTTAGTCAAAGCTGGGGATAATATTGTTAGTTCAACAGATTTATATGGTGGAACATGGAATTTATTTGCTAACACAATGAAAGATTTAGGAATTGAAGTTAGGTTTGCTGACCCTACAGATCCTGAAAGCTTTAGAAAAATGACAGATGATAATACACGTGCGTATTACGCTGAAACTTTACCTAATCCAAAACTAAAAGTTTTTCCAATCAGAGAAGTTGCAGATATAGGAGATGAATACAATATACCACTAATTGTAGATAATACTGCAGCGCCTGTAATATGTAAGCCAATTGAGCATGGTGCAACTATCGTTGTACATTCACTTACTAAATTCATAGGCGGTCATGGCACTACTATTGGAGGAATAATTGTTGACAGTGGGAAATTTGATTGGGCTAAAGACCCCAAAAGACAACCTATGTTAAATAACCCTGATCCAAGCTATCATGGTATGATATGGACAGAATTTGCAAAAGCAGTTGGTCCGATCGCTTACATCGTGAGAGCTAGGTTTGTGGGGTTGAGAGACTTAGGTCCAGCTCTACCACCACAAAGTGCATTTCAAATAATTCAAGGTTTAGAAACAGTATCTTTGAGAATGGAAAAGCATTGCTCTAATGCTGCAAAGGTGGCTGAGTATCTATCTAAACATAATAAAGTTTCACGAGTAATCTATGCTGGTCTTGATGAAGGTGAAGCTGGTGAAAGAGCAAACAAATACCTAAAGGGAGGTCATGGGGCACTCTGTGGTATTGAACTTAAAGGCGGTAAAGCGAGTGGTGAAAAGTTCATAAATAATTTAAATATGTTCTATCATGTTGCAAATATTGGTGATGCTCGAAGCTTAGCCATTCACCCAGCATCAACAACCCACTCTCAGCTATCAGATGATGATATGGAAGCAGCTGGAGTAAATCCTAGTTATGTGAGACTTTCGATTGGAATAGAGCATATCGATGATATCATCGAAGACCTAAAGAATGCTTTAGACGCGGCATAATCTAACTTAAAGTCTCTTCATTAAAATTTTTTTGAAGAGACTTTTTACTTAACATCCACATTGATAGTGAAATCAAAAATAAAATAATTGAATTCCCCTGATGAGCTAGTGCTAAATGCCAAGGGATATTTTGAAAAGTCATCATAACTCCAAGCAGAATTTGCAATATAAAAGTAAAATTGAATGCTAGTAATAAATAACTTTTACTAATGGCGCCATTTTTTTTATATAAAATATAATTTAAATATATAACTAATAAGAGAATTAATAATGCTGATGTTCGATGAACAAAGATTATGTATTCTCTTGTCTCAAAAAAATTAACAAAACCACTCAAAAGATTGTTTTCTATTAAAGGAAAAATATTGCCATCATACATTGGCCAAGTATTAAATAATAACCCTGAGTGAGTACCTGAAACAAAAGCACCATAGGCAATTTGTAAGAAAATAAATAAAAATAATAATAAAAATAAAAATGCATTTCCTGGTTTATAATAAAACTTTCTGTTACTGATATATTTCATATTAGTATCTAGGAGCGTTTGAAAAGTAATACCTAAAATAACAAAAGCCATAGTAAGATGCATTGCTAAACGATATTGACTAACATCAATTCTCCCAACTAAGCCACTTTTTACCATATACCAACCAATGACGGCTTGTACGCCCAAGAGAAATCCGATTGAGAATATTCTTAATTGGTAACTTCTGTGAATTTTTTTTTTAATTAACAAATAAATTAGAGGTATTAAGTACAGTGCGCCTATCAACCTGGCAAAAAATCTATGAAACCATTCCCAAAAATATATTACTTTGAATTCATTTAGTGTCATAGTGCTATTCACAAGCATGAATTCATCAATTTGTTGGTATTTACTGAATTCTACTTGCCATTGGTAATTGCTTAATGGGTACATCACGCCTGTAACAGGTAACCACTCTGTTATCGATAAGCCGGAGTCAGATATTCTTGTATACCCCCCAATAAGTATAATCGCACAAATAGCAACTATAAGAGATAAGAGCCAAATTGAAATTGTATTGATTTTCATAATTTAAATTATTAAATATTAATTATGCAAAAAACAAAAAAACTACTAAGTATTATTATCTTTATACTTATGATGTTTTTGTATTGTATATTAGTTATGGCTTTTTTAATTAAAATCAACTTTAATCATTGGCTATTAGAATTTATTGTTTACTTTATACTGGGTATTATCTGGGTTTTCCCTGCAATGTATATTTTAAAGCCGTTTAAAAAAAGATGATAAGAAAAAAAAATAACTCTTCCAAGATGAAAGAGGTAAGAAAAAGGATCGACAAAATTGATTCTAAGATCTTACCATTGATGGTTAAGAGATCTGAATTGGTAAACAAAGCACTTAGTCTTAAAACAAGAAAATCAGATATTATCGATACAAAAAGGATAAATGAAATTAAAAAGAAAGTTTCAAATCAAGCAAAAAAACTTGGTGCGAATCCAAAATTGATTAGTGATATTTGGGTATCAATAATTAAAAATTTTATAAATTTTGAGAAAAAAAATTTTAAAAAATAACTATTTACTATGAGGTGGAAGTTTCTTCTCTACAAACCATTCATGTTTTTTGGTTGCCGGATTATACTTCTTCATCCTTAACTTATCTTTTGCCTTCAGACCAGAAGTAGGTTTCTTTGCATAATAATAAAACTTACTATCAGCTTTCTCCTCTGGCACAAGACGGACTTTAACAGTAGACTTCTTTGCCATATCTTAATTATCCAGTTTCTTTTTAAGAGAAATTAAATCATCTAATACATTCATCAGTTTTTTTCTTTTTGACTCATTGATTGAATAATGAGGTATTTTATCATGTAATGATGAGTCATTATTATTTTTTTTATTTTCTGTAAAGACTTTATTTTCATTTTCTGATTTCAGTAACTTTTTTGTACCATTTTCTTTTATTACCTTCTGGACACCTCTAATAGTATAGCCGTCATTATACAACATACTTTTAATACCTTTTAATAACCTTACGTCTTCAGGTCTATAATATCTTCTACCGCCACCTCTTTTGATTGGCTTGATCTGAACAAATTTAGTTTCCCAAAATCTAAGAACATGTTGGGGCAAGGAAAGGTCTTTGGATACTTCACTTATAGTTCTAAATGCTTCTGGCGACTTTGTGCTCATTAATTAAATTCCCTAACATTAGTTTTATTCTTACTGTTCACCTTAGACTTTAAAACATTTGAGGCTCTAAAAGTAACTACACTTCTAGCGGTGATTGGAACTTCTTGCCCGGTCTTTGGGTTACGACCAATTCTTTCTTTTTTTTGCCTTACAACAAAAGTTCCGAATGATGAAATCTTTACATCATCACCCTGTATTAAACTTTTAAGAATTTCAGTAAAAACTGAGTCTACAAGTGTAGCAGACTCATTTCTTGAAAGACCAACATTCTTGAACACAGCTTCACTAAGAGTTGATCTTGTTGTTGTCTTTTCCATAGGAAAAATTATATTAAATTAACAACTTATAACAATACATTAATTACTTTTTTTACTCATTTAATAGCTATCTCGCTATGAGTTTCTATCATGTATTTCTTTATTTTTTCGTTTACATCATTTTCAAGTAATGAGTAAATTATATCTGAGGCATATGAAATGCCCTTAAATTCAGATTGTCCATGACACTTAACTACCAAAGCGTTTAATCCCATGAATATTCCACAGTTGTGAACTCTTGGATCAAGCCTCTCCTTAACGGATTTAAGTGCAATTGATGACAACAAATATCCAAATTTTGAAATAAAAGAACTTTGATAAGCTGAATTTAGGTGGCTTTGATATAATTTTGCAGTTCCCTCAGCTGTCTTCAGCGCGATATTTCCAGTAAATCCATCCGTAACAACTACATTAGTTCTTCCAATAGAAATATCATTACCCTCTATAAATCCATAATAGTTTATAAACCCTTTTTTATCCAATTCTCTCAATCTATCTGAAGCATTTTTAATTTCATCATTTCCTTTATTATCCTCAGTACCAACATTTAATATGCCAATAGATGGTTTATTTATTTTAAATAATATTTTAGCCAAACTAGAACCTAGTATTGCATTATCTATAAGATATTTTGCACTTAATTTAGTGTTAGCCCCAAGATCTAAAACAATTGACTCTCCATTCATATTTGGCCAAATAGATGCAATAGAAGGACGTTTTATTTCGGGCATAGTTTTGATATTCAGCAAGGAAAGTGTCATCAACGCGCCTGTATTACCCATAGAGAGTATTGCGTCTGATTTATATTCTTCAACAGACTTAATCGCTTGATACATGCTAGACAAGTTCTTCGATTTAATGATTTCAGATGGCTTATCATCCATAGATATACTATCCGAGCAATCAATTATTTCAGAAGAATTCTTTAAGTTTTTAAATTTATTAAGAATGTCTGATATCGAATTTCTATTTCCAAATAAAAAAAATTCATAATTTATATTCCTTAATAAAGATTGCTCTAGCCCTTTAAGTATTTGGTGGGTTTCTGTTTCACTGCCCAACATATCAACAGCTAATTTAAATTTTTTTTTCAAAATACTAAATGAAGTCCAAAAATTTAAAGTTACTTCTTAAATTTATACTTTCTGACATACTCTCAAAGTTATTAATATTGTTAATCATATAATTTACAAACATATTTAAACTTTTTTGATTTATAACTTTACCCTTAAAGATATTATTTAAGATTGTTTGTTCAATCAATGTTTTATCACCTTCATTTTTTAAAATATCTATACCCTTACTATACTGCGATAATCTGCCATAAAATGCTCTTATAAAATTTTTCATTTTTTTATTAACCGCTATATCGCCAAACCCCATTTCTCTAAGATTATTTTCAAAATCATTAAACATATAATCAAAAAGATTTTGTGCAACATTAGACTTACTAATTTTCTTACTTTTATAAAAATAGAAGATAATAAAAGAATGAAAGATAATTAAATCAAATCTTGTTTCGAATGTGTCGTCAAGATCATGATCAATATATAAAAATTTTGATCTCGATATTTCAACGATATTCTGATAAATTTTTTCTATTGATTTGTCTTTATTCTGAAATAACATAAAAAATGTGAAATATACTAAAATTTTCCTAATACTATTTATTCTATATAGTTGTTCCCCAATAAATAAGCAACATGGATATCTCATGGACGATTTACTTATCTCATCCGACAAAATTGCTGAATTTGAAGTTAATATTACCTCAAGAAATGAAATATTTAAAGTAATGGGCTCTCCTTCAATTGAGATAAATGATGTTAACAATGTTTGGATATATCTTTTGTCTTTAAAAGAACAAAAAGTATTTGAGGAGGATTCATTATTAGTTCAAAATATATTTAGATACTCATTTAATAAGGACGGAATACTTGAAAATCAAAGTATTTTGACTGTTGATGATTTTAATAAAATTTCATTTTCTTCTGACGTGACTAAAGTTAGAAGAGATGCCTACGGAATTACCGACCAATTATACGAAGCGTTTACAAGAGGTAATTAAAAAATACTTATAGGGCAGCTAATAACAGCAATGCAACAATGTTTGTTATTTTGATCATTGGGTTAACTGCTGGTCCTGCTGTATCTTTATAAGGATCACCTACTGTATCTCCTGTAACGGCAGCTTTATGAGCTTCAGACCCTTTACCGCCAAAATTACCATCTTCAACATACTTTTTTGCATTATCCCATGCACCACCACCAGCTGTCATTGAAATTGCTACAAAAATACCTGTTACAATTACACCAAGTAACATTGCGCCAACTGAGGAAACAGCAGCATTTTGATCTGCAACAATTGCGACAATTGCATATAAAATAATAGGAGATAACACTGGTAGCATTGAAGGTATAATCATTTCCTTTATTGCTGATCTTGTCAGCATATCAACAGATCTTGAGTAGTCTGGCTTTGACTGACCTGTCATAATGCCAGGATTATCAGCAAATTGTTTTCTAACTTCTTCAACGACTGCGCCACCAGCACGACCAACGGCCATCATTCCCATTGAGGCGAACAAATAAGGCAGTAAACCACCTATTAATAGTCCAACAACCACATATGGATTTTCCAGACTGAAATTCGGAGTTAGACTATCAATTAATTTAAGATCTTCTACGTAAGCAGCAAATAAAACTAATGCTCCCAAACCAGCCGAACCAATTGCATAGCCCTTTGTAACTGCTTTTGTTGTATTTCCAACTGCATCAAGTGCGTCCGTAGTTTTTCTTACATTTTCATCTAGATTTGACATTTCTGCAATACCACCAGCATTATCTGTGACAGGACCATATGCATCAAGCGCAACAACCATTCCAGCTAGTGCAAGCATTGCAGTTACTGCAATTGCAATTCCAAATAAGCCAGCCAACTGAAACGTCATAACAATACCTATCACAATAACTAATGCTGGAAGCGCTGTTGCTTCCATAGAAACCGCTAATCCTTGGATTACATTTGTTCCATGGCCAGTTGTAGAGGCTTTTGCAACACTTTGAACTGGTCTATAATTTGTACCGGTATAATATTCAGTTATCCAGATAAGAAGTCCTGTAATTACAATTCCTATTATTGAACATAAATAAAGTGAAGTTCCAGAAAATGTCGTTTCACCAAAAGTAAATTCTTTTGACATGTCGCCTAATACTATTTGAGTTACTGGATAAATAAAAATCAATGAGAGTATTGCTGATGCAATAAAGCCTTTATATAATGCACCCATAATACTTTGAGAAGACCCTAATCTTACAAAAAAAGTACCGATGATAGAAGCCACCAAACAACTTCCACCAATTGCCATAGGGTAAATAGTCATCATGTGAGCAATTTCGCCAGAAAAAAATATTGTAGCTAAAACCATGGTTGCTACAATTGTTACAGCATAAGTCTCAAATAAATCAGCCGCCATGCCCGCGCAATCTCCAACATTATCTCCAACATTATCAGCTATAACTGCAGGATTTCTAGGGTCATCCTCAGGAATACCCGCTTCAACTTTGCCAACTAGATCAGCTCCAACATCTGCTCCTTTAGTAAAAATTCCGCCCCCAAGTCTGGCAAATATTGAAATAAGTGAGGCACCAAATCCCAGAGCAACAAGTGCATGCTTGAGAGTCTCCTCAGACACCGAGAAAGACTCTAATACAGCATAGTAAACTGATATTGATAATAAAGCCAAACCAGCAACAAGCATGCCAGTTACAGCACCAGCTTTAAAAGCAACATTTAGACCTTTTCCCAAACTCTCACTAGCTGCCTGAGCTGTTCTAACATTAGCCCTAACGGAAATTATCATTCCAATGTATCCAGCCGCGCCTGATAGTATTGCGCCAATTAAATAACCTCCAACAACCCAAAAATCTCTAAAAAATAAATATAAAAGAACACAGATAACTGCACCTACAATAGCAATAGTTGTATATTGCCTATTTAAATAAGCTTGAGCACCAATTTGAATTGCTGATGAAATTTCTTGCATTTTTTCACTACCAGGATTTGATTTTAAAACTGAATTTCCAGCCCAAAAACCATAAATAATTGATAGTATTCCTGAGAAAATAATTAGGTTTAATATACTCATATCTTATGTCCTTAATTGTTTATTGCTGGTGGAGAAAATGCCAAAAATTACATAAATATGCAACTTTTATTTTATTCTAATTTTATCTAAGGTTATCAAGTACTCCATTTAGAAGTGTAGCCTCTTTATTGCCAAAAAAATGATTCAATATCAATAAATACTCTGAAATAACAATTTTCTTTGAAATTTCTTTTTTTACTTCAATCTCATAAATTGCGCATCGGAAGATAGAAAGTAATAATTTATCAAATGATTTTACTTTACTTTTATCCTTAAGTGAACTTTTTAAGATCAAATCTATTTTTTTCAGATTATGAAAAACACCCTCTAAAATTTCTTTAGTAAGTAAAAGTTTGGAATTATTTATTTTGTTTTTAAAATCACTATTTTCAACAATATGTAAAAGCGATTCTTCAAAAGAATCATCCATTCCTCTTTTATTAATAGTAAATTCATAAAAAGCCTGAACAGCTAAAAGCCTTTGATATGATTTTATATCAGACATTGATTTTTAATTTTTTAAAACTGATATAGCCGCCAAAACTGCTTCTTTTGCTCTATTGAGTTTCTTCGAAGATCGCTCAGTTGCTTGCTTAATACTTGAACATGTAAGTACAGTGTTGGAAACTGGAATTCTATTTTTAACAGATATTGATAGCAGTGAATTTGTAATAGCATTTGCAATAAACTCATAATGATCAGTCTTACCTTTAATAATACAGCCCACTGCAATAACTGCATCGTATTTTTTTCTTTTTAGAAGTATCGCAATTTGAACAGGGATTTCAAGTGACCCGTTTACCTTAAATACATCGTAATTAAATTTTAGTCTTTTCAACTCAGTGACTGCACCATTCAATAAACCTTCTGTTATTTTGGGATAAAAAGTCGAGGCTACTAATAAGAATTTATATTTTTTAGTCATTTATAGTATTTAAAAATTTAGTCTCAATTATTTCTATATTAAAGGCATCTAAACCAATAAATTTCCATTCAGTATTCGTAAGAAGTATCATTTTTTTTACTCCAATTTCTGATAGGATTTGCGCTCCCATGCCATAAATTCTAAGTTCGTCACTAGTAGTTTGTATTTGATTACCTGGATTTGATTGGTTTGTTATTAAATTATTTATTATATATTTACCAGTATCTCTAATTAAGATAATGACTCCTCTATTTTCCTTTTCAATGATTTTGATAGCTTTGTGTAATGAAGCATCATCACTTCCGTAATTACCAAATAAATTATCAAAGTAGTCTGTAACATGTACTCTGACCATAATCGGATTTCCATCACTTACATCTCCTTTTGTTAGTACAATTTGCTCGGTACCGTCATAGAGTGACTCATATATTTTGATATTGAATTTACCACCTGAGTCTAAATTTATCTCTGAGTCATAAGATTTTTTTATAAACTTATCTTTATTTCTTCTATGAGAAATTAAATCCACTATCCTTCCTATTTTGATGCTATGTTTTTTTGAAAACTCAATAAGGTCAGGAATTCTTGCCATAGTGCCATCATCATTCATTATTTCGCAAATAACTCCCGCTGGCGTATACCCACTAAGCCTAGCTAAATCGACTGACGCTTCAGTGTGACCAGCTCTCATTAATACACCTCCGTCTCTGGCAACTAATGGAAATACATGTCCAGGGCTCATAATGTCTTTTTTTGATTTATTTTGATCAATTGCAGTTTGGATTGTTACAGCTCGGTCTTGCGCAGAAATACCCGTTGTAACACCCTCTTTTGCCTCTATGGATATTGTAAATGCAGTAGTGTCGCGTGAGTCATTATTTTGTGACATCAAAGGTAAATTAAGTTCCTTTACTCTATCCTCTGTAAGCGATAAACAAATCAAACCCCTGCCATGAGTTGCCATAAAGTTTATTGCTTTATCATCAACTTTCGCCGCGGGAATGATCAAATCTCCCTCATTTTCACGATCTTCATCATCGACCATAATTACCATTTTACCAAGTTTTTGGTCTTCAATTATTTCTTCAATAGACGATATAAATTCATTATTCATAAACAACACAGATCAACGGTTTTGCGTAACATATCTTGCAAGCATATCTACTTCAAGATTTATTCTATCGCCTACTTTTAATTTATTAAGATTAGTTTTTTTCCATGTGTGAGGAATTATATTGAGGTAAATTTCACCTTTTTTAAAATTATTGACTGTAAGAGAAATACCATTTATGGCAATAGACCCTTTTTTTGCGATAAACTTACTTAGTTTTTTAGAAATTTTGAATTTTAACTCATAAGAGCCACCAATTTTTATTAATGATACTAATGAAGCAGTATCATCTACATGCCCAAAAACGAAATGACCACTTATTTCATCTCCAACTCTTAGAGATTTCTCAATATTTACTAGATCGCCTATTTTTATATGATTAAAATTTGTACAATTTACGGTCTCTTTTGAAACATCAAAGCTAAGTCTTGTTTTTTTTGATAATTTTTTTTTAGATGTAACAGTTAAACATACTCCATTACAGCAAACTGAGCTTCCTTTTTTTACATCTTTAAAGTTAAGATCAGTATCAAGTACAAGCCGATAGTCTTTTAGTTTTTTATACTCTTTAACAATTCCTATATTTTCTATTATTCCGGAAAACATGGATTATTTTTTCCTATAAATAGATAACTGGTCATTATCAATTGATTTAACACTAATTAACTTAAATTTTTTTAAATTTTCAATACTATCAATATCTAAATTTGAAATAGCATTAATACCTTTATTTCCCATTATTTTGCTAGCCCTAAACCAAGCTATTTCGTCAATTAGATTTTCATTCAACAGAGAAGCTGACAATTTTGAGCCTCCTTCAACCAACACTCTCATATAACCTAAATCAGATATTTTTCTTATGACGGTATTGATATCTAACACGTTATTTACTTCTTTAATTTTTATATACTTTATATTCTTTGAATTTAAAATTTTTTTCTTCAATTTATCAGAATGAAAAATATATATTCTACGTTTTTTATTGCTAAATATTTTTAAATTATGCTTTAAATCTAGTCTTCTATCTAAAACAAATATATCAGGAGATCTTCCACTTAATCCTTCGAGCCTACAATTTAATATGGGGTTATCTTTTCTTATTGTTCCAGTTCCTACAATCAAACATTCATTCAACGATCTTAATTTATGGCCAAACATTCGTGAAGTTGTATTAGTGATCCATTTACTTTCGTATAAATTTGTTGCAATCTTACCATCTGCCGTAGATGCAATTTTAAGTGTTATGAATGGCTTAAGATCTTTTATTGAATTAAAAAAAATATTATTCAATTGTTCTATTTTATCACCAAAATTTTTAATAATAACGTTAACACCAGCTGATCTTAATTTTTTTACTGAATTATTATTAACCTGGGGATTCTTATCAACCTGAGAGATGATCACTTTTGCAAATTTGAGTTCTATAATTTTATCAACACAAGGAGGGGTTTTACCTTCATGCGAACATGGTTCTAGAGTGCAATACAAATGAGCACCTTTAATATCTTTTTTATTTTTAATTTGGTTTATTGCATGAATTTCGGCGTGAGGCACACCTTTAGGCTGTGTCCAACCTCTTGACAAAATTATACCGTTGTTAACAATTACTGCTCCTACCGGAGGATTTGGATACGTTGTACCAATAGCCCTAAGTGCCATTCTTTCAGCGATTCTAAGGTAATTTTTTTCACTCAAATGCTAACCTAATCTTCAGTAGAGGAAATTACACCTAAAAACTCTTCAAAATCTTTTGCCTCACGGAAATTTTTATAGACTGATGCAAAACGAACATATGCAACAGAGTCAATACTTTGTAATCCTTCCATAACAATTTCACCTATCACATCTGATGAAACTTCTGTTTCACCTAGACTCTCAACTCTTCTAACTATACCGCTAATCATTCTATCAACTCTTTCATTATCAACTGGTCTTTTTCTTAGAGCTATTTGCACTGATCTTTCTAATTTGTCGCGATCAAAGGGGACTTTCTTTCCAGATTTTTTAAGAACAGTCAATTCCCTCAATTGTATACGTTCAAATGTTGTAAAGCGTGCACCGCATGCAGAACAAAACCTCCTTCTTCTTATAGCAGAATTGTCCTCCGTAGCTCGAGAGTCCTTAACTTGGGTATCATTATTTCCACAAAATGGACACTTCATATCGTCACCTAATTATAAATTGGAAATTGATTACAGAGATTTATTACTTTCTCTTTTACTATTTTTTCGACTTTACTATTATCATTTGGGCTTTGTTTTAATCCTGATAACGTTTCAAGGATTAAATTTCCAACAGTTTCAAACTCCTTTTCTTTAAAACCTCTTGTCGTTGCTGCTGGAGTCCCTAATCTAATTCCAGAAGTTATTTTTGGTGGTTTAGGATCTTTTGGTATTCCGTTTTTATTACATGTAATGTGGGCTTCCTCAAGACTTGTTGAGGCGGAATCGCCTGTCAGGTCCATTGGAGTTAAATCAACCAATATTAGATGCGTATCAGTTCCTCCAGAAACAATTTTGAGACCACCATCTACTAGTGTTTGACTAAGGGTTTGAGCATTTTTAATAACTTGTTTTATATATTTTTTAAATTCTGGTTTTAGAGCTTCGCCAAAGGCAACAGCTTTACCTGCTATTACATGCATTAGAGGTCCACCTTGATAACCTGGGAATACAGCTGAATTAAATTTTTTACCTAAGTCAGTGTTATTAGAAAGTATCATGCCTCCTCTAGCACCTCTTATAGTTTTGTGGGTTGTCGAAGTAACAACATCCGCAAATTCCATTGGATTAGGATACTCCTCTGCTGCAACTAGTCCTGAAAAGTGAGCCATATCTACATGAAGATATGCTCCTACCAAGTCACAAACCTCACGAAATCTTTTGAAGTCTATAATTCTCGAGTAAGCACTTCCTCCTGCAATTATTATTTTAGGTTTATGTTCTTTTGCAAGCGACTCAACTTCATCATAATTTATCAACCCTTCGTCATCCAAACCATACTGAACTGCATTAAACCATTTTCCTGACATGGATGGTGCTGACCCATGAGTTAAATGTCCACCAGCATCCAAGCTCATACCTAAAATTGTATCTCCTGGTTTTATAAGAGCTAACATAACTGCGCCATTAGCCTGCGCTCCTGAATGAGGCTGAACATTAGCATATTCGCATTTATAGAGTTTTTTAGTCTCTGAATTGCTAGGTCCTCAGCAATATCAACAAACTCGCAGCCTCCATAATATCGGGCAGCCGTATATCCTTCTGCATATTTATTTGTTAATACAGATCCCTGAGCTTCTAACACGGCTTTTGAAACTATATTTTCTGATGCAATTAACTCAATCTGATTTTGTTGTCTTGAAAGCTCTTTGTTTATTGCTTCATGAATTTCGTTATCGATTTCTTTAAGTGGAGATGAAAAAAAAGTCATATAATTATCCTATTTTATTTATTCTAACAGCGTGTCGGCTGCCCTCAAAGTCAGTATTTAAGAATGTTTCAACTAGAGTTAAGGCTGTAGATTCATCTATAACACGGGCGCCTAAAGTCAAAATATTTGCATCATTATGCTCCCTAGCTAATTTTGTAACCTCACTGTTATAGCAAAGAGCAGCTCTAATCCCAGGTTTTTTATTTGCTGCCATTGCCATCCCTTGGCCAGTTCCACAAACTAATACGCCTTTATGAGCTTTTTCATTTAAAATATCATTTGTAACTTTTGAGGCAAAGTCGGGATAATCTACTGGAACTTTTTTATCTGGTCCTCTATCAATAACATCAACTCCACAATCTAAAAGGCGTTTAATTATTTGATCTTTTAGATCAAAACCTGCGTGGTCTGATGCAATAGAAACTTTAGTTTGTTCACTCATATAGGATATTATTAAACTAATTATACTAAATCTTGTATATAAAAAAATACAATAATTAATTCCAAAGAGACTTTTTTTGTAAGACTTTTTTTAAAGTTCTCGGTTTATCTGTCATTATACCATCAACATTTATATTTATTAGATCTATCATCTGGTTTTCATCATTAATTGTCCAAACATGTATTTTTTTTCCAAGACTATGAACATGCTCGACTAGATTACTGGTAACAATTCTAAAGCCCATATATGTCATAGGTATTTGAAGACATGGAATACTATTATCATAGATAGAAAAAAATCTATTAAGAAAAAATAATATGGTCTCACTCTTCGTCATAGATGAACATAGATTATCTTTAAACTCATTTCTCAAAATATCTATCTTAGTATTACTAAATGAACCAATACATATCCTGTCAATATTTTTCATAGATTTTAATTTATCTTTCAATAAATATGCAGACTCTAAACTTTTGGGTTCAATATTAAAATTGATCTCTGGCCAACAAGATAAGGCCTCTTCAAGTAATGGGATTGTATGTGTCTCAAAAATTTTTATATTTTTTAACTCTTCATAATTTAAATTTTCTATTTTTGCATCTAGGCCACGTATTCTTTTTAAATCAGGGTCATGAAATATTATTAACTTATTATCTTTTGTATGCCTCACATCTGTTTCGATGTGCCGATATCCTAAATTAATTGAATTATTGAATGCATCTAAAGTATTTTCACAAAAATCATAGGAACCGCCACGATGTGCAAATGGAATAAAATTATAATTGTCTAAAAATTTAAAAGACATATATATACTGAATTATGTTACTTAATTTTATAACTATATTAGGCTTCAATTTTATCGTCATCACTATTTTGTGGATATTATCCCTTAAAACTAGAAGAGCAGATTTTATTGATATTTACTGGGGTCCTAGTTTCTTTTTTTCATTTCTGTTGGCACTGGTAATAAATAATTCATTTTCTGTTACTGAAATAATATGCTTATTTCTAATAACAATATGGGGTTTTAGACTTGGTATCTATCTTTTAATTAGAAATGTTAATAAGACTGAGGATATTAGATATGTTAAAATTAGAGAAGCTAGAGGTGATATTGGTCTTTATTTAACAGCTTACTTAATCCAAATAATTTTAATTCCAATTGTATCATTGCCCCTGATCAGCATCTTAGACGCTAGTATTGATCTAAGTTTTGTCCATTGGGTAGGTATATTGATAGCACTTTCAGGAATTCTTATTGAAACGATAGCTGATATACAATTATCCAAATTTAAATTAGATCAAAATAATATTAATAAAGTTATGGATAAAGGGCTTTGGTATTACTCAAGACACCCTAATTATTTCGGAGATAGTCTATTTTGGTGGGGTATTACAATTTACTGTTTTGCATTATCAAACAATTTATTAATTTTTATTGCTCCAATAATAATGACTTACTTATTACTTAGGGTTTCTGGTGTGACTATGTTAGAAAATAGATTATCAAAAAAGAAGGATGGTTATACTGAGTATATAAACTCTACTAGCTCTTTTATAATATTGCCAAAGAAAAAATCTAAATGAGTGTATCAGAACTTAAATATCCAAAAAATAGGTTGCGACGAACTCGTCAAGCTAAATGGATTAGGAACCTTACTCAAGAAAGTATGCTTAGTTCAAACGATTTAGTATGGCCAGTTTTTGTATGTGAAGGGAACAATATCAAAGATGAAATTCAATCAATGCCTAATGTTTATAGGTATTCGATAGACAATTTAAATGAGGTCTATGATATTGCTAGTGAGCATAAAATAAATCTTATAGCTGTATTTCCTTTCACGCCTCAGGAGCTAAAAACAAAATATGGAGATGAAGCACTAAATCCAGATAATTTAGTTTGTAGGTCTCTTGAAAAGCTTAAAAGTCATAAGTCTGACTTTGGTATTATGTGCGATGTTGCATTAGATCCATATACAGATCATGGCCATGATGGATTATTAAGCGATGAAGGTAATATTCTAAACGACGAAACTAATGGTGTTTTAGTTAAACAATCTATCCTGCTTGCTGAACATGGTGCAGATATAATTGCCCCTTCAGATATGATGGATGGTAGGATTGGCATGATTAGAGACGAGTTAGAAAAAAATAAATTTGTGGATACTCTCATTTTGTCTTATGCAGCAAAATATTCATCAAGCATGTATGCGCCATTTAGAGATGCTGTTGGCTCATCCAAGAATTTAAAGACAGATAAAAAAACTTACCAAATGAATATATTGAATTCTGATGAAGCAATCAGGGAGGCATCAATGGACATAGCTGAAGGGGCCGATATGATAATGGTAAAGCCTGGAATTAGCTATTTGGACATCATATACAGAATAAAGAATGAACTTAAGTATCCCACATTTGCCTACCAAGTTTCAGGTGAGTACTCACTCATTAAATTCGGATCACAACAAGGTATAATTAAAGAAGAAACTATGGTTATAGAACAATTGTCTTCATTCAAAAGAGCAGGAGCAGACGCAATAATTACTTATTATGCGCCTGAAGTTTCAAAATTTTTAAAACTAATTGATTAAACGTTTTATTAAACTTGATGTATCAAGTTTACTTCCACCTATATCTTGAATATCGCTATAGAATTTATCGACAATTTTAGTCACCTCTAAATTAATGCCATGTATATCTGCTTCTGCAAATGCAATTGAAAGATCTTTTCTCATTAAATCAACTGCAAAACCAAAATCGAATTCTCCCGCTACCATTGACTTAAAACGATTATCCATTTGCCATGATTGTGCGGCGCCTGATGAAATTACTTCCAATACATCATCAGGGTTTAAATCGGTATGTTTCATAAAATAAATAGATTCTGATAAGCCTTGAACTAGTCCTGCAATACAAATTTGATTAATTATTTTGGTTAGCTGGCCAGATCCTGAAGGACCCATATATTTTATTTTTTTTCCATATGATCCTAATATTTCAATGCTTCTTTCATATGCCTTTTCTGAACCTCCAATCATTATGCTTAATTGGCCTTTCTCCGCTCCCGCTTGTCCTCCAGATATTGGGGCATCAAGGAAACTAACGCCTAAATTTTCTAAGTTTTTTTCTACTTCTCTTACAATTCTTGGAGATACAGTTGAATGATCAATGAATATTGATTTTTCTTTAAGAGAATTTAGGCACCCTTTATCTATTGAAGTTATTTCTTTTAAATCTTCATCGTTGCCTACACATGAAATAATAAAATCATATTTTTGATTAGTTTCTGATAATTTATCAATAACTTTCCCTTTATAATTTTTGATCCAGTTATCACATTTACTTTTTGTACGATTATAAATAGAAACATCATATTTTTTTGATAGGTAGCCAGCCATTGGAGAGCCCATTTTCCCAATCCCTATAAAAAGAATGTTATACATTGAAAATATCCATCATTCTTTGCATAGAGCTTATGGTTACAAGTAAAGGCATCCTAAATAATCTTCCTCCAGGAAAATTTTTATGTTTAATCTTTTCAAATGCCTCGAGCTCCTTTGTTTTTTCACTTACCATATTTTCTGCTAAAATCTTTCCAGCAATTCCAGTTAATGCAACTCCATGTCCTGAGAAGCCTTGAGCATAATAAATTTTATCATTCACCATCCCAATGTCAGGCACTCTATTCATTGTTAACGCTATTAATCCACCCCAGATATAGTCAATTTTTAATTCACTTAAATTTGGATACACTTTATTTAATTGCCTCTTGGTTCTTTTTTTTAATCCCTCTACAATCTTTAGTGAATAGCCTACTGCACCACCAAATATCATTCTCTTGCTGTCAGATAATCTATAATAATTTAAATCAAAATTTGTATCACTAACGCAATAATCGTTTGGCAGTATTTCTCTCTGTAAATTTTGACTTAATGGCTCAGTACAGACAATATAAGTAGCACATGGCATTATTCTATTTTCAATACCTAAATTTAGACCTTTTATATAGGCGTTGCAACATACTGCTATTTTTTTAGCTTTTACCATCCCTCTATCTGTAAGAACCTCAACCGCATGACTTGTTTTATTAATCTTAGTAACCACAGATCTTTCATAAAGTTTTACGTTTAATTTTTCTGCCGCTTTTACCAACCCCAATGCATATTTAATTGGATGTAAATGCCCCGCCCCTTTATCAAGGACACCCCCGTAGTATAGTGATGAACCAATTTCTTTATCGACACTATTTTTGTCAAGGAGTTCTAAATTATTATAGTTGTATGTTTTTATTTTATACTCTCTATTTTCTTCATACTCTCTGAGTTTGGCCGCGCTAGTAGCGGCACTAATTCCCCCATTTTTTTTATCACATTCAATGCCAAATTCCCTTATTCTGTCATCAATTAAATCTACAGAAGCTTGAGATATATCCCAGATTTGCCTTGCAAGTTTAATTCCATATTTCTTCTCAATTACGTCTATACCCCATGATACGTCATTCCATATTTGGCCTCCATTTCTGCCCGAAGCGCCCCACCCAAATAAATTTTGCTCAATTACAATTACCTTTAGTCCTTTTTTCGCAGCCTCAATAGCTGTTGATAGTCCTGAAAAGCCTCCGCCGACTACACAGATGTCACACTCATGATTATCAATTAGTTGATCATAAGGTTTCTTTAGGATCTCTATATTTTGTGCATAGTAACTGTCTGGATAGTTTTCCATATAAAACTAAGATAGATATTAAATTTTGGAATGTAAACTTTTAGGTTCAATTTTACCAGCATGAGCTCTTTTACTCAGCCATTTTTTTATTTCATTGGCCGCCAAAAGAGTTTTACCATTATTCTGATTTAAAATACCTTCCTTAGAGTCAAAGCAAATACCGCTCAAAGTTTTTCCACTTTTGAATTTCTGTAATGTCACCCCTCTTCCTTTTTGCATTAAAGGTATTTCTGAATGATCAAAAATTAGAAGTTTTACCGCTTTCTTTTCACCACTAAAAACAGCTATTAAGTCTCCTTTTTTTTGAAAACAGGAGATGGCTTTTTCATTACCTTTTAAATTCATAACCCTTTTCCCCGATTTAGTAGACGCCATTAAATCTGAAGTATTTACAAAAAATCCCTTGCCTGCACTACTGGTAATTAGATATTCCTTCTCTTGCTCATAAGTAGTTGCAAATAAAATTTCTTCATTATCATTTTTATCAATCAATAGACTGACAGGATCGCCAAAACCTCTTCCTGCAGATATTTTGTTACAATTAATTGTATAAAATTTACCTAAAGTAGAAAAAAGCAGAAGTTTACTATTATTTTTTAATTTTATAATAAATTTCTCAGCATCTCCTTCTTTATACTTCACGTTTGTATAATCATCCTGATGTCCTTTTATGGTTTTTATCCATCCATTTTTTGAGAGTATCACTGTTACGGGATCTTTACTTTCAAATTCTTCAATCGAGTAGTCAATTTCTTTATATTCTGTATTAACAACAGTTTTTCTATTTGTAGCATTTTCATCTTTTGAAAATAATTCTAAACTTTTTGTGAATTCTAAATTTAATTCCTTTATTTGCTCTTTTTTTGATTTTAGTAGTTTGTTTAATTCTTTCTTATATGTATTCAAATCTTCATTTTCTTTTTTAATTTCATTTTCTTCTAATTTTTTTAATTGCCTTAACCTCATTGCCAGTATTGCTTCGGCTTGCCTCTTATTTATTCTAAATACGCTAATCAACTTTTTCTCAGGATTTGCATCTGTTCTAATAATTTTAATTACTTTGTTTAAATTTTTATAAACTATTAAAAAGCCTTTGAGTATTTCTAGCCTATTCTCGGTTTGAATTAATCGATATTTTGTTCTTCTTTTTAAAACATTAAACCTATGGTCAATAAATGATTTTAAGCTCTCTTTAAGTGAAAATAATTTTGGCTCGAGTTTGTGATTGATTGCATTAAAATTAATGGCGTATCTAATTTCTAAATCTGAATTCTTACATAAGTCCTCGAAAATTACTTCAGCTTTAAAACTTCTATTTTTTGGAATGAGAACTATTCTGATATCTTCTGCAGACTCATCTTGAATTGCCTCTAGGTAATTTGCTTTCTTATTATCAATAAGATCAGATATTTTTTCTATAATTCTGGCTTTATTTACTTGATAGGGAATTTCATAGACGATAATTTGATATTGACCTCTTCCAAGGTCTTCTTTTTTCCATCTTGCCCGAAGCCTTATTGTTCCCTTTCCTTTGACATAGGCATCTTTCAACGCATCATCACTATCAATGATTTCTCCTCCTGTTGGAAAATCTGGTCCTGGAATAAGCTTTAGTAATTGTGAGTTAGTATAATTTGGATTTTTTAATAATTTTGATAAGGCCTTAAACAATTCATTGATGTTATGGGGAGGAATATTTGTCGCCATTCCAACTGCAATTCCTGAACTACCATTAGCTAGCAAATTTGGAAACGCTGATGGAAGTACTATTGGCTCGTGATCGATGCCATCATATGTATTAATATAGTCAATGGTATCCTCTGATATATCTTTTAGCATGAGCTCTGCTAACGCAGTCAATCTTGCCTCTGTATATCTCATTGCAGCTGCATTATCTCCATCAATGTTACCAAAATTTCCTTGGCCATCAACTAACGGATACCTTGTTGAAAAATTCTGAGCTAATCTCACGAGTGCTTCGTAAACAGACTGATCTCCGTGCGGGTGAAATTTACCAATTACATCGCCAACTATTCTTGCTGATTTCTTAAAACCAGAACTTGAGTTTAGCCTCAATTGAAACATTGCAAACAATAGCCTTCTATGAACCGGCTTTAGCCCATCACGAATATCTGGTAGCGCTCGATGAGTAATTGTGGAAAGTGCGTATGCTAGATACTTTTCTTCTAACGCGTCAGTGAAGTTAATGTTTTTGATTTTCATTTTATAATTGAAATTTTTAGATGATTCCTGCTTTTTGGGAAATTAAGATTATTTGGCTCATAAAATCTCTTTCGAAAAAAATGCTCTGTCAGACTGAGTGCATTCTCTAAATCTTCATTATTGTATTCAGACGATCTGTTGATTAAAAAGTTGGGCAGTTTAAACAGTTTATCTTTATAAGATCCTGCTCCTTCTCTAGTTACAGCCCTTCCACTACTTGGCGAAACAAACTTTAAATTTTCTTTCTCAGATGTTACTGCGCATTCAGTTAAATCTAGGCCGTAACCGATATCTGACAGTAAATCAATTTCCCAAAAAATATAACTTTTGATCCAATCTTCTTTATTCTTACATATATCTTTTATTAGACTTAGTGACTTTTCATACATAAAGGTATTTTGCTGTTTCTCAGCCATAGTAGATATAATTATTGAACAAATAGAATTTATACCATGCAAATTTACTTTACGATTCAGTATATAAGATGACCACAATTTAATAGGTTCAATAGTATAATTACCCAAGTGGCTTTCTAAACGTCCAGACCAATTTAACATTACTTCATTTCCTGGCTCTATTACTGCACGTAAATTTTTCGAATGTATTCCTCTAATTAATCCCTTATGCCTTCCATGGTCTTTTGTAAACGCATCTAAAATATAAGATGACTCATTATATTTTTTAAATCCTAATACAAAACCTGTTCCAGACCACCTCATATTTTCTTTTCTTTAGTCAGCTTTACAAATAAAAATAGGTGAATCTTTTTGTTTTCAAATCTTGCGATTTCTTTTCTTGAAGCTTGTCCAATTTCTTTCAACATTGAACCTTTCTTTCCAACAAGTATATTCTTATGTGATTGTCTTTTAACTACAATCGATTGGTATATTTTGATTTGACTTTCAAACTTATTAATCTTTTCAGTAACGACATCACACTGATAAGGTATCTCTCTATGTACCTTATCTAGTATTTTTTCACGTGTTACTTCTGAATAAAATAGCTTCTTCTTAATCTGTATATTACTAGATTGCTTGCTTTTTATTGAAGTTTTAATAGTAAATTTCTTTGAAAATTTTATGAGATTTGCAACTCCTTCACCTGTGAGACTTGAGATTGGAAATATTTCATTAAATATTTTTTCTTTAGAATAAAATTTAATTGCGCTAAGTACTTTCTCTTTCTTAACTTTGTCTATTTTATTTAGTATTAGAAATACATGCTGTTTTTCAATCTTATTTTCTAGAGAGTTAATAATTTTTTTATACTCATTATTAATTCTTAAAGAAATATCTACGACAACGTAAATTAAATCTGACGTCTCAATTTCCGCAAGGGGGGATGAAATGATATTATTATTAATTTTTTTTCTACTCGAAAAAAAGCCTGGGGTATCTTGGATAATAAATTCGTTTTCAGAGAATTTCTTATAGACTTTTTGATTAAATGTAGTTGACTGCTTTTTCCTTGAAACAAGTGATACCCGTTGTCCCATTATTTTATTAACAAGAGATGACTTTCCTGAATTTGTTGGCCCAATTAATACAATGTTTCCACTCTTCATTTAATAAAATTTATCTTATTTTTCTCTATGAAAGCTTGAGCGGCATTTTTTTCTGATTCTTTTATTGATGAAGAAGTTCCTATAGCTTTTTTATAATTCATAAATTCAACTTGAATTTTAAATTCAGGATTATGGTCAGGACCAGTTTTACTGATTGTTTTATACTTAGGAAGAGTTTTATATTTTTTTAGAGTCCACTCTTGTAGCTTTGATTTTGCATCAATAATATCTTCAGCAATATTATCAAAATTTGTTTTCCATAATTCAAATATAACTTTTCTTACCTGAGTAAAACTAGAATCTAAATATATTGCTCCCAACAATGCTTCACATGTATCAGATAGAATACTTTTTTTATTGTTACCGAGTGATGATTTTTCAGTTTGTCCTAAAAGAATAAAATCTCCAAGGGATATTTTTTTTGCTATTTCATGGCAGGCATTTCTGTCTACCAGACTGCTTAGCATTTTGTCGAGAGAACCTTCGTGTTTATCTGGCTTATCTATTAAAAGTCTCTCTGAAATTACTAATCCTAAAACCCTATCACCGAGAAATTCTAGATTTTCATTACTTTCTAGTTTTTTGTAACTCTTATGTGTGACCGCCCGTTTTAATAGGGTTTTGTCTTTAAATTTGTAGGAAATTTTTTTTTCTAAAATTGATAAATTTTTTACCATTAACTTATTAGCTTAAGCAACCTTTTAAATTGTATATCAAAAGGCCACTTCCAAATCTCATAAAATTTTGAACCACCTTCAGTTGAAAAAAATATAATTTGTGCCTTACCTACTAATCTGTCAAAATTTACAGAGCCCCAAAATCGGCTATCATTTGAATTATCTCTATTATCACCTAGGAAAAAGTAACTGTCATTTGGAACAATTATTTCATTAGTATTATCGCCTGGGGATCCGTCTAAATAATTATAAATTTCATATGATTTTCCGTTTGGTAAAGTTTCGATGAGAACTCTAGCTTTTACTACGCGTCCATTTTTTAAAATTTTCGTATCCTCTCTTAATTCTTTATATTTAGCGCTTTCACCATTGATGATTAATTTACCATCTTCAACTTTAATGATATCGCCTGGCATACCTACTAATCTTTTAATATAGTCCAAATTAGTATGAGGCGGTTTAAATATTATAACATCTCCTCTTTCTGGATTTTTTGATAAAACTCGATCTGATATTGGCCCAAGACTAAATGGAAATGAATGTTTACTGTAACCATAATCATACTTTGAAGCAAATAACCGATCACCAATAAGTAAATTTGGCTCCATTGAAGAAGAGGGAATAAAAAATGGTTGGAATAAAAAAGTTCTGATCAATAAAGCTATTAACAATGCATAAATCAATGTTAACAAATTTGATTTAAACCATGATTTACTTAGAAATTTATCGGTCATTAAATTAATTAATTGTTACAATTGCTTGAGCGTAAGGAAACTCATCAGTAATTGTTAAACTTATGTCTGGCTCCTTATCGTTCGTAATTTTTTTGAGTTGAAGTTGAGAATTTCCATGAAAAGTAATCGTAGGTTTTCCTGAAGGTAGATTGGTAACTTCTAAATCTCTCCAAAAAACTCCATTTCTAAAACCTGTACCTAGAGCCTTTGCCGCAGCTTCCTTAGCTGCAAACCTTTTAGCATAACAAGCAGCATTTTCTTTTCTTCTTTCACATTTTTTTATCTCATTTTCAGTAAAAATTCTTTTTTTAAACCTATCTCCAAACTTTGAAAGGGTGTTTTCTATTCTGCGTATATCAATTAAATCTGATCCTAGGCCTATCACTAATTTTCTCTTCCTTTTTTAATCAGTTCTCTAAATTTACTTATTGATTTTTCGAGTCCAAGAAAAACTGATTCAGAAATGATAAAATGTCCAATGTTAAACTCTTTTACTTCCTTTATCTTAGATAGTTCCCCTACAGAATCGAATGTTATTCCGTGACCAAAATGTAATTCAAGTCCAATGCTATTACTAAAATCTGCTGCTTCTCTAATTCGTTCAAGTTCTGATGAAGCATCTTCCTTATAGTTTATTTTACGGCAAAATTCTCCCGTATGAAGCTCTACAATATCAGCTCCAATCTCTTTGGCCATTTTGATTTGGTCCGTTGAAGCGTCTATAAACAAAGAGACCCTTATATTATTTTTTTTTATCTTTTCAATTTTTGGTACAAGAATATTATGATTACTTCTTACATCTATTCCGCCCTCAGTGGTTATTTCTTCTCTTTTTTCTGGAACAATACAACATGCATTCGGACCTGCATTCACTGCTATATCAACCATTTCATCGGTTGGTGCCATTTCAAAATTTAAAGGAATGGAAATGTTCTCAATAATTTCATTAATATCATCGTCTCTTATATGACGCCTATCTTCTCTTAGATGCGTAGTTATGCCATCTGCTCCATATTCTTGGCACAAAAGAGCAGCTCTCAATGGGCTTGGATAGTTTTCTCCTCTGGCATTTCTAAGAGTTGCTACATGATCGATATTTACACCAAGACGAGGTAGGGTCATTTATATTACTCTACTGCCAGGTTTTGTTGCAGGTATTTTATTAAGATCGTCTGGGAGATTATTGGGATCATAAATTGGAATATCTAGTTTCAGGACTGATATTACATTGTGGTCTTTAAATAATTTATGATTTGAACGATCAACGATTGCTGCAATGCCTAATAAATTAATATTTAGGGGTTTTAGTTTTTCTAAACATTCATTTGTTGATTTCCCTGTTGTAACTACATCCTCAACGAACAAGACATTTGCATTTTCCTTAATATTAAAGCCTCTCCTCAATTCAAATACGTTATCGACTCTCTCATAGAATATAAATTGAGATCCTAAAGATCTTGCAAGCTCATACCCGACGAGAAGACCTCCTATAGCAGGAGAAATCACATAATCAATCTCGTCATCAATGTTTTCTTGCACCCTGTACTTTAACTCTTCACAGACCATCTCTCCATTTCGAGGGTCTTCAAATAACTTTGAACACTGGCAGTAAATTTTGGATCTTTTTCCCGATGAAAGTATAAAATGTCCACGTTGAATAGCATCTACTTTTTCAAAAAAATCTTTTATTTCTTTTTCAGTTTTCATAAATTTATCAAAAGCCTACGTACCGAACTTACAATATCCACCTCTGAAAGAGTTTCTATAATCTTATCCAGATGGTCAAGATTATGAACGTCAATAATAAAAATCATATCAAAATAATCATCGCCTTTTTCAGATATGTTAAGGTTAGTTATATTACCACCTGCACTTCCAACAATGGTTGCTAATTTACCTAAAGATCCAGGTTCATTTTTAACTGAGACTTTTATTCTTGACGAAAAATACTGCTTTGGATCTACATCTTTCCATGAGGCAGTGATCCAATCTTCTTTTTTTGTTTCTTTATCTAGCTCCTTACATAAACTGGAGTGAATGATTACACCTGAGTCTTCTGATGTAAGTCCTAAAATATTTTCATTAGGTAAAGGGAAACAGCATTCTGCATAATGAATTGCAATTCCAGCTTGGAAGTTACTTATCTCTAAAGGCATCTTATCGTTTGTGTCTCTTCTTCTGTATCGAGAAAAAAATGACAAAGTTGAACGGGGCTTAAGCTTTGATAATTGATGTGGCTTTATACTTCCTTTCCCGATAGCAACAAGAAACTCCTCAGGACTTCTCCTATTAAAACTTTGTGCAAAATTACTAATTTCTGTGTTTGAAATATCTTCATTTCTACCTGTGACTTTATGTAATATTTTTAACCCTAGACTTGTAAATTCATCTTTCTCTTGCTTTTTAAAAAATCTTTTTATCGATGACTGTGCCTTTGCAGTTGTAACAATATTTTCCCAAGTTTCAGATGGAGATGGTTTTTTTGATGTTAATATTTCAATCTCATCTCCATTTTGAAGTTTTGTAAATAAGGGTCTAGGTTTGCCATTAATCTTACATCCAACACAACGATTCCCAATTTCAGAATGAAGGGCATAAGCAAAATCGATAGAGTTAGAATTTGCAGGCAAATGAATTAAGTCACCTTTAGGTGTAAAACAAAAAACTTGATCCTGGAACATTTCTAATTTTGTAGCTTCGAGTAAGTCCTCAGAGCTTCCACCGCTGTCCAATATTTCGACTAAATCTCTCAACCAAGTAACATTAACTGGATCTGAAGAAGAGTTATCTACTAAATTATAATTCTCCTTGTAGCTCCAGTGTGCAGCTATACCCTTATCTGCTATAGTATTCATTTCATTTGTTCGAATTTGAAGTTCAACTCTTTGTCTTTCGGGGCCAACTATCGTTGTATGAATTGACTGATAATTATTTATTTTTGGTGTCGATATGTAATCTTTAAATGAGCCAGGGACAGCAGACCACCGATTATGAATGATACCTAGTATACTATAACAGTCTTCAATACTTTCAGTGATAATCCTATATGCAAAAATATCAGACAATTGTCTAAAAGCAATTTGCTTATTTTGCATTTTATTCCATACAGAGAATATCTTTTTTTCACGACCTATTATTTGACAATTAATTTCATTTTTTTCTAAAAGACTGAATATTCTAGTTTTTATTTTATCCGTTAAATTAGATTTATCTTTTTTCAAATACTCAATTCTTGTCATCAACGAGGAATATGCTGATGGATTTAAAATTTGAAATGATAAATCTTCTAACTCATCTTTAAATTCATGCATTCCCAATCTTCCGGCAAGAGGAGCATAAATTTCTAGTGTTTCAGATGCAATACGCTGTCTTCTTTTTTCCTGAGGAATAAATTGAATTGTTCTCATGTTATGCAAGCGGTCAGCTAACTTTACTAGCAAAACCCTGATATCCTTCGACATTGCTAAAATTAATTTTCTAAAATTTTCAGCTTGAAATTTGTTTTCAGTATAGGTTTCGATTTTTGATAGTTTTGTAACACCGTTAACTAATTGAAGGATTTCTTTTCCAAATCTTTCTTCAATTTCATTTTCTGTTGCAAGTGTATCCTCAAGTGTGTCATGTAATAAGCCCGTAATAATTGTGGATGTATCTAGTTTTAAATTTAACAGAATATCTGCAACTGCAACTGGATGAGATATATATGGATCTCCTGAGTGTCTTTTTTGTGTCTTGTGACACTCTACTGCAAAAGAATAGGCTTTTTCTATTAATCTAGAGTCAAGATGCTTATCAATCGGTTTTGCAGGTCTGTAGACTGTTGATTGTGCCATAATGCACTATTAATCATACATTATTTACGAAGTGAAGCCCAAAATAAATGAGTATTTATAAGGTATTAGTGACTTTGTATAATTTATCTTCAATATGCAAGCTTTTATGAAGCCTCATAATTGACGATTTTTTTTCAGAGTGGAGCCATCCAGGACAAATGTCCATTAAAGGCCTTAATACAAAATTTCTCTCATGAAGTCTTGGATGCGGTATTTCAATAGAATTTTTGTTCTCATTAATGAGTATTTTGCTGGACTTACTGAGCAAAAGAATATCCAAATCACATGTTCGAGAAGTATTCTTACGGTAGGCGTATCTTCCAGTAATTCTCTCAATTTTTTTTAAAATTATAAGTAAATTTTTGGGTTTTAATTTTGTTTCAACAACTAAAGCAGCGTTTAAAAAGGTTTCGGCAGCAGTTTTAAAATTTTTAGGCGGAGATGAATATAATTTGGACTTTTTTATTACTTTGATATTGTTACGCTCCAACTCTTTTAAAACAAATTTAAGTGTATTTAATTTATTACCAAATCTTGAGTTAGAATTTGAACCAATTCCCAGAGCGTAAATCATCCGAACTTTTTTTTCTCCCTAACCCAATCTTTTCTTTTTTTAGCATCTCTTTTATCATGTAGTTTTTTTCCTTTAGCAAGAGCAATTTCCAACTTTGCCTTACCTTTTTTATTAAAGTATATTTTTGTTGGGATCAAAGTAAGTGATTCTTTATTTAATTTTCCAATGATCTTTCTGATTTCTTTTTTATGCAAAAGTAATTTTCGTGGACGGTTTTCAACATGATTTAGATATGAAGCATTAGAATATTTCGAGAAATGTGAGTTTATTAAAAATATTTCACTATTATCTTCCCTTGCATATGACTCGGCTATCTCAACTCTTCCATTTCGAAGCGATTTTATTTCACTACCTTGTAGTTCAATTCCTGCCTCAAATAATTCAACAAATGTATAATTATACTTTGCTTTTCTGTTTTGAACTGCTATTTGCAAGGCTAAATTAATGATGCGTGCTTCATAGCTTTATCAACTAATTGCTTAGTTTCATCTGATATACTTGTGAGCGGCAGTCTTATGTCATCTTTGCATAAACCAAGCTTAGAAGCTGCATATTTTACTGGGGCAGGACTGGACTCAACAAATAAAGCATGATGCAACGGCATTAGTTTGTCATTTATCTCAGAAGCTTTAGCAAAATTGTGATCTAAACAATATTTCATAAATTCAGAACATAATTTTGGGGCGATATTAGACGTCACTGAGATAGATCCGTGACCACCGTAAATCATAAAAGCTAACGTAGTTGCATCATCTCCTGTTAACTGGTTAAAATCTTCTCCTATTGTTGTTTTCGTTTCATAAACTCTTGGTATATCTGAAGTAGCATCCTTTACTCCAACAATGTTTTTAATTTTAAACAAATCCCTCATTGTTTTTGTATTCATATCAACAATTGATCTGCCAGGAATATTGTAAATAATAATTGGAAGTGTAGTTGACTTACTAATTGCCTCAAAGTGTGAGTATAAACCATGTTGTGTAGGTTTATTATAATATGGTGTAACCACTAAAGCTCCATCAGCACCTGCTTTTTCAGCGTGCATTGTGAGATCGATTGCTTCGTCAGTATTATTTGACCCTGTTCCTGCTATTACTGGTACACGTTTTGCTGTTTCTTCAACACATATCTCAACTGCTAACTTGTGTTCTTCATGGCTTAAAGTTGGTGACTCGCCTGTTGTACCTACAGGAACCAATCCATGTATACCTTCTGATATTTGAAAATCTATCAGAGACCTAAATGATTTTTCATCAATAGATTTGCCATCAAAAGGCGTAATTAATGCTGTATGAGATCCTCTAAACATTGTTTACAATAGCACTTTTAATTATTTAAAAAAACCTTAATCATAAATATACTTGTGTAAATCAAACAAATAACTATTTCGTGAAAAAATTAATCATTTTTGCAGTAAGTCTATTTTTTATTTCAGGAATATCTTCTTTTGGAGAAATAACGCCTGTAAAGAGAAGTCTATACATTGAATTGCCAGGACCTGGGTTCTCGATCCCAATAAAAAAACCGGTTCAGCCTGCACTCTCTCAATTGTTGAGCAATAAAGACTATGAGTTATTTGAGTTAGCGCTCGACAAAGCGGATGAATATAAATGGGATCGAGTAACTGGAATAAGCAGTAATATTAATAATGAAACAGCAAAAGAAACTCTAAACTGGCTTAAATATTATAATGGTGCAGGTAATTTAACATTTTCTGATTACAAAACATATATCAAGAAAAATTCAAAATGGCCTGAAATAGAAAAAATAAAACTCAAAGCTGAATCAAAAATTACATTTAGAGATAATTATGAAGATTTAATAGATTACTTTAGCGATAATCCTCCAGAAACAGGCTGGGGTCGAATATATCTAGGTAATGCACTTCTAAACAGTGGCAAATCTGAAGAAGGAAAGAGACTTATCATTGATGGCTATATCGGTGGCAGCTTTACTAGAAAAGAACAATCTCAAATCATAAAAACTTATAAAAGTATTTTAAATAAAGATCATCATCTGAGAAGAATAAATAAATTACTATGGGACGGAAAATATAGGACTGCAGCCAGATTAGTAAAATATGTTGATAAAGATTATCAAAAACTATTTGAAGCCAGGATAGGATTAATTTCATTTGCGGGAGGTGTAGATAATTTAATAAAGCTGGTTCCAGATAAATTGAAAAATGATCCTGGGCTTGTTTATGATCGAATCAATTGGCGAATTAAAAAAAGAAAGTATGATAGTGCACTAGTATTATTGTTAGATATCAATAAATCAAATTCAAGTGAGTTAGTTCGCCCAGACAAATTTTGGGATAAAAAAAGTTTTCTTATTAGGCGTTTAATTGACCGTCATGAATATGAAACTGCATACACGCTTGCAATAAATCACGGTTTGAGTGAAAGTAAAGATATTGCTGAGGCTGAGTGGTTAGCTGGTTGGATAGCTCTTACTTTTTTATCTAATCCAGAATCAGCCTATCTTCATTTTCAAGAAATTTGGAATGTTTCATCAAGACCAATCTCAAAAGCAAGAGCCGCCTATTGGATGGGAAATGCATTAGAGGAAGTTGGTAGTTCTGCAGAGTCGCAACGCTGGTATGAAAAAGCTTCTTTGTACAGTCTTACTTTTTATGGTCAGCTCGCGGCGAGCAAATTATCGGAAAAGAAATTATTTAATCCATTGCTTGTAGAGTATTCCGATGCTAACAACACTGATTATAAAGAAAATCGACCAGTTTATTTATCAATCTCTTTATTAAATGAATTTGATAGACCTAAATTGGTTAAAAAATTTATATGGGATCTTGCTGATCGTAACAATCTTAGTACTTCTGTAAATTCTGTCAAAACTGCAAATGACATAGGCAGACATGATTTTGCAGTTCAAGCAGGTAAAATTTTATATTATAACCACACAATTCTTGACCCTCTAAGCTTTCCTCAAATTGAACGACCTGAATTTGAAAAAATTATTTTTCCAGAACAAAGTCTAATACATTCTGTAACAAGACAAGAGAGTCAGTTTGATCCTAAAGCTGGAAGTTATGCAGGAGCTAAAGGATTAATGCAACTTATGCCGTATACTGCAAAAAGGGTCTCAAAGGGTTTAAAGCTTGAATATACAAAGAGTAAATTAACTGAAGATCCAAAGTATAATGTAATTTTAGGAAGTGCTTATTTAGATAAATTACTCTCAAACTACAATGGCTCATACATTTTGTCTCTTGCAGCTTATAATGCGGGTGAGTCACGAGTTTCAAGATGGATAAAAAAATATGGAGACCCAAGAAAAGATGATATTACAAGTGAAAATTGGATAGAGTTGATACCTTTCAAAGAAACAAGAAACTATGTTCAAAGAGTAATGGAAAATATTCAAGTATATGAATTTATTGAGAATGGATTGAAACCAATTGAGTACACTTTATCGAATAATCTTAATCGTGCTTATGTTGGTGGAAAAACCTTAATTAAACCAAGTAAGAAAAAAGAATCGTAATAAAAATAGTGTGGCGGAGAGAGAGGGATTCGAACCCTCGGTACGGGTATAAGCCCGCACAACTCCTTAGCAGGGAGCCGGTTTCAACCACTCACCCATCTCTCCACACATTGTTTTAATATATCAAATTTTTATTGATTAAAAGAAATTACTTTATTGTGATAACTTTTTCTTGATGAGGTCATTAACTATTTTTGGATTAGCTTTACCTTTAGAAAGTTTCATGGCCTCACCAACAAAAAAACCAAAAAGTTTATCTTTTCCATTTTTATATTTTTTAACGTTTTCTGGATTTGAATTTAATACATTATCAACTAGGCTTTCTATTTCATTTTCATCACTAATTTGAGATAAACCTTTTTCATCAATGATCTCTAACGCACCTTTGCCACTTTCACACATTTCCTCCAATACTTCCTTTGCTTGACGGTTTGAAATCTTACCATTTTCGATGTTATCAACCAGTTCACCAAGTTGTTTTGAAGTAATGGGACTATCCTCAATAATCAGATTTTTTTTATTTAGTATTGAAAATAATTCTCCAGTAACCCATGTTGTTACAAGTTTTGGATTCCTGTTCTTTACAACGTCTTCGAAATATTCACTTGTTGCTTTGTCTGAAACAATTATATTTGCATCATAAGAACTAAGAGAATATTCATTAATAAATCTCTCTTTTATTTGATCTGGCAATTCTGGTATTGATTCTTGTAAACCTTTAATCCAGTCATCATCCAAAGTGAGTGGCAAAAGGTCTGGATCAGGAAAATATCGATAATCATGAGCATCTTCTTTTGACCTCATTGATCTCGTTTCACCAGACTGCGTATTAAATAATCTTGTTTCTTGATTAACACTTTCTCCTTGCTCAATAAGTTTTATTTGTCTTTTTGCTTCATAAACAATAGCTGCATGAATAAATTTAAATGAGTTTAAGTTTTTGATTTCGCACCTTGTACCTAATTCATTTCCAGGCTTGTTTACAGAAACATTTACATCGGCTCTAAGAGATCCTTGTTCCATATTTCCGTCACATGTACCAAGATATCTTAGAATACTTCTAACTTTTCGAACATATTCAACAGCCTCCTCTGGTGAGCTCATATCTGGTTTAGATACAATTTCCATTAGAGCAATTCCTGAACGATTCAAGTCAACAAAAGTGAAGTTTGGATCCTGGTCATGCAAACTTTTACCTGCATCTTGTTCTAAATGAAGTCTCTCAACTCCTATTTTCTTTTGACCGTTTTCAGTTTCTATTTCAACAAATCCTTCTCCCACTATTGGGTCCTTATACTGAGATATCTGGTAGCCTTGTGGTAGGTCTTGATAAAAATAATTCTTACGATCAAAAATAGATATTTTATTTATTTTTGCATTTAATCCAATCCCTGACTTAACGGCTTGCTCAATACAAAATTTATTAATTACAGGCAGCATACCTGGCATTGCTGCATCAATTAAACTTACTTGACTATTGGGTTTAGATCCAAAATCGGTTGGTGATGATGAAAATAATTTAGATTTTGAATTAACTTGAGCATGAATCTCTATTCCAATAACTAAATTCCAACCCTCTATCATTTGAGCCACCATTTTTCTGGAGTTTCTGAATAATTTATAGTTTCTTCAATATTTCTAGCAACATTGAGTAATTTTTGTTCTTCGAATGAATTTGTTATCAGTTGTAAGCCAATTGGTAAATTATTCTCATCATTTGCATATGGAATAGATATTCCTGGTAAACCCGCTAGATTTACAGGAACAGTAAAAATGTCATTTAGATAGTTTTGTACTGGATCAGAAGGCTCATTTGCAATTTCAAAAGCCGTTGAAGGTGTTGAAGGAGTGAGAATCGCATCAACTTTTTTAAAGGCTTCAACGTAGTCACTTTTTATTAATGATCTAATCTTTTGTGCCTTAATATAATAAGCATCATAATATCCAGATGATAGCACATATGTGCCAATTAATATTCTTCTCTTTACTTCATCACCAAATCCCTCTGATCTCGTTTTTTCATACATATCAATGAGATCATTTCCTTTGACTCTTAGTCCATATCTTACTCCATCATAGCGAGCTAAATTTGATGAAGCTTCTGCAGGTGCGATAATATAGTAAGCGGGCAAAGCGCTCATTGTATGAGGTAAACTAATATCTACTATTTCTGCTCCATTAGTTTTTAGTAAATTTGCACACTCATCCCAGCTTTTTTGAGTACTAGCTGGAAGCTTGTCACTTCTAAATTCCTTTGGTATTCCAATCTTCATCCCTTTTATGTCTGAATTTAAATTTTCATAATAATTTTCTTTTGGATTAACCGAAGATGTTGAGTCCTTTTCATCATGACCCGATATAATGTCTAATAAGATTGCAGCGTCTTCAACGGTTTTTGTAATTGGTCCCGCTTGATCTAATGAAGATGCAAATGCAACTATTCCCCATCTGGATACTCTTCCATATGAAGGTTTCAAACCAACAGTACCTGTAAAAGAAGCTGGCTGTCTAATTGAGCCTCCAGTATCCGTTCCAAGAGAAGCTACACAAAGATCACCTGAAACTGCTGCTGCTGACCCTCCAGATGATCCTCCTGGAACAAGCTCATTATCAGAATTTACAGATTTCCACGGATTCTTAACCGAACCAAAAAAACTAGTTTTATTAGTTGAACCCATTGCAAATTCATCACAATTTAATTTGCCTAAACTAATCAAGCCTGCATCATCACAATTTTGAGTTACTGTAGACTCATAATTTGGAACAAAGTTTGATAAAATTTTACTTGATGCAGTAGTAGTCACACCCTTCGTACAAAATAAATCTTTTATTCCAATTGGAATTCCGTCGTACTTACTTCTGAGATTTTGACTTTTTCTTCTTTGGTCAGACTTTTCAGCATCAATAAGAGCTTTCTCTTGTGATATAGTATTATAGCAATTTAACTCTTTACCATTTTCAATATTTTTTAAATACTCTGAAGTTAACTCTTTCGATGATATTTTATTATTTTCCAAAAGAACTGCCAGCGATTTTAATGTATAACTATCTTTCATTATTCGATCACTTTTGGGACAACAAAAAAGTCCATTTCTTTTTCAGGTGCATTTTCTAATATATCTTCAGCACCATTCTTAGTATCAACTTTATCATCTCTAACTTCTAATTTTTGATTAAGGGAATTAGATGTCGGATCAACTTGATCAGTTTTAATTTCTTTTAACTGATCAACAAATTCTAAGATTGAATTAAGATCCTTACTAAGATTATTAAGTTTATCGTCACTGATTGAAATTCTTGCTAACTTTCCAAGCTTTAAAAGACTTTTCTTATCAAATTCCATATTTATATGAGGTACTAACTTAAATTAATGTATGATATACAGTCAAAAAATGACTAATGAAACAAAAAAAGAAGTAGATATTGCAGAATTTAAGTCATTAGTGGAAAGTAATCATAAAATTCTAGGATTGGATATTGGCAGTAAAAGAATTGGAGTTGCAATTTCTACATCGGATATGACAGGGGCTCTACCATTAAGAACTATTAAATATTCAAACATGAAAGGCTTTCTGAAAGAATTAAATGAGCTAGTTAAACTTCACGACGTTAAAGCCCTCATCATTGGACTGCCATTAAATATGGATGGAAGTGAGGGAAAAAGTGCTCAATCAATCCGTGACAAATCAAGAGCTATAAATTTGTCTTTGAATATTCCCTATTCTTTTTGGGATGAAAGACTTTCTACTGTTGCTGTGGACAGGTTATATATAGATAATTCTAAAAGCAGAAAAAAAGCCCATAATAAAAAAAAAGAAATTGATAGTCTTGCTTCAGCATTTATCTTGGAAGGTGCATTAAATTATATTAAAAGAATGAATTAATGCTTGAAAACATTAAAATCCCTAAAATCTCTCAAACCCATCTGCATGGCATAAAAAATCTCAGCATTGAAGATATAAATAATATTTTAGAACTCAGTAAAATTTTTAAAGAGCACAACAAGGAAAAGGATAAAAAAATACCGATCTTAAAAGGTAGAACAATTATAAATCTTTTTTTTGAACCCTCTACAAGAACACTAATCTCTTTTGAAATAGCCGCTAAAAGATTAGGCGCTGATGTAATTAATATGAATATTGAAGGATCTTCATTAAGAAAAGGTGAAAGTTTATTTGATACCGCTCAAACTTTAGGAGCAATGAACCCTGATCTTGTAATTATCAGACATGGAGAAAATGATGCCTCAAAAGAAATTGCTAAAATATTAGAATGTCCTGTTATAAATGCTGGAGAAGGTGTTAATGAACACCCCACACAAGCATTGCTTGATGCTTATACAATCATGAATCACAATCGAAAGCTTAATGATATTACAGTTTCAATATGTGGTGATCTTGAACATAGTCGAGTAGCAAGGTCAAACTACTATCTTCTAAATAAAATGAAATCAAAAGTTAGATTCGTATTTCCTGATTATTTTAAACCAAAAGATTTAGATAAATATGATGTTGAAACGTTCACAAATTTAGAAGAAGGCATAAAAGATGCTGATATAGTGATGATGCTTAGAATTCAAAATGAAAGAATAAAAGATTTAAATCTTCCATCAGCAGACGATTATTTTAAAAGTTTTGGACTTACTTATGAAAAGTTAAAATTAGCGAAGCCTGAAGTACTAGTGCTTCACCCTGGTCCAATAAATCGAGGTGTAGAAATAGAGAATGAACTAGCTGATGATGTAAACAAATCAGTGATAACTGAGCAGGTTGAAAATGGAGTAGCTGTTCGGATGGCTTGTTTATCAATTATGGTAAAATGATATTCGAGATAATTTTAATAATTTACTTTTCCTACCTTCTAGGATCAATCCCAACTGGTATTTTGGTATCAAGGTTATTCAATTTAGGGGAGCTTAAAAGTATTGGCTCAGGAAATATTGGGGCTACTAACGTTTTAAGAACAGGAAACTTTTTAGCTGCAGGAATTACACTATTAGTTGATTTTTTTAAAGCGTTAATACCAATAACCCTTACTCTGGCAATCAATGAAAATTTACTTTCTATATCTGGAACTTTTATTCTATTTGGTCATATATTTCCTATATGGCTTGATGATTTAAAAGGAGGTAAAGGATATGCTTCTTTTATGGGAATTATATTTGCAGTTAACTTTTATTTATTTTTAGCTCTTGGAGTAAGTTGGATTATAATATTTATAGTTTATAGATATTCGTCACTAGCAAGTTTGCTTTCTGCAAATTTAATTTCGTTAATTTCATTATTTTATTTTGATTTCAATGTTTCTTTTATGTGTTTAATTATAAATCTAATTATGATCTTTTCTCATCATGAAAATATAAATCGCTTATTAAAGCGTGAAGAAAAGAAATTGTATTAAGCCTTATATTCTGCCAATTATAAAATATTTTTTGTGAAAATTTGACAAAGCTCGCAAAAATATATTAAAGAGCGCGTTTATAAGGATATGAATTTAGTAATAGTAGAAAGCCCAGCTAAGGCTAAAACAATAAATAAATACTTAGGAAGTGAGTTCAATGTACTTGCAAGCTTTGGTCATGTTCGTGATTTGCCATCAAAAAACGGCTCGGTAGATCCAGAAAATAATTTTGCTTTTGAATGGGAAGTTTCTTCAACTTCAAAGAAACATATGAAAGAAATTTATGATGCCAGCGCTGATGCATCTACTCTTTATCTAGCAACTGACCCAGATAGAGAAGGTGAAGCAATTGCATGGCATATTGTTGAGTTATTAAATAAGAAAAAATTATTAAAAGATAAAACTGTCAAGAGAGTGGTCTTTAGTGAGATCACAAAAAATGCAGTAAAAAATGGAATTGCAAATCCAAGAGATATTGACACTGATCTTGTAGACGCCTATTTAGCTCGAAGAGCACTGGATTATCTATTTGGCTTTAATTTGTCACCAGTATTATGGAGAAAGTTACCGGGAGCTAAATCAGCAGGAAGAGTTCAATCAGTTGCCTTAAGATTGATATGTGAACGTGAACTTGCCATTGAGTCTTTTGAGCCTGAAGAGTATTGGAAAATTAAAGGCAATGTAAAATTTGAGGATGGTTTTAATATAGAAGCAAATTTACTTTCTGTGGAAGGCAAAAAAGTAGAAAAATTTAGCTTTAAGTCTGAAGATGATGCGAAAAAAATTGTAAATTTATTCTCGGATAATAAATTTGAAATAATAGATATTACAAAAAAACCAGCATCGAGGAATCCGGAACCACCTTTTTCTACCTCAACACTTCAACAAACCGCATCAAGTATTTACGGTTTTGGCGCCTCTCGAACAATGCAAATTGCACAAAAATTATTTCAAGGTATTGAAATTAATGGTGAAACAGTTGGTTTAATAACTTACATGCGTACTGATAGTACTGATATATCTAAAGAAGCCATTGAAACGTATAGAAACTATTTGAAAAAAAATTTTGAGAATGGGTATTGCCCTAATGAAGTAAGAACTTACAAATCAAAAAAAGCTAAAAACGCTCAGGAAGCTCACGAGGGAATTCGACCTACTGATATTGAATTAACACCTGATCAGGTTTCAAAATATTTAGATACAGATAGCTTAAAATTATACTCGTTGATATGGAAAAGGGCGCTTGCAAGTCAAATGAGTTCTGCTGTATTTGAAAGAACAGCTATTGATATCAGCTCTGAAAAAAATGAGTTAAAACTGAGAGCAAACGGTTCTGTGGTAAAATTTGATGGGTTTTTGAATATTTATAGTGAGTTTAAAGTAAAAAGTGATGAACAAATTAAAAAAGATGAAAACGAGGAAGATGAAGATGAGATTACATTGCCCGCTATTTCTACAGGAATGAAGATAGAGTCAGTTTCACCAACAGAAACACAGCATTTTACTCTTCCTCCCCCTAGATACTCTGAGGCAAGTTTAGTAAAAAAATTAGAAGAATTGGGTATAGGAAGACCCTCAACTTACGCAAGTATAATATCTGTTCTAAAAACAAGAAATTATGTTGAACTTGATAAAAATAGGTTTGTACCTGTTGATAGAGCAATATTGATAACAGCGTTTCTTAAGGGATTTTTCTCAAAGTACATTGATTATGAGTTTACTGCTGGAATGGAAGAATCACTTGATGAAATTACTTCTGGAAAAATAAAATGGACTGAATTCTTAGAAAATTTTTGGAAAAATTTTTCTACAAATGTGGGTGATGTTACTGATTTGAGAATTACTAATATATTAGATAATTTAAATGAGATTCTTAAGTCACATATATTTGAGCAAAAAGAAGAAAGTAACGGAGAAAAGGCAATATCAAGAAGTTGTCCTTCTGAAAACTGTGAAGGTGAACTGAGTCTTAAAGTAAGTCGATTTGGAGCGTTTGTAGGCTGTTCCAACTATCCCGATTGTAAGTTTACTAGACCTATTTCTCATAAAAAAATTAAAGAAGCTTTTGAAGATACAATTCTTGGAAAAGATGCTGAGTCAGAACAGGATATTAAATTATTGAATGGAAGATTTGGGCCATACGTTCAGCTAGGTGATGTAGTTGAAAAAGAAAAACCAAAGAGAGCCTCTGTACCCAAAGGAATTTCCCCCTCTTCAATTGATTTAGAGAAAGCTCAGTATTTATTAAGTTTACCAAGAGAGATAGGTGGCCATCCTGAAACAGGTGAAATTATTACTGTGAATTATGGCCGCTATGGTGGTTACATTAATTGTGGTGATAAAAATGCTAGCCTTGAAGATAATTCTGAAATTTTTGATATTGGTATTAACAGAGCAGTTTCTCTGCTTGCTAATGCAAAACCTGGTAGACTTAAAAGTTCGTCTGAAATCAAAACTTTAGGAGAGCATCCCGATGATAAAAAACCAATCAAAGTAATGAAAGGAAAGTTTGGGCCCTATATTAAATATAAAAGTACTAATGCCACAATTCCCGATAATATTGACCCAGAGGAGATTCTAATAGAAGAAGCCATTGATTTGATTGAAAAAAAACTAGAAAAAACAGGTAAGAAAAAGAAAAAATCTTCTAAAAAATAAAAAAACCTGTATCTTTATAATCTTTACAAAAATTAAATTATTAACAAATTGAAAGGTTAACTATGGCTCTCGCTCTAAATGATGTGATGGAAAAGAAATCATCTCTGGATTTTAAAAACCAGGCTTTTATTAATGGAAACTATATAAATTCAGTAACTGGAAAAACGTTTGAGAGCATTAGTCCTGTTGATGGATCAATAATAACTAGCGTTTCAGAATGTGACGTTGAAGATATAAACATAGCTGTCAAAGCTGCGCGCGATGTATTTGAAAAAGGGTCATGGTCTAGAATGGCTCCTTCAAAAAGAAAAAAAATTCTATTTAATTTCGCTGACTTAATGAAAAAAAATATTCTAGAGCTTGGCTTGCTAGAAACTTTAAACATGGGTAAACCTATAACTAGAGCGACAGGCGATATAGCGGCATGTATTAATTGCACAAAATGGTATGCTGAGGCAATTGATAAACTTTATGATGATGTAGCTCCAACAAGTGATAATTTGATTGCCACTATCACAAAAGAACCTCTGGGTGTAGTTGGAGCAGTAACTCCTTGGAATTTTCCCTTGTTAATGGCTTGTTGGAAATTTGCACCTGCGTTAGCAACTGGAAATAGTTTTATTTTAAAGCCCGCAGAACAATCACCTTTATCTGCATTAAGAGTTGCCGAACTAGCAATGGAGGCTGGTATTCCTGAAGGAGTCTTCAATGTAGTGCCAGGTTATGGTCCTACTGCAGGAAAAGCATTAGGAACTCACATGGATGTTGATAAACTTGGATTTACTGGATCTACTGAAGTTGGCAGATATTTTTTATCTTACGCAGGTGAATCCAACATGAAGAGGGTTTCACTGGAGTGTGGAGGAAAGTCTCCAAACATAATATTTGCAGATGCACCTGACTTAGACCATGCTGCAAAAATGGCAGCTGATGGCATGTTTGGAAACAGTGGTCAGGTATGTGATGCCCCCTCAAGGTTGCTACTTCAAAAATCGATAAAAGACGAATTTTTAGAAAAGGTCGTAAGCTACTCTCAACCTTGGATGCCAGGTAACCCATTTGATCCAAACACTTTAATGGGCTCGATAGTCGATAAAACCCAAACTGAAAGAATCATGAATTATATAGATAAAGGCAAATCTGAAGGTGCTAATGTTATAACTGGTGGTGATCAGGTGCTTCAAGACTCAGGTGGCTACTATGTCAGTCCTACGGTCTTTAAAGATGTTCAAAATTCAATGACTGTTGCTAAAGAGGAAATTTTCGGACCAGTATTATGTGCCATAGATTTTGAAAATGAAGATGAAGCTCTTCAAATAGCAAATGATACTCATTATGGACTTAACGCAATGATATGGTCTAATGATTTAAATAAAGTACATAAGCTTGCAAAAAGAATTAAAAGTGGAAAAGTTCTGATTAATAGTTTGAGCGATGGAGATATGTCTTTACCTCACGGTGGATACAAGCAGTCAGGTTCTGGAAGAGATAAATCTCTGGAAGCTCTTGGCCAATATACTCAAACAAAACTAACATTGATAGAAGTTAAGTAATCAGTGTCACATAAGCTATCTGATGGCCTTCAAAAGCAAATAAGCAAAGCTACTCTATTAAAGAACAAGCCACTGCTTATAACTGATGCTGACGAAGTCTTATTAAATTTTGTAAAATGCTTTGAAATTTATTTAGAAAAAAAAGGATTTTGGTATGACCTAACTTCATACGCTCTTTTTGGAAATATAAAACAAAAAGGAACTGATGAAGTTCTTTCTAATGAAGTTATACTTGAATATTTAGATGATTTTTTTCGAACTGAATCAAAAGACATAACTTTTGTTGAAGGATCAATACACTTTATCAATAAACTTCTGGACTCTAATTTTCAAATTTTAGTGCTGACTAATATTCCATTCAAATATTTGGATGATAGAAAGTATTGTTTTCAAAAGAATGGTCTTAATCTTCAAATAATTGCCGGAAATGGACCAAAAGGGTTGGTAATTAAAGAATTAATTAGAGACTTTAATGAAAAAGTTTTTTTTATAGATGATTTAGCTCCCCATATATCCTCCGTAAAAGAAGAAGTATCGAAAACTAAAACTATTCATTACATATCGGATGAACGATTATCTAAACTTGCAGTTTCGCCTAAAGAGGCAGATTTTCGTGCATATAATTGGAAAGATATATATAATTTTCTTATTAATGAAGTTAGCGGATAAAATACTCGAAGTAGAAAAAGATTATAAGCAATTTAAGCTTGTAACTCTTGGAAATTATTTGCCTTTTAAAAAAATAGGTAACTTAGTTTATGTATCGGGGCAACTTCCTATAAATGATGAAAAAATTATAACTGGTAAAGTTCCATCAGAAACTGACATTAAGGAGGCATCATATGGATCACGCATATGTATGCTCAATACTTTGTCTATATTAGATCAACTAAACCCTTCATGTGAACTTGGTGATTTTAATTGTATTCATGTTGCTGGTTACGTAAATGCTGATCATTCATTTTCTGACCATCCTCTAGTCATCAATGGTGCGTCAGATGTTGTTTGTGATATTATGGGAGAGAAAGGAAAGCATTCAAGAATTGCTGTGGGAGCAAGCTCTCTTCCAAAAAATGCTTGTGTTGAAGTTGCATCAATATTTGAAATTTTGAAATAATGAGTCTTTTTCTTAATCGTCCGATTGCCCATAGAGGGCTTCATGATAAAAAATTAATCATTGAAAATTCTTTGGAAGCATTTGAAAATGCAATGAAACACAACCTTGCAATAGAATGTGATATTGTCTTATCTAAGGATAAAGAAATTATAGTATTTCATGATTACGATTTAAAAAGGATGTGTGGAATAAATTCTAAAGTTAATGATCTAAGTACAAACGAAATAAGAAAACTAAAGCTTTTAGACACAGATTGTAAAATACCATCACTTGATGAGATGTTGCATTTAGTAGATGGCCAAACACCTATATTAATTGAAATAAAATCTGGTTTTCATCCTGAAATTGAAGAAAGATTAATCGAAATAATTCGAGCTTATAATGGGGAAATTGCTTTACAGTCATTTGATTATAAAATGTGTGAATGGTTTAAAATCAATGCTCCATTTTATAAAACAGGCCTAATAACTAGTAATGATAACATCGATTTTAAAGAGATTTCTCATCTCGGCATTAATTTTTTAGCGGTTGATGTAGAAAAAATAAGTATCAGAAATATTCAAAGTATAAGGAAGAATAATATTCCACTATTAACTTGGACAATTAATAGTACGGAAAAGTATAATTTATCAAAGAAGTTTGCAGATAATATTATTTTTGAAGATATACATAATGAAATTAGTTAAAAGTATAAATTATCTCAATAAAATTCTAGATCGATATAGAAGTAATGGTTTTAAAATTCACTTAACACCAACAATGGGAGCTTTGCATGCGGGTCATTTAAAATTAGTTAAGAGGTCAAAAAAACTAAAATCAATTGTTGTAGTTAGTATTTTTGTTAACCCCACACAATTTGGACCAAAAGAAGATTATAAAGACTACCCAAGGACGCTTAAAAATGATCTTAAAGTTTTAAAAAAATACGGTGTTGATATTGTCTTCACTCCAATACAAAAACAAATTCTTTCCCATAGAACAAAACATAATTGTCCAGAGTTTGCAATTGAGAAACGACTATGTGGCAAATCAAGGCCAAATTACTTTCCAGGTGTAAAAAATATTGTCCTTAAACTTTTTGATATAGTGCAGCCAGACGCAGCATTTTTTGGTGAAAAAGATTATCAACAATATTTGGTAATAAAAAAAATGACTGAATCATTAAAATTAAATACAAGGATAATATGCGTTAAAACCGTTAGGGATAGAAATGGACTTCCACTTTCATCAAGAAATAACTATTTGAGTGGTAAGGAATTTAAAATTGCTATTAAAATCAACAAATTACTTAAAAAATTACCTCCATTGATTAGAACCAAGTTAGAGATTAATAAAATACTTAATCATACAAAAAAAATCCTGATAGATCATGGTGTTGATAAAATTGATTATCTGACTGTATTAAACGATGATCTATCTGTTCGAAAAAAAATAAGTGATAAGTCAAGAATATTTATTGCAGCTAAAATAGGAAATACTCGATTAATTGACAATATAAAAATCTAAAATAAATAAATTGAAGCAAGCCCTAGAAAAGATAAAAATCCAAATACATCAGTTATTGTTGTCACAAATACACTTGATGCCAAAGCGGGATCAATCTTAACTTTATTAAAAATATATGGAATTAGGAAACCAAACAAACCCGCAGATAAAATATTTATTACCATTGCTGCTCCAACAATTATAGATAAACTAATATCAGAAAACCAAATCCAAGCAGCAAACCCTGTAATAATCGCAAATAAAATTCCATTTAATACTGATATCGCAATTTCTTTGAAAAAGACTTTTCTTCTATTATTATCTACCAATTCTTTAGTTGCGATAGCTCTCACGGTTAGTGTTAATGTTTGTGTTCCTGCATTACCACCCATTGATGCAACAATTGGCATTAAAATCGCCAATGCTACCATTTTCTCTATGCTGGCATCAAACAGGCTTATTACATAAGATGCAAGAATTGCGGTTAATAAATTTAAAAATAACCATATAAATCTTCGCTTTGTTGATCTTCCAATTGATTGGTTCATCTCACTTTCTGAAACACCACCTAATCTCAAAATATCTTCTTCTGCTTCTTCTTGAACAACCCACACAATATCATCTGCCGTAATTCTTCCAATTAATCTATTTTGTTCATCGACAACTCCAGCTGATACCAATGAGTATTGCTCAAAGAAAAGTGCTACTTCTTCTTGATCCATTGATGCCTTAACAAATTTTGGGTTTTCTTCTAAAATTTCATTTAATTTTGTATCTCTACGTGACTTTAGAACTTTAGAAACTGAAGCGCTCCCCAACGGTTTATTGCTCGGGTCAACAATAAAAAGTTCATAGAATTCATCGGGCAAGTCAATTTGTTCTCTTAAATGATCAATGGCCTGCCCTACTGTCCAAAAGCCTGGCATTGAAACAAATTCTTTTTGCATTCTTCTTCCAGCGGTATCCTCAGGGTAATTTAGACTTTCTTGTAAAATTTCTCTCTCTGTAGGGTTTACTTGATCTAAAATTTTCTTTTGAGCTGCTGGCTCTAAAGACTCAATGAGATTAATTGCATCATCTGTCTCCATCTCACTAATGGAACGAACTACTTTA
>CACIRX010000004.1 GCA_902589175.1 uncultured Pelagibacteraceae bacterium | reverse complement strand
TTTCACTGCTTTTCATAAGCTACGGAAAAAGTTTAATGAATCTATTTGATAGATTTTATTTGGCTGGATAAACGTGAAATTTTTCTTGAGGCAGTGTTCTTGTGAACAATCTTTTTCGAAACAGCTGACATTATTTCTGACTCTGCATGCTTTAGAGCCTCTTGAGCTTCATTTTTATTGCCTTTAACAATATTTAGTTCTACTTTTTTAATATAGGTACGATATCTGTTCCTAACAGATTTATTAATGTCTGTTTTTTTTGAAATCTCTCTTACTTTACCTTTTGCAGATTTTGTATTGGCCATAATTAACTATATTTTTTTATTTTTGACATTCAGAACAATAAAATGATGAACGTTGCGATATTACTATTCGTATTATGGGCGACTGACAAGACCTTTTTGCACATTTTGATCCCTCCCTACCATAAACATACAATTTATTTTGAAAATATCCCATCTTTCCAGAAACCATCTTATGATCGTTTATGCTTGAACCGCCTAATTTTATAGATTTTTTTAGTACACTTTTAATAGCGCGTACCAATTTTATACAATCCCGTTTTGTAATATCTTCACCTAACCTGGATGGATGAATACCTGACATAAATAATGCTTCAGAAGCATAAATATTTCCAACACCAACAATATATTTTTGATTCATAATTATATTTTTAATCGGTGATTTTTTATTTTTCGTTACGTTCAAAAGATACCGATCATTAAATTGTCTAATAAGGGGCTCAATTCCAAGGTTCACAAAAAACCTATGGCTTTCTAATGAGGCCGTTTCCGTAACGAAAATATATCCAAATCTTCGTGGGTCAATAAATTGAAAAACTAAGTTCTTGTCAAATAAGATAGAGAAATGTGTGTGTTTAAATTTTTTTTTATTATTTTTTACAATAATAATCCTTCCTGACATGCCTAAGTGTATTACTAAGGATCTGTTATTTGATAAATTTATAATTATATATTTTGCTCTTCGATAAACAGTTGTAACTGTAGAGCTCTCTACTTCTGAGGCTAAATTTTTTTGGATAGGATACCTTAATTTACTTATATATTTCTTGAATCGTAAAATTTTATGCTTATTAATTTTGCTTTTTATGCCATTTACAACTGTTTGGACTTCTGGTAGCTCTGGCATATATTATATTTATACTTTTTTAGTTTATAAGATATTAAATAAATAAGCGTATTATGGAAACAAAAGAAGTTTTTGATAAAGTTGCGAGCAAATACGATATCATGAATGATTTTATGTCACTTGGTGCACATAGGTATTGGAAAAAATTACTAATAGATTGGCTTTCTCCGGAAAAGGAGATGCATATAATTGATGTAGCCGGAGGAACTGGTGATGTTGCAAGACGATTTTTAAAAAGAGTTAAAGGCAAAGGAAAGGCTACTGTGTGTGATCCTAATGAATTTATGGTTGAAGAAGGAAAAAAAAATCACACCTTTAAAGATAAAATTGAATGGATTGTTGCACCTGCAGAAAATCTCCCTTTTAAAGAAAATACATTTGATGCATACCTAGTATCCTTTGGTGTAAGAAATTTTTCTAATATTGAAAAATCATTGGATGAAGCATATAGAGTGTTAAAACCTGGAGGAAAATTTTATTGCTTAGAATTTTCCAAAGCTGAGAATGAAACAATTTCAAGTGTGTATAATTTTTATTCTTCAATTATACCAGTAATGGGTAAAATTATTGTTGGAGATGAAAAGCCTTATGAGTACTTGACAAAAACAATCAGTAATTTCCCATCACAAGAAAATTTTAAAAAAATAATTGAGGGTACAAAATTTAAAGATGTAAACTATCGTAATATTTTTAATGGAATAGTAGCCATACACAATGCCACAAAAATTATAAATGCTCAGTAATTTACTTTTTTTGATCAAACTGATTAGAGTACTAAAAAAGTACAATGTATTAATCTTAATAAATAAAAATATACGATTTAAATTTTTATTTATTTTTTTTACTAATTTAATTTCTATAGGCGTGTCTTATGATAGAAACCATAAGAATAAATCTGACGGGTTAAGAATTGCGCAAGCATTGAACGAACTTGGTCCTTCATTTGTTAAACTTGGACAGTTAATATCTACAAGGCCTGATATCGTAGGCAATACAATTGCAGAGGATCTCTCATTATTAAGAGATAATTTGCCACCCTTTTCAAGAAAAACAGCTATTGAAATTGTTGAAGATGAGTTTGGAACAAGTATTGATAGTATTTTTTCACAATTTAGCGAACCAATTGCCGCAGCTTCAATTGCTCAAGTGCATTTTGCTAAAATAAAATCATCTAATACAGAAATTGATGTGGCAGTTAAAGTTCTAAGGCCAGAAATAGAAAAAATAATCAATCAAGAAATGGAAAGGCTTGAGTGGCTTACCACTTTCATGGAAAATTTCACTGAATTTCAAAGGTTAAGGCCTAATTCTATAATAAAAAAAGCAAAAGAAGTCATAAAGTTTGAGCTGGATTTAAGATATGAAGCTGCGGCTGCTTCAGAGTTATCTGAGAATACGAATATGGATGAGAGTTTTTATGTGCCAAAAGTTTATTGGGATAAAGTTACTCAAAAAATACTCACGATGGAAAAAATTATTGGTGTTCCTGCAGATAAAATTGATGAGCTGAACGAAAAAAAAGTAAATAAAAAACAGGCAGCTGAAAATCTGATTATAAATTTTTTAAGACAGTCAATAAGAGATGGGTATTTTCATGCCGACCTTCATCAAGGTAATTTATTCCTTAATCCAAAAGGTAAACTTTTAGCAGTTGATTTTGGTATTATGGGTAGATTGGATAAAAAAAATAGATCTTATTTAGCAGAAATTATTTATGGATTTATAAAACAAGATTATTTACATATTGCAAAAATTCATCAAGAAGCAAGCTTGATTGACAAAAATCAATCTATAGAGGATTTTTCACAAGCTTTGAGATCGATCGGGGAGCCAATCATAAATCAAAAAGCTAAAAATATTTCAATGGGAAATGTGCTTCTCCAGTTATTTGATATAACAAAGCAATTTAATATGTTTTTACAACCACAACTTTTGCTCTTACAGAAAACAATGATAACGGTTGAGGGCGTTGCCAGAAAGTTGGATCCAGATATTAATTTTTGGGAAGTATCGAAACCTGAAATTGAAACTTGGATAAAAGATGAGTTAGGAATAAAAAATAGACTTCAACAAACGCAACAAGCATTACAAAGTATAGCAAGAAAAGTTCCTGACATTCCCGACTTTATCTCAAGAGCTGATCAAGCCTTTGATTTGATTGTAAAGAATGAAGAGGATAAAACGCCAAAAAATAGTGCTAGCAATTCATATGTAATAGGCGGTGTAGCCCTTATAGTTGGAATAATGCTTACTTTTGTATTCATTTAGAAAAATTTTTCGTTTATTACTAGTCATTTAGAACAAAAAAGTATACGTGTACAAAATGCAAAATAAAAAAGTTCTATTGATTATTACTGGAGGAATTGCTGCATATAAGTCTCTAGAAACAATACGTGAATTAAAGAAAAATAACGTAGACGTAACATGTATTTTAACAAAATCTGGATCTGAATTTGTAACACCTTTATCTATTGAGAGTCTCTCAGGAAACAAAGTTTACACTGATTTGTTTAATTTAACAGATGAGCATGAAATGGGTCACATTCAACTTTCTAGATTGTCAGATATTATTTTAGTTGCTCCAGCGACTGCAAATATGATTTCAAAAATGGCTTACGGGGTAGCTGATGATCTTGCATCTACTGTTCTCATGGCTACAAACAAGCCAATACTGATTGCACCGGCAATGAATGTAAGAATGTGGTTGAATAATTCTACACAAAGAAATGTTGAGACATTGAAAAACGATGGTGTCGAATTTATCGGCCCGGATAACGGTGAAATGGCTTGTGGTGAATACGGTGAAGGCCGCATGGCTGAAACGAATGAAGTCGTAAAATTTATTAAAAAATATTTTGATGCGCTTGATTATAAACCTCTTGTGAATCGAACTGCTTTAGTGACTGCTGGTCCTACTAAAGAAATGATAGACCCTGTAAGATTTATCTCTAATGAGTCCTCTGGAAAACAGGGCTATGCAATAGCAGAAACATTACAAAGCTTAGGTGCAAAAACAACTTTAGTTTCTGGCCCAACGAGCTTAGCCGAGCCTAATGTAGAACAAGTCATAAAAGTGGACTCAGCTGATCAAATGTTAGAAGCATGCGAAAATTCACTGCCAGCAGATATAGCAGTATGTGCCGCTGCCGTAGCAGATTATAAGATTGCTAATAAAGAGATTACAAAGATAAAGAAAGATGGATCACGTCAAAATATTATTTTAGAAGAAAACCCAGATATTTTGGAAAGACTAAGTAAAAGAAACCATCTAAGGCCAAAACTGGTAGTAGGATTCGCAGCTGAGACTAGTAATCTTGAAAGAAACTCTGATGAAAAATTAAATAAAAAAGGCTGTGATTGGGTTCTAGGCAACAATGTTTCAGAAAATAGTATATTTAATCAGGATACAAATAAAATATACTTTACGTCAAAACTATATTCTGAAAACTGGGAATTGATGACAAAAAAAGAAGTAGCCAAGAAACTGTGTCAAAAAATTTCTCTTCACTTAAATAATTGATATTATTGATTTGGCTAATCTACCTTTCTCAGAAGTACATATAAAAAAAATTTCAAAGCTTAAGGATTTTGATGTTCCTTATTATCAAACCGATGAGGCTGCTGGAGTTGACTTAAGTGCGTCCATTGAAAATTCAATTAAAATTCGTCCATGGGAAAGAGAAATTATTCCATGTGGAATTTCAATTGCAATGCCAAAAGGTTTGGAGGCTCAGATTCGGCCAAGATCTGGTTTAGCATTTAAACATGGTATAACAATATTAAACACTCCTGGAACAATAGACAGTGATTATAGAGGTGAAATTAAAGTTGTATTAATAAATTTAAGCAAAGATGAATTTACTGTTCATCCAAAAGATAGAATTGCTCAAATGGTCTTCACAAACGCTATACAGGTAACGTTTAAAGAAGTTCAAGATCTTGATCAAACAAAAAGAGGAGATGGAGGATTTGGATCTACTGGAAAAGATTAATCAAAATCTTTTATTAGTGCAGACCTTACCTCATTAGTAAATAAAGAAATATGTGGATAGTGTTCGTGGTCGGTTCCAATCTCAACAGTGCAATCCATATCTTTAAAATCTCTGATATGATGATCTTCAAATTTAAAGTGCAGAAAATGAACTGATGATGTTTTTCCTGAATTGTCTGTACGATCTACGTCATTTTCAGGCACAGCAAAAATTTTATTTCCATTAACCTTTATGTATGTCTTATTTTCTACATTACCTAGAGAAGACAAAACTTTTTTTCTAGTTATTGGATTATCTATTTCAAACATGAATGTTGCAACTAATTCTGAACCATTTGGTATTAGTGGATTATATGCCTCTAACTCATCTCTTAATTGCTCATCGCCACCTTTTTCAATATAAAGCATTTCCTGTATTTGAGCCTTCATTGTAAAAAAATTTTCAAAGTAGAAAGTAGAATGTGGTCCTAACTCTACTCGTCTATTTTTTTTCATTGCAACAACTTCTTTTCGAATTGCCTTACGCTCTTTTGAATAAGTATTTAAGTCTAGTAAATCTGATGAGTCGATTTTTTTTTGTTCAATTGGCATATCACTTACCTAATAATTAATCATTAAATATCAAGTTAAATTATAGGATTTTGCTATAACTTCTATTGGGTGCATTGAAATATATTTTGTATCTTTATCTTCATTTAAAAATTCATTTAAATGCTTACAAGCAAGAGGGCAGTCCGAGACCATATACTTGTTTTTTTTGTTTCGGATTTGACGAGCAGTCGCCCTGCCGTATTTATTTGCCGACTTTCTTGTTTTTTTCATAACCCCAAAAGTTCCTCCATGTCCAGCGCACTTTTCAACGACATCTACTTTGGTTTCGGGAATTTTTTTCAACATTTCTAGTGCTTTATTGCCCATATTTTGTGCTCGAGCATGGCAAGCGTTGTGAACAGTAATTCCGTCATCAAAAGATTGTAAACCATCAACAAGTCCTTCTTTTTTAGCTATATCAACAATATATTCATCAATGTCGAAAACATGCTTTGATAGCCGTTTAACATTTTTATTTTCTGGGTTAATTAATGGCCATTCAAATTTTAACATTAATCCACAGCTGGCTGTGAGAGTTACTATGTCATAACCTTGATCAATAAGTTTACATAGTTCTTCTGAGACTTTTTCCGATTGAATTTTTACTTTTTCAAGCTGAGCTTGCTCAAGATGTGGCATTCCACAACAACCTGGGTAAGTTGATATTGTGTCCACGCCATTAAAATTTAAAACATTGTTAGCTGCTACTCCTACTTTTGAATTATTATGGTTAACATAACATGTTGAATAAATTGCGACCTTTCTTCCATAAGCTGGAGCATTTTTATTTAGCTTATTGGATGTATTTTTGAAGTTATCATGAAATGACTTTTTTTCGAACTTAGGTAATTCAGCATCTTTGTCTATACCTGTAATAAGTTCCAACGAACTTCTTGTTAGTTTATTCTTTTTATCAGATGACCAATTAGCTATACTAGGCGACAGTCTTGCGAGACTCGCATTTCGATCTACCTTTGCAAGTTCTTTTGGAATTTTAGATAATTTTTTTTGATTTTCTTGATATGTTCTGTATCTGAGCATCAAATGAGGAAAATCGATATTAAATTCATGGGGCGGTACGTAAGGACATTTAGTCATAAAACACATATCACATAATGTGCATTTATCTGTGACATCCTCGAAATGTTTTTTTGTTAAATCATCAACTGACTCATTAGGAGAGTCGTCGATAAAATCAAATAATGTCGGAAAACTATCACAGAGATTAAAACACCGTCGACAACTATGACAAACTTCAAACTGTCGACGCATCTCAGCGTCTAAAGCTTTTTCGTTCAGATATTCATCTGAGTTCCAATCTACTATATCTCGTGTAGGTGCAGCTAAACTGCCTTCTTTTTTTGTATCCATTATATAATAAAAAGGGGCTGTTTAAGCCCCTTTTTAATTAATCGATTGAATCTAATGTTTTTTGGAATTTACCTGCGTGAGATTTTTCAGCTTTAGCCAACGTTTCAAACCAGTCGGCTATTTCATCAAAACCTTCTTCCCTTGCGGTTTTTGCCATACCTGGATACATATCAGTATACTCATGAGTTTCTCCAGCTATAGCAGCTTTTAGATTATCTTCAGTTGAACCAATTGGTTCTCCTGTTGCAGGATCACCTACTTCTTCCATAAATTCTAAATGTCCGTGAGCGTGTCCTGTTTCACCTTCGGCAGTTGATCTAAATACAGCCGCTACATCATTGTGGCCTTCTACATCTGCTTTTTGTGCAAAGTATAAATATCTTCTATTTGCTTGGCTTTCACCTGCAAATGCTGCTTTTAGGTTATCCAAAGTTTTACTATCTTTTAATTCAGTCATTAATCTCTCCTTAATAATTATATAGAAAAGATAAGATCGATTTAAAAAAAGTCAATACATTAGAATCATTCTAAACTGATATTGAGAATTATTATCAATTAATTATCTAGATGAACTAGAACTTCTATCTTATTAATTTTTTTATTTTTTGGAGGTTTTGGAATGCCATTTACTTTCATGTCTACATTTATATCTATCAATTTTTGATCCTTTTTAGAATAAAAGTGGTGATGATGCTCAGTGTTAGTATCAAAATAAATACGTTCAGAATTAATCATTAATTTTTTTAAAAGACCTTTTTCGTAAAAGTCGTGAAGGGTATTATAAATTGTTGCAAGAGATATCCCCGCTTTCATCTTCAATAGTTTATTTGATAGAGTTTCAGCTGTTACATGCTTGTTTACACCGTCAAATAAGTAATTAGCTATAATCACTCTTTGCTTAGTTGGTCTTAGCGAGTTTTGTCTCAAAAAATGCTTGATATCTTTCATAAATTTATTTTTATTAAAATTTAATGTATTTTACAATAATAATACATTAATCTTACAAACTTCATATAAAACAATAAGATAGATAAACCTTGTGGAAAAAAAATCAAGCTTTACAAAAGAAGATCTTTTAGATTGCGCTCACGGCACAATGTTTGGAATTGGAAATGCACGGCTTCCACTTCCCCCAATGTTAATGTTTGATAGAATAACAAAAATTAATGATAGCGGTGGTAAATTCGGCAAAGGTGAAATTGTTGCTCAATTGGACGTAACACCAGACTTATGGTTTTTCGATTGTCATTTTGAAATGGATCCTGTGATGCCAGGATGTCTAGGCTTGGATGCAATGTGGCAATTAGTTGGCTTCTATTTGGGATGGATTGGTGAACCTGGACGCGGTAGGGCGCTAGGTTCAGGAAACGTAAAGTTTGGTGGTGAAATTTTAAAGGACTCAAAATTGGTTGAATATAAAATTGAAATGAAAAAAATAATAAAAAGAGGTGTTATTGTAGGAGTAGGCGATGGAGTGGTAGAAGTAGATGGTAAGCAAATATACTCTGCCGAAGGATTAAAGGTAGGACTGATTAAATAATGAGAAGAGTTGTAATTACAGGCCTTGGAATCGTATCATCTCTTGGAAATAATAAGGATGAAGTAAAATCATCATTATACAATGCTTCGTCCGGTATTTCTTTTGACCAATCACAAAAAGAAATGGGTTTTAGAAGCCAGGTAAGTGGCCAAATAGATCTCAATTTAGAAGAGACTATAGAAAGAAAGTTTCTCAGATTTATGGGAGATGGAGCGAGCTATAATTATATTGCTATGAATGAGGCCATTGAGGACTCCGGACTTAATGAAGATGAAATATCAAATAATATGACAGGTTTAATTATGGGATCAGGCGGACCATCTACTAAAAGCTTACTAAGAGCGTTTGACATCACTCGAGAAAAAGGTCCAAAAAAAATTGGCCCTACAAGCGTTCCAAAAGTCATGTGCAGTACCAACTCTGCAACTTTATCGACCTATTTTAAAATTAAAGGCATAAATTATTCAATAAGTTCAGCGTGTTCTACTAGTGCTCATTGTATAGGTAATGCTTTTGAAATTATACAAATGGGAAAACAGGATCGTATATTTGCTGGGGGTGGTGAGGAATTAGATTGGACTTTGTCAGCACTCTTTGATGCAATGCCCGCTTTATCTTCAAAATATAATGATCAACCTTCAAAATCTTCCAGGGCTTTTGATAAACATCGTGATGGTTTTGTAATTGCTGGCGGAGGAGGGGTAGTCGTTTTGGAAGATTTAGAAACAGCGGTAAAAAGAAATGCCAAAATATATGCGGAGATAGTCGGTTATGGAGCTACATCAGATGGTCATGACATGGTTCAGCCATCAGGAGAAGGTGCTGAAAGATGCATGATGATGGCAAAAAAAGATATTGAAAAAATTGATTACATTAATGCTCACGGAACATCAACACCTGTAGGTGATATTGCTGAATTAAAAGCAATAAAAAAAGTATTTAAAGATGATTTACCTCTTATCAGTTCTACAAAATCTTTAAGTGGGCATTCTTTAGGCGCAGCTGGTGTTCATGAGTCAATTTATACTTTATTAATGATGAATAATAATTTTGTTTCGGAGTCTGCTAATATTGATGAGCTGGATGAAGAAGCAATTGGAATGAATATTCTAACTTCACGCCATGATGAAAAAATTGATACCGCAATGAGTAATAGCTTTGGATTTGGCGGTACAAATGCATCATTAGTGTTTAAGAGGTTTGAAGGATGAGTTTACTGCATGGAAAAAAAGGGGTGGTTATGGGTGTTGCTAATGACCATTCTATTGCTTGGGGAATTTCAAAAAAATTATCTGATGAAGGCGCTGAGCTTTGTTTTACTTATCAAGGAGAGTCCTTGCATCGAAGAGTGAAGCCTTTGGCAAATTCAATTAAAAGTAATTTTTTGATTGAATGTGACGTATTAAAAGAAGGATCAGTAAAAAAATCATTTGATGAAATTGGAAAACATTGGGGCGAAATTGACTTTGTATTACATTCAATAGCATTTTCTGAAAAAGAAGAATTAAAAGGAAAATATTTGAATACATCACGCAATAATTTTTCAAATACTATGCTTATTTCATGTTTTTCTTTTACAGAGGTAGCTCACGAAGCTGAAAAACTAATGAAAAATGGTGGTTCACTGCTAACACTTACTTATGATGGATCTCAAAAATATATTCGGAACTACAACGTAATGGGTGTTGCAAAAGCTGCTCTTGAGTCCAGTGTAAGATATTTAGCTGCTGATCTCGGCCCTTCAAACATTAGGGTCAATGCATTATCAGCAGGACCAATGAAAACACTTGCTATGGCTGGTATTTCTGGTGGCAAAGACATGATGAAGTGGTCTGAGAAAAATTCTTTAATGAATAGAAACATTGATTTAGAGGATGTTGGAAAATCAGGTCTGTACTTACTCAGTGATTTGTCTTCCGGCGTAACAGGTGAAACACATTACGTTGACTGTGGCTATAATATTGTAGGTGTTCCTAAAGAAATTTAGTTTTTTTCTGTTAAAAGAGAGAACTGTTTTGATATTTTACCTTTTTCGCGATCAATCAAACTTGTAGGATACTCGCCTGTAAAACAATGATCAGTAAATTGAGGTTGGTCAGGATTTCTATTTTTATAACCCATAGCTCTATAAGTACCCTCTAATGATAAGAAAAATAATGATTTAGATCCAATAGTCTTACTAATCTCTTCAATACTATTTTTTGATGCGATAAGTTCATTATAGTCTGGAGTATCTATACCATAAAAATCAGGATGCTTTATCGGAGGGCATGCTATTCCTAAATGTACTTCTTTCGCACCTGCGTCGTAAATCATTTTAATTATTTTTTTAGCTGTAGTTCCTCTTACAATGGAGTCATCGATTAAAACAATTTTTTTATTTTTAATGTAGGATACATTAGCGTTATGTTTAAGCTTAACGCCAAATTGCCTAATACTTTGGGATGGCTCAATAAATGTTCTTCCAACATAATGATTTCTAATTATACCCAGTTCAAATGGCATGCTTGACTGCTGTGCATAGCCAAGGGCAGCTGGAACTCCCGAGTCAGGAACAGGTACAACTGTATCTACATCAACATAATGTTCTTTTGCTAATTCTATTCCAAGATTTTTTCTATAAGTATAAACTGTGTTTCCTCCCAGCATACTGTCTGGACGAGAAAAATAGATTCTCTCAAAAATGCATGGTCTTTCAGAAACTTTTGGGAAAGGTCTAATACTTTCCATCCCTTTTTCTGAAATTATTATTATTTCTCCATTTTCAATTTCTCTTACAAATTTTGCACCAATAATATCAAGAGCACATGTTTCTGAAGCTAGAACTGGGGCCCCATTAAGGTCACCAAGAACTAAAGGCCTTATTCCATAAGGATCTCTTACACCAATAAGTTTCTTATTTGTGAGGATAACAAGTGAATAGGCTCCATGAATTTGAAATAAGGCATCTATAAGTTTATCAACTATTTGTTTTCTCTCAGACTGTGCTACTAGTTGCAAAATTGTTTCAGTATCAGATGTAGATTGAAAAATTGATCCACGACTAACAAGTTTTTCTCTTAAAGCTGAAGCATTTGTGAGATTTCCATTATGCGCACATGCAAAGCCACCTGACATTAAATCTGCATACAACGGCTGAATATTTTTTAAAATTGAATCGCCAGTCGTAGAATATCTAACGTGACCAATTGCATTGCTGCCCTGCAACCTATTTATCACCTCTTGTTTATTAAAGTGATCCCCAACAAGTCCTGGTCTTCTAACACCGTGAAACTTTTCTCCATCAAATGAAACAATACCAGCGCCTTCTTGACCACGATGTTGCAGAGCATGCAATCCTAAGGCAGTAAGAGTGGAAGCGTCTGGACTTCCAAATATTCCAAATACACCACATTCTTCATGAAGTTTATCTTCTGAAGTATTAATGTATTCCATTAATGAAACCTTTGTTTAGATTTCAGCATCCTTTATTGATAATTTAACCTTGCCTTTATCAAATCCGATTACTTTGACTTTCACTATATCACCTTCACTTACAACGTCAGTAACTTTCTCAACTCTCTCTTCAGATAGTTGTGAAATATGAACAAGCCCGTCTCTTTTTCCAAAGAAATTGACAAATGCGCCAAATTCCATAATTTTAACAACCTTACCCTCATAAACCTGACCAACTTCAGGCTCTTTAATAATTGAGTTTATTAATTCAATCGCAGCTTGAATTGATTCATTATTAGTTCCAGCTATTTTTACATTGCCACTATCACTAATATCAATTCTTGCTCCAGATTTCTCAATTATATCTTTTATGGTTGCACCACCTTTGCCAATAATTTCACCAATATTATCTCTTTTGACTTTCATCATTTCAACTCTTGGTGTGTAAGGTCCAAGCTCAGTTCTTGGAGAGTCTAACGCTTTATTCATTTCATTTAAGATGTATTCTCTTCCTCCTTTAGCTTGGTCTAGAGCTTTTTCCATAATCTCATATGTGATACCAGTGATTTTAATATCCATTTGCAATGATGTAACACCGTCTTTGGTGCCTGCTACTTTAAAATCCATATCACCTAAATGATCTTCATCACCTAGGATATCAGATAATACAGCAAAATCATCGCCCTCTTTAATTAAACCCATTGCAATACCAGAAACTGAATTTTTAATGGGAACTCCAGCATCCATTAGGGCAAGCGAAGATCCACAAACAGTCGCCATCGATGATGAGCCATTTGATTCAGTAATATCTGATACTAAGCGGATTGTATAATCAAAATCCTCTTTATTAGGCAATACTGCTTTAAGGGCTCTCCAAGCTAATTTACCATGACCAATTTCTCTTCTACCTGCTGAACCCATTCTTCCAACCTCACCAACTGAATATGGAGGAAAATTATAATGAAGCATGAAATTTTCTTTATAAGAACCTTGAAGTGCCTCAATTCGTTGCTCATCTTCTCCAAATCCTAAAGTTGCAACAACTATTGCCTGTGTTTCACCTCTAGTAAACAAAGAAGATCCATGTGTTCTGGGCAGCCATGAGACTTCTGAAGAAATATTTCTTACTTCATCAAGCTTACGCCCATCAATTCTAGATTTATCATTCAAAATTTGAGATCTAACCACATCTTTTTCAATTTTTTTGAAATATGACATTACTTCGTTAATATTTTCATCTTCAATGTCGGTGTATTTTTCTTCTACAGCAGACTTGATCTCGCTTAACGAGTTTTGTCTTTCCATCTTATCAACAATTGAATAGCTTTTCTTGATTTTATCTTCGAATTCACTTTTAAGCTCATTAATCAATTGATCATTAACATTATATTCAAATTCCCATGGGTCTCTAGCACACTCCTCAGCAAGATTGATAATGATTTTTATGACTTCTTGCATCGACTCGTGTCCAAATTTAACTGCACCCAACATAATTTCCTCAGAAAGTTCTTTAGCTTCAGACTCTACCATCAGGACTGCATCTTGAGTTCCAGATACTACAAGGTCTAATTGAGTTTCTTCGTTAATTTTTGGATTTAATATGTAATCTTTTCCGTCATATCCAACTCTACATCCACCAATTGGTCCCATGAATGGTATTCCGGATAATGTCAAGGCACTGGAAGCGGCTATCATTGCAACTATGTCGGGGTTTGTTTCTGAATCGTGTGATAATACAGTTAAAATAACTTGAGTTTCGTTTTTGAATCCCTCAGGAAATAATGGTCTTATAGGCCTATCAATTAGTCTTGAAGTAAGGGTTTCAAATTCAGTAGGTCTACCTTCACGTTTAAAAAAACCTCCTGGAATTTTACCTGCAGCATAGAATTTTTCTTGGTAACTTACAGTTAATGGAAAAAAATCAATGTCGGGTTTTGCGGTTTTAGCGGCTACGACATTAGCCATAACAACTGTATCTCCATAACTAACTATGGTTGATGCTGTTGCCTGCTTAGCAACCTTTCCTGTTTCTATTTTTAATACTTGGTCTCCCCAATTCATTTCTCTTGAAATAACTTTTGTCATATTCTTTCATTCCTCTAAAAATTTTAATTATCATTGCTTTATTTTCTAATACCGAGTTTATCTATTAATTTCTCGTAAGAATCTTTATTGCTTTTTTTTAAATAAGCCAGCAAACTTCGTCTTTGATTTATCAATCGCATAAGTCCAGTTCTTGAGTGGTTATCTTTTTTATGAGACTGAAAATGCTCTGTTAGGTTTGATATTCTCTCACTAAGTATTGCTATTTGAACTTCTGGAGACCCTGTGTCTTTTTCAGATCTCGCATGTTCATCAATTATTTTACTCTTTTTTTCTCTATTTATCGACATCACATATCCTTTTACAAGTTAAACACCCTTACAGGCTTTATTTTTCCATCTACAAACTTACCTATTCCAATAAATTTTTTTTCTGTTTCAATTAATAAATAATCATTTTCAGATTTTTTATTAGAATATTCAAAGCTTAGACCATTTCGAAATTTAAGGCTTAATTCTTGATCGATCAGTACTGCCGGGATGTCGTCCAGTACATCTCTAATTGAATGCATTGCTTCAAAATGATCGCCAATATGTACTAATTCTTCAAATTTATCTAGTAAAATAATATCTTTTTCCTCAATTTTACCTATTTTTATTCTTCTTAACTCAGAAACATAGGCATATGTTCCAAGCATTTTTCCAATATCTCTTGCAATTGATCTAACGTAAGTACCAGATGAACATTCCATTATGAAGGAGTACTCGCAATTATTTTTAAATTCTAAACATTTTAAACTTTTTATAAATACATTTTTAGATTGAATTGTAAATTCTTGGTTAGTTCTTGCTAGCTTGTAGGCTCTTTTGCCGTTAACTTTTACTGCAGAATATTGGGGTGGTACTTGAGAATGATTACCAATAAATTTCCTTGAACATTGATCAATTGCTTCTTTAGTTGGAATAATATCTGATTTGTCAGTTGTATTACCAGTTATATCGTCAGTATCTTTTGACACTCCAAAAACTACATTAAATTTATATACTTTATTTTGATTAAAATAATGAATACTTTTAGTGGCTTCCCCAACAGCAATTGCAAGTATGCCTGTAGCAAACGGATCTAAAGTTCCAGCGTGTCCAATCTTTTTAATATTTAGAATTTTTCTAAGTCTTTGTATTACTTTAAATGAAGTTATATCTTTTGGTTTATCTATAAAAATCCAGCCATTCATGTATTAATTTTTATTTAGATCATTTAGAACTTTTTCTTTTCTAAGTACTTTTTCAATATTGCTCATTTCATCGATACTTCTATCAATTCTAAAAATAAGTTTAGGTGAGAACTTTAAGTTAATTAAACTTGTTACTGCTCTTGAAAGATAATGCTTACAAGAATTTAATTTTAAGATAATTTCATCATCTTCTAATTTTTCATGCGTAATTACGTGGATATATGCAATTTTTAAATCTGAATTCATTTCAACTTTAACTACACTTATTGGAAACTTGAACGGAGCATCAAGAGGCATTTCATTTCTAACAAGAACTTCACTTACAGCTTTTCTGATAATCTCAGAAACTTTGTGTGATCTACTCGTTTTTTCAGTTTTTCTTTTTAGAATCACAACGTCTGTGCAATTTCCTCAACACTAAAAGCTTCAATAAAATCCCCTACCTCAAATTCATTAAATTCTTTAACACTAATTCCACACTCGGTTCCGGACTTTACTTCATTGGCTTCATTTTTTTCTCTTTTAAGACTAAGAATGTCTCCATCAAAAATTATTTTTTCATTTCTTGTTACTTTGACTTTAGAATTTTTACTAACTGAGCCCTCTATTACTCTACAACCTGCAATTGCGCCAATTTTTGAAACTTTAAATATCTGTAATACTTCTGCTTTCCCGATAAAATTTTCCTTAATAGTCGGTTTTAACTTTCCACTGGCAAAGTCAGATACAAACTCAATGAGCTCATAAATTATATTAAAGTTTTGAATCGTAATATTGCTCAACTTAGCTTTAGTCTTAGCTTCTTTTGTAGTGGATGAGTTAAATGATAATAGTAATGCGTTTGAAGCAGATGCAAGGGCAATGTCACTCTCATTAATAAAACCAACACCTGAGTGAATAACTTTAATGCTTATTTTTTCACTTTTTATATTTTCTAATTGATGAATTATGGCCTCAGATGAGCCACGTGTGTCAGCTTTTATAACAACCTCTAGTATTTCCTTATTTGTTTCTAAAGAGCCGAAAGCCAATTCATTATCAAGATTTTTCACCTTTTTTGGTAAAATTTTGTTCTTTTTAATTTGACTTCTTATTTCACATAACTCTCTTGCTTTATCATCACTCTCTACAGTTACGAAGCTGTCTCCGGCCTCTGGCGGCTCATTAAGACCTAATACTTGAACAGGCATGGATGAAACTGCTTCCACTAAATTTTGACCCTTGTCATTAAGTATGGCCCTTACTTTTCCATATTCGCTTCCAGCAACTGCTATGTCGCCAACTTTTAATTTGCCATTTGTTACAATGATATTACAAAGAGGACCTCTACCTTTATCAACATTTGCCTCAATTACAGTGGCCTCCGCAAAAGTTTCATTATTTGTTTTTAATTCTGATAGTTCAGCCTGTAAGACAATAGAGTCTAACAATTTGTCAATATTGCTTCCTGTTTCAGCTGAAACTTCAACCGATTGAATCTCACCAGACAACTCTTCAACTATTAAGTCTTCAGATAAAAGCTGTTCCTTTATTTTCTGTGGATTTGACTCTGGTTTATCACATTTATTGATAGCAACAATTATGGGAACTTTTGCAGACTTTGCGTGAGAAATTGCCTCTTTTGTTTGAGGCATGACACCGTCATCAGCGGCTACTATTAAAACTACAATGTCTGTTACATTAGCACCTCTTGCACGCATATCTGTAAATGCTGCATGCCCAGGTGTATCTATGAAAGTAATTTTATTATTTTTATGCTTTACCTCATAAGCACCAATATGTTGAGTAATACCTCCACTTTCACCTGATACAACATTAGTATTTCTTATCTTATCTAATAAAGAAGTCTTACCATGGTCTACATGACCCATAATTGTAACAATTGGCGACCTAGTATCATTTTTTTGTGCTTTTGAATCTTTTGATATTAGGTCCTTTTCAATATCTTCAATGTTTTCTCTTTTAAAATTGTGTCCAAACTCAGTAACTAACAGCTCTGCAGTGTCTGCATCGATAGATTCATTTATTGTTGCCATCATGCCCATTTTCATTAATGATTTTATTAAATCGCCTGATTTTTCTGTCATTCGATTTGCTAATTCTTTTACGGTTATATATTCCGGGATATACACGTCTCTAATAATTTTCTTCGCTGGTTCTTGTTCAGTATGTATTTTTTTTGTTTTCTGTTTGGCTCTTTTGTAAGCTGCAAGGCTTCTAGTTCTCTCGTCAATATCACTTAAGGCAGTAACAATGGTAACTTTTCTTTCTCTAACTTTTTTTCGGCCAAAAGTATTTTGAGTTTTTTTTCTGTCTTCAGTTTCAATTGTTGTTTCAGAAGTTTTTTTCTTTTCAGACTCTTTTTTACTTTCTTTATATGGAGTATTAAGAATTTCAGGGCTGGTATCACTTGGTGAAAAACTATCAGACTTTTCTTGTTGACCAGATATTTTGCCCGCTCTAATCTTTTCTATTTCATCTTTTTTTTCTTTTTTACTATCAGCTTTTAGAATCTTTTTTTGTTCATCTTTTGATAGGGGTTTAAGTACGACACCAGATTTATTCTCGTAATTTTTTTTATCATTAATTTCTTGCTCAATTTTATTAATAGTATTTGCTTCATTACTTTGAAATTTTTGTTCATTATTCTCAAATTGTGGACCTCTTTTATATCTTTTCTTTTCAACAATAACTGTTTTACCAACCTCAATATTTCTCTTAGGGGCAATTAAAGGTTTAGAACCAAGTTTTAAACTTAAAGTTTTTTTCTTTTTTATTTTATCATTATTATCAGACATAATAAAAACTTGCACATACGACTAATCAAGCCATATTTTTCTAGCCTCCATGATTAATTGATCACCTTCTTCTCTTGTAATATTAAACTCTTCCAATAGTCCAGACACCTTTGAATTTTTATCTCCCTTAACCTCTAAGTAACCGATTAGGTCATCTGTTGTTAAACCAGCAAAATCGTCTAACGTCTTTATATTGTTTTCAGCTAGTTTTACTATCATAGCTTTCGTGAGAAATTCAAACTGAGTTAGATCTTCGGAAACTTTAAGATTCTCAATTTTTAATTGATTTTCTTTTTCCTTGTTAGATATGTATTTTTTTGCTCTTTCAATTAACTCAGTAACTATTTCTTCATCAAAGCCTTCAATTGATAGTAATTCAGATTGATCAGTCTCAATAACTTCTTCAACGCTTGCAAAACCCTCACTGACTAATAGCTGAGCAAGTGTTTCATCAACATCCAGTGATTTTATAAAAATACCTGTTTTATTAACAAAATCCTCTTGACGCTTAGATGACTCTTCATCTTCAGTTAAAATATCAATTTCGTATCCAGTCAGTTCGGTAGCGAGCTTAACATTCTGCCCTCTTCTGCCTATAGCTAAACTGAGATGCTCTTCAGAAACAACTACCTCAATTTTATTTTGGTCTTCATCAATCACAACCTTAAGAACCTCAGCAGGAGATAATGAAGCTATAGCCAAATTTGCTACATTCTCGGACCAATTAATTATATCTATTTTTTCTCCCTGTAATTCATTGACTACTGCCTGAACTCTACTACCTCTCATTCCAACACATGCACCGACTGGATCTATTGATCCATCTTCCGTAAAGACAGCTATCTTTGCTCTACTTCCTGGATCACGTGCAACACTTTTTATGGAGATAATCCCATCATAAATTTCAGGTACCTCTTGAGTAAATAATTTTGCCATAAATTGTGGGTGTGACCTAGATAAAAATATCTGCGGCCCTTTAAGCTCCGATCTAACATCATAAATATAGGCCCTTACTCTATCGCCGTTGCGAAGATTTTCTCGCGGTATTGTCTGATCTTTTCTTACAACACCCTCTGCTTTTCCAAGATCTAAAATTATATTTCCAAATTCTGTTCTTTTGACAATTCCATTCACAATTTCACCAACCCTATCTTTATACTCGTTAAATTGTCTTTCCCTTTCAGCTTCACGCACTTTTGAATTAATTACCTGTTTAGCTGATTGGGCAGCTATTCTTCCGAAATCTAAGGGAGGCAGAGGGTCTAAAAGTTGATCACCAATTTGTGCAGCTCCATTTATCTTTTTTGCAGCCTTAAGTGTTATTTCTAAGAATTTATTTTTTACGTCATCGACTACTAACATTTTTCTAGATATTGAAATGTCTCCATTATCTTGATTTATTTCTACAACTACTTCATTCTCTTCTCCATAATTGCTTTTAGCTGCTTTTGCTATAGCCTCTTCTAATGCCGAAATGACAACTGACTTATCTATCATTTTTTCTTGGGCAACGGTTTCAGCAATCCTTAATATTTCGATTTTGTTAGCACTTACCATATTTATCCTTTAGCATAAAAAAAAAGCGGGCTAAACCCACTTTTGTTTGAATTAGCAAAATTTAGTAATTCTATACACCTCTAATATCAATAAATCAAGTAAGTAAAACCTGGTAATTTCATAGTGTTAATAGATAAATTTTTCCCTCTTTTTCAATTGCTTTTCGTTGATATCTAGAAATTCCATATAGTTTATTATTCTCCGACAGTATACATGTTTTATAGCTTCCAAAAGATGCTTTGTATTTATTTAACAACCTTTCAGTATCTTTAATATAACTTTCTGAGTCTGTCGTCATGAAGATAGAATTTTTTGATTTAACAATCTTTTTTAAAAGTTTTATTGTTTCATAAGACATTACTCTTCTCTTATGGTGTCGTTTCTTGGTCCAAGGATCAGGATTAATTATAAATATTCTATCAACTGATTTGCATGAAATAGTTTCTAAAAAATAAAAACTATTAAGATTACTAAGAATTATATTATCCAGTTTTAAATTTATTATTTCAGTTAGAACTTTTGCAATTCCATTTAAATAAACTTCAATTCCAATAAACAATTCGTTTGGACTAGAAATTGCATTTTTAATTAAAAATTCACCATTACCAAAACCAATCTCAATATTTACTTTTTTAAACTGATCTGGAAATTTAAGCTTTTGCTTTATATTTTTCTGGTTGTGGTATTGAATAATTGATTGATCAAAAGAAAATCGATCATAAAAATCATTAATTAATTTTTTTTTTGATTGAGATATTTTTTTTGATATTTTTCTTCCTTGATAAGAATAGTATTTAGATCGTAAATTTTTAGAAAATAACAAAGATTATGAGAGTTTTTTTGCTAAATCTAATTTTTCCCAAGAAAAAGAGCCATCACTTTCTGGGTCTCTTCCAAAATGTCCATATGCCGCACTTTTTTTATAAATAGGCTTATGTAAATTTAAATGATCTCTAATGCCTCTAGGAGTTAGATCAATATTTTCTGTAATTTTTTTTATAAGGTCATCATCTGACATTTTAGAAGTACCATGAGTATCAACATAAATAGAGAGAGGATCGGCAACGCCAATTGCATAAGATAGTTGCAAAGTACACTTATCAGCTATGCCAGCTGCAACAATATTTTTTGCAATGTATCTAGTTATGTATGCCGCCGATCTATCAACTTTGGTTGGATCTTTTCCTGAAAAAGCTCCTCCACCATGGGGGGCTGCTCCACCATAAGTATCGACTATTATTTTTCTACCGGTTAAACCCGTGTCTCCATCAGGTCCACCAATAACAAACTTACCAGTAGGATTTATCAATATTTCTGTTTCATTACTAATCCATTCATCTGGCATAATATTTTTTATAATTGGTGTAATTATCTCACTCACTCCTTTTTGGTCTAGACTTTCATCATGCTGCGTAGAAACAACAATTTTTGTACATTTTTCTGGTGAGCCGTTAATGTATTGAAGAGTAACTTGACTCTTTGAGTCCGGTTGAATACCAGGAGTATCTCCTTTTTTTCTCTTAATTGCCATATCTTCTAAAATTTTGTGTGAATAATATATTGGTGCCGGCATTAGATTAGGCGTTTCTTTGCAGGCGTAACCAAACATAATTCCCTGGTCACCTGCTCCTTGGTCTTTATTGCCTGAAGCATCAACACCCATAGCAATATCAGCGGACTGACTGTGAACTCCTGAGGAGTCAAATGAGAATTTATTCCAATGAAAACCCTCTTGTTCATAGCCAATTTCCTTTACTGCATTTCTAGCTAATGTTTCATAATCACAATTATAACTTTCTGGACCTCTGACCTCACCTGCCATTACAACTTTATTAGTTGTAACTAAGGTTTCCATTGCAACTCGTGAATTTTCTGGATTTTCCTGCGATAGAAAATCATCAACAACTGAATCTGATATTATATCACATACTTTGTCTGGATGACCCTCTGAAACTGACTCGCTAGTAAATAAATAGTGTTTGCTCATATTTTAGTTTTTAGTTCTGATAGCATAGCCAATTATAAAAAATAAAACTATCAAAAAATATGTAAAAAGATTTCCATACTTCCTATACACTGTTGATTTTAATTTTTTCGGGATTTTTACATCTAAGTAGGTAGTTTTCTCAGCATCTGTGGCACTTATAACCTCACCAATGGGACTTATCACTCCTGAAATACCTTTATTTGATGATCTAACCATTGGAATACCTAACTCGATAGATCTAAACTGTGAATGAACAAAATGTTGTCTTGGACCACTAAAATTTCCAAACCAACCATCATTACTTATATTGACTAAAAGCTGGGTATTCATAGTTATATTGTTACGAACAAAGCTTGGAAAGATCACTTCATAGCAAATTAGAGGTAATATGTTTTCAGTAAACACTTGATTATTACTGCCTTTAGTTAAATTATTTTTGAATAATATATTTTCAGGAAATAATAAACTTATTAGATTGGACAATGGAAAATATTCACCAAAAGGTACAAGAATTTTTTTATCGTAAGTAAACCCCTTATAACTGACTGAGTTAAAATAACTATTTTGTTCTTTTCTAATATATCCAGCAATCCAATTTTTTGGAATAACATTATTAAATCCAAATGATGTTTCAGGAAATACTGTGATTAAATGATTTGAACCGATAGCCGCAGTTTGCTCAATAGATTTCTCTAACCACTTTTCTTTTTGATCTAAATAGGTATGAACTATTCTTAATTCATTTTGTGTATAGACTATTTGGTTATTATTTACTCTAAAAAATCCATACAAATATAACGAGATAAGGATTACAATCGCTGTAACTAAATAAAACTTATTTTTACTATTTGATATAAATGTAAAAATGCTCACTGAACTAAATACGGTTAATAATCCCAAACCATAAATACCGAAAACGGAAACCGTTTGTGAAAAACTTATTGACCATGACCAGCTATAACCAACTAGGTTCCATGGCAGCCCTGTAAATAATATGCTTCTCAAGAATTCAAAAATTACCCATACCGAGCTAAAATAAAATATCTTTGAATTAGACTCACTCCAGAAAAATGCATTTACGATTTGCATTAGTCCAAAAAAAATAGATAAAGCGAGTGGAAAAAAAATAAATATTATTGGAGCAAGATAGAATAGATTTATGTCAAATTCTAGTATTGAATTTGAAACCCAGTACATACTTAATATAAAAAAACCAAAACCAAAAAACAAACCGTTGTAGAAAAAATTTTTATAATGATTTTGTGATTTTTGAAACGTATAGTCATTTGTTAAAAAATAAGCACCAATCACAAGCACTGACAAAAATGGAACATTAAATGGCTCAAAACTTAATGCTAAAAGCAAACCCAATACAAAATTAAGAAAAAATATATAATAATTTTTAGGTGGAATAAATTCCAATAGGTTCATTATTTTTTTGGTGTTGATACTTTGACAGACTTTATTTTCATTGGATCTGCATCTCTTATTTCAAAAGTTGTTCCTGAGTCATGCCTTATTATTTCTCCCCTCTGAGGCACACGACCGGCAATTGAGAAAATTAAACCACCCAGCGTATCAATATCCTCATTTAACTTTGAGTCGAGGAAATTTATATTAGTTACTTTTTGAAGCTCATCTATTTCAACTCTTGCACTTGCCTCAAAAATATTATTTGATGATTTAATTAACATGGGCAAATTCTGCTGATCATGTTCGTCTTCAATTTCACCGGTAATTTCTTCTATTACGTCCTCAATTGTAATCAGTCCATCAGTACAGCCGTACTCATCAATAACAATTCCCATGTGAAGTCTGGTAATTTGCATTTTTAGAAGTAAATCAAGAACAGGCATTGAGGGAGGTATTTCTAAGATATCCCTTTTCAAATCTTGGAGAAAATTAGTATCAGCTTTTTTTTGATTTTGAAAATTAACCAAATCTTTTATATGAACCATTCCTACAACGTTATCAAGGTTTTTTTCATAAATTGGTACCCTCGAGTGTGCTTCTTTTATAAAGACATTAAGTACTTTTTCAAAACTATCGTTAATTTCAACTGCACCAATATCAGCTCTTGGTATCATGATATCTGAGGACCTAATACCATCTATTTTTAAAATATTTAAAAGCATTAATCTCTCGTGCTTAGATATTCCTTCTGTATCTTTAAGATCGCTATCTAATACTGTTTCAATACTTTGCTTTAATGAATTATTGTTAGACTTCTTAGTAAAAATATTTTTATTAAATATTTTATTTATCATATTTTAGCTTCAAAGAGTTATATATTAAATTTTCAAATTTTTTCATCTGTTTGTACTGTTTTTCAGTCTTGTGATCGTACCCTAATAAATGGAGCATCCCATGTATTGTCATTTTACATAAGTAATCATACTTTGTTATTTTGAGTTCTATTGCCTCTTTTAATATAATTTGATTTGCTAGTGCTATATCACCTAAAAGATAATTATCCATATAAAATGATTGCATGGGAAATGATAAAACATTTGTAGCTTTATCTTTTTTTCTATACTTAAGATTTAATTCCTTAATATTTTTATTTGAAGTCAAGAAAAAAGTAATCATAATATTTTGAGTAATACCAGTGTCAACGACATCAAGTGTTTCACTAACTGTTTTTGATATACATTTTTTGTAATGTGGAAAATTTTTACTCCATTCTGATTCATCAACATTGTAATTAATTTGTATCATTTATTGACTTTTTTGATCGAAGAGATCCTTGATCTGGTCATCATAAGAATCATAAGCATTTATAATTTTTGTAACCATTTCGTCTCGAACTATGTCCTTCTGTCCAAAATTTATAACTGAGACACCCTCAATTTCTGACAAAATTTTGATTGATCTCAATAAGCCGGAGTCGCTTCTTCTATTAAGATCTGTCTGTGAGGGATCTCCAGTTACAACCATTCTTGAGTTTTTGCCACATCTAGTTAGAAACATCTTAATTTGATTGTGTGTTGCATTTTGTGCCTCATCTAATATTACAAATGAATTATTAAGAGTCCTACCTCTCATAAATGCCAGTGGAGCAATTTCAATTTCAGATGATTGGATTTTTCTTAGTGCAATATCTGATGGCATAAGATCATACAGAGAGTCATACAACGGTCTCAAATATGGATCGACTTTCTCTTTTAAGTCTCCGGGTAGAAAACCCAATTTTTCTCCAGCCTCAACCGCAGGTCTAGATAGTATAATACGGTCAAACTTATTTTCTAAAAGTTGAGAAACAGCAGCTGCGACTGCAAGAAATGTCTTACCTGTACCTGCTGGGCCAACAGCAAATACTATTTGATTTTTTTGTAATATTTCTAAGTATGTATTTTGTAGTTTACTTTTACCAATAACATCTAACTTAGCTGTTTTAGTAATATTTATATTTTTTATATCATTTGATATGTGCATTCTTAAATTTTCTTTTATAGAATTGTAGCTAATATCATTTTTTTTGTTTACCCGTTTTTCATTAATTGTTTGGGTTATCGCGCTTTTTAAAATATCTATATTTTTTTTATTACCTTGAATTACTAACTGGTTTCCTTTTTGAAAAATCTTTAAGGGTAATTTTTTTTCAAAAAAATCTATATTTTCATTATTAATACCGAATATATCCAATGCATCAGAGTTTTCTATATTTATTGTGGTTGAACTTAAACCTTGTATAGAATTGCGTTTATAAACCTTATTAGGTAATTTATTTTTCAAATTTTATTCATGCCCTAATCTAACAACTAGCATATAAGTTCTTATGATTGCAAGTTGAAATATTTACATTTTTAACTTCACCAGGCTTTATTTCTTGAGACTTAATATAAACCGATTGCATAAATGGAGTTCTTCCAAAAAAATACTCAGGATTACTGATGCTTTGATTTTCTATTAAGACATCAATATTTTTCCCGCAAAAACTCTTATTAAATTTAAGCTGTATTTCTTTCAATTTTTCTTGAAGAATAAATAGCCTTTCTTTTTTTATATTTGGCGGTGTTTCATCATTTTCAAATGATGACTTAGTTCCAGGCCTTGAGCTATAAATAAAAGAGTATGATTGAGTAAATTTTATTTGATCAACTAAATCGAGAGTTTTTTTGAAATCTTGCTCGCTCTCACCTGGGTAGCCTATAATAAAATCTGATGATATTTCAATTTGTGGATTAATAGTTTTCAGCTTTTCAATAATCTTTATATAAAAATTTATGTCATATTTTCTATTCATTTTTTTTAAAACTTCTGAAGATCCTGACTGAACAGGCAAATGAAGAAAAGGCATAAGTTTTTTATTGGTGGAATGTAGATTAATTAAATCGTCAGTCATATTAATCGGATGTGAAGTTGTATATCTTATTCTTTTAATATTTTCATTTTTACTTATCTCTTCAATTAAATCCGCTAAATTTATTTTACGTCCATTATGAGAATGGCTGTATGCATTTACGTTTTGACCCAATAGAACTATTTCTTTTGCACCATTTTCAGCAAGTGAATTTATTTCATGAATTAATGATTTTAAAGGGCGGGAATATTCAGGTCCTCTTGTATAAGGCACAACACAAAATGAACAAAATTTATCACAACCCTCTTGAATTGTTATATAAGAAGAAATACCTTGTTTTCTTTTTTGTTCAGTTAAGTAATCGAACTTTTCATTAACAATGAATTCAGTATTAATCTGCTTAGGATTTCTTTTTATATCTTCAATCATTTGAGGTAATAAATGATAACTTTGCGGTCCTAGTATAATATCAATTGATTTATTTTTATTAAACATCTCCACATTTTCAGCTTGAGCCACACAACCAACAACGGCTATTGTTTTTTCTTTTTTAAATTTATTAATTCTACCAATATCTGAATAGAGTTTATGTGCAGCTTTATCTCTTATATTGCATGTATTGAAAACAATTAAGTCGGCATCTTCTGCATATTCATTTTGTTTCATGCCTTTATTTTCCAATATTGATATAATTTTTTGACTATCGTAAATATTCATCTGACAGCCGTATGATTTTACAAAAAAAGTTGAAAAACTCATTTTTAATTAATTTTTAAAGTTTTATTGATTCCGCTTAATATTTGATATTCACAATGGCTTGCCAATTCTTTTCTATTTCTGAAATTCTTAATACTCATTAGCTCATGAAAAACAATATCTACTGTAATCCTACCAGATCTTAAAAAATTTGCCATAGCTGCTACCATCGATGTATCGCCAACCCATGCTATATTACGTCTTGAATATATTCCCATAGGAATATTGTTTAACTTTGAATAACAAATTGATATCGGTTGAATATTTATTTGCATGCTATCGTCAAATGCACATTCCAACATTGAAGATTTGAAGTTTATAATGCCATTTCCGTCAGAAGTTGTTCCTTCTGGAAAAATTATAAAATTTTCTCCTTTTTTAAGTTTATTTTGAATGAAATGATTGTATTCAATTATTTTGTTTTTATTTTCATTATCTATAAAAAAAGTATTACTTATCGATGCTAAAAAACCAAAGATTCCCATTTTAGAAACTTCTTTTTTTGCAATGAATCTTGCATTAAGTAAAGTACCTAAACAAATGATATCAAACCAAGAAACATGGTTTGCAATATATAATACACCTTTACCTTGTTTGACGAGCTTTGTTCTATCAAAATTAATATTAATCCCAATAACTACTTTTATCATTTTATAAAAAAACAAAGGATAGAGTTTTTTTAATCTAAAGCCTGCAATGTTAAAAAGTATTTGTATAGGTATTGATATAGAAATTATTAGAAATAAAAAAAATAAGATTAGAATGAGTCTGAGAATGGACATTGGAACTATTTTTTAATTTTAATTCCATATAATTCCAGTCTATGATCAACAAGTTTATAACCAAGTGAATTAGCGACTGTTTGCTGAATATTCTCTATTTCTTCATTTGTAAATTCATGGATTTCTCCTGACTCGATATCTATTAAATGATCGTGGTGGTTGTCTTCAATGGCTTCATATCTAGACCGTCCATCTTTAAATTCGTGTTTTTCAATTGCACCATATTCCTCAAACAACTTTACAGTTCTGTAAACAGTCGCAATACTTATATTTTTATCTTTTTCATTAGAGTTTAAAAATATCTCGTTTACGTCAGGATGTCCGTTAGCACTCATTTCTGTAATAACATCAGCAATTATATTACGCTGCTCGGTCATTCTAAGGCCTTTTTCTTTACACAACTTTTTTACATCAATCATTATAACCACTTAATAATAGTTACTTATATATAACGGTTTTGGGTCATTGTTTTCAATCATATTATTTACTGTTAGTTCTTTTATTTGGTTTAAATTATAATCTACTAAAAAAAAATTAGCTTTTTTTTGAAAAATTTCACCTCTTAACGAATTTTCAAATAGAATATTGTCATAAATGTAGGTTGTTTCATCATTGAATTTTAAGTCTTCATCATCAAGATTGTATAGCCTTGCCTCACTAATAGATTTAAAACCTTTGAATGCTTGCGAAAAAAATTGATTATCTTTAAAATATAAAAAAATACGCCTTTTTTTATTAAATTTATTAATATTAATTTTATAATTAATTAGTTCAAATTTTGATAATCCAAAAAGATTTAATTTCATAGTGAGTTTGAGAGATTTCGCAAAAGTTAGGGCTGACCTAATGCCTGTAAAACTTCCGGGTCCAGTAATAATATAAATTGATGAGAGATCTTTGATATTGACGTTTGATTTTTTTATAAATTTTTCTACCTCAAGAATTAGTATTTCAGAAATATTTTTTTTTGTATTTAATTCTTTTTGAATTAGATTCCCATTTTTTATAATTGCCAGTTTAAATGTTTGAGTAAAATCTAAAATTAAAAACATATTATTGCTATTTTTTACATATAGACTAAAAATTAGGTGATATGAATAATTTTTTTTTTACTAATTTTAGTAAAAGTTATTTTCTATTTCTAGTAATTTATTTTTCATATACTTTACCTGCATTTTCTGAGCCAGGCGTGTCGGTGTTTATGTACCATAGATTTGGAGAAGACAAATATCCTTCAACAAATGTAAGTGAGGAGCAATTTAATTCACACATTGAATATATTTTAAGTAATAAAATTAAAGTCTTAGAGTTAGAAGAATTAATCATGATTTTGGAGAGAGATGACACCTTAGATGAAAAAGCTGTGGCATTTTCTGTTGATGATGCTTACAGCTCGTTTTACGAAATTGCATGGCCAGTTTTTAGAGATAACAAAATACCTGTCACGTTATTTATATCTACTGACATAATTGATAAAAAAACAAAAGGTTATATGACATGGGATGATATAAGAATATTTATTGATGAAGGTGGAAGTGTTGGTCAACATACATCTACGCATTTACACATGCCATTAAACAAGACATTGGATATAAAAAAAGATATCTTAGATTCTCACAAAAGTTGGATTAAAAATATTGGCTTTATACCAAAGCTTTTTGCATATCCATACGGTGAGACAAGTAATGAAGTAATAAGAATTCTTAAAGAATTTAATATTTCTCATGCATTTGGACAACATTCCGGGGTTATTTCAAGTTTTGATGATAGATATTATTTACCAAGGTTTTCTCTTAATGAAAGATTTGGAAATAAAGATAGATTTAAATTTGCGGCTGATTCTTATTCTTTAAATATAAAGAATTTTTTACCAGGTGATATGTTTCTAATCGATGACAAAAAACCATCCATCGAATTTAGTATTTTAAATAATTTAAAAGGCAATTCTCTTGATTGCTTTTCTAATCCTGGCGGAAAATGGGATAAGCAGGAAATAATAAATATAAAAAAAGATAGAGTACAAATTATATTAAATGAAGCTTACTTAAAAGGCAGAGCCAGATTAAATTGTACAACTAAAGTGAATGATAAATGGTATTGGTTTGGTTACCAGTTTTTGGTTAAATAATATCTGTAATTAATGGAGATTCTCTATCTAAACTTAAATTTTCAAAATCCTCGAGATTATTAATTTGAATAATATCTTTTAATTTATCTATATAGTTATCTTCAATTGAATAGCTTAGTAAAAACTCTGCCAAGTATGTACCTCGTAAAGGTAATTTGTTTGATCTAAGAACAAATCTATTTAAACGAAATTCGTTATAGTGAAAATTTGTATTTAAATTTTTCATATAAGATGCAACAGACTCACTTAAACTATTAAATGATTTTATCTTGTATTTAGCATCTGTATCTCTATCATTAGGTATAATCCCGTCATTGTTTTTACCCCAAACATACTGTCCAAAAAGTGCATTACCTTCATAAGCGAACCTTGAGGTTCCCCATCCACTTTCAATCACGGCTTGGGCGAGTGCAAGTGATACAGGTATTTCGTCAACTTTTATTAATAAAGCATCTAAAGTATCTGCCTTATATTCCTTCATTAAATCACTTATCCATACAGCTTCCTTTCGCTTTATTTGGTCAATATTACTTTTAATCATTTTTATTTTTTTATTTAAAAATAAAAGTCTTTCGTTTTCCTGAACTATTAGAGGAAGTGTAATTTTGATAAATAATTCTTTTCTAGTTTTTACTGATTTAATACTTTTGAGATCATTTGGAAGTGTAGCAACTGAGATCTTAGGGATGATCTTAGTTTCTCTTACTTGATCAATCTCAATATTCTTAATATACTTATTTTTCTCAAGAGATTTAGCTGATTTGAAATCACTAATGTAGGCAACTGATATGTCCTTTTCTAAGTCATTTGCCGATGTAATATTGTTAATGGTCGACTTTTGATAAAAATTATGTGTGAACACCAAAGATGTTAAAACGGCTAATGTAATAAGTAACAAAATAAAATAATATATCTGAAATAGAAATTTAATGTTTTTATCTTGAGTAATCAAAATATTCATACGAAATACATCTTCTTAAAATACCTGCTCAACTTTTTTCAGCTCAGGTATGTGGTGCTTAAGCATATTCTCAATACCATTCTTTAATGTAACTGTTGCACTAGGACAACCTGCACAACTTCCTTTCAAAGAAAGATAAGCCGTACCAGCTTCATATTTAACAAAATTTACATCACCACCATCTTGCATAATTGCTGGTCTGATCTTTGATGTTAAAATGCCATTTATCATATTTACTACTTTCACATCTTCATCATCAAATTGAATTTTATCTAGTGCATTTGCATCATTGTTTCGTTTTTCAATAGCTGGAAGTCCTGAATTTATATGATCTGAGATCACGCGCAATATAGAGGCTTTAAGTTGATCCCAAGAATACTCATTTTTATTGACTGAAATACAATTCTTATTAAACAATATATTATCAATGCCATTGATTTTAAAAAGCTCGTCAGCTAATGCTGAGTATGTATTTTCTTGAGATTTATTAAACTCGATAGGGCTTTCACAAAGAATGTGATCACCAAGAATAAATTTCAATGAATTTGGATTAGGTGTTGATTCGGTCTGTATAAACATAAGCTAGCTAAAGTTATATAGATAGATTCATAAAATTTTAAAGTTTTGATGTAGTTTTTTATTAAGTGACTGAAATTAAATTGATTTTTAATCTGATCTTGACGCTAAATCATCAATTACATCTTCTGAGAGACCTTGAGGTATAATTACGATAGGCACAGGTAATTTTCCAGACTTTTGTCCTGCTAAGAGCGATACAAGCGGTCCTGGCTGATCTGCTTCTGCTGCAGCTAAAACTAAAAATCTAACAGCATCATCTTGTTCGAGTGTCTCAATAATTTTTTCACTTGTGACACCCTCCTTAACCATTAATTCAGGAACGACACCTGTAAGATCATTTATCACTTTTGACCATTTTTGAAGTTTTTTTTGTGCCTTTTCTCTAGCTTCCTGAAGGATTATGTCTTCAATCGACTGCCATTGCTGGGGATCAAATTGTTCAATGACGTTCAATAAAACTACACCACCTTTGGTACTTCTAGCACGCTTAGCAGCAAACCTGATGGCTACATCCAACTCTTGAGAGTCGTCAACTATAACTAAAAATTTTGATCTATGTTTCATTTCTTAGAAATCCTACTATGTCATATACATCATTAATCGTTTTTTGAGCAACTTCATTTGCTTTATTTTGACCCTCTAACAAAATCTCTATTAGATAGCCTTTATCCTGCATCAGTTTTTTGATTTCTGCTGTTATAGGTTTCATTTGCTCTACAAGTATGTCAGATAAATCAGATTTAAAATTAGAAAAATTTTGTCCTTTATATTGAGCAATCAACTTTTCCTTTTCAATTCCAGAAAACCCTGCATAAATATTTAGCAAATTATTAACTTCACTTAATTTTAATATTTGCTCTATTTTTTCTGGCATAACCGTATCTGCTGTTTTCGCTTTTTTGATCTTCTTTATAATCTCATCACTCTCGTCTAAAAGACTTATGCGAGAATATTCTGATAGGTCTGATTTACTCATTTTTTGTCCTCCATCTTTCAAAGACATAATTCTTGATATATCCTTATCTATAATTGGTTCAGGAATAGGAAAAAAGTTTTCACAATTAAAATCTCTATTAAATTTTTGCGCAATATCTCTCGTAAGTTCTAGATGCTGCTTTTGGTCATTTCCTACGGGAACATGTGTTGCCTTATAAACCAATATATCTGCAGCCATTAAATTTGGATAAATAAATAAACCTGAGCTTGCATTCTCTTTATCTTTACCAGCTTTGTCTTTAAATTGTGTCATGCGATTTAACCAACCCATTCTTGTTACACAATTAAATATCCATGCTAGCTCTGAATGTGCGGATACACTGCTTTGATTAAATACAACACTTTTTTTTGGATCAATACCTGATGCAATGTAGGACGCTGCAACTTCTAAGGTATTTCTTTTAAGTATCTTCGGATCTTGCTTTACTGTAATAGCATGTAAATCAACTATACAAAAAAAACAGTTATAATCACTTTGCATGCTTACAAAATTCTTGATTGCACCAAGATAATTACCTATATGAAGATTTCCTGAGGGTTGCACACCAGATAAGACGGTATTTTTTTTAATCTCATTCATTTTTTTAAAATCTTTTTAATTTCAGAGTATTTAAACGGCTTGTAAAATGAAATTAGAATAAAATAAAGTAATATTGAAGAAAGTACTGAAAATAAAAGAAATATAATTTCACGGTCTTGCAATAAATTAAAAAATATCTCCGAATATTTTTTGAGAAAAAATAAATATAAGTACATAAAGAATGAGCTGATAGCTATTATTGTGATAGGAAAGATAATTCTGCTGCTTATTTGATAATAATTGAACATCTTTAAGTAATAATTCATTAATAAAACACTTATCCAAGCTGATATACTTGTAGCTATTGGAATTCCGATAAACCCTATGTTAATGAACAAGACTATACTAAATAAAGTGTTCATAGCTAAATTGATAGCAGTAATGTATAAAGTAGGCTTTGCGTTTTCATATGCAAAAAATATTGGTGTATAAATTTTCATAACAATAAATGCTACAAGACCTAAAGCATAAAATTTGAGAGCTTGAGATGTAAAAAGGGATGATTTTTCGTCAAATTCACCTCTTTCAAAAAGCGCGCTTACAATTTCGTCTGATAGAACATAAATTCCTAACGATGCAGGAACAGCAAATAACAATGAGTATAGTAAAGTTTGTTCTATTGAATGATGAATAGTTTCACGCGTATCAGATCTTATTTTACTTGAAATAGATGGCAGTAATACAATGCCAATAGCTATTCCGACAAGTGCAAGAGGTAATTGATAAACTCGGTCAGCATAATATAAATATGAAATTGCGCCACTCTCAAAAGAAGCAATTATCGTTCCAATTAAAATATTTAATTGCAACAGTCCAGACGAAAAAAAACTAGCTGAAAATAATTTTGAAAAACGTTTTATATAACTGTTATATATTTTCACTGTAAAGAACAAATATATTTTTTCCCTTGAAAGAGCAATTATAAGAATTATAACTTGAAGTATTCCAGCAAGGACTACACTCCAAGATAAGAATGTTAAAAATGCGGCTTTCACATGAGCTGCAATGATTAGTGAAATAATCAGTGTAATATTCAATATAATAGGAAGAGCTGCTGACAAAGCGAATTTATTATGCGAATTAAGAATAGATGAACAGATTGATGAAATACTAATTAAAATCAGAAATGGAAAAATAATTCTTGCAACTTTAACTAACTCATTAAACTTATCATGATCGTTAGTGAAACCTGGGGCTAAAATTGTTATAAAAAATGGCATAAAAATTTCAATTATTAAAACCACCAATGAAGAAACAATTAAGAAAATTAAAAAAATACTCCCAGCAAATTGTCTTGACTCGTCTATTAACTTATCTTTAAGTAGCTTTGTATAGATTGGTACAAATGCCGAGTTTAATGCTCCTTCTGAAAAAATTCTTCTAAATGTATTGGGTAGCCTAAAAGCAACAAAAAAAATATCGGCTATCAGTCCAGTACCTAAGAAATTAGCAATTAATATGTCTCTTAAAAAACCGAAAATTCTACTTATTGAAGTGAAAAAAGAATAAATAACTGATGACCTTAAAACATTCATATAAACATTGTTTATTAATCTATTTTGTTTTAAATAACTCCAAAAATAAATAAAGGTTTGTTCAATATATATCTTTTGAATTTGAAAAGCAGGCAAAAACCTATATAAAATCCAAAAAAGAAAAAATGACAAAAAAAGATAGGGAAGAACATTTTAGTGAAAAAGAAGCGTTGGTGTTTCATGCACAAGGTAAGCCAGGTAAAATAGAAATTAAGGCAACAAAACCACTTGAAACTCAAAGAGATCTATCTCTGGCTTATTCGCCTGGAGTTGCCGCTCCTGTTAATGCCATTGCTGATGATAAAAGTACAGTATATGACTATACAAGTAAGGGGAATATAGTCGCAGTAATATCTAATGGAACTGCAATATTAGGACTTGGTAATTTAGGCGCACATGCATCAAAACCAGTAATGGAGGGTAAATCAGTTTTATTTAAAAGATTTTCAGACATTGACTCAATTGATTTAGAAATTGACACTGAGGATGCTGAAAAATTTATTAATTCTGTAAAGTATTTAGGACCTTCTTTTGGTGGAATAAATCTTGAGGATATAAGAGCCCCTGAGTGTTTTATAATTGAAGACACACTTAGAGAAATAATGGACATACCTATTTTCCATGATGACCAACATGGTACTGCAATTATATCTGCGGCTGCACTTATTAATGCGCTAGACCTTACTGGAAAAAAAATTAATGAAGTTAAAATTGTCGTAAATGGCGCGGGTGCTGCAGGTATTGCTTGTCTGGAGCTTTTAAAAGCTATGGGCATGCCCAATGCAAATGCAATACTATGCGATACCAAAGGAGTTATACACACTGAAAGAAAAGAAAACATGAATCAATGGAAATCTGCTCATGCTGTAAAAACACAATGCAGAACTCTAGAAGATGCTCTGGAAGGTGCGGATATTTTTTTTGGACTTTCAATTGGCAATATTCTTACCCAAAAAATGGTTTTATCTATGGCAGAAAAACCAATCATTTTTGCAATGGCAAATCCTGAGCCGGAGATATTACCTGAAAAGATTAAAGAGTGTAGAGATGATGCTATTATTGCAACCGGAAGGTCTGACTATCCTAATCAAGTTAACAATGTACTTGGATTTCCCTATATATTCAGGGGTGCACTAGACGTTAGGGCAAAAACGATTAATCTTGAAATGAAGATAGCTGCGGCTAAATCCATTGCTGACCTGGCAAAAGAAGATGTGCCAGACGAAGTAGCAAACGCATATCCAGGTAAAAGACCACAATATGGACCAGATTATATTATTCCTTCTCCCTTTGATCCAAGACTAATCAGTAAGGTTCCTCCTGCAGTTGCGAAGGCTGCTATGGACACTGGTGTCGCTAGAAAAGCAATAGTAGACATGGAAAACTATTCAGACGAATTATCCGCAAGACTTAATCCATCAGCTGGCCTTCTTCAAAAAGTTTTTCAAGAAGTTAAAGAAAATCCCAAAAGAGTTATTTTCACTGAAGGAGAAGAGGAAGATATGATTAGGGCTGCTGTAATTTTCCTTAATAACAGAATGGGCACTCCTATTTTAATTGGGAGAGATGATGTCATAAAAAACAAAATGCAGGAAATGGGTTTAGATTTTTTTGATCAAATGGAAATACACAGCACTAGAAATAAATCAGAACATGATAGATACGCTGAACACATCTATCATCGTTTACAAAGAAAAGGATTTTTAAAAAAGGATTGTTTAGATCTCTTAAATCGAGAAAGAAATGTTTTCGCAGCATGTATGGTTTCTTTAAAAGAAGCCGATGCAATGGTTTGTGGCTTAACAAGAAGCTATGCAGCCTCTTTAGAGAGTATTGAATATGTACTTGATCCAATACCAAACAAAACCATTCTTGGTATGACAGTAATGTTATGTAATGGAAGAACTATTTTTGTTGCAGACTCAAATGTACATGATATGCCCAATGCCTCTCAATTAGCAAATATCACACAAGAAAGTGCTGAGGTAGTTAGAGAAATATTTGGCATTGAACCAAGAGCTGCTCTAGTATCATATTCAAATTTTGGAAAACCATTTACTGAGAGATCAGTATATATGAGAGATGCGAAGAAGATTCTTGATGAAAGAAATTTGGATTTCGAATATGACGGAGAAATGGGGGCAAATACTGCTTTGAACGAAAACTTAATGAACCTTTATCCATTTTGTAAATTATCTGGTCCTGCAAACTTGTTAATTATGCCAGCTATTCACAGTGCGAGCATTTCAACAAAGATGCTTCAGGAGTTGGGTGGCGGCACACTTGTTGGACCCTACTTAGTTGGCTTTAAAGAAAGCATACAAATTGCACCTTTAGGCGCGAATGTTGCAGACATTGTTAACTTAGCTGCATTATCGGCATTTAAGAGTTAATTTTTTAAAAAATTTGAGATCTCATTAAGCGCTTGCTTCGCTTCAGGTAAAAAACCAAAAATCTGCCAAACATGAGGTAAATTTTTGTAAACGCTGAGTCTCACTTCATTGTTTCCAACTTTTATTTTAGACTCAAGATCTAAGGAGTCGCTATACAGTATTTCAATGTCACTAACTTGAATCAATGTTTTTGGATAATTATAATAATTAGCAAAAACCGGTGATATAAGAGGATTTCTATAATTCTGATTTGGAGCGTACCATTCTCTGACAGTTTTCTGCATAGAGAGTGATGTGTTCAACCAATTATCATATGACAAATATGGATCTGACTTTGAATTTTCTTTGATACTTCTTCCCTCTCCAGTTAAGTCTGTCCAAGGTGATAGTAAAAAAATTTTTGATGGTAATTTTTGGCTTAGTTCCTGTAATTTTAGTGTACTGACTAATGTTAGATTGCCCCCCGCAGAGTCCCCACCAAAAAATATATTTTCATTTTTAAATCCTTTTTCTAATAAGGCGTTGTAACTGCTTATCGCCTCATTGATTGCCTTTGGAAAATTACTTTCAGGCGACAATGAATAATCAATAGCAAATATTTGAATTGAAGATAACTTTGCAAGTGATATAAGCATATTTTGGTGCGTTTCAGGTGACCCAGCAACATATCCTCCACCATGAAAATATAGTATACATTTTTTTTTATCAGAGTTTTCATTCATAAAATGTAAAGTTCTAATACCGTTTAAATTAATTTCATTAATACCGATAGACGATTTAGTTCTATTAAAGATTATTTTTTGCAATATTTTGGATCCTAATGAATTATCTTGATCAGTATAACCTTCTTGGTTCATCATTTTTCTTGCTTCGATATAAGATCTATGTTCAACAGGAGGCTGGACATCTTTTACATATTTTTTAAGCATGAAGTTGAGTATTTTTGATTGTATGCTCATGGTACGTTAATTATCTTTCTAAAAGCTGATCCCAAATTATTTTTGATATATCAATGCTATGATGTTTTTTGATTTCTTGTATGCAAGTTGGTGACGTGACATTAATTTCAGTTAAATATTTTCCGATGACATCAATACCTACAAAAAAAAGTCCCTCATCTTTTAAAAATCCCCTAATTTCTTCACAAATTTTTAAATCTTGTCGCGATATTTTGACTGCTTCACAGTTACCACCTACATGAATATTTGACCGTATTTCGTTACTCTTAGGTATCCTTCTCAAAGCTGCAATTGGTTCTCCATTGACCAAAATTATTCTTTTATCTCCATGTTTTATTTCGGATAGAAATTTTTGAATTATAAATGGCTCTTTGAGCTGGTCTATGAATCGTTCAATGATTTGATTATAATTTTCATCCTTCTTATCAAGCAAAAATATACTTTCACCTCCATTACCGTATAGAGGTTTAATTACACACTTTCCATTTTGTCTTATAAAATCATTTATTTCTTTTTTTTCTCTAGTAATAATTGTTGGAGGAATTATTTTTTTATAGGATAGCATTGAGATTTTTTCTGGCGCGTTTCTTATCCCTTTCGGATGATTGATAAACTTAGTAGGACCTTTTACTTGCTCTAAGAGATGCATAGAAGAAATATATTCCATATTATAAGGGGGATCCTGTCGAATGAATACATAATTAAAATTATTAACCCTTACTTTTTTTGGGTCACCAATAACATAATTTTTTAATTTATTGTCTTTAAAAGAAATTTCTCTAGCCTGAGCGTATACCAGATTATTTTTATACGTTAGACTACTTGGCAAAAAATAAAAATTTTTATTTTTTCTTTTTTGAGATTCTAAAATTAACGGTAAGGAACTGTCAGTCTTAATATTGAGCCTATCAATTTCATCAATTTGAAAACCTATATTCATTTAAATTAAAATTCGTCTACTTTAATTGAGATATAGTCTATCACTTCCTCAACACCATATACTTCTCTCGCAATATTTATTACTAAATTTTTTTCATCCTCACTTTCAGCAATGCCTATAATGTAGACCAGCTTATTAACTGTCTCAATGCTATAATTTAATGAATTAATTTTTTCATTTAATATTAATTTTCCTTTTACTTTTGTGCTTATAACAAGATCATCAGCAAAGTTAATTACATTATCTGAGTTTGATATTTGAATTTCATTTATAACAGTTTGTACCCCTTTTACTCCCCAAGCAATCCGTGTTGCTTCAATTTTAAGGTCAATATTCTCTATTGTCCCAGTTAATAACACTCTTCCTTGTGACACCTCAACGTCAATATTAAAAAATAGTTTTTCATTTTGATCAAAATATATATTTTTTATTAAAGTTTTTATAATTGTATCATCAACAAACTCTCCAATTGATCTAGCTTCTTGATTGACTGTAACTACCTTTACAGCTGTTCCGGTTGCTACTTGTGCACAGTGAGCGATCAAGATAGAGGGAAGGATTATATAAACTAAAGTAAAAACAAATTTAATATTCATTATCAACAATTATTATATATCAAAAATGGTATCATTACTTATTTTTTATTAGTAACTGATATACCTCTCTTTTTGAAAGATTGAAGTAAGTTGAAAAAATTTTTGAAATTTTTGAGATATTGAGCCCTGCATCAATAAGTTGATTAGATAGTGTTAAAATTTCTTCATTTGAAATTTTACCTTCATTGCGATGACAAAGAGGCTTAACTACGAATGTTATTTCTCCTAAAATCTTTTTTCTAGTCGTCAATTTTTCAATAACAGCTGTAATATTTGAATTAATAACTTCTTCATTTTTTTTGGATAATTCTCTTACAAATGTTATCTCGCAGCTACCGTAATGATAATTGATAAAATTAAGTGTTTTGAGAATTCGCTGAGGTGACTCAAAAAATATTACAGTACATTCAAGTTTTTTTATCAAATCCAATTCTTTTAGGGCTTCTCTTTTATGTCTTGGAAAAAAACCTCTAAACATGAAAGATGTTTGAGCAAAACTTGATAAAACATAGCTTGATATGGTCGCTGATGGGCCAGGTAATGAAAATACATTAATTTTTTTTTCGTTACAAATTTTTATGAGATCTGAACCTGGGTCTGAAATTATTGGCGTACCAGCATCGGATATTATTGCAATTGATAATCCCGCTTGTAATTTTTTTATTACTAATGGAATAGAGTTTTTTGAGTTAAACTTATGAAATGGTTTTAGTTGAGTTTTAATACCATATTTGTTAATTAATTTCTTACTAATGCGCGTATCTTCACATAAGATTAAATCAACACAAGAGAGAATTTTAAGAGATCGTAGGGTAATATCACCTAAATTACCAATTGGAGTAGCCACAATGTATAATCCATTTTGAACCTTTTCGTATTCTAATAATTCATTAATATAATAATTATTTAATTTTATGGTCATATGTATCTCAAAAAAAAAGTTATATTATTAATAGCTTTCTTTGCATTCATTAGCTTTCTTAGCTGTGAAACTCCAACTAATTACCAAATTGAAACTAACACATATAATAAATCTATAAAATTAGATAATAAGAATAAAAATAATAATAATTCATTATCAATACAGATATTAAATGAAGAAAAGGATATTACTCAAAAGAAATTTCTTAATATTGTTTTAATGCTACCTTTAAGCGGTAAACATTATCAGATAGGTAAATCGTTATTAAACTCAGCACAATTGGCAGTTGAAAAAAAAAATAACAAAAAAATCATATTTACAATAATTGATACAGGTGATGAAGAGCAGTTATTATCTCGATTATATAGAGTACTTGAAGGTAATATAGATATAATTATTGGGCCGGTTTTCTCAGATAAAGTAAATCAGGTTAGAGAGATTACAAAAAATAAAGCTATACCAATCATAGCACTTTCTAATAATTCTGAAATACAAGACGACAGATTATATGTGTTTGGGCTCACGTTAGAAGATGAAATAAAAGGGTTACTAGACTATTCCATTAAACGTAATTTAAAAAAATATGCTGTATTAATTCCAAGAAATCAATTTGGAAGTCGTGTTGAAAGAGAAATTAAAAAATTTCAGTCTAAAAACAATTCATCATCGTTTATTTTTACTTTCTATGATCCGAACTTTCCAAATTTTTATAATGTTTCGAAGAATCTTTCAAATTTTGAGGAAAGAAAAACTAATTTAGAAAAAAGAATACAACAATTGGAGATAGAAAATTCTGAAAAGGCTAAAGAGGAATTGAAAAAGTTAAAAAAATTAGATACATACGGTGAATTAAGCTTTGAAGCCTTAATGATTTTTGCACAAAATTTTCAAGAGGTATCAAACTTCAGCTCTATACTTCCATACTATGATGTGGATCCTAAAAAAGTACAATATATCGGAAGTTCATTATGGGCTAAAAATTTAGCACTAAAGGAACCAGGTTTAGAAAATGGATACTTCACGTCACTTGACATAGATAATCGGAGAAAATTTGAGGATATGTATTTGGGAATTTTTAATTCTAAGCCACACCCTTTAGCGACATTAAGTTATGATATTGTTGGACTCATCAGTAATCTTCATCAAGACAAAAACAATTTCACAACAAACAAACTACATAATACCAAAGGTTTTATTGGCATAGATGGATGGTTTAAAATAACTTCAGATGGCAATGTTTCACGTCAACCAAAAATATATAAAATAAAGAATCAAAAATTCATTCTATTAAATTAATCTTTAAATTTTTCTAGATACGTTTTCATTTTTTTGAACGCAATTGATCGGTGACTTATTCTCTCTTTATAATTGAAGTTCATTTCACCAAATGTTTTTTTATAACCAATTGGTACAAATATAGGATCATATCCAAAGCCATTTTTACCTAGAGGGGGAAATTGAACATGTCCATATTTTTTTCCTTCGAATACTCTGTAATTATTATCTGGAAAATAAATGGATAAAGCACAACAAAAAAAAGCTTTTCGAGAGCTTTTATTCGTAAGATTATTTGTGTAAATTTTTTTTTGTATTCTTCTAATTGCCGTATCGAAATTTTTATCCTTGCCTGCCCATCTGGCTGAGTATATTCCAGGTTGATTACCAAGTGATAAAATACAAAGACCACTATCGTCAGCTATGGCAGGAATGCCTGATTTTTTGGCTGCATTTTTTGATTTTATTAGAGAGTTTTCTTTAAAAGTTTTTCCGTTTTCAATTGGTTCATTGATACAAAATTTTTTTGCAGAGTAAATTTTGAATCCCATTGGCTTCAATAAAGATCTGATTTCTCTCACCTTTCCTTCATTATGACTGGCAATAACTATTTCTTTTATATTTTTAATCACTTAAGATTTGTTTTTGCATTTGGATAATCTCAGAGATCCCTGATTTTGCAAGTTCTAACATTGCATTAAATGACCTCTCCTCACAAAGTTTTTTTTCCGAAGTCATTTGTACTTCAACTAACTTACCACTTTCTGTTATTACAAAGTTTGCATCTACTTCAGCATTTTGATCTTCCTCAAAATCTAAGTCTAAATAAGGCTCACCATTTATAATTCCACAGCTGATTGCGGCAACATATTCACTTATTGGATTTCTTTTTATAATTTTTTTATTAAGCATATTATTTATGCACAATTGAAGTGCGATAAATGAACCTGAAATTGAAGCGGTTCTTGTTCCACCATCTGCTTGAATAACATCACAGTCTATTATTATTTGTAATTCTCTTAAATCTTCTAAATTAGCTATGGATCTTAATGATCTTCCAATTAGTCTTTGGATTTCCTGTGTTCTACCAGATTGTTTGCCTTTAGCTGCTTCTCTAGACATTCTCTCAGAAGTTGATCTTGGTATCATCCCATATTCTGCTGTTACCCACCCAGTCTCTGAATTTTTTAACCATCTTGGTAAATTTCTATCAAGTGATGCACTGCAGATCACATGTGTATTACCACATTTAATTAAACATGAGCCTTCCGGATTGTATGAAAAATTAGGAATTATTTCTATATCTCTTAGTTGGTTAATATTTCTATTATTTCTCATTGAGTGATAAATTATACTATGTATTGACGAAAATAATATAGATCATTACATAATTAGATATGGCCAAAAATAAAAATAAAAAAAATTTAGATCCTAAGCCTACCGAAGTAGATAATAATTCTGAAGAAAAGACAGAAAAAGTAGGTGCTGATAATGATGATAAGCTTAAAGAGCTTGAAAGTAAGCTTCTAACCAGCCTAGCTGAAAATGAAAATCTAAGAAAAAGATTTGACAGGGAAAAAGAGGACTTAAGCAATTACGTAATTTCAAACTTCGCAAAAGAGATACTATCAGTTCTCGATAATCTCCAGAGAGCTATAGCTTCAGTTAAAGTTAAAGAAGTAAAAGAGAAATCAGACGGTCTTTTACAACTATTTGAGGGAATTGAGCTTACCGAAAAACAAATTATATCTACTTTTGAAAGATTCAAGATTGAACAAATTAAATCACTGGGTGAGCAATTTGATCCAAATGTACACCAAGCAATGTATGAAGTTGAAAAGGATGATCAAGAGGCAGGAACTGTTGCTGAAGTTGTTCAAGAGGGATACAAAATTGGAGATAGACTTCTAAGACCAGCGCTTGTAGGTGTGGTAAAGAAAAAAAGTTAAATAAATTCAATAGGATAGTATAATAATAATTTACAATCTCATTTTACTCTTTTTTTAAGCAAGGGGTTGTACTGCAAAATCAACTACCCATATATAGAATAAATAATAATTCAGAATAAGGATATGGCAAAAGTAATAGGAATAGATTTAGGGACCACAAATAGTTGCATCTCAATAATGGATGGTAAGGACCCTAAGGTTATTGAAAATGCTGAAGGATCTAGAACTACGCCCTCAATTATAAGTTTTGGAAGTGATGAAGAAAAGTTAGTTGGACAACCAGCAAAAAGGCAAGGCGTAACGAATCCTGAAAATACATTTTTTGCGATTAAGAGACTTATTGGCAGGTCTTTCGAAGATCCAATGGTCAAAAAAGATGCTGACATGGTGCCTTTTAAAATCATTAAATCTGAAAATGGTGACGCATGGGTAGAGTCAGGATCTGAAAAATATTCACCATCTCAAATTTCTGCTTTTGTACTTCAAAAATTAAAAGAAGATGCAGAAAGGTATTTAGGAGAAAAAGTTGATAAAGCAGTCATCACGGTCCCTGCTTACTTTAACGATGCTCAAAGACAAGCCACTAAAGATGCTGGTAAAATAGCTGGACTTGAGGTTGAAAGAATAGTCAATGAGCCAACTGCTGCTGCATTAGCATATGGTTTAGATAAGAAAGATGGCAAAACAATTGCTGTATATGATTTAGGTGGTGGTACTTTTGATATTTCAATTCTAGAAATTGGCGATGGAGTCTTTGAAGTTAAATCAACTAATGGTGATACGTTTTTAGGCGGTGAGGATTTTGACACTCGTCTCTTAAATTATCTTGCTGAAGAATTTAAAAAAGAAAATAATATTGACCTTACTCAAGATAAGTTAGCTCTTCAAAGATTAAAAGAATCTGCTGAGAAGGCTAAGATTGAATTATCTTCAACATCTCAAACAGAAATTAATTTACCATTTATTACGGCTGATCAATCAGGCCCCAAGCATTTAAATATTAAAGTAACAAGAGCAAAGCTTGAAACACTTGTTGATGATTTAATTGAAAAAACAATTAAACCATGTGATGCCGCTCTCAAGGATGCTGGATTGAGTGCGGGTGAAATTGACGAGGTAGTCTTGGTTGGTGGTATGACAAGAATGCCAAAAGTTATAGAAACTGTTAAAAACTTTTTTGGTAAAGAACCGAATAAAGGAGTGAACCCAGATGAAGTTGTTGCACAAGGTGCAGCTATTCAAGCTGGTATTCTTCAAGGTGATGTTAAGGATGTATTATTGCTTGATGTTACACCTCTATCTCTTGGTATTGAAACACTTGGAGGTGTTTTCACAAAATTAATTGATAAAAATACAACAATTCCGACAAAGAAAAGTCAGGTATTTTCAACTGCTGATGACAATCAAACTGCTGTAACAATACGAGTATGCCAGGGTGAGAGGGAAATGGCTGCAGATAATAAATTGCTTGGAAACTTTGACTTAGTAGGTATTCCACCTGCGCCTAGGGGTGTTCCTCAAATTGAAGTAACATTTGATATTGACGCTAATGGAATTGTAAATGTGTCTGCAAAAGATAAAGGCACAGGAAAAGAACAACAAATTAAAATACAAGCATCGGGTGGTTTGAGTGAAGAAGAGATCGACAAAATGGTCAAGGAAGCTGAAGCCAACGCGGAAGCGGATAAGAAAAAGCGAGAAGGGGTTGATGTCAAAAACCAAGCAGACACAATGATACACTCTGCAGAAAAAAATCTGAAAGAATTTGGTGATAAGGTCTCTGAGCAAGAAAAAAACGCAATTGAAAACGATATTAAGGCTTTAAAAGAAGCTGTTGCTTCAGATGACCCAGACAAGATTAAAAGTGGACTTGAAGCATTAACTCAATCATCTATGAAATTAGGTGAAGCAATGTACAAGGCTCAACAACAAGATGCTCCTAACCCAAACGAGCAGTCTGACAATACAGATGTTGGATCTGACCAGAAAAATGAGAAAGTTGTTGATGCTGAATTCGAGGAAGTCAAAGAAGATAATAAGCAATCGTAAGCGGGTAAGCTTATGTCAAAAAGAGACTATTATGAAGTTCTTGGCGTTTCCAAGTCGGCTGATGATTCTGAAATAAAAAAAGCCTATAGAAAATTAGCAATGAAATATCATCCTGACCGTAATCAGGGTGATGCCGATGCAGAAGTTAAATTCAAAGAAGCTAGTGAAGCATACGCTATACTTCACGATAAAGAAAAACGTTCTGCTTACGATCAGTTTGGTCATGCGGCGGTGGATGGTAATACAGGTCAGGGTGGTTTTGGTTTTGATTTTAATTCATCAGCTTTCCAAGATATTTTTGAAGATTTTTTTGGAGACTCATCCTTTTTTGGTGGCGGAGGAAATCGTAGAAGAAAAACAAATAATCGTGGCTCAGACTTAAGATATGATATTACTGTTAGTCTTGAAGAAGCGTTTAATGGTAAAAAATTTAAAGTAAAAATTCCAACTCAAATTCAATGCGACTCTTGTTCAGGTTCTGGTGCATCTCAAGGAAGTCAGCCAGTAACTTGTCAGTCATGTGGAGGAAGAGGGCAGATTCGCTCGCAACAGGGGTTTTTTTCAATTCAACAAACTTGCCCAACCTGTCAGGGAAGTGGTTCAACTATTTCAGATCCATGCAGACCATGTAACGGATCTGGAAGAACGCAGAAAACAAAGAGTTTGATGGTAAAAATACCAAAAGGCGTTGATGACGGTTCTAGAATAAGACTATCTGGAGAAGGCGAAGCGGGTCTAAACGGCGGACAGCAGGGGGACTTGTATATATTTGTAAATGTAAATGAACACGAAATATTTGCTCGTGAGAATGAAAATTTATTTGCTGAGGTCCCAATATCTATGGTCGATGCTGCTGTTGGCGGCGCTATTGACATACCGACAATAGATGGCGGTAAAGCAAGACTAAAAATTCCTCAAGGTACTCAATCTGGTGATCAATTCAGATTAAAATCAAAAGGCATGCCTAATGTTCGCAACGGTTATTTAGGTGATTTGTACATTCAAGCAAAAGTTGAAACACCAGTAAATTTAAGTAAGAAGCAAATTGAAATATTGAAATCCTTTCAAGAAACCCGTGATCAAAATGAGAGTCCTTTAGCATCGGCATTTTTTAAAAAAGCTAAGGATTTTTGGAAAACAAAAGCTTAAAAAACTTACTTTTTCAATTATTTCGATTATCCTAAATTAATGAAAAAAATAAAAATTGTCATAACTGGCGTAACCGGACGCATGGGAATGCAAATCGCTAAAAGAGTTTTGAAAGATAAATCACTTGTTTTGTATGGTGCAACCGAGAGAAGTGGGCATAAAGCTATTGGCAAGGATTTAGGTCGATTACTCAAAACGAAAAAATTAAAAATTAAAGTCACAGATAATATAATTCCATTATTTGCTAAAACTGACGCTGTTATTGACTTCACAACTCCTGAAGCAACTTTGATACATACAAAATATGCAGCTCAAGCAAGAATAGTACATATAATTGGAACTACAGGTTTTAATAGCTCTCAATTAAAAAAAATTAAACTCGCTGCGCAGCATGCAACAATCATAAAATCAGGTAATATGAGTTTAGGTATAAACCTAATAAATAAATTAATTAAAATAAGTTCCTCAAGTTTAAAAAATGATTTTGACACAATAATAAACGAAACACATCATCGACATAAGATTGATGCACCTTCAGGCACTGCAGTAATGATGGGGCAAGCTGCAGCAGAAGGTAAAAATAAAAAATTTGAAAATATAAAAAAAATCTCTCGTCTAAATAGAAAGGCTAAAAGTACTAAAGATAAAATTGTAGTCTCATCCTTCCGCAAAGGTGAAGTAATTGGTGATCACGAAATTATTTTTTCAAGCAGGGATGAGAATATTACTATCAAGCATACGGCGAAAGATAGGGGTATTTTTGCTAACGGAGCAATACAAGCTGTGAAATGGGGCATAAACAAAAAACCTGGCCTATTTGACATGTCGGATGTGCTAAATATAAATTAGGTTGGAAAAGAACCATAATGTTAAAGGCTGATAAGGCAAAAAAAATTATTAGTATTTTAAATAAAATTTATCCCGAAACCCCAATTCCGCTAAATCATAAAAATAATTTTGAATTATTAATTTCTGTTCTTCTAAGTGCGCAGTGTACGGATAAAAGAGTCAATGAAGTAACTCCTTTGCTTTTTAAGAAAGCAAATAATCCTGCGAAAATGGAGAAGCTGCCGGTCAAAACCATTTATAATATTGTTAGACCCTGTGGTCTTGCTCCACAAAAATCAAAAGCCATCTCAAAGCTGTCAAAAATATTAATGAAAAATTATAGTGGTGAGGTTCCAGAAACCTTTGAAGATCTAGAGGCGCTTCCTGGAGTAGGGCATAAAACAGCTAGTGTTGTAATGTCACAGGGTTTTGGTCACCCAGCATTTCCTGTTGATACTCATATTCATCGACTTGCCCAAAGATGGGGGTTAACAAATGGTAAAAGTGTAAAGCAAACTGAACATGATTTAAAAAAAATATTTCCTGAAAAACTATGGAACAAGTTACATTTACAAATAATATTTTATGGAAGGGAATATTGTGAAGCTCGAAGTTGTTTTGGAATAGGGTGTAAAATATGTAAAACTTGTTATCCAACTAGAAAAAAGCCAATTAAAACAAAAAAAGCATAAATGGTTATAAAAATAAAACACCTTTAACTGTCTATTGTTTGCTGATAACTTTATTCATTATGATTAATAAAGAAGTAGCACTCATTATCGGCGCGGGTGACAGCCTTGGTTCTGCGGTAGCGAGAGTATTTGCAAAAAATAACTTCATTACTGTAGTTGCTAGAAGGAACGGGGATCAATTATCGCCACTTAAAGAAGAAATAGAAAAAAACGGCGGAAAGTGTTTCGCATATAGTTTAGACGCAAGAAAAGAAGAAGATGTAATTAACTTTATTAATAAGATTGAAACAGAAATTGGTGAAATTAATGTGGCCGTATACAACATTGGAGCCAACATTCGTTTCAACATTTTAGAAACAACCTCAAAAAAATATTATAAAGTATGGGAAATGGCGACTTTTGGAGCTTTTTTAATGGGAAGAGAAGTAACAAGAAAAATGATACCAAGAAAAAAAGGGACAATCATATTTACTGGCGCGACGGCCAGTATAAGAGGTAAAGAAGGATTTGCTGCATTCTCCGGTGCTAAACAAGCGAAAAGAGCTTTGGCACAAAGTATGGCGAAAGAATTAGCGCCAAAAGGTATTCATGTCGCTCATGTTATTGTAGACGGAGCAATTGATACGCCGTGGGTGAATAAGCTTTTTCCTGAGTATGTTAAAGAAAAGAAAAAAATTGATGGTTTGATGAAGCCAGATGATATTGCGCAAAACTACTTGATGATACATAATCAACCAAAAAATGCGTGGACGTTTGAGTTAGATTTACGTCCTTGGGTGGAGACATGGTGAGTCAAGAATTTGACATTGTTGGTATAGGAAATGCAATCGTAGATGTAATCACCGATGTCAATGATGAATTTATAAATCAACAAGAGCTAAGAAAAGGGCTTATGTCACTTGTAGATTTAGATACTATCAAATCCCTATCAAACAAAATTGAGATAAAAGCTAATGTCTCTGGAGGATCAGTCGCAAACTCTATCGTTGCATTGGCTCAAAATAATATCAAATCTGCTTTCATCGGCAAAGTAGGTAAAGACGAAGTTGGAAATTCGTTCATTCGAGGTCTTGAAAAAGAAAAAGTTGTTTTTGCAAATCAGGCCCGATCAGATGAAAGTGAAACTGGAAGATGTCTAGTAATGGTAACGCCAGATGCACAACGAACAATGAGTACATACTTAGGAATTTCTCAAAAACTAAAATCAAATGATATTAATGAAGATGTTATAGCACAGTCAAAAATTACTTATCTTGAAGGATACCTTTGGGATCTTGATGATGCGCAAGATGCAATTAAAAAAGCAATAAAAATTTCTAAAGAGGCAAACAGGTTAGTTGCATTTAGTGTGTCTGATGTTTTTTGCATTGAACGATTTAGAGAAAGTTTTTTAAATCTAGTTAATAATGAAGCTGATATAATTTTTGCAAATGAAGAGGAAATTAAATCGCTTTATCAAAAGGATAGTCTTGATGATTGTCTCGAAATTATAAGTCAGCATGATAAAATATTTGCTATCACACTTGGTGAAAAAGGTGCGATGATCGTTCATAAAGATCAATGTGTTAATATAAAAGCTCAGCAAATTGAGAATTTAGTCGACACTACTGGGGCAGGAGATTTATTTGCTGCAGGCTTCTTACTTGGATACATTAATGGTGAAAATTTAGAGCAATGTGGAAATGAGGGTGTAATATTCGCCTCAAAAATAATTCAAATTTATGGGGCAAGACTATGAGTAAAAAATCTATTATGATCACAGGTGTCTCTACTGGTATTGGACTAGGAACACTCAGTTATTTTGTAAAAAACGGTTTTCATGTTTATGGAAGTGTTCGTAATTCAAAAGATGCAAGCAGATTAAAAAAAATTTATAAAGATAATTTTACACCTTTAATCTTTGATGTAACAAAAGAAGCTCAGCTAAAAAAGGCAGTCGCATTTTTGAAAAAGGATCTTAAAAATTCGAACCTTCTTGCTTTGGTCAATAACGCAGGTGTAGCAATATCTGGCCCTCTATTGCATCAAAAAGTGAAAGATTTTGAAAAACAAATTGATATTAATTTAAATGGCGCATTTAGAGTCATAAAATATTTTGCACCATTATGTGGAGCAGAAAAAAATAATAGTTCGAAGAAGGGTGTCATTTTCAATATAAGTTCGATTTCTGGAAAAATTGGTATGCCTGGTGTTGGAGCATATACTGCATCTAAATTTGGATTGGAAGGCTTAAGTCATAGTTTAAGAAGAGAGTTGATGAGGTACGGAGTGGATGTAGTGGTTATTGGACCAGGTCCAATAAAAACCGAAATTTTTGACAAAATTGACAAAAAATTCATACAAAGCCTCAAAAAAACTGATTATGCAAACGATGTGAAAGGAATACCTAAAAGAATGAAAAACGCTAAGAAGATTGCCTATCCGGCTGAAGAAGTGGGAAAATTAGTTTTTAATGCGCTACATAATCCAAACAGAAAAACAAGGTATGCCATTACACCTAGTAGAATGATGTACTGGACTCTTCCTATGTTATTGCCTGACAGAATTTTAGATCGGTTAATCAAAAGTCGATCAGGATGATTGTAAAATTTTATTTACTTTATTAATAACATCGTTCGGCGATATCAAATTAATATTACTGCCTCCAAAATCTACCGATGATATAAAATGAATATTTTCAAATTGATCGTTTAAAAACTTAACAGCACTTGTCGGACCACAAATTTTTAATAATGGACATAAATTTGTTGATAGCATTTGACCTGTTCCACTATCATTTGCAATTGCTATATCAAGAAATTTTGTAGTACCCATAACTACTTCTAATCCGAGATAATTTTTCAAAGTTTCTTCTGGAAATATTGGGTTTTTTATTTGTTTAATTATTTCTTTTTTCATATGCGTTTCCTGTGGACCTAAAAAATAAACAATATTAAACCCTTTATCTTCAAAATATTTTGCTACATTCATATAGTTTTCAAATGACCAAATTCTTTTTGGGGTATTAGAACCGGGCGATATTCCTAAATATTTTTTGTTTGCAGAAAATATTTTTTTTAATTCATTAACAATTTCTTTTGGGATTGTGATGTGGCTTTTATTACTGTCTTTAAACTTAGAGACTAAATCAAGCATTTCAATTATGCTTTGAATATAAAATTTTCTTTTTTTAGAAATATTATTGGGTCTGATATCAGAAAAAAACCAGTTAGCTGAGGATGATATAAATTTTTTATTTTTAATTCTACGAAGTGCCATTGTTCTAATCACGGTCTTCTGGGTGTCAATAATTATATCAAAATTCTCAGACTCTAAGTCGTACATTGGCGAAATTTTTTTCCAGAAGAAAGGGTTAAGATTTGCTTTTTCCCAAACTTTATCAATATAATCAGACGTATATTTTTTTAACCTTGCATTGTATTCAGTATATATCTTATCTGTCATCCAATGTATTTCAAAATCAGGAAACCTGTTTTTTAATTGATTTACAATTTGAAGCTTTAATATTCCATCACCTATTTGCTCTCCATTACTAAAGATCAATACTTTTTTCATAATGAAATATTAGTTTGGTTCAGATATTTTAATTATTAATTTACCCTCATTTTCACCAGAAAATAATTTTTTTATTGCACTACCTGCATTTTCGATACCTGGAATGATATGATTTTTGTATTTGATTTTATCGTCTTTGAGCCATTGAGTTATATCTTGATATGCCTCCATATATCTTTTGAAATAGTCAAAAACAATAAAGCCTTTTAGTTTTATTCTTTTTATTAGCAAATTTCCCCATGCTGGACCTGGTACAACTGACTCGGCATTGTATCCTGAAATCAGACCACAAAGGCTTATTCGACCGTTAATATTCATGCGAGTTAAGACTGCCTCAGTAATACTACCACCTACATTTTCAAAATATATGTCAATACCATCAGGACAAGTTTCTTTTAATTTTTGTCTAAGATTTTCAGACTTATAATTAATAGCAGAATCAATCCCCAATTCATCTACAAGCCATTTACATTTTGTGTCTGAGCCTGCAATCCCAATTACTCTGCAACCTTTGATTTTTCCTATTTGACATACAATTGACCCAACGGCGCCAGCTGCTGCAGAAACAACTAAGGTTTCGCCAGGTTGTGGATCAGTAATATCAAGCAAACCAAAGTAAGCTGTAAGGCCAGTCATTCCTAAAATACTCATGTAACAATCAAGAGGAAAACCAGTTCCTTGAGGAATTTGTCTTACTCCTTTCCCATCACTTACACAGTATTGCTGCCATCCACCCATACAGTTCACAATTTCACCTTTTTTAAATTTTTCATTTTTACTCTCTTCGATTATGCCTATTGTACCACCTCTCATGGTGTCTCCAGTTTGCATCGCATCAACATAAGATTTTTGTCCACTCATCCATCCGCGGTTTGCAGGATCTAAAGAGAGATATATGTTTCTTATTAAAATTTGACTATCTAAAAGACTGGGAACTTCATTTTCCTCCAAAACTAAGTCCCCTTCACTAATTTCACCAACTGGAAATTTTTTTAAAATCCATTGTTTATTTTTCATTATTATCTCCAATCATTTTTTTAAAATTAACCTGAGGCATATCAACACTTACACAAGTTGATGTTGAGGTAACAACAGTCCTATTATTTTGCTCCAATCTACCCTCCAAGAATACAATATTTTTTCCGGATTTCACCACTCGCCCATATCCAATAACTTTCCCCGGTTTAGTTGGATATAAAAAATTTGTTTTTAATTCTATTGTTGGTGGTCTTTTTTTGAAATGATTTTGAAATATAAAAGCTAATGCAGTTGCATCATCTACCATTCCACTAACAATACCTCCTTGGACGTCACCTGCAGGATTGCAATATTTTTTATCAATATCAAACTCTACTTTGATATTGCCAGCTGTGGTATCAACTTCAAGAACAGTCATATTAAAAAGATCGAATAATTTATTCTTATTAAACAGCTTGATGAGTTCAGCATCTGAGATTTTTTCAGTCATATTGATTATTCGTATTCAGGTTTTTCAGGAAATACCATTGGTCCCAATGGTCTTCCCGCGAGCAAATGAAAGTGTAAGTGAGGTACTTCTTGATGCGCATCCTTACCGGCATTTGCGATGAGTCTGTATCCTCCTCCTCCAGCTTTTTCACTTATACCCAACATATCTGCTACGTTTGAAATAGCCCGGTTGAAACCAACTATTTCTTCGTCCGAAGCATTTGCACTAAAATCATTTATGTCTATGTATTCCCCTTTTGGAATTACTAAGGCATGTGAGGGAGCTTGCGGACGAATATCTTTGAATGACAAGACATATTCATCCTCATAAATTTTATCACAAGGGATTTCACCTCTTAAAATCTTAGCAAAAATATTTTCCTTATCATATGACATTAATCTCTAAGTCCTGTTTTACCCTCTCTTTTTTCTAACTCTTCATAGACTTGATCAGGAGTAATATCAAATTTTTTCAACATGACTAACAAATGATAAATAAGATCTGCCGATTCATAAATTATTTGCTCTACATTATCTTCTTCAGCAGCTTCCACAGTTTCAAGTGACTCCTCTTTTAACTTTTCTATACATTTACTTTTACCTTCTGATATAAGTTTTGCCGTATAAGATTTTGAAGGGTCTTCATTAGCATGTGAAATAATTGTATCAAAGAGCCGAGCTAATACATCAACTTTTTTACTGCTCATTCCACTCCCTCAACAATTGCAAAAATTCTATCCTTTTCGTCTCCCAAGATTTTTTTTGCATTTTGATATTCTTCTGAGTTATAAGCCTGTTTAGCTATTTCAATTGTCTCATACTCAACTATGACGTTTCTTTTAAACTCTTTACCTTCCGTAGTTGTTTGTTCACCACCCCGTACTAAAAATTTACCATTGTATTTTTTGACCGCCTCAGTTGCATACTCTGCATATAATTTTTGCTTGTCCGGATGTAATACATTGACTTTTACTACCCAATAACCTTTCATAATTAAATCCTAACTGCTATATTTTGTTCAGCAAGATATGTTTTTACATCTTTAATACTATATTCTCCGAAATGAAAAATAGAGGCAGCTAATAGAGCGCTAGCTCCCCCCTTTAATACCCCTTCAACAAAGTGCTCAAGGTTTCCAACGCCACCTGAAGCAATTACAGGAATATCAATAGAGGATGAAACAGTGCTCAATAATTCATTGTCAAATCCTATTTTTGTTCCATCTCTGTCCATTGAAGTTAATAATATCTCACCAGCTCCTAAATTAGCTACTTCAATGCAATATTCTAATGCATCAATATCTGTAGGCTTTCTTCCACCATGGGTAAATATATTCCAACTTTTATCTCCATTTTTTTTTGCATCTACTGCTATAACTATTGTTGAGGAACCATATTTCTTTGCCGCTTTTGCAACCAGGTCAATGTTTTCAACTGCAGCTGTATTTATAGACACTTTATCTGCTCCATGGTGAAGCAAACGAGATATATCATCAATGGTCCTGACACCTCCACCTACAGTGAGTGGTATGAAGCAATTTTCAGCAGTTTTTTTTACAACTTCAAAGAGGGTTTCTCTATCGTCACTTGATGCAGTTATATCTAGAAAGCATAGTTCATCAGCTCCCTCAGAATTATAGATTTTTGCTTGTTCAACAGGATCGCCAGCATCAATTAAGTCAACAAAATTGACGCCTTTGACAACTCTCCCTCGATCAACATCTAAACAGGGTATGATTCTTTTTTTTAGCATTCTATCTAAGTATCTTTAATGCCTCAGCAATATCAATATTTTTGTCATAAATTGCTTTACCTACAATTACACCTTTTATTTGTGAGTAATTTTTTTTCTTTAGGTTAATTAGATCCGAGATATTTGATACCCCGCCTGATGCAACACAGTCAATTTTTGTTTGAACCATTACATTTTCCAGCATTTCAAAGTTAATTCCTTGCTTCATACCATCCCTCATAACGTCAGTAATTATTATTGAGTTAATATTAAGATCTTCTATACTTTTTAAGAAATCAGAAATTTGTAAATCTTTTACCTCTTTCCAACCTTTTGTAGCAATTTGGTTTTGCTTAATGTCGAGGGCAATTGAAATTCTATTAGGATAATTGCACACTGATTTCTCAAAAAAAGTTTTATTTTCAAAAGCTGATGTTCCAATAATAACATTATTAACACCAATATTAATGAGTCTTTCGACTCTTTCTATATTCCTTACTCCGCCACCGAACTGAATCTTAAGATTTGTATTTTTTTTTATTTGCTCAATAGATTTAATATTTTCAAAATTGCCCTTAAGCGCACCATCTAGGTCAACGCAATGCAAATATTCCACTCCAGAGTCTTCAAAAATTTTAGCCTGTTCTAACGGTGACTCATTGTATGTTGTAGATTGTTTAAAATCACCTTGTATTAATCTTACACATTTACCGTCTTTTAAATCAATTGCTGGAAATAAAATCATGAAGGTTCCCACTCGAGAAAGTTTGTAATTATTTGTTTTCCGTTATTATGACTTTTTTCTGGATGAAATTGTGTCCCAAAAATATTTTCCTTGAGTACTGCTGCAGTAATTGGATTTGGATATTTTGTAGTTGCAATACAATTTTCATTTTTTTGAGTTCTAAAGTAGTAACTGTGCACAAAATAAAAATCAGTATTTTGTGAAATATTATTCAATAATTCATGATTGTGAAAAGTGACTTCATTCCATCCCATGTGTGGAATTTTATATTCAGCTGGTGCCTCGATTTTGATTACTTCTCCGGGTATCCATCCAAAGCCCTCACATTCACCAAATTCTAAAGATTTTTCTGCTAGTAATTGCATTCCAACACAAATGCCCATAAAAGCTTTTTTTTCGCCAATTACCATTTGTTCAAGACTTTCAAATAGACCGTCTATTTTGTGGATTGCGTTCTTACAGTCTTGAAAAGCTCCAACTCCAGGAAGAACTAATTTATCGGCGTTTAATATTCCAGATGGTGTGTTTGTAACAATAATTTCATATGGATTTTCTAAGTTGTTGTTTACGGCTTCAAATGCCTTGTGTACTGAATGTAAATTTCCTGAGCCGTAGTTGATAATTACTAACTTCATTTATTCATTTGTTTAATAGTATCAACAACTTCCTCTACATGATTATTTACTTTCACTTTTCTCCAAACCTTTACGACCTTGCCTTTCATAATGAGAAATGTAGATCTATCTATGCCCTTGTACGTTCTGCCATACATACTTTTTTTAATCCATACACCAAACTTTTCACAGATTTTATCACTCTCATCAGAAAGAAGATCAAATTTTAATTTGTATTTTTCAGCAAATTTATTTTGTTTTTGAACGGTATCTTTGGATATACCATAAACTCTTACCTTTAGATTGTTTAACTTTCTAAGATTGCTTTGGAAATCACAAGACTCTTTTGTACAACCTGGAGTATCCGCTTTAGGATAAAAATAAATTACCGTGTCCTCTTTTGTAGGAAATTTAACTTCTTCATCTTTCTGATTTTTAAGTTTAAATGAAGGTAGCTTTTGGCCTTCTTTAATCATTATTAAAGTTGTCCTTTGGTAGAAGGAATGTTCATTCCTTCTCGCTCGTTAATCGCAACAGCATTTCTTAAACTTCTTGCCAAAGCCTTAAAACAAGATTCAATTATATGATGGTTGTTTTCTCCATAAATATTTTCTACATGTAATGTTGTTCCACTTGCTTGTGCAAAAGCTTGGAACCATTCTTTAAATAATTCAGTATCAAAGTCACCTTGAGAAGATGTTATCTTTGGAGCACTAAATTTTACTTTCCAAATTAAATAAGGTCTATTTGATAGATCAAGCGCAACTCTTGATAACGTTTCATCCATGGGAATATATGAGTGCGCATAACGTGTAATACCTTGTCGATTACCTAATGCTTTTGATAAACATTCGCCAATTGCAATGCCTGTATCCTCAGTTGTATGGTGATAATCAATGTGAGTATCTCCTGTTGCTTTTATCTTCATATCAATCAGTGAGTGCTTTGACAGTTGTTCAAGCATGTGGTCAAGAAATCCAATGCCAGTCTTGATATCGTACTTACCTGTTCCGTCGATATTAATATCGACAGAGATAGAGGTTTCTTTCGTGTCTCTTTTATACTCTGCTGTTCTCATAACAAAATCCAGTCGGTTTCTATCAATAAATCACTGAATTATCTATAAAAAATGTAATTTTTAGTGAAAAGTCAGGGGTTGAAGTTAATAAATAAATAGCCACATAACACTCAACATGGAAAATCAACAAAGTCAATCATGGCACGGCACTACTATTATTAGTGTAAGAAAAGGCAATCAGGTTGTTGTCGCCGGAGACGGACAAGTTAGTCTTGGAAATACTGTCATTAAAGGCACTGCCCAAAAGGTTAGAAAAATAGGTGATGGTAGTGTTATCGCTGGTTTTGCCGGAGCAACTGCAGATGCATTTACTTTATTTGAAAGACTGGAAGCGAAACTAGAAAAGCATCCTAAACAGCTTACCAGAGCATGTGTTGAACTGGCGAAAGATTGGCGCACCGACAAATATTTAAGACGCCTAGAAGCACTTCTGACAGTTGCAGACTCTTCTACATCACTTCTAATTACTGGAATGGGTGATGTGTTAGACCCTGAAGGGTCAGTTATTGGAATTGGTAGCGGTGGTAATTATGCACTATCTGCTGCTAAAGCGCTGATTGATACTGATCTTAACGCTGAAGAAATTGCTTTAAAGTCACTAAAAATTGCTGGCGAAATTTGTGTTTTCACAAACAGCAATGTTACACTTGAAAAAATTGAGTATTAGGTAATGCAAGCATTTTCACCAAGGGAAATTGTTTCCGAACTTGATAGATATATTATTGGCCAAGATGATGCAAAAAAATCTGTAGCCATAGCATTAAGGAATCGTTGGCGACGTCAGCAATTACCAGAGGATATGAGAGAAGAGGTTCTTCCAAAAAATATTTTAATGATTGGTCCTACTGGAATTGGTAAAACTGAAATTTCTAGAAGGCTCTCAAAATTAGCACAAGCACCGTTTATAAAAGTTGAAGCAACAAAATTTACAGAAGTTGGGTATGTAGGTAGAGATGTGGAGTCCATTGTTCGTGATTTAATTGAAATAGCAATTACAATGGTTCGTGAGATAAAGAGAAAAGAAGTAAAGGCAAAAGCACAATTAGCTGCTGAAGAACGTGTGTTAGACGCTTTAGTTGGACCAGGTTCTGGGCCTACTACAAGAGAAAGTTTCAGAAAAAAACTTAGAAATAATGAACTCAATGAAAAAGAAATTGAAATAGCTGTTCAAGATACAGGATCATTTCCAACAATTGACCTTCAAGGTGGACAAGGTGCTGGTATAGGAATGATAAATCTAAACGACATGCTTGGTAAAGCTATGGGGCCAAAAACTAAAAAAAAGAAAACAACGGTTGCCGACTCTTATGAGATCTTGGTAAATGAAGAGTCAGATAAGTTAATTGATACTGATCACATTGTGAATGAGGCAAAAAAAGCAGTCGAAGACAATGGAATTGTATTTATTGATGAAATAGACAAAGTTTGCGCAAGAAGTGAAAGGGTTGGTGGTGATGTTTCAAGGGAGGGTGTCCAAAGAGATTTGTTACCTTTAATTGAGGGAACAACGGTTAACACTAAACACGGAACAATCAAAACTGATCACATACTTTTTATAGCTTCTGGAGCCTTTCAACTGTCAAAACCATCTGATCTATTGCCAGAATTACAGGGCAGATTACCAATAAGGGTTAATCTCAAAGCACTTTCACAAGAGGACTTTAAACGTATCCTAACAGAACCCAAATATAGTCTGATAAAACAGTATGAGGCACTTATGGGTACTGAAGATGTAAAAATCAGCTTTAGTGAGGACGGAATCGATGCAATTGCAACATTAGCTGTGGATATAAACTCAACTATTGAAAATATTGGCGCTCGTCGCTTGCATACCATTCTTGAGAGAGTGTTAGAAGATATCAGTTTCTCTGCAGCAGATAAAGGTGGAGAAAAAATTACAATTGATGCAAACTACGTTAAAGATAATGTGAATGAGTTATCTAAAGATACTGATCTTTCTAAGTTTATTCTCTAATTTATATGTCACTGAAAACAAAAAAAACTCATTTAAACAAGATAAAGGTTCGTTACTCAGAAGTTGATTGTCAGAGAATAGTTTATAATTCACATTATTTGACATATTTTGACATTTCTCTCAGTGAAATGCTCGAAGACTGTTTTGATCAGGATGAATATGTGAAACAGACTAATAACGATTTTCACACAGTTGGTGTGCAAATGAATTTTAAAAGTCCTGCAAGATTAAATGATCAACTCGAAGTTTACACAGGGATAAAAAAACTCGGAAACTCGAGTATGACTTTTACACAAGAAATTTATAGATCTGGATCTGATGAAATTATAAATGAAGCAGTTATTACTTGGGTTAACACAGATCAAGAAAGTATGAAGTCTTCTAAAATTCCAGATAATATAAAAGAAAAGTTAAATAAGTATTTGGTTAATTAATCAGAGGTCGCTGTTAATAACCAATTAGAGGTTTTTTTATCTTTTATTTTTTCAAAGGTCCAAACGTCTGTAATTTTTTGCACCTGATTAAGACTGCCTGAAATTACTTCATCTTTACTGTTTTTGATACATGTAATCATTTCTGAAATAAATCTCACTGTTACTTCCATAGGATTTTTTTTCAGGTCTTTGTGAACAATTTCAGATTTTTCTATACCTATAAAATTAAATTCTACAGTTTCGTTTTTGCTATTTCGTTCATCTATTACAGACGTAAAGCTATTTAATACTTCATTAGATAGCAAAGGCTTAAGGGCATCTTTATTGCCATTTTCAAAATTTGTGACGATCGTTTCATATGCATTTGATGCGCCGCGTAAAAAATCATCTTTATCAAACCAGCCGTCTTCTCTTGAACCTGAAGAAACTTTTGGTTCAATAGCTACAACTTTTTCTTCTGAAGATTGTTGAGGAGTTTCATAGTTATATGAAGTTTTATCTGTTTTTTCATGGCCAGTTCGCCTTCCAAGAACACTTCTAAGGCGCAAAAGAACTATTCCTGCTATTATTGCTAGGATTAGAATATCAATATATTGAAATGCTTCACTCATTTAATCAAATATTATAGAGTCCTTATTTAGGTATTTAAACTAAACTTTCAACAATTACTTACTTATTTTGTTTTTATTTATCGCACTTTTTATACTTATCCCAATCATTGAAATTAGTTTATTTATTGAAATTGGGAGCATTATTGGATCGTTCTACACCATAATGCTTATATTCATCACTGCAATTGTGGGTGTATTTTTTGTCCGTCAGCAAGGAATAAGCACATTTCAAAAGTTAACATTTCAATTGCAAAATTTAGAAACACCTGTTCAGACGATGTTTGAAGGGCTAGTCATCCTCATCTCTGGTATTCTTTTAATTACTCCTGGATTTTTTACTGATGCTTTAGGTTTTCTAGGATTGATACCATTCACTAGAATAATTTTCATAAAGTTAGTAGCAAGTTACATTCTTTCTAGATATGGTAAGCAAAGTAATCAAAATAAAAATACCATAGAAGGTGAATTCATTGATATTGATGAAGAGGAAAAATAATAGTGGATGTAAAAACAAAAATTATCACACAATTTGTTAGAGACTTATCATTTGAAAATCCTAATGGACCAGGATCATTTCAACCAGGTGGCGATCGACCCAATATTAATGCAAACGTTGATGTCAAAGCGCAAAATAGAAAAGATACTAATATTTATGAAGTCGAGCTGAACGTGAGTGTAAATACTTCACGCGCGGATCAGAGTTTGTATATTGTTGACCTAAAGTACGTTGGAATATTTGAAATTGAAAATCTTACTGACGATGTTAAGGAAGCTTACTTACTAGTAGAATGTCCGAGACAACTTTTCCCATTTGCAAGAAGAATTATTTACGACTTACATGCTGATGGTGCTTTACCACCACTTATGTTAGACCCTGTGAACTTTGCTGAACTTTATAAAAAGAAAACAGGTAACAACTAATAGCGAATCAACTTAGGTTCACCGTCCACAATTTCAAAAACTGGCTCAACATTAGGTATATCACTTTTATCTTTGTTATTCATGTTCAGCAAAAGCTCAGATGTATCAGTGTGACCACATATCATCTCAAGATTTTTTATTGTTGGCATAATCATAGGAAAATTTCCAGACTCACACTCTTGAAGGGCTTCTTCAGGATTAATCCATTTGCTTTCAACGCCCTCCACTCCATCGTGTACGGCCACCTGATCAGTCGTACGGGCTATAAAAAATCTAGTACTGTATCTTCTTTTCTCTATTTTTGGAGTAACCCAGTGTGAAATATATGCAAGTTCATTTGTTGCTAATTCTAGATTTAAGGTATCTATCATTTGATAAAAAATATTTTCACCTTTTAAAATTTTGCTTTTGTATTGATCTATTATTTTTAGATCATCCTTGTTGAGAATGGTATTTTTTAAATTTACTCCCTTTTTATTGGCAAGAAGAATTCCACTTTCCTCAAAGCACTCCCTGATACATGCGACCCAATATGAGAGGCCATTTTTTTTTAAACCAAGCCTTTCGGATGCCAAGGCATCATCAAGATGAGGGCTGTATTTTAAATTATTATTTGATATATCTTCATTATCAATTTTACCCCCTGGAAATACCCATACACCGCCAAAATTTGTTTTCATGGATCTTTTAATCATAAACACTTCTATCCGCTGGTTGGTGTCTCGTATTAGCAATACTGATGCAGCCGGCGTAGGTACTTTTTGATAATTGCCGTTATCGCTAGGAATATGATTAATTTTGTTATTCACTCGTTTGATTGTTTTTAGATTGATTAATTTTTTTCCAGATAGAGTGCTCGCCTAATGTTTGAATAAATTCTTCATGTAATTTTTTTTCTTGATCAGAAATCCGAGACACTAAATTTCTGTTCTTGATCTTTTGAGTGTCAAATGATGGGGTAGAATTCGCTGTTGCTGACTTGATGCTTAAATCCAGGCTTAGTTCGCGAGCATCCATTAGTTCTATGTACACACGGGCTAAGAGCTCAGTGTCAATTGTAGCTGAATGTTTTTCTCTCTGCTTGTTATCAATTGCAAATCTTTTACATAGCGCATCAAGTGAAACACTCTGGCCAGGGAATTTTTCTCTAGCAATCGAGACAGTATCAATTTTATCATTTTTAAGAGATTCTTTACCACAAGTATTAAGCTCGTAATTTAAGAAACCAACATCGAAGTCAACATTGTGAGCTATAATTGGATCCGTACCTAAAAACTCTAAGAACTCTGATACAATGTGCTCAAACAAAGGTTTGTCTTTTAAAAATTCGTAGCTCAATCCATGCACCTTAAATGATGAGTCAGGCACATCTCGCTGGGGGTTAATATATTGTTGGTATGTTTTACCAGTGGGAAGATAATCAATTATCTCTATTGCAGCAATTTCAATGACTCTATGACCCTCTGAGGGCCTTAGTCCGGTGGTTTCTGTATCAAGAACGACTTGTCTCATTGATTAAAGAAGGTATTCCACGCCTTTGGATTAATCAATTTAATTTTTGCAGCAACTTCTTTTACCTCTGATTTGGTATCTTCAATATTGTTATCGGTTGAAATGATGTAATCTGCTTTTTTTAATTTGTCTTTATCTGGCATTTGTTGATCTTTAATAGCATTAAAAATCTCTAATGGCACTTTTCTCTCCAGCACCACTCTGGATTGTTGTGTTGCTTCAGACGCTGTAACCACAAGAGAAACGTCAACATATTTTTCCCCTCCAGTTTCAAAGAGTAGTGGGATATCTAAAACACAGCCCATTTTTCCTTCTTCAATTAATTTTTTTATGTAAATTATTTGGTATTTCCTTGTTGCAGGATGAACAATCTGTTCTAGATCTCTAAATTTATCAGGGTCTTTATTTAGAATATCTCTTAGCGTTAATCGGTTTACTACACCATTTTTTGTTGAGCCTGGAAATTTTTTCTCTACTTTTTCTATAATCTCTTCATCATTTTCGTAGATATAATGAACTGTATCGTCAGCGTTATAAACACCGTAACCGTGCTCTTTAAACATTTGAGCAACAGTGGATTTTCCCATTCCAATAGATCCTGTTACACCAACTAACAACATTAGTTAACACCCAACACGCTCATTAAGTCATCATCAATTTCAGGCATTATATCGTGCCACACATTGAACGACTGGGCGGCTTGATGGATTAGCATCTCCAGTCCATTTTGAACTGTGCAGCCGTTTTTCTCAGCGTGTCTTAGAAAAGTTGACTTGCTTGGATTATATATAAGATCGTAAACATGTGCAGATGAATTAAGGCTGTTAAAGTCTATTAAATTGTTTTCTTCGCCCTCTTGTTGTCCTAAGCTTGTTGTGTTGACAACTAATTGTGAGGATCCGACAAACTCTCTAAGTGTTGTTTCTGTTAAAATTGTTGCTTCTACACCAAGGTCACTGCAAAGTGATTCTGCATTTTCTCTTGTTCTATTATAAATACCAATCTCACACTTCATGTGTGTTAGCGCATACACAACCGCCCTTGCTGATCCGCCAGCTCCAAGCACCAAACATAACTTGTTATTTAGACCCCTGTTTGCAATTGATTTTTCAAAACCAATGGGGTCGGTGTTGTCCCCATAAACACCATCTTTATTTGCTGTGAGTGTGTTAACTGCTTTGAGAGCTCTCGCAACACTGGATGTGTTGTCACAATATTTGTATGCGTCCTCTTTAAGGGGGACTGTAACGTTTAAACCGTAATAACCCTCTTCTATTAAGCGGTCAACATCCCTGATAAAGTTTTCTTTTTTTACATTTATTTTTTGGTAGGGGCCCACATTAATTTTTTCACTTTCAATCCAGTGATTATGAATTTTAGGTGAAAGACTGTGATCTATTGGATCTCCAATAACTGCTATTTTTTTATGTGCCATTGTTTTCAAATAGAAGGTTGTTGTCCCAAAGGAACTGAGTTAATTGAATTAATGATATGCCCTGTATTGAAAAAAGGTCGCTCCCAATGTTTTCAAAAAGTTTAATTCCCTCTTCCTCAATTGCATAGACACCTACAAGATCAAGAATATTATCATCGACTTTATTTAAATACTCTTTTATTAGGTCCTCGCTTAGATTTCGCATATGCATTTTAGATCTGTCTACATACTTCCAAATAATGTGATTGTCTTGAGCGACTGTTGTAGCGGTTATGAGTGTGTGAATAGATCCGCTCATTTTCATCAACTGTTCTTTTGCTTCACTTCTATCACGAGCCTTGTTAATCAATTTGCCTTTCAGATCCAAACCTTGGTCTGATCCAATAACAAATGCATTTTTATTAGACATGGAGGACTTCAAAGCCTTCATCTCGGCAAGCTTAACCACTATCTCTTCGGGTGTATCTTTACTCATCGACATCTTGACTTCTTCCTCATCTACACCATGGGCAACGGACTCAAAACTTATGCCAGCGTTGCGTAACAATTTAATCCTTGTTTCGCTTTTTGATGCCAAAATTATATCTCTGTTCATAAACCTGTATAAACCCCTTATAACCTGTGAGTGCTTTTACTATCTTTACCCATTTGTAATTTTTAACTTATTTTTCTATCTTTATTGAGAATTTTTGCAAACTTTGTTCACTTGTTAGAGATATTGGGGTTTTCTTCCACGTCGGTGAATAAGGTTAAAAAGCATATAATTCAAAGCGATTGTTCTGTGTATCGAATTGTGGGCAAAAAGCGACTTTTTATATATACACAATTCCACAGGAGCATAAACAACTACAATTATATATATAATATAATGAGTATATTTATAGATACACTTAAAGGTCAAAAAACTAACCCAACACCAGTTTGGTTAATGAGACAGGCAGGGAGACATTTGCCTGAATATATAAATATCAGAAAACAATACGCAAACCTCATGGATATGTTTCTTGATTCCTCGACAATACTTGAAGTTTCCCTGCAGCCTATAAACAGATACGGTATGGATGCTTGTATTGTCTTTTCAGATATTTTAATAACCCCCTTCGCTGCCGGTTCAAGCGTTAGTTTTATTGATGGGCAGGGTCCCGTAATAAAATTCAATGAGAACATGAGTTATAAACTTGAAAAAACCTTACCTCTTGCAACAGGAATAAAAAAAATAAAAGAAAATACAGATATCCCTTTAATAGGATTTGCTGGCGGAGCATGGACGACATTGTTTTATTGTTTATATGAAAAAAATGAACGTCAAAACCTAAAATTCGAAGATGTTGTAAAAAAGACTTCACAAATAGATAATTTAATCGAGCAAATGACCCGTGCGATTATTCAACACGCAGAAATGCAAATTGATAGCGGGATTGACGCTTTTCAAATATTTGAGTCAGCGGCAGAGCACTTAAATGACGAACAGTTCAATAAATGGTGTATTCAACCTACAAAAAAAATTATTGAAAGTATAAAAAAAATAAAAGACATTCCTATTATTGGCTTTCCTAGAAACACGAACCTTGCGTGTTATAAAAAATATTCAAATATAGATAAGCTTGACTGTATTACTTTAGACTATAATTTCCCTTTAGATAAAATTAATGAACTAAACGATAAAATTGTTTTTCAAGGAAACTTGGATCCTAAACACCTATTAAAAGACTCCCAAAACCTTAGTCAGAAAATTGAAGAAATATTGTTTGCTTTTAGAGAAAGACCACATATTTTTAATTTAGGACACGGGGTTTTACCCGAGACATCAATTGAGAAGGTCGAGCAAATGCTCTTACAGATAAGGTCAACATGAAAACAGCGGTCGTTTTATTTAACTTGGGCGGACCAGACAAACAAGAAAGCGTAAAACCTTTTTTATTTAATCTGTTTAATGATCCCAACATATTTAGACTTCCAAATCCCTTCAGGTATTTATTGGCAAGACTTATATCTTCCCGTCGCACCAAAGAGGCCACTGAAATTTATGCCGAAATAGGCGGTAAATCCCCTATTCTTGAAATTACAAACTCCCAAGCAGAGGCCCTTCAGAAAGAGTTAGAAAACAAAGGCATCGAGAACAAGGTATTTGTTTGTATGAGATATTGGCATCCAATGACAGCTGAGGTAGTTTCAAAAGTCAAAGACTATAACCCAGACAAAATATTTTTACTGCCCCTGTATCCACAGTACTCCACCACAACAACAAAATCTTCTCTGGATGCATGGTTCAACGAAGCACAAAACCAGGAATTAAACGCAAAAACAAAATACACCTGTTGTTATCCAAACGACACAAAATTAATCAAAGCCCATCAGAAACTGATCCAAGATAAAATAAACCACATCAAAGATAAAAAAATAAGAGTTCTGTTTTCCGCTCACAGTTTACCAATATCAATAATTAAAAAAGGTGATCCATATCAGTGGCAAGTGGAGCAAACAGTAAAGGCGGTCATACAAGGCATTCATGGTTATGAAGATCATGTTTTGGCTTACCAAAGTAAAGTGACCCCAGTTAAATGGCTTGAACCAACAACACCAAGTGAAATTGAAAATGCAATTAACGAAGACAGGGCGCTGGTTATTGTTCCAATTGCGTTTGTCTCGGATCACTCGGAAACACTTGTTGAATTAGATATTGAGTACCAAGAACTTGCAAGCGAATTGGGCTGTAAGCATTATTATAGATCTGAGTCTTTAAATATTGATCAAGTATTTATAGAAAGCTTATCTGAAATAGTTAGTGAGTCAGAGAAAGTTGAAAGCGGAAATATCAGGCAAAAGATATGTCCAGCAACGTTTAAACAATGTGATCAAGAATTAAGATGAATTCAATTTTTTTATATAATTTATTTCTTAGTTTGCACATCATCAGCGTTATAGCTTGGATGGCGGGCTTATTATATTTGCCAAGATTATTTGTCTATCATTGGAGTAAAGAGGTGGGGTCTGACTCGTCAGAGACTTTTAAACTGATGGAATTACGTTTACTTAAAATTATTATGAATCCAGCAATGATATTTTCATGGTTGTTTGGTTTAGCGTTGATATCAAATTTAGGTGTTGATGCACTGTCTCAACTATGGCTTCAATTAAAAATCATATTTGTGATTCTTATGTCTGGAGTTCATGGGTATTTCTCAAAATTAACAAGAGAGTTTCAAGAAGATAAAAGGCCAAAATCAGAGCGTTTTTTTAGAATTATCAATGAATTTCCAACAGTTTTGATGATAATTGTCGTATTTCTAGTTATTTTTAAGCCAATATAAAACTTGCTATATTTAACGATTGCGGTTAGAAAGCAGCTTCCAAACTATTTTCCACATTATCATCATCATTAAAACGAATGGCTAAAAACTTAAAATTAAGAGACCTTAAGAAAAAAACTCCACAAGAACTTCTTGTTTATGCAGAGGAACTTGGCGTTGAAAATGCCAGTTCAATGCGTACACAAGATATGCTGTTTGAAATATTAAAAACACTTGCGAGTGATAACAAAGATATTGATGGTGAAGGTGTTTTAGAAGTTTTACAGGATGGGTTTGGTTTTTTAAGATCAATGGAGGCCAATTATCTTCCAGGTCCTGATGATATTTATGTAAGCCCAAGTCAAATTAAAAGATTTGGATTAAGATCAGGAGACACTGTTGAAGGTCCAATTAGGGCACCAAAGGATGGTGAACGTTATTTTGCATTATTAAAAATTGATACAATCAACTACGAAGCAACTGAAAAAAGTAGAAACAAAATTAACTTTGATAACCTCACACCTCTTTATCCTGATGAACAAATCAGATTAGAAACTGAAAAACCAGCAAGCGATCAAAGTTCAAGAGTAATTGACCTGGTTGCACCAATCGGTAAGGGTCAAAGAGCACTTATTGTTTCACCACCAAGAACAGGTAAAACAGTCTTACTGCAGAATATTGCACATTCAATTACTGATAATCATCCAGAATGTTATTTGATGGTTCTGTTAATTGACGAGAGACCAGAGGAAGTTACTGACATGCAACGCTCTGTAAAAGGAGAGGTTGTCAGCTCAACATTTGATGAGCCTGCATCACGTCACGTGCAGGTTGCTGAAATGGTTATTAATAAAGCAAAAAGATTAGTAGAGCATAAAAAAGATGTCGTTATTCTTTTAGACTCCATTACAAGATTGGGTCGTGCTTACAATACGGTTGTTCCAAGTTCAGGAAAAGTTTTAACTGGTGGTGTTGATGCCAATGCACTTCAAAGACCAAAGAGATTCTTTGGTGCAGCTAGAAACATTGAAGATGGCGGTTCACTAACTATTATTTCAACTGCTCTGATTGATACAGGCAGTAGAATGGATGAGGTAATATTTGAGGAATTTAAAGGTACTGGAAACTCAGAAATTATTTTGGATAGAAAAGTTGCTGATAAAAGAATATATCCTGCAATTGATATTACTAAGTCTGGTACTCGAAAAGAAGAGATACTGCTTGATAAAGACGAGCTTCAGAAAATGTATGTCCTCAGACGCATTCTCAACCCAATGGGAACAATGGACTCTATCGAGTTTTTATTAGGTAAACTTAAAGAAACGAAGGATAACGCAGATTTCTTTCAATCAATGAATAAATAATATTAAAATTTAGTATTAAAAATTTAGTATTAAAAATTTTTCAGTCCATAATTATTCTGCATAACGAATGAGACGCGTCCTATTCATTATCATACTCTTTTGTTCATCCATTGCTTTTGGAAGCGAGGTTACAAATACGCTTTTAAAAAAAGTAGCTAAAACGGCTGAGGAAAAAGCTGAATTAGCAGTGAATGATATTTTTAAAAATGTTGATGTTGACCTCTCAGGCTTTTACAAAGGTAAGCCGTCATACGGTATAAGTACCATTCTTCCTTTATATGAAAAAAATAATATCAATAATTTCTTTCAAGGTCATTTATCTACGCAAGCGGATATAGAAATGTTGAACCTTGGTTTTGTTCAAAGAAGAAGTCTATTAGAAAATAAACTGATTGTTGGTTATAATTTTTTCTATGATCTTGATTTAGATAATTCTCATGAAAGATTTGGTATTGGAGCAGATATGCTAACCAGTCTTGGAGATGTACATTTAAATTATTATGACGCAATAACTGACTATGTAGTTGTGAATGGCTTAAAGGAGTATACGCTAGATGGATATGATGCACAGATTGCATTTCCCCTTCCGTATTTACCCTACTCAAAAATTTATGCTGAAGTATTTTCATGGAATGGCATTAACAGTTCAAGAGATCTTGAAGGCGAAACATTTAGTATAAAAAATAAACTTCCTTTCGGAATGAGTTTAGAATTTGGAAAAACGAGTTTTGATCAATTGTCTCGTGACGAGGAGTTTGTGATTTTAAATATTAATCTTTTTGAATTTAAAAAAACTAAACAACCATTATCAAGTGAATTGAGAAAAATGTACTCAACCGTACCATATGAATTGTACAATTTTACTGATGTGAGTGACCGTAAGTATGAAAAGGTCAGAAGAGAAAATAAAATAAAAAAACAAACAAACCGAACTGGAACAGTTAGAATTGTAGGATATTAAAATGCAGAAAAAATTATTTTTCATAATATCCTTGTTAATTTTTTCAGGAATGTTTAACGGCAACCTCTTCGCTATAAATGGATATGAAAACTGCCCTATGGTAGATGGAAAAATTGATGTATCAGAACTTGTAAATATCGTTCCTTTTTCTGGCAATTTAAGGACCTGCGATGCGCCGGTCACAAATTACATTTTAAATTTCAACAAACTTGCTGTGTGTACTTCCGATCCTAATGATTATATTTTAGGCAATTCAACAGCTGACCCGTGCTATTATCTCTGGAATACAGCTGAGGGGAATGAAGCCATTTCTGTTGGCATAGACAAACTAGGTAATGAATTTAGCTTTCCTGCCACTCTTCCACCATCAGGAACATATACTTCGGGTTATGCTGAAATTTCAGCCACAATTCCAATTTATGTGGAACTTGAATTTGACGAAGAATTGATGTTTGGTGGCAATAGCGCAGGAACAGGCTGGAGTATACCTTCTCCATCAAAATTTATTGGTGGAGGTGATCGCAACATGTCTATGCAGGATGGTATTAATGGAAATTTGTTTGGTTTTACAGAGGCATTTTCAGAATCACAGCCGTCATTTAATGATTATAGTTTTACATACAACTCTTTATCAACAACTGAATTTCTTAATACACGTATTAGTTACACTGCCCTATCTCATAACGGTAATTATCGTTCAGTTTTCTTACTTAATGACAGTGGTAGACTTGCAAGCACATATAGTGATGTCTCGTCATTAATTATTAAAGATGAATTTTCCACACCTATAACGATTACTGACCGAACAAGCACAGTTACCTATAAATATTCAACTGATTATGCGGCAAGAATTACAGTTGTGCCTTCAGGATCGGGCGGATGGTTTGTTACATCGATTTTATTTGGTGATACGCAATTTAGGATGGAATTTGAATAATTATCCCTTAGCCTCTACAATTGAAGTAAGTTTATAATTCTTTCCTATTTTCTTTGACCCTCCAATATTTTTTAGATCAATTATAAAATAAAACTCAATCGATTTAGCTTTACACTTCCTAACTAATTGTGCTGATGCGAGTGCAGTACCTCCTGTTGCAATCAGATCATCAATTATCAGCACTCTATCTTGTTCATTGATAGAGTTTTTATGAATTTGTATTTCATCTATGCCGTACTCTAGTTTATATTTTTGTTTCAAAATTTTTCCAGGAAGTTTATCTTTTTTTCTGATGGGAACAAATGGGATCTCTGTTTTAAAAGAAACTGCAGAACCAAAAATAAATCCACGCGCTTCAACTGCAGCAATTTTCGTAAACTTGTTTTTCTTAACATATTTGGAAATCTCAAGAACAACTTCTTTGAAAAGTTTCTTATTATCTGTAATAGATGTTATATCCTGAAATAGAATTCCCTTTTTTGGAAAATCAGGAATTACCCTAATTTTCTTCTTGAGTTTATTTTTTAGTTTTTTGTTCAATGTTCAGTAAATTTCTTTTGGTACTTAACCCGCCCACTGATGTAAATCCAGTGAGTTTGCCATCACTGCCCACGACCCTATGACATGGAACTGTCATCATCAGATTGTTTCTTCCCAATGCGCCCCCAACAGCTCGAGGCGAAGTTCTTAATTTCCTTGCAATGTCTCCATAAGTTGTTGTTCTACCATAAGGTATTCTTTGTAAATAATTCCAAACACGGTTTTGAAATTTTGTGCCCATTTGTCTAGTTGGAAAATTAAGGGATCGTCTTTTGCGCGCAAGATACATTTTAATTTGAAGCGCAGATCTTTTTAGAAGCTTATTTTCTGTCTTGTTAGGCTTTTTCCTTGTTCTATGAACTGCAATTATTCTATTTTTGCTTGAGACAAGCTCAATATTGCCAATGATTGATTTGAAAACGTAGCTGCTCATATATATAAGATATTATAATTTTTTGACCTTATGACTAACAAATTTTTTGAAAGACACGTATTTTTTTGTACAAACCAAAGACCTGAAGGTCACCCAAAAGGTTGTTGTGCTTCTAAAAATTCAACAGTGCTTCGAGCCTATATGAAGAAAAAAACAAAAGAATTAGTCTCCGATAAGAAAATAAGAATAAATGCATCAGGCTGTTTAGATCATTGTGAATTTGGTCCCACACTTGTTGTTTATCCAGATAATGTTTGGTACTCGTGTAAAACAGAAGGAGAGGTGGACCAAGTAATCAATGAACATCTTATTAATGACCGTATCGCTGAAAACCTCCAAATAAAAAAATGACAATTTTTGCACTATCGACTGCCAGTGGTGTTGCGGGGTTAGCGGTTGTAAGAGTCTCTGGACATCTAGCGCTCACAGCTCTTAAAACCATTTCTAGAAAGAGTCACTTCGATCCAAACGTCTTAACAAAATCAGAATTTTATGATCCAGAAAGCGGTAACTTAATTGACAAAGGTCTTGCTGTGTTTTTCTCAAAACCAAAAAGTTTCACAGGTGAAGATGTTGTTGAGTTTCATGTTCATGGCGGCCATACAACTGTTCAGCTTTTACTTAAATCGCTTTCTAATATTGATCAGTTGAGACTTGCTCAACCCGGTGAATTTTCAAAAAGAGCATTTGTGAATAACAAAATGGATCTTACAGCAATTGAAGCTATGGGTGATCTAATTAATGCGCAAACTGAAATCCAACATAATCAAGCACTGTCTCAGATGAATGGCTCACTGAATAAATTATATTTGTCATGGAGAAAGTCTCTAATAGAATTAGTAGCTTATCTTGAAGCGGATATAGATTTTGCAGATGAAGACATTCCTGAAAATGTTCTTAACAACATCAATTCGAAAATTGAAAAAGTTTTAGACGAAATGAATGAGCACTTAAAACAAAGTAATCAAGGAGAAATATTAAGAGACGGTTATAAAGTCGCCATCATTGGATCTCCAAATGTTGGCAAATCAAGTTTGATAAATTCACTTGCCAATCGTGATGTTGCAATTGTGTCTGATAGGGAGGGCACGACCAGAGACGCGATTGAAGTAAGGCTAAATATTGCTGGATTTCCAGTCATTTTAACAGACACTGCGGGTTTAAGAGACACTGAAGACGAGATCGAAAAAAAAGGAATTGAAATAACTCAAAGTAAAATAAAAGAAGCAAATTTAGTTTTGGAATTATTTGATGATCCAAATGATGTTGAGTTACATCAGGATCGACTTACAGTTCTAAATAAATGTGACTTGCATAATAATTATAAAAAAGAAGGCTGTATCAATATCTCAGTTTCAAATGGAAGTGGTATTGATAATTTAATCAATAAAATTGCTGAGCACGTATCAAGTAAATTCATAAGTTATACCGATACAATACCAACAAAGACTCGATACATTCTAGGTGTTCAAAATTCAATACAAAGTTTACTCAGTGCAAAAAGTATAGATTTAAAAGTTAATTCTGAACTTATGGTTGAAGAGTTAAGATTAGCCATTCAAGAAATCGGAAAAATAACTGGTCATGTTGATGTTGAAGAATATTTAGAAGTTATTTTTAAAGATTTTTGCATCGGTAAATAAAAAAATAATTGATTGCAATTAGTCTAAGTTAATTTAATTAACTTAATCATGACTAGTTATGATGTTGTTGTAGTTGGAGGAGGGCATGCTGGCTGTGAAGCTGCGACTACTTCTGCACGTGTTGGTGCAAAAACCCTCTTAATCAGCCATAAATTCTATACCATTGGTGAGATGTCCTGTAACCCTGCAATCGGTGGTCTTGGTAAGGGCCATTTAGTAAGGGAAATCGATGCCCTGGATGGAATAATGGGGCGTATAGCTGATTTATCAAGTATTCAATATAGATTACTCAATAGAACAAAAGGCCCTGCAGTAAGAGGACCAAGAGCTCAATCGGATAGAAAGCTCTATAAAAAACACATGCAGGAGGAGATTGAAAATACACAAAATTTAGAACTTTTGTTTGACCCTGTAGAAGATTTAATTTTTGATAATAATAAACAAATTGCTGGTGTGATTTGCGCAAGTGGTAAAAAAATATCTACCAAAAAAGTTATTATTACAACTGGTACATTTTTGAATGGTTTGATCCACTTAGGTGACAAAACTATTCCTGCTGGAAGACATGGCGATTCTCCCTCAATAGGACTTGCAGACTCACTCTATAAAACTGGCTTTAATATTGGACGTTTAAAAACCGGGACACCTGCGAGACTGGATAAAAATACAATAGACTTTTCTAAGCTTGAAAAACAGGAGGCTGACGATGAGCACTCTTACTTTTCGTTCTTAACCACAAAAACTCATAATGAACAATTACCGTGCCACATGACGTATACAAATGATGCAGTTCACAATATAATTCAAAAAAATATAACAAAATCAGCTATTTACTCAGGTCAAATCAGCGGTACAGGGCCAAGATATTGCCCTTCTGTAGAAGATAAAGTTGTAAAATTTGCAGATAAATTGAGGCATCAAATTTTCTTAGAACCAGAGGGACTTGATAGTGATTTAATATATCCAAATGGCATCTCAACTTCTCTTCCGCCACATGTACAGGACGAATTCATAAGTAAAATCAATGGTTTAGAGAATGCTAAAATAGTAAGGCATGGTTATGCAATTGAGTATGATTTTATTGATCCACAAGAACTTTACCAAACATTGGAAACAAAAAAAATAAAAGGTCTTTATCTTGCTGGTCAAATAAACGGCACAACAGGTTATGAGGAAGCTGCTGCGCAAGGGCTTGTAGCAGGTTTGAATGCTGCAATATCCCTAAGTAATAAAGAACATGTTTTTTCAAGAAACGACTCGTACATTGGTGTAATGATTGACGACTTAACTCTAAAAGGGGTTACTGAGCCCTACAGAATGTTCACTTCTAGGGCAGAATACAGATTGTTATTAAGAGCAGATAATGCAGATTTAAGATTAACAGAGGTTGGGTACAATTTAGGGTTAGTTGAGGCTCGCAGATATGAAAAGTATTCAGCTAAAAAAATTGAACTAGAAAAAGTCAATAAAATTGTTAAAAATCAATATGTTACACCTAATGCACTTTCAAAGATTGGAGTTCAAATTAATCAAGATGGCAAAAAAAGATCAGCTTTTGACTTATTAGCTTATCCTAATATCGATATTGATAAAATAGATGAGATCTTTGACTTAAATCTAAAGCAATATAGCAATGAAATTCTTGATCAAATAACAACGGAGGCTCATTATAAAGGCTATCTTAAAAAGCAAGAAAGTGAGATAATTTCACTTACTAAAGAGGAAAAAGTTGAAATTCCACCTAATCTTAAATATGAATTAATTCCCAGTTTATCAACAGAAATCATTGAAAAGCTTACAAAAATTAAGCCTAAAAACTTATCTCAAGCATCAAGAATTGATGGGGTTACACCTGCGGCCCTCAGTGTTATTTTATCATATATAAAAACCAAAGCTAAATCACAAAAATTAGCTTAATATCAAAATAATGATTGATTCGCCTGATGCTCTAAAAGAGCTCTTGCCAAATGTTTCACGTGAAACAATTGAAAAATTGGCTGAATTCAAAGAAATGATTTTGGCAGAAGACCAAAACTTAATATCAAAGAATGATAAAAACTTTATCTGGATAAGACATTTCTATGATTCTTTAAGATTAGTTCAGTTTATAACTAGCAATGGAAATGATATCATTGATATTGGCAGTGGTGCTGGCCTTCCAGGTATACCAGTTTCGATAATGTTTGGCCCAAAAAATAAGGTTTTTTTATGTGAAAATAGACCTAAAAGAGTGTCTTTTCTTAACAAATGTATTGTTAACTTAGATCTTAAAAACACTGAAGTGATTCCCATTAAAGCAGAAAAAATTGAAAATAAAAAATTTGATATCATTTTAGCAAGAGCTGTTAGCCAATTAAATCATTTATTATCAATTAGTTATAATATATGCAAAAAAAACACTACATTGCTTTTGCATAAAGGTGTACATATAGAAGAAGAGATCGTGCAAGCTACTAAATGTTGGGATTTTACTCATGTATTGCATGAAAATGAAAGAGAAAAGGGTTCTTTTATTTTGGAACTAAAAAATATAATAAAATCAATAACTTAATGAAAAATAAAATAATAGCTATCTCAAATCAGAAAGGTGGGGTGGGAAAAACTACAACAGCAATAAACTTATCCACAGCCTTAGCCGCTATTGGGGAAAAAGTTTTAATTATTGATCTCGACCCTCAAGGAAACGCAAGTACAGGTTTAGGTATAGATTATCAAAACAGAAATAATTCAATTTATGAAGTTCTTGCATCTCAAAGCAATTTATTTGATGCAATTCAAAACACTGAAATAGAAAATTTAAAAATCATTCCATCTACTGTGGATCTATCAGGCATTGAACCTGAACTTGCGGAAGTAAATGATAGAGCTTTTACACTTAAAAAAATTTTAACAGACCAAAACTCATTAAATGATTTTAGTTTTGTTTTTATTGATTGCCCACCAGCTTTAAGTCTTCTAACTGTCATGGCAATGACCGCAGCTGATTCTGTCATAGTCCCACTTCAATGTGAATTTTTTGCTTTAGAAGGTCTTAGTCAATTAATAAAAACAATTGATAGGGTTAAACAAAATTTAAATCAAAATCTAACAATCGATGGAATAGTGTTAACAATGTTCGATGCAAGAAATAAACTTTCTTCACAAGTTGCTGACGATGTTAAAAAACATTTAAGTCAACAAGTATATGAAACCATCATACCCCGTAACGTAAGAGTTTCAGAAGCTCCTTCATTTGGTATGCCTGCATTAATTTATGATCAAAAGGCTGCCGGTAGTCAGGCATATTTAAGGTTAGCGGATGAGATCATAAGACAAAACAAAGAACAGGAAGCAGCTTAATGAGTTCATCAATTTCAAAAAAAGGTCTGGGTCGTGGACTTTCATCACTTATGGGTGATACTAAAGATGTCTCAATTCAAAATGAAACTTCAAATCAAGAAACAAAAATTTCTATTTCAAATTTAAAACCAAGCCCGTCACAGCCTCGAAGACTATTTGATAAAAATAGTATTAATGAATTAGCTGAGTCCATAAAATCCAAAGGGCTTGTTCAACCAATATTAGTTAGACCCTCACCAACAGAAAATGGAATATATGAAATCATTGCAGGTGAGAGAAGATGGCGAGCAGCACAAATTGCACAACTTCACGAAATTCCTGCAGTTGTTAGAAAACTAGATGATGTAGAAGCGTTAGAAATCGCAATTATAGAAAATGTACAACGTTCTGATCTATCACCAATTGAAGAAGCAGCGGGATATAAAAGGTTAATTGAAAACCACGGCCATACTCAAGAAGCACTTGCAGATATTGTTGGTAAAAGCAGAAGTCATATTGCAAATATAATCAGACTACTTGGCCTACCTCAGTCCATTCAAGATATGATTTCTGAGGGAAAGATTTCATCAGGGCATGCCCGCGCTATTATGAATAGTGCCTTCCCAGAACAACTAGCGGAAAAAATTGTTAGTGAAAATTTAAGCGTAAGAGCTGCAGAAGACCTTGCAAAACAGAATAAGCCAGGGGTCAAGAAAGTTAAATTAAAAGACCCTGATACGATTGATCTAGAAAATAACTTAACAGCAAAGTTAGGATTAAACGTATCGATAGATCACAAAGGAAAAAAAGGTGGTTCAATTAAAATAGAATATAAGTCTCTTGATCAATTAGAATTAGTGACAGGTAAATTAAAAAATTAATTTTTAAAATATTGTCTTCCATTATTTGCAATTATTAAAATCGATTTCTCACAATTTAGATTTGCTAATCTACTGTTTATTTTGCAAGCAATCTCTGTTTCTAAAAGGTTAACTAAGTTTTTTTCAATAGTACGAAGAGGCCACATAAGACAATGTGTTTGAAAATTATCCTTATCTTTCCAGAACACTGGTGGCTTTAGGATTCTGATAGAAGTTTCAAAGTTGTTACCTTTTTTCATTTCAATCTTTGTTTGCTGCATTCTTGTTAAATAGTTTGTAAGACTTCTTATTAAGCTGACAGGGCTTGTTCCTTCAGATAATAATTTATTTATAATTTTTGAACTTTTAGCGGTATTTCCAAACATAACATTTTCGTTCATTTTATTTAAATTTTGAGAGCTAGAGTCATTAAGTAATTTTTTAATTACATCTAAATTAGCTTTTTCTTTTGACCCTCTATAAAATATTTCAATTTTCTCAAGTTCGCGTTTACTAACTAGGCGATCATTGCTGAGGGTTTGCAAAAGAAAATTTTTTATATCTCGATTAAGTTCAAGATTATTTTTTTTTGAAAATTCATTAATGTTTTTAATTATTGATCTTCCATCGTCTTCGTAACATGCAAGTGAGAGTGAATTATTTTCCTTTTCAAAAAAATTTCTAATTTTTGAGGACTTATTTAAATTGCCATCTCTAATTATCAGCACTGTATCTTGCGGAGCATTTAACACAATGTCTCCAATAATATTGAGGTGTTTATCTTTGACGGCGTCTCCTATAACGATCTTTTTTTTGAAAAACATTGAGACAGTACTTGTTATATCATTCAGCATTTGCGGATCATGATCTAAATCTTTTCCATTAAAATTTATTTTTTCATATTCATCTTCAATTAGGTAGGTATTTGTAATTCTTTCTATTTGCTCTTTTACAAGTCCTTCGTTTGGACCATAAATAAGAATACCTAAAAATTTAGCATCCTTGGTAAAGATGTTTCGTAACTGATGCTCCTTGATGATCATTTATTTCAAGATGCTGCTCTGTATTCTTGATGACATAATTTGAAACGCATTTTTTGCCGCAATTTTTGTCATACTTTTCCTAGTATCTTCATTACTTACTTCTGAATCTACAGTGTCATATTGGGCGAAACCTCTTGTCGTTCCCTCAGAGATGACATCTCCGGAGTCTAGTTGAATAAGTTGATAATTTATTTCAATTTCTATTCTATATTTTGCAACTGTACCGTTAGTATTAATAATGAGAGGATTCAAATCTTCGTTTACTGATATTACAGCTTTGTAATTTATTTCACCATCTGCGATAAAACTTGCATTTAACTCATCAATTATTTCTCTTGATACACTGTTCTGTACTTCAACTGTATAATTACTAAAATTCGAATCTGTCTCTGTAATCTGGTGAATAGGTTTGAAACCACAATTGTTAATAAATAATAAAACTAAAATAATTATTAAATATCTTATCATTTTTTTAATTCTTGAATCATATTCTCTAAATTTTTCTCGTATTTTTTCCACGCGCCTATTGATTTATTCGTCATAGGCTTTCTGACTTGTTCAATACTTGCTGTTCTAACTTGCCTCTTATTCTTAAAAAACTCAAGACATTGCTTTTCCCAACTAAGTTCACAGAAGTCAATTAATTCTTTTGATATCTTTTCTTGGTTGTTTACAAGTTCTTCATTATCAAGAATAAAAATATCTTTTGCATATTTTTTAAACCAGAAATCCATAAGTTTTTCATGTAATCTATAGTATTTAACCAGCACTTTCTGGTCATACGAGTATTGATGTGATAAATCCACAAATTTATGTGAGTAGAGTGAGAAACAGTTATCGATTGGATCTCGTTTACAATAAATAATCTTAGCCTCAGGCAATAAAATTTTTATCAAACCTATCAGTATGAAATTGTGAGGCATTTTATCACAAATATATATCGACTCTTCATTGCTATGGTCTGCTAGATTTCTTAAATATTTTTGTCTTGCAATCATTAATAATTCTTGGTTACTTAATATCTGTTCCAAACTCTTTATCTGATCGCTACTTGGTAGAATTACTTTTGTAAGCCCTGAAGCGGCAGCGAGATATACCAATTCACCTGCGCCCTCAATTTTTGAGTGAGAAGACAGGATTTGCTCGCATAAAGTAGTGCCTGATCTTGGCATCCCACAAATAAAAATTGGTATATTCTTTTTTAACTTATCCTTATTTTGAAAATTGATATTGACTGAAAATAAACTTTCGATTTTTTTGAAAAAATTTATGTCATTTTCTAAGTCAAACGACCGCATTTTGTATTGTAAATTATTTCCTTTTACAAGGTATTCACCAGCTTTGTTGTAGTCTCTTTGATGTTTAAAATAATTAAAAAAAGAATGACATATTAATACCTTATCAGCTGGATCAGTTTCAGTTTTATTTAATAATCCCTCATAGTATTGTATATGTTTATCCTCCAATTTGTTACTTTTTACATTCGTGTATGTTAAGAGAAAGGGTAGCTTTTTATAGTCAATTTTAAATTCTGCTGTAGCAATTTTATTGGCTTTTTCAAATTCTCCCATTTCTTTATAGGCCGATGTAAGATTGTACTTGTGATCATCAACGTCTGGAAAGTCGGCATTTAATTTTTCAAATATCATAATAGCTTGATCAGCCTTGTTATTTATTAAAAGAGCTTTTGCATATTGACTTTTTGCCATTTGATTACTTGGTTGTAATTTTAGTGCTAATTCTGCAAATTCTAATGCTTTCGAAGGATTAGTAATTTTATAATAATAAGCTGCTAAGTTATTAATCGATGGCAAGTACTTGTTGTTGATCCCAATAGATCTCTGAAAGCATTTAAATGCTAAGTCATAATTTTGATTACGAAGATGAATCGTACCAAGGTTATTAAGAGCCTCAAATCCACGTGGATTTATTTTTACTGCTTGAATAAAATATTGATACGCACGCTCGTAATCTTTTAAATCTTGAAAAAGGATTCCAAGATGTCTTATTGCGTCGTAGTTTGATGGTTCTTTAGCAAGTACTTGATTATAAAACGCTTCTGCTTTCTTGTATTCTTTATTTGTATGAAGTTTGATACCTTCGAGTAAATTTTCATTAACTTTATTATTAATTTTATTATTTTTTTGCTGCCGACGGCGTTCGTGCCTGTTCATGATTCTAAAACAATATTGAGTATTTTATTTTGCACATAAATTGATTTTAATATATTTTTACCAGTAATTGCATTATTAATATTACTAACATTCTTTAATTCATTATAGATATCTTCTTCTGAGGAGTCTTTTTTTACGAGAACCTCTCCTCTCCTTTTACCATTTATTTGAACCACTACTGTTACCTCATTATTAATAAGATAAAGTTCATTAGCTTTTGGCCATGGTTCATTTAATAGAGAATTAGTATTATTTGTAAATTCCCAGCATTCTTCTGCTAAGTGCGGAACAATAGGTTCAATTATACGAATTAAAATTTTCAGTGATTGAGCAACTGCATGTTTATCATCTTCCTTTACTGTTTCAAATTTTGAAATCGCATTGACTAATTCAAATACTTTTGCAATGGCGACATTCATTTGAAATTTCTCAATGCTCTCTGTCACTGACTTAAGATTTTGGTGAACCAATTTCATCAAACTCAGGGCGTTACCCTCAAAAACTATATTCTGAGAGGCTGCATTCATGCTTAAGTATTCTCTATTTTGAATGATTAAATTCCATATTTTTTGGCAAATCTTCCATGCACCATTAATACCCGACTCAGACCATTTAATATCTTTTTCTGGCGGACTATCAGATAACATAAACCATCTTGCAGAGTCTGCGCCATACCTGTTTATTATTGACTCAGGATCAATCACATTCTTTTTTGATTTTGACATTGACTCGATTGGACCTTCTGTAACTTTTTGTCCTGTTGAAATTTGAAAATATTGGTTACCTTTTTTCTCTACATCCTCTGGAAACACCCAAATTTTCTCTTCATTTTTATACGTGTTATGACAAACCATACCTTGGGTAAAGAGACTATTAAATGGCTCTTTCACATTTTCCAGCCCTAATGCTTTTGTAAAAAAACGTGAATATAACAAATGCAATATAGCATGTTCTACACCTCCGACATATTGATCAACTGGCATCCAATAATTCATTTCTTCATCATCAAATGGTTGATGTTGATTTAAGGGAGAGCAAAATCTAAGAAAATACCAAGCAGAATCTACAAAGGTATCGAGAGTATCAGTTTCTCTGATAGCGTTCATACCCGTTTCTGGACATTTAGTATATTTCCATGTGGGATGACGATCTAGCGGATTTCCTGCAACAGATAGATCAATATCCTCAGGAAGTAATAGTGGTAACTGATCTTCTGGAACGGCAATTACTTTTCCATCTTCTCTATACATGATCGGAATTGGGCAACCCCAGTATCTCTGTCTTGAAATACCCCAATCTCTCAATCTATAATTGATTGTTTGTTTACCTATCTTAAGAGCGTCAACTTTTGTTATTATTGTTTTTTTTGCTTCTTCTATTGAAAGCCCATTCAAAAAATCTGAGTTAATTAATCTCCCATTGCCTACTATTGCATTTTTGTTATCAAATGGAGTTTGGTCCTCAGGATCAATCACTTGAATTATTTCTAAGTTATATTTAATTGCAAAATCTAGGTCTCTTTGATCGTGAGCAGGACATCCGTATATTGCTCCAGAGCCATAGTCCATTAAGATAAAGTTGGCTATATATACTGGTAATAATTTATCTTTAATAAACGGGTGTTTAATGCTTAGTTTTGTAGGTATGCCTAATTTATCATTTTTTGCTATGGACTCTTCACTGATTTTTTGTGATCTCATTTCAAATACTTGATTTTCGATACTTTTGTCCTCCTTAATAAGTTCCTCTACAAGCGGGTGAAAAGGAGATAATGCACAAAATGTTGCTCCAAAAATTGTATCTGGCCGAGTGGTAAATATTTTAATTTTTTTATTATTTAAGAGTGTTAAATCAGATGAGACCTCAAAATCAATTTCACAACCAAAGGACTTTCCAATCCAGTTTTTTTGCATTGCCTTCACTTTTTCTGGCCAGCCATCCATTGAATCTAAGCTGTCCATAAGACTTTCAGCGTATTTAGTAATTTTAAAAAACCACTGAGATAAGTTTTTTTGCTCAATATCCGCTCCTGAGCGCCACCCTTTACCGTCAATAACCTGTTCATTAGCTAGAACGGTATTTTCTACGGGATCCCAATTAACAAGAGATTCTTTTTTATAAATTAAATTGTCGTTATAAAATTTTAAAAATAATTTTTGCTGTTGGTGATAATAAATTTCATCACACGTAGCAAGTTCACGTGACCAATCAAGAGAGAGTCCCATTTGCTTTAATTGATTTTTCATTGTTGAAATATTTTCATACGTCCATGTTTTAGGTGAAGTGCTATTTTCAATAGCAGCATTCTCTGCAGGCAAGCCGAATGCATCCCATCCCATAGGATGCATTACATTAAAACCTATGGCTCGTTTAAATCTGGCAATAACATCCCCTAAAGTATAATTGCGAACATGTCCCATATGTATTTTACCTGATGGGTAAGGAAACATTTCTAAAATGTAATATTTCTCTTTGTCTTTAATTACTTTACTTTCAAAAAGTTTATTTTCAGACCAATACGACTGCCATTTTTTTTCGATTATTTTTGGATTATATTTTTCAGACATCAAAAGATTATCTATAGCCTAAAGCTCAGCAGCAATTTGTAGCTCTCGGGCAGAAGATAAAATACTTTCTTTAATCTTTAAACTTTGCGTATCATTTATGCCTTGATCTATCCATTGGCCTTCGTTTAAAGATTGACTGAACAAAGTAACAACCAAACTATTATCAGTCATCTCTTGGTCTACTACACGAATGTTAATTTTAATTCTACTTTGACCGTCATCAAGACTGTACCAGTCTGTTACTATTACCCCAGACATAGAGTCAACAGATAGAAGGGGCATGAAACTAATTTTATCGAGAGCAACCTTGAAGGTAATAGAGTCTAAACCATAGTCAGAGGATGAGCCCCCACCTAAAATATCTCCAAGAGAAAAGCCAGATTCTCCATCTAAGATGGTGCTACCCTCAGGAAGATTTATGTCTCTTTCTTCAACTTTTTTTGTCATAATCCTTTGTTTTTCAGAGGCATATTCCTTAGGATCATCAGACATTTGTTGCAATTGAGCGCAAGCTACAAAAGTTAGAATTGAAATCAATAAAATGAAGAGTTTTCTCATGTTTTTTTGTGAAATCGATAAATATTACTTTTTATTAACTTAATATGATGAAATAATCAATTTTTGTTATTTTTTCAATATATTCTGTCAGTTGCAAAAATATCACACATTGACAATTAAATGTGGTATTTAGGAAAATATCATTAATTAAAAGCACTTTTTTTGATAAAACAACCATAGTTAAATTTAACTATGATCAATTATCATATGAAAGGAAATTACTATGAATAGATCAAAAATAATTGGAGCAACTGCTTTGGCTTCAGTAATGGCTGCTAGTGCGGCTCAAGCTGAAATGTCAATTGGTGGTTTGTTCGCTGGTTCAATTGATGATACTAGCGCAGACGTTGCTTCTACTTTCTCGACTAACTCCATATACGTTACATACAGTGACTCACTAGATAACGGTATGGGTGTTTCTTTAACAATGTCTTTGAACGGAACTGCTGGGACGACTAACCTTGTAACAGATGTAAACATCGATACAGGTATGGGTACAATCGGTTTAGGTACTGGTCAAGACTCAGCTGTTGATGGCATGGACGGTTCACCGGCATGTTTCTCACTTAATGCTTGTGGTTCAGCTTTAAATGCTAACTACAACGATGGTGACACTGCTAGTGGTAACTCAATTGCATACTCTAACTCAGTTGGAGGCATTGACTTCAAAGTAACTAGAGGTATGGAAAGTGCAACTACTAACCCTGTAATGTCTTATGCAGCTGGTATGTCACTTATGGGTGCAACAGTTAAAGCTGGTGTATCATCAATTGATTACATAGCGCCTGCTACTGCAGACATTGACCCATCATTCGTAACTGTTGGTTACTCAATTGCAGGCCTTAACTTAGGTTATGCTGTCTATGACGGTGACAACGGTGGTGAAGAAACTCAAATGGGTGTAGGAACTACTGCTATGGGCATGAACGTTGGTGTTACATTTGCTGACGCTGACCTAGCTACAGATGTTGACTACATGAGAGTATCAATAGGTAAAGGTATGGGAGCTGCTTCTTTCGGTTTAGATTATACTGAAACTGATGTAGCTGGTACTGACACTGGTGACACTGATCATTGGAACTTTATGTATGTAGTTGGTTTCTAATAACTTATTTATTAGATTTTAACTCGAAATGCCCTACATGAAAATGTAGGGCATTTTTTTTTATGAATTCTTACAAATCATTTACTCTAGCACTCGAAAAAGCTGCTGATCTTGCAAAAAGAGATATAAAAGAAATTGAATTAATTGCAGTTAGTAAAAAAAAGCCAGTTCAAAATATAATAGAGGTGGTTAGACAGAACCACGTATCTTTTGGTGAAAACCAGATTCAAGAAATTGAAACAAAATGGCCAGACTTAAAAATGAAATTTCCAAACCTATCACTCAACTTTATTGGCAGTATTCAAAGCAGAAAAGTCGAGGCAATTCATGAACATTGTGATGTAATTCATTCAATTGATAGATTGAAAATTATTAAGTTATTTTCAAATTTAGAATCTTCTACAGGTATAAAAAGAAAATATTTTATACAAATAAATACAGGCAATGAATCCCAAAAGTCAGGAGTCCTGTTTCAAGATGCAGAAAAATTTATCTCAGATTGCATTGGAAATTATAAACTGAATTTTGTTGGCTTGATGTGCTTACCGCCAATTAATGAAGATCCCAAAGTACACTTTATTAAATTAAGAGATCTAGCAAAAAACTTTCATTTACCTTATCTTAGTATGGGCATGTCAGGTGACTATGAAACTGCTATCGCTTGTGGTGCAACACATATCAGAATTGGCACTCATATTTTTGGCGAGAGGAATTAATAACTAATTGTTATCTTGGTATCCAAGTCAATTTCTTGTGATATTTCAATTAATTTACTTTTCTCAATTGCTACGCATCCTTCTGTACTTTCAAAGTTAGGTTTGCAAATATGTAAAAATATCGCACTTCCTTTTCTTGCCACTATAGGATCTGTATTGTAACTAATTACACAAATAAGATCATAGAGGCCGTCATCTCTGTGCAACCTTTCCGCACTTTCGTTGAATGGAAATTTAATGAACTGATTGTATAATTTACTTGAAGGGTCATCGCACCATCCATCATCAGCATCTATAGAATGTGAAGGGATAAGAAAATTTAATTTATCCAATCTATCTGCTCGATAGTAAATTTTATCAAATTTAAACTCACCTACAGGAGTACACATATCACCCTCGATCTTATTTTTAGTTAAACCATTACGACCAATGGCACAACGTAAAGTATCTCTAGCAGTATAAAGAAAATTATTTTTTACTAATAAATTCATTTTCTATATTATATTCATTTAGATGACAGAAAAAAGTATAATCCCTATCTCATTTGCAGATCAAAGATTAAAAACTTTTATCAAAGAAATAATAAATACGAACTATACAAATGAAAAATTTATATTTCAGTCAACTTCAGAAAAAGACATCAAGACCATTACTTCAAATATTTTGGTAACAGATGACTCCTACTTTTTTGAAAACTCAAAGTTCGTGAATAATTTTCAAAAAGTACTTTTAATCAATACTTCAAATAGGAATTTGAAAATAGACAATTTAGATCAAGATGTAACAGTACTAGATATACCAATAAAATTTGCAGATATTTCAAAAATAGTACAAGTAGGTTTAGAACAAATACACTCAAAAAGTCTGCGTAAGTTAAGATTTAAGAAATTTACATATGATCCTCAATTAAGAACATTATATGCGAATAAATTATCAATACGATTTACTGAGAAAGAGTCACAAATCTTTGCGTGCTTGATTGAAAATCATAACACTTATTTGTCAAAAAAAAATTTGTTGAACATGGTTTGGAGTTATAATGAGTCGATTGATACTCATACTCTTGAGACACACATATATTCTCTACGTAAAAAAATTGAAAAAAAACTTTCATTAAGCAATTTAGTTATTTTTGAGGAAAAAAAAGGATATTTTTTAAATATCGATATTTTATAATTTATACGTTAAGTAATAAGTGTTCTCTTTCCCAGGCACTTATAACGTTCTGATAAGCATCATGCTCTGTTTGCTTAATTTCTGTAAAAAGTGTAACAAATTCTTTTCCAAGAGTTTCTGATAGTTCGTTACTTACTTTTAATCTTTTAAGAGCATCTGGAAGATATTTAGGTATGTTATGTCTTCTTTCAAAAGCATCTCCTGCAGTTGGCTTTTCTGGCTCCAACTTTTCTCTTAAACCAAGGAAACCACATGCCAGCGAAGCTGCAATAGCTAAATATGGATTAGTATCTGCACCCGGTATTCTGTTCTCTATTCTTCTTGCCTCTGGAGATGATGTGGGTACCCTAAAAGCAACTGTTCTATTCTCTATTCCCCAGTGGGTATTAATTGGAGCTGAAGCATCAATGACAAAACGTCTGTAAGAATTAACATATGGAGCAAACAACAGCATTGCATCTGGTAAATATGTTTGGAGACCTCCAATATAACTTAAAAATTCTTTTGAGTTATTTCCCTCTTGATCGCTAAAAAGATTTTGGTTTGATTTCATAGAAACTAAATTTTGGTGAATATGCATTGAACTACCAGGCTGTCCTTGATACGGCTTTGCCATAAAAGTTGCATGTATACCATGTTTAAGAGCAACTTGTCTGACGGCTCTTTTAAACATAAATGCTTGGTCTGCAAGTGCTAACGGGTCTCCATGATTTAAATTAATTTCAATTTGAGAAGGACCCGACTCGTGCACAAGAGTATCAACACCAATTTCCATAAGCTCGCAATAATCATAAATATCATCTGTTAAAGCATCGAATTCATTTACCGCATCAATGCCAAATACGCGGCTACCAGTTTCCCTGCGGCCTGATTTACCAACAGGCGTTTTCAGTGGAAGGTCTGGATCAAGGTTTTGCTCACATAAATAAAATTCTAATTCTGGTGCAACAACTGCTTTTAAATCTTGTTCTTTTAATTGATTAATAATGTTTATTAAAACTTGTCTTGGTGCAATCTCAGATGGATCACCGGTACCATATTTTAAGTCACAAATAATTTGAGCTGTAGGTTCCTTATTCCATGGAATTTTTCTTAATGTTGACAAATCAGGAGACATAAACAGATCCTCCTCAACATAATCAATGACCTCACTTTCATATACCCACTTCCCAGAAACTGTTTGTCCAAAAACTGAGTCTGCAAGTTTAAGGCTTTGATCTTCGATCGATTTTACAAACCTTTGAACAGGTAAAATTTTTCCTTTTGAAGATCCTGCCATATCAGGAAAGATACATTCAACTTCAGAAATTTTATTAGACTCAAGCCAATGCTTAAGCTCACTATTTGAACCGACCGTCATTTTAATTGAATTTTTTTTACAACCTGCCTGTGGTTTAATTGTATCTAACCACGAATAAATTTTGACTTATAAATATATTTTTTTTTATTTTTGTAAACTTAAAAACAGTTTTATTATCAAATTCATCATAAATTTCCCACTTTTTCATATCCAAAGTTTTTTTATCAAATGTAAATT